>NZ_JADMKB010000016.1 GCF_018780075.1 Hydrogenophaga sp.
GAACTCGCCCCAGGACAGGATGGACTCGGCGCGGAAAAACATCATCAGCGGCGCCTTGTCGCGCTGATCGCTCACGGCCTGGGCGCGGCGGCGGCGCGCATCGCTGGCCGCGGGTTTGCGGGCATCGCCCGGGGCCTGTGCGCCATCGGGCCGCGCCACCGCGGCCGCAGGCTCGCCACCGGCGTCGAGCCAGAGCCAGACCGGGGCCACGTCCTGCGGTTGCAGACCGCTGCGCGCAGCGGGCAAGGCACCCCGCAGCGCCTGCTGCACGGTGCGCTCGGCCTCGGCCGCCGCCCCCTTGAGGCGCGCCGGATCGGGCCGCAGCGCGAGCTGGGCCGCCAGCAGATCTAGATGGCGCGCCACCAGGCCGGGGAAGGTCTGCAGCACCTGCGCGCTGGCGCGCACGTTGTCGCCCAGCCAGTCGCCGGTGGCTTCAATGCAGGCGCCCTGCGCGGCCAGCCAGAGATAGAGCGCGCGGTTCAGCGCCACGTCATCGAACACGGCCACGGTCGGCGGCAGCGACAGCGCCTCGGTCTCCAGCCGGCCGGTGGCCGCGTGCGTGCCGCTGCCGGCGATGCGCTGCAGCCAGTCGCGCGGGCCGCCGCTGCGGCTGTCGGTGGCGGGCGCCAGGCGCACGCCGTGGGCACCGCCCGCCGCGCGAAACAGCATGCCGATGGCGCGCTGCACCTCAGGCAGGTGCACGGCGGCGTGCGCGTGCTGGCGGCTTGCCGCGCGGTGGATGAAACGGTGCCATTGCTGGCCGACCCACTCTTCCATCTCAATGCTCCGATTCAACAGGGGATGCGCCCACGGCTTCCGGGACCCACCGCAGAACCGGTTTCACCGGGCTGCTGGTGGGGTCCCCCCCTCTCAGGGGGGGAAGACGCGAAGCGGCGCAGGGGGTGTTCCAGTTCCAGTTCGGCCTTGCGCTGTCGCAGGGTTTCGCGCACCGCATCGGCGCCCACTTTCCATTGCAGCAGTGGCTCGCGCGCTTGTGCGGTCTGGGTTTCATCGCACGAATCCAGGCACTGGCCACACTGCACGCAGGAAAACATCATGCGTTTGATGTTGCGCGGGTGCAGGCGCATCGGGCAGCCGTTGTCGCAGGCCGAACCCTGTGGATGGGTGGTCGTCGTGCAGGTGCGGCAGTCGCGCGCGTTGTCGCGGTCGAACGCGACCACCATGCCCTTGGGGTTCGCCATCCAGGCCAGGCTCTGGAACAGGCCGACCGCGCAGCCGAAGCGGCAGAACAGGTGGCGCGCAAAAGCGAACTCGGCCGTGAACACGGCGGTGCTGATGACCAGGAAACGTGCCTGGTTGGGCGTGAGCGTGCCAGCGAACAGGTTGCCCCAGATGGTCGCGGGCGGCAGCAGGTAGGTGAGCAGCGTGATGGCCCACATGAAGCCAAAGGCGAGGCACAGCCCGCCGAACACCGGCCACCAGCGCGCCGAGGGCTTCACCCCGGCGCGGGTGGTGCGGTGCCGGTCCCAGACGCTGAGCTTGCCGCAGGCACGGTGCAGCGCGGTGTTGAGCGTTTCGACCAGGGTGAAGTGCGGGCAGAGCCAGCCGCAATACAGGCGGCCGTAGCGCCAGGCCACGCCCAGAAAGGCCACGACCGCCACGATGGCGGGCAGGAAGGCGCGCAGGAAAATGCGCATCGCCGCCTCGTTGGCGCTGATCTCGCCCGCCTTGAAGGCGTCGATGCCCAGGCTCCAGCGCTGCCCCAGAAACCAGAGCTGGGCTTGATTGAGGTCGAAGCGCAGCAGGTCCAGCGCGGGGGCCAGCAGGAACAGCGCGAAGAAGCCGAGTTGAAAGAAAAGGCGGCGGCGTTGCATGGTGTGACAAACAGAGGAGGGAGCGCAGCGCCGCCGCCGCAAAAAAGTCAGCGCACGGGGGCAATGACAGCCGACACCACCTCGTCCAGCGCCGCCGCGGTCTCGGCGTCGTCGGTCAGGGCGTCCACGATGGCCGCCCGGCAGGCCGTGTGCAGCGGCAGGCCGCTGGCCACGAGGCGCGCGGCCATCACCAGCAGGCGCGTGCTCGCGGTCTCTTCGAGGTCGTGGTCGGTCAGGCGCCGCAGGGCCGTGGCCAACTGCACCAGCCGGTCGGCCAGCGCGGCATCCACGCCGGTTTCGGCTTCGATGATGGCGCGCTCCACCGCCGGTGCGGGGTAGCCGAAGGTCAGCGCGATGAAGCGCTGGCGGGTGCTGGGTTTCAGGCTTTTCAGCAGGTTCTGGTAGCCCGGGTTGTAGCTGATGACCAGCATGAAACCGGGCGGCGCCACCAGCTGCTCGCCGGTGCGTTCGATGGGCAGCACGCGCCGGTCGTCGGCCAGCGGGTGCAGCACCACGGTGGTGTCCTTGCGGGCTTCCACCACCTCGTCGAGGTAGCAGATGGCGCCGGTGCGCACGGCGCGGGCCAGCGGCCCGTCGGCCCACACCGTGCCATCGGCACCGATGAGGTGGCGGCCCACGAGGTCGGCCGCGCTCAGGTCGTCGTGGCAGCTCACGGTGATGAGCGGCCGGCCCAGGCGGGCCGCCATGTGCTCCACGAAGCGCGTCTTGCCGCAGCCCGTGGGGCCCTTGATCAGCACCGGCAGGCGCTGGCGGAAGGCATGTTCGAAGAGCGTCGCCTCACCCGCCTGCTCGGCGTAGAACGGTACCTGTGCCAGGCGGTGGATGTCGCTGTGGTCCATGGCGTTCACTCGCTGGGTTTCAGGCGCGTTGTGCCGGGCGGGCGCCGAGCATGCCGCCGCCCGAGGAGGCGGTCGCAGCGTTGTCCTTCAACACGTGCTGGCCGCCCACGAAGAAGCTGGCGAAGTAGGTGAACTGGCCGAGCAGGAACACCACGCCGCCGGCGATGCGCACCCAGTAGAACAGCACCAGCTGGTCCTGCGTGGCCATGAAGCTCATGGCGCCGGTGGTGGGCATGCGTTGCAGCCACACCTGCAGGATGCCGGCGCCGGTGAGGGCCAGCACCATGATGCCCATGCCGATGGTCATGATCCAGAAGCTCCACATTTCATACGCCTGGGCCTTCTGGCTGTTGGCGATGCGGCCGCGCAGCGTGGGCATGGCGTAGCTGATCAGCGTGATCACCACCAGCACATAGGCGCCGTAGAAGGCCAGGTGGCCGTGGGCCGCGGTGACTTGCGAGCCGTGGGTGTAGTAGTTGACCGCGCTCAGGGTGTGGGCGAAGCCCCACAGACCCGCGCCCAGGAAGCCCATGACGGCGGTGCCCAGCGCCCAGAGCACGGCGGCCTGGTTGGGGTGGTCGCGGCGGCGGCGCTGCACCATGTTGAAGGCGAACACCGTCATCATGAAGAAGGGGATGGGCTCCATGGCCGAGAAGATCGAACCGATCCAGTGCCAGTAGCCGGGCAGGCCGATGAAGAAGAAGTGGTGGCCCGTGCCCAGGATGCCGGTCATCAGCGCGAAGGCGACGATCACGTAGAGCCACTTGTCGATCACTTCACGGTCCACGCCCGTGGTCTTGACCAGCACGTAGGCCAGCAGCGCGCCCAGGATCAGTTCCCACACGCCTTCCACCCAGAGGTGCACCACGAACCACCAGTACATCTTGTCGCGCACCAGGTTTTCCGGGTTGACGAAGCTGAACAGAAAGAAGATCGCCAGGCCCCAGAGGCCCATCAGCAGCACCAGCGTGATGCTGGTCTTGCGGCCGCGCAGGGCCGTCATGCTGATGTTGAACAGGAAGCCCAGCGCCACGACCACGATGCCGAGCTTGGTCGGCAGCGGCTGCTCCAGGAACTCGCGCCCCATGGTCTGCAGCAGGTCGTTGCCGGTGAGTTCGGCGAGCTTGGCGTAGGGCACCGTGAGGTAGCCCACGATGGTGAGCGAGCCGGCGGCCAGGAAGATCCAGAACAGCACTTTCGCCAGCAAGGGCGAGTAGAGCTCGGTTTCCGACTCCTCGGGCACCATGTAGTAGGCCGCGCCCATGAAGCCGAACAGCAGCCAGACGATCAGCAGGTTGGTGTGCACCATCCGCGCGATGTTGAACGGGATGTAGGGGAAGAACAGGTCCCCGATCACGTATTGCAGGCCCAGGCCGATGCCGAAGATGATCTGCCCCGCGAACAGCGCCATGGCGGCGATGAAGTAGAGCTTCGAGACCGACTGGCTCTGGTATTTGAGTGTGGATATGGTCATGGTGTTTTCTCCTCTCAACCTTCGATGTTGGGCGGCCACTGCTCGGTGTTGATCTCGCCGGTCCACTTCAGGAACTCGACCAGGTCGTTGAGCTGCTGCTCGTTCAGGTTGAACTGCGGCATCTGGCGGCGGTGCGGTGCGCCGGTGGGCATGGCCTGCATCCAGCCCTTGATGAAATCACCCCCGCGGCGCTTGTAGACGTTGCCCAGCTCGGGGGCGAAGTACGCGCCCTCGCCCAGCAGCGTGTGACAGCCGATGCAGTTGCGCGTTTCCCAGATCTTCTTGCCCGCCACCACCGCGGGGGTGATGGCCTTGGCGTTGGAACGCTCGGGGATGCGGCTTTCCGTGTCGAACACGATCACCGCAAACAGCAGCGCGAAAAACACGCTGCCTCCGTAAAACATGTTGCGGGCCATCTGTTTGGTAAACCCGCTTTGACTCTGGCTCATGGAACCCTCCATCGGTTGGCGATGGCGGTATCCTCCTTTTTTGCTCGGGTATGTTCCTTGAACCAGTTCAAGGAAGCGCCCAGATTGTTCGGGGAAGCTCGTTGCAACGGCGCCAGACGCCCCCACACAAGGCCGAACGCATGAACAGCACAGCCCTCCCCGCCGTCCCGCCCGACGACCTGCACGCCGCCGTGATGAGCGCCCTGGCCCAGGTGGACGACCCCGAAATGGGCGAAAACCTGGTGGATCTGGGTGTGGTCGGCGAGGTCCGGATCGACGGCAGCGCCGTGGCCGTGACCCTCATCCCCACCAGCGCCACCTGCCCCATGGCCGACGTGATGGTGGACGACGCGCAGACCGCCGTGCAGCGCGCCTGCCCGCCCGGCACCACGGTGGACGTGCGAATGGACTGGGACACCGAGTGGTCGCCCGAACGGCTGGCCCCCGCGCTGCGGGAGCGTTTCGGGTGGTGAACACGAAACCGATCTCATCGGCGGCCACGCAGCGCCCCGCAGAGCCACCGCCCTTGCCACGGGTCGCCGTCGCGGCGGTGGCGCTGCTCGCCGTGCTCAACCTGCTGGGCGCGCTCGGCGGCGGCCTGGTGCGCCTGGGCAGCCTGCCCGCGGGCGACCACGGCCCCACCGGCGCCCTGGCGGTGGCGGCGCACGGCGCGGTCATGATGGCCGGCTTCTTCGGCACGCTGATCGCGCTGGAGCGCGCGGTGGCGCTGCGCCGCGGCCTCTGGGTGCCGGCGCTGGCAGCCATCGGCGGCCTGCTGGCCTGGGGCGGCGGCTGGTGGCGGCCGGCCGAGGCGCTGTGGGCCGTCTCGGCCGCCGGCCTGGTGGGGCTGTACGCCTGGGCCGGCTGGCGCCGCGCCATGTCGCTCCCGCTCGCGGTCGAGGCCTCCGGGGCAGTGGCCCTGCTGGCCGGCACGCTGGGCTTTGCCTTCGGTCAGCCCGATCTGGCCCGCCTGGGCTGGAGCGCCTTCCTGGTGTTGACCATCGCGGGCGAGCGGCGCGAACTCACGCGCCTGGTGCGGCTGCCGCGCTGGAGCGCGCAGGCCTTTCTCGCCGGCTGGGGCGCGCTGGCGCTCGCCGTGGCGCTGGCGGCGTTCGGCGCCACCGGCGCGGCCATGGCGCTGTGGTGGCTGGCGCTGGGTGCGCTCGCGCTCTGGCTGCTGCGCTTCGATGTCGCCACCAAGCAGTGGCGCGCCAAGGGCTGGGCCGGCCACACCGCGATCTGCCTCTCGGTGGGCTACGTCTGGCTGCTGCTGGCGGCCGGGCTCGGGCTGGCCGGGCAGCCCGTGGCCTGGCACGGGCTGTGGCTGGGCTTCGTGATGGCCATGGTGTTCGGCCACGCGCCCATCATGCTGCCGGCCCTGGCCGGCTGGCGGCCCGAGCCCACGCGCTGGGCGCTGCTGCCGCTGGCGGTGCTGGGCGCCAGCCTGGCGCTGCGCACCGTGGCCGCGCCCAGTGGCTGGGCCACGGGCCTGGCCGTGGCGGGCGCGGGCCACGCGCTGGCCTTCGTGCTGTTTGGCGCGGTGATGGTGCGGGCGGTGCGGCGCGGGCGCTGAAGGCTCACGCGCGCAGCAGCAGGCTGGCCAGCAGGACCAGCCCGATCACCACCACCAGCCAGCCCATCACCAAGCGCCGCCACAGCGCGGGCGCGGTGCGCAGCTCCATGTAGTCGAGCGCGATCAGCGCGCCCTTGAAGGCCGCGAGCGCGAGCACCGCCAGGGTCGCGGCCGCGCCCAGGTGTTGCCCGCTGACGGCCGCGCCCTCGCCCAGCCACCCGCTCGCCAGCGTGGCGACCGCCAGCAGCGCGAAAACGGCGTCGACCCTGGTGAGGCGCATGCCCTGCCCTTTCATCAACGAACGACGTAGACCAGCGGGAACAGCACCATCCACAGCAGGTCCACCATGTGCCAGAACACCGCGCCCGAGGCGGGGCCCATGTGGTGGTCCCGGCCGTAGACACCGACCCGCGCCTTGCGCCACAGCAGCGCGAACACGATGGCGCCCACGACCACGTGCAGGAAGTGGAAGCCCGTGAGCAGGGTGTAGAGCAGCGTGAAGGCGTCGGTGGCCCAGTCGAAACCCGCCTGCACCTTGCCCACGAATTCGTGCGACTTGACGATGAGAAAGCCGACGGCGCCGGCCAGCGCGACCAGCAACCAGTGGGCGCCGATGTCGCCACGGTCGGCTTCAAACGCCCGCACCGCGCGCACGGCCGCCCAGCTGGCCGCGACCAGCAACAGGGTGTTGAGCGCCCCGGTGTGCAGGCTCAATACCGCCTGGCCTTGCGCGAACACCTCCGGCTCGCGCCAGCGCGCGAACGCGAACGACACGAACAGCAGGCCGAAGGTCAGCAGCTCGGCCAGCACCAGCAGCCAGACGATGCCGTCGCCGGCCAGGCGGGGCGCGACTGCTCGCTCAGCCACGGCGAGAGCCCTTCGAACGGAGATGGAGCGAGCGCATATCCGGAGCGCGTGCCTGGTCCCAGGGCAGCCGTGGAACCGGCTTCGCCGGGCCACTGGCTGCGTCCCCCTGCGGGGGAAGCCGCGCAGCGGCGCAGGGGGGCTTCGTCAATGTGACGTTCCCTCGGAGCGCGTGATCTTGTTCCACACGTTGTACTTGCCGACCGGCTTGCTCATGGGCAGGCGCTTGACCTCCTTGAACGTGGCCGCGTCGTAGACGATGAGCGCGCCGTCCATCTCCCACACGCTGGCGAGCGCGTATTTCCCGTCCTTGGTGAATTCGATGTGGGCCAGGGTCTTGCCCGGTTCCTTCACCGTGGCGACCGGTTGCAGCGTGGCCTTGTCGATGATGGTCATGGTGTCCCTGGCGGTCGGGCTCATCATCGAATCGGTCCAGGCGAAGCGGCTGTTTTCGTGGCTGCGCATGAAGAAGCCCGGGCCGGGCGTGGGGATGGTGGCGACCGGTTTCCAGGTCTTCATGTCGATCACGTCGATGGCGCCACCTTTCAGATTCGGCGACGCCAGCACCGTGCTGCCATTCCATCCGAAGGTGATGCCCGAACCCAGGTGCGGCATGCCGGCGATGGGCAAGTCGGCTATTCTGCGGCGCGCGTCGAGGTTCACCACCTGGGCGGTGGCCGAGCCCTCAGCCGTTTTGGGCCGCGTGGCGCCGAGCACATGACGGTAGCTCTGGTCGAAGAAGAAGTCGTCCAGCGGTTCGTCCAGCGGTGTGCGGCGCACACCGAGGAAACCGGGCTTGGCAATGGCCTCGCCCATCTTGTAGTCGTGCACCAGGCCGTCGTAGATCGGCTCGGCTTTCGGGTTGTAGGAGATCTCCCAGAGCTCGGGAATGTCCTTGAGCGCCACCACAAAGCTGTGGCGCGGCGTGGCGTCGTACACGGCCGAGACGCGCGACGTCTGCTTGCCGTCCAGCGTGGCGGCGGCGTAGGTCTTCTGCAGGTTCAGATCGGCGTCGAACAGCACCACGCTGTGCGGCAGGTAGTTGGCGGCCATGACCCATTGGCCGTCGCCGCTGACCGCGACGTTGCGCATGTTCAGGCCGGCGCGCACCTCGGCCACCACGCGCAGGCGCCAGAGGTCGTACTTGGTGATCCAACCGTCGCGCGAGCCGAAGAAGACGTAGCGGCCGTCGGGCGTGAACTTGGGGCCGCCGTGCAGCGCGAAGCGGCTGGGGAAGCGGGTGATGACCTCGAACCTGTCGCCGTCGAGCAGGCTGATGTGGTGGTCACCGCCCTCCACCACCACGAACAGGTTCATGGGGTCGGCACTCCACAGCGGCTTCGCCGGCTCGCCCGCGGGCGCGGGGTTGAAGCTGCGCGAGGCGCGGATGTCCACCTCGGCCCACACGGGCGCGGGCGACACCGGGGTGCGGATGTGCGCGGCGAGCGCGGCGATGTCGGCGGCGCTGAGCTGCGCGGCAAAGCCGGGCATCTGCGTGGCCGGCCGGCCCTGCGCGATGACCTTCAGGGCCTCTGCCGGGCGCAGGCGCTCCAGGCTCTCGGGCAGCAGCGCCGGACCCATGAGGCCGGTGCGCTGCTCGCCGTGGCAGGCAGCGCAGTGCTGCTGGTACAGGGCCCCGGCATCGATGGACTGTGCGGCGGCCATGTCCACGCCCATCCAGCACAGGCCCAGCACCAGCGTGGCGCGGGCGAGGTTGGCCAAGGCCTCGCGCAATGAGCGCTTTGGGGCATCAGGCATGGTTGGCCCCCTGATGCAGGATGTGCACCTTGCGGAACGGCGTGAGCGCGAGCCGGCCCGCGTCGCTGCCGGCCACGGCGCCGATCTCCTCGTCGGTGAGGTAACAGCCCGGGTCTTCGGCCCAGGGGTTGCCGGTGAGTTGCTGCGCACGGGTGCGGGTGTTGCCGCCGCAGATGGCGAAGTGCTGGCAACTGGCGCAGCGGCCCTCGACCGGCCGCGGAAACGCCTTCAGCCCCGCCATAAGCGGCTCGCTGGTGTCGCTCCAGATCTCCGAGAAGGGGCGCTGGCGCACGTCGCCGATGGTGTGGTGCCACCACATGGTGTCGGGGTGCACATGGCCGAGGTTGTCGATGTTGGCCACGTTGACCCCGCTGCTGTTGCCGCCCCAGGCCACCAAGCGCTCGCGCAGCGCGTCGGCCCAGCGCGGGTAGCGGGCCTGCACCCACTGCAACAGGTAGGGGCCGTCGGCGTCGTTGTTGCCGGTCACGTACTCCTCGTCCAGCCCGTCGCGCGCGGCCTGCCAGGCGCGCTCGAACAGCTGGTCCAGCGCCTGGCGCGTGGCGAGGTGCTGCGCGTCCTGGCCGCGGTGGATGTTGCCGCGGCCGGCGTAGTTGAGGTGCGAGAAATAGAACTTGTCCACCTGCTCGCTGCGCATCAGGTCCAGCAGCGGCGCGAAGTCGTGCGCGTTGAGCGCGGTCATGGTGTAGCGCAGGCCCACCTTCACACCACGTTCGCGCAGCAGGCGCACGGCGGCGAGGCTGCGGTCGAACGCGCCATCGAGGCGGCGGAACTTGTCGTGCGTCTCGCGCAGGCCGTCGAGGCTGATGCCCACGTAGTCAAAGCCAGTGGCGGCGATGCGGTCGGCCATGGGCGCGTCGATCAGCGTGCCGTTGGTGGACAGGCCGGTGTAGAAGCCCATGGCGCGGGAGCGGTTGGCGATGTCGAAGATGTCGGGCCGCATCAGCGGCTCGCCGCCGGAGAGGATGAGCACCGGCACGCGGAAGGCCTTGAGGTCGTCCATCACGGTCACAACTTCATGCCAGCTCAGTTCCCCGGCGTATTCGTGGTCGGCCGAAAGCGCGTAGCAGTGTTTGCAAGTCAAGTTGCAACGCCTGATGAGGTTCCAGATGACCACGGGACCGCAAGCTTGGCCCACCCCCGCCGGGCTTCGCCCGACCCCCTCAAGGGGGCGACGCTGGCCGTCTGGCGAAGCCAGCCCGGCGGCGTCCTGGGTGGAACTTCCGCTCACGCCGGAAGCATTTCGAGCCGGTTGCTGCCGCAATCGCGGCGCGGGAACCGGGTAGCGGCCGGTGTGTTCGGCTTCGGCGATTTCGCGCATGTACTGGCTGATGCGAAACATGGTGTTCAGCTTTCAGAGAGCCGCAGTCCTGTTTTCTTCAGGATCGCGGTCGAATAAAGAATGTCGTGTGAGCGGCAGGCGGCGCCGAGCATTGAAGCGATCTCTTGCGCCTGCTGCTCCACCTCGTCGCGCGAGCGGCCGTGCAGCATGGCGAACAGGTTGTAGGGCCACACGGGCAGGCGTCGCGGGCGGCGGTAGCAGTGGCTCACGCCGGGCAGCAGGCCGATGCGTTCGCCGAGCGCGTCGACCACGTCGTCGGCCACGTCCCACACGCTCATGCCGTTGGCGGTGAAGCCCAGGCGGTAGTGGTTGGGCACGGCGCCGATGCGGCGGATCAGCCCGGCGTCGAGCATGGCCTGCAGGCGCTCGCGCACCTGTTCGCCGCTGATGCCCAACGTGGCGCCCACGGCCTCGTAGGGGCGCGGCACGAGCGGCAGACCAGACTGCGTGGCGCGGATCAGGCGGCGGTCGAGTTCATCGAGTGCCATGGGCACCTCCGTCGAACAAAGGCAGCTTCAGCTCCACAAAGAACTCGCGCTCCTTGGGGAATGCGTACACCGGCAGCGCGGTCACCGCCTCGATGCGCTGGACCACGGAACCGATCTGGTCGGCCGACTCGACCGCCAGCACGAACCACATGTTGAGCGGCGTGGCGCCGGGCTGGTCCGGGTGGGCCGATTCGCGGCGGTAGTTGTGCGCCACTTCGTTCATCGCATCCAGCTGGGCCGCGACTGCGTCGAAGCGTTCTTCGGGCACGGCCATCGCGGCCAGGATGAAGCGGCCCCCCGCGCGTTCGATCTGGAACAACGGGCCGAAGCGGGTCAGGTCGCCATGCGACAGCAGGTGCTGCAGGCGCTCGATCACCGCGTCTTCGCTGCAGCCCAGCTGGGCGGCCACCTCGGCGAAGGGCCGGTCGCTCAGCGGGAAGCCGCCGTGAAGGAAGCCGATCAGGCGGGCGTCATCCGGCGAGAGCATGGGGCACCTCCGGCACAGCGGCGACGACGGGTGCCGAAGCCCAACCACGGAAACGGCGCGCGCCGGTCTGTTTGAACCGGCGGGTGGAGAACAGCACTTCGCGCGGAAACCGCGACAGTCCGGCCGCGTGCGTCACGCGATCGATCACCGCTTTCACGGCATCGCGGTTCGTCCCGTGCACCATGGCATAGAGATTGAACGGCCAGCCCTCGGCCCGCGCGCGGCGGTAGGCCAGCGTCACGCCGGCCTGTTCGGCCAACGCCATGCCGCAGGCGTCGATCTGGTCGTTGGGCACGTCAAACACGGTCATGGCGTTGGCGTGAAAACCCAGCTCGTGGTGCCTCACCACCACACCGAAGCGCTTGAGCCGACCCTCGGCCAGCCAGAGGTCAATGCATTGTGTGATCCAGCTTTCACCGCGATCGAGTTCTTCGGCCCAGACGGCGAACGGTCGATCCACCAGCGGCAGCCCCGCTTCGACAAGACGCGCCAGCGGCCATTGATCGGCCGGCAAGGGTGCGGTCTTCGGTGCGTCCGCCGTGCGGCGCATCGGCACCTGTGCCGTGTCGCCGCGCAGATCGAAGCCGAGATCGATGCGGTAAGGCCGCAACATGCGCAGCCGCAGCGCGGGCAGGCCGATCACCTTTTCGAGTTCGGCCACACCGTCTTCCACCGCATCGCGGTGGGCGCCGGTCATCACGAACCACAGGTTGTGGTGGTGTTCGCGCAGGTAGTTGTGGTTGACGCCGGGGTGGGCCGACACGAGAGCGGCCACGGTGTCGATGCGGTGTGCGGGCACGGCCATGGCGACCAGCACCGCGTCGCCGCCCGAGCCATGGGCGAACACGCCACCGATGCGGCTGACGCGCCCATCGTCCTGCGCCAGCCGCAAGGTCTCGATGACGGCCGCGCGCCCCAGGCCGGTTTCGCGGGCCAGCTCACCAAACGGGTCGGCGCACAACGGAAAGCCATGCTGCCAGTCGTTGATCAGGCGCAAACGGGCGTCCATGGCTCAGAACCCCACCCGCGCGGCGCGCGCGGTGAAGAAGATGCCGCTGGGCGCGGGCACGTCGAGCCGGGCGCGGGTGGCGAAGCTCTGCGTGTCGATGACGCTCACGCGGTGGTCGTCGCGGCTGCTGATCCACACCGCTTCACCGCGCGGCGTGAACTCCATGTGCAGCACCGCCTTGCCGGGCTCCAGCGTCTGTACGATGGCCTGGCTCTGCGTGTCGATGACCTGCACGCGGTGGTAATCGGGCACGGCGAAGTTGACCCACACCTGGCGCCCGTCGGGCCGCGCCATCACGAACACCGGCTGGCCGGCCACGGGGATGCGGCCGACTTCGGCCCAGGTCTCGGTGTCCACCACCAGCACCTCGTGGCGCCCGATCGCGGGCAGGTAGGCGCGGCGCCCGGCCACGGCCCAGCCGCGCAGGTGCGGCATCTTGTAGACCGGCAGCGGTTCCTGGCCTTTGCCGTAGCCGCCGAGGATGCGCTGGACCTTGGGGTGACAAGGAAACGCCGGGCCGCCCCAAGTTTCCTTGCCCCCCTCGGGGGGTGGGCTGGGCGCAGCCCTGACCTGGGGGCAATCTTCTGCCCAGAGGTCGATCATGGCCAGGCCGTCTTCGCCGAACAGGCCGGCGATGTAGTGGCGGCCGTTGGGCGTGACCAGCGCGTCGTAGGGCTGGCGGCCGATGTTGTTGAACTTCTGTGTCTTGGGGTGGCGTGGGTCCGAACAGTCGGTGACCCAGATCGCGTGGGCGTCGAACAGGCTGTAGGCGAAACGGCGGCCGGGCAGATCGACCAGCCCCACGACCCGCGACAGCTTGCCCGGTTCGTACTCGGCCGGGATGTGTGCCAGCAGCTCCAGCGTGCGCGCGTCGAACACCTTCACGCCACCGGGCGTGTAGTTCTGTGCCGCCACCAGCGTGCCGTCGGCGCTGATCGCGCCCCCGATGGAATTGCCCGCCTGCATGACGCGGCGGGTGATGCGCCGCTCCAGCAAGTGGACCTGGGTGAGGCCACCGTCGCGCCCGAACACGTAGGCGAACAGGCCGTCGCGCGAGAACACCACCGAGGCGTGCGACAGGTCGCCCAGGCCGGGCACCTCGCCGATCAGTGCCTGGGCCGTGGTGTCCACGAGGTACAGCGTGCCGTTGGCGCGGCCGATGACCACGCCCAGGTCGCCGGTGCCGCGCAAGACGGGTGAGGCGCAACCGGGCAACAGGCCCAGCGCGCCGATGGAAGACAGGGTGGCCGCAGCGGCCAGCCATTCACGGCGCTTCATGGTGTTGTCACCGTTTCTTCAGGAAAGCCCTGGAGCAGGCGTTGTGCGATCCAGCGCGCCTCGGGCTCGCTGAGCATCGCCCTCCAGGGCGGCATGGGGGTGCCGGGCCGACCGTGAACGATCACGGCGGCCAGGCTGTCGAGAGGAAATTCGGCCAGGGCCTCGCGCGTGAGCGCGGGGCCAAGGCCGCCGGTCAGGCGCATGCCGTGGCACGAGCCGCAGTCCTGCCGCACCATGCGCACCAGCTCGCGCGAGCGCGATGCATCGGGCGCAGGAACCGACTGCGCCAGGGCCAGCACAGGCCCCAGCAGCAGCGCGGACAGGACAGCAGCGGTTTTCACAGCTTGGCCGACTGCATCAGGATTTGAGGATCACCGCGATGGCGTCCTTGAGGTCTTGATCCGCGATCTTGTCCGGACCGTTTGGCGACATCGGGATCGGGCCGTACACACCCGATCCGCCCTTGCGCACCTTGTCGAACAGCTTGGCCGAAACGTCCTGCCCCTTGTACTTGGCCGCGATGTCCTTGAACGAAGGCCCGACCAGCTTCTTGTCCTTGGTGTGGCAAGCCATGCAGCCACCCTTGGTCAACGCCGCATCGCCGTCGGCCAACGCAGCACCCGAACCGAGCGCCATAAACGACGCCAGCAACAACAGATTCACTTTTTTCATGTGGAACTCCAGAAGAAACGCAACGAAGACGAAGTGACCCCAACCCAGGGCCCCGTGGAACCGGCTTTGCCGGGCCACCAGGGCCGCCCCCCTCAGGGGGGAAGCCGCGAAGCGGCGCAGGGGGAGTCAATACACGTCGTGCTGGGTGTTGTTCACGTTGAAGTGGCCCGTCGGCGTGATCAGGCGCGGGTCCTTGATCACGGCCTTGAGCTTGAGCGTCTTGTCGTCGACGATGACCAGCGCGCTCTCCTTGTTCTTGGCGCTCCACACCGAGAACCACACCTCGTCGCCCGCCTTGTTGAACTCGGGCTGCACGACGCGCTTGGCGCCGTCGTCCTTGATGCCCGCCCACTCGGCGATCGGCAGCACGACAAACCCTTTTTCGAGGTTGTTGATGTCGTACACCGCAACCGATTGCGAGATCTTCGGATCGGGGTTCAGCGGCGAGTCCGAGTACAGGTGCGTGCTCTTCGGGTGGCTCTTGATGAACAGCGCGCCACCGCCCTGGCCGGTGAGGGTCTGCACGACCTTCCACGCTTCCTTGGGGTGCTTCTTCGGATCGGTGCCGATCAGCGAGATGCTGTCGTCACCCAGGTGACCGGTGGACCACACAGGGCCGAACTTCGGATGGACGAAGTTCGCGCCGCGGCCGGGGTGCGGGATCTTGCCCACGTCGATCAGCTTGGTCAGCTTGCCTTCCTTCAGGTCCACCGCCGCGATCTTGTTGCTGTTGTTGGCCGCCACCATGAAGTAGCGCTTGGTGGAGTCCAGGCCGCCGTCGTGCAGGAAGCGCGCGGTGCCGATGGTGGTGACCTTGAGCGCGTCGATGTTGGAGTAGTCCACCAGCAGCGTCTGCCCGGTTTCCTTCACGTTCACGACGAACTCGGGCTTGTAGTGGCTGCCGACGATGGAGGCCACGCGCGGTTCGGGGTGGTACTCCTGCTTGTCGACCGTCATGCCACGGGTGGCCACGATCTTCAGCGGCTCCAGCGTGTCGCCGTTCATGATCACGAACTGGGGCGGCCAGTAGGAACCGGCGATCGCGTACTTGTCTTCAAAGCCCTTGTATTTGCTGGTTTCCACCGAGCGAGCTTCCAGGCCGGTGCGGATCTCGGCCACGTTGTCGGGCAGCTCCATCCACAGGTCGATCATGTTGATCTTGGCGTCGCGCCCGATCACGAACAGGTAGCGACCCGAGGCCGACAGGCGCGAGATGTGCACCGCATAGCCGGTCTTGATGATGTTGATGATCTTCTTGGTGTCACCGTCGATCAGCGCCACCTCACCCGTGTCCCGCAGCGTGGTGCTGAAGATGTTGGTGATGTTGAAGTTGTTCATCTTCTTCGTCGGCCGCTTTTCCGGCGGCACGATGACCTTCCAGGTCGCCTTCATCTGCTCCATGCCGAACTCGGGCGGGGTCGGTGGCTCGTGCTGGATGTAGCGCGCCATCATGTCCACCTCTTTTTCGGTCATCTCGCCGCTGGTCTGCCAGTTCGGCATGCCGGCCGGCGAGCCGTAGGCGATGAAGACCTTGAGGTAGTCGGTGCCCTTGCCCACGGTGATGTCGGGCGTGAGCGGCTTGCCGGTGGCGCCCTTGCGCAGCACGCCGTGACAGCCCGCGCAGCGCTCGAAATACACCTTGCGCGCCACGTCGAACTCGGTCTGCGTCATGGGCGGCGCCTTGGGGTTCACGCTCTGCACCATGGCCTCGGCGCCGATGGGGGAACTGCCCGCCTGGTAGTTCGCCTCGGCCGGGCTGACCTTCTTGTCGGCCGTCTGCGCGAAGGCGCCGGCGCCAAGCATCGCGGCCATGGCCAGCGTGGTCAGGCGAATGATCGTTCTGGGTTTCATGGGTTTCTCTCTCCGTCGTGGATCAGCTGTTGAAGTGGCCGTCCCTGTGGGGGCTTTGGACCCATTCGCCCGGCTGCTGTCCAAGACCGTGGCGAACAGGAGAGATCGTCAAGGGGGGAGCGCAGCCTGTCCTTGAACTGGTTCAAGGACAGGCCACCAACGCGTCAGAACAATGGGCTCCGTCCAGAGAAGAAACGCCACGAGAACGGAGCACCCCCATGAACCTGGTTCACTTCGGCCACCTGCTGGTCCCCGAGCGTTCCCCGCAGGGCACCGTGCCCGGCACCGTCACGCTGGTGGGGGCGGGACCTGGCGACCCGGAACTGCTCACGGTCAAGGCCGTGAAGGCGCTGCAGGCCGCGACGCTGGTGCTCTACGACCACCTGGTGAGCCCGGCCGTGCTCGACCACCTCAGCCCCGACGCCGAGCGCATCTACGTGGGCAAGGAGTCTTCGCGCCACACCCTGCCCCAGGCCTCGATCATCGACCTGATGGTCCAGCTGGCGCGCGGTGGCCGCTCGCTGCTGCGCCTCAAGGGCGGCGACGGCTACATCTTCGGGCGGGGCGGCGAAGAGGCCCAGGCCCTGGCCGCCGAGGGCATCCCGTTCACGGTGGTGCCGGGCCTCACCGCCGCCCAGGGCGCCGCGGCGTCGGTGGGCATTCCGCTCACCCACCGCGACCACGCCTGCGCCCTGGTGCTGGCCACCGGCCACACGCGCGACGACAACGGCCTGGACATGGACTGGGCCATGCTCGCGCGCCCGCGCCAGACCGTGGTGCTCTACATGGGCGTGAACAACCTGCCCGAGATCTGCCGCCAGCTGCTCGCCCACGGCCTGCCGCCGGGCACGCCGGCGGCGCTGGTGGAAAAAGCCACGATGCCCGAAGAACGCTGCATCACCGGCACGGTGGCCGAGCTGCCGGCGCTGGCGCTGCGCCACCAGGTGCGCCCGCCGGCGCTCATCATGATCGGCGGGGTGGTGGCGCTGCGCGCGCAGCTGATGCCCCGCGCCGCGATGCAGGTGGCCATGCGCGAACGCGAAACCGCCTGACCCCTCCGGCTCGTCCGGTCTGCGGGACAATCAGGCCGTGACCTCATCAGCGCCCCATCCTGCAGCCATGCGACATGGCCCTCCTGCTGGAGCAGACGGCACATTTATTGCTGCCATTCTCACCAGCATGCCCTCCACCGCCTCGCCCCTGAAATCGGGTCTCAATTTCCTGATCGCCGCCAAGCGCTGCGAAATCGACGCCTTGCGCCAGCTCGCCCTCACCAGCGCGCTGGTGAACGTGACCGGCCGGCTGGTGCACGGCCTGCAGCGCGAGCGCGGCCTGTCCAACCTGTTCCTTGCCTCGCAGGGCAGCCGCTTCGCCGAACCGCGCCAGCAGCAGATCGCCGAAAGCCAGGCCACCGAAACCGCGCTGCGCCGCTGCTTCGACGGCCTCGACGCCCACCTCGGCCACGGCGCGCGCCTGTTCAGCCGCATCGCCTACGTGCTGCAAGGGCTGGACGCCCTGCCCGCGCTGCGCGAGCGCGTGGACACCCAGGTCTGGACGGCACGGCAGGCCACCGAGGCCTATGTGCGCCTCATCGCCGGCCTGCTGGCGGTGGTGTTCGAGGCCGCCGACAGCGCCAGCGACCCCGGCATCTCGCGCCAGCTGGTGGCGCTGTTCAACTTCATGCAGGGCAAGGAGTTCGCCGGCCAGGAACGCGCCGCCGGCTCGGCCCTCTACGCCAGCGGCCGCGCCGAGAGCGCCGAGCAGCAGCGCCTGCTGCACCTGATCGATTCGCAGGAGCGCTGCCTGCAGGTGTTCAAGGAATTCGCCAACGACGAACTCGCCACGCTCTGGGCCACCGCCGACCTCGACACGGTGGCCGCCCGCGCCGAGCTCGAACGCATGCGCCGCGTGCTCTGTACCGCCGCCGACGGCAGCCCGCTCGACGCCAACCAGAGCCAGCCCTGGTTCGACTGCTGCAGCGTGCGCATGGACCGCATGAAAACGGTGGAAGACCGGCTCGCGCACAGCCTGCAGCGGCTGTGCGAACACAAGACCCAGGCCGCGCTGGACGAGCTGCTGGCGTTCGAGGGCCTCAACCCCGCCGCCACCCAGCCGGCCGATCCGCTCTCGTTCTTCCTGCACCCGGTGCCCGACCACGTGGCCGGCAGCACCCCGACGCAGGGCTATGGCCACCAGCTCGACCGCTCCATCCTCGATCTGGTGCAGGACCAGGCGCGCCGCCTGCAGGCCATCAGCGACGAGCTCGACACCGTGCGCGCCAGCCTCAACGAACGCAAGCTGGTCGAACGCGCCAAGGGCCTGCTGATGGCGCACCGCAACCTCAGCGAGGCCGAGGCCCACAAGACCCTGCGCCAGATGGCCATGAACCAGAACCGCCGCCTGATCGACGTGGCCGAAGCGGTGCTGTCCATGGCCGAGGTGCTGCCCGAACGGCGGCGCTGACCGCGTGCGACAGGCGCCGGGGTGTTGCGGCGCACAAAACCTGTGCCCCACTCCCGCGGCGCACCAAGCTGATGCCTCCAGCACCGCGGCCCGGCCCCGCTCACACGCCCTGAGGCCCGCACCCGGCCTCACACTGAAGGCGGTTTTTTCTTTTCAGATCAAGCTTCTTCGACCGCACAGCCGGAAGAAAACAAGCCCTGGCACGCTCCCTGCTTAGATGCTCTCAACGGGACCTGTGCCAATGGCGGCACAAACCCCGACGTCTCCCGAGACACAGGACAACGGCGTCCATTTCAAGCTCGCAACAAGCAGGGCTGGAAATGGGCGCCGTTTTGTTTTTGGCCACCGCATTTTTTATCAGCAACAGGAGTTGGACATGAGCGCAGACACCACCGACACGAGCGTCGCCACCACGGCACCGGCACCCGAAGCCCCGGCCCCGGCCAGCGCCTCGCGCCGCGACTTCATCAAGAAGGGCGCGGCCACCGCCACCTTCTTCTCCACCCTGGGCCACAGCGGCGTCTGGGCCGCCGGCTCCGACGCCCCGGAGAAGACCGAGGTCAAGATCGGCTTCATCCCGCTGACCGACTGCGCCAGCGTGGTGATGGCCGCCGAACTCGGCATCGACAAGAAGTACGGCGTGAAGATCGTGCCCACCAAGGAAGCCAGCTGGGCCGGCGTGCGCGACAAGCTGGTCAACGGCGAGCTCGACTTCGCCCACGTGCTCTACGGCCTGGTCTACGGCCTGCAGCTGGGCACCTCGGGCCCGCAGAAAGACATGGCCGTGTTGATGAACCTGAACCACAACGGTCAGGCCATCACGCTGTCGAAGAAGCTCGCCGACAAGGGCGCTGTGGACGGCCCTTCGCTGGCCAAGCTGATGGCCGCCGAGAAGCGCGAATACACCTTCGCCCAGACCTTCCCCACCGGCACCCACGCCATGTGGCTCTACTACTGGCTGGCCGCCGCCGGCATCGATCCGATGAAGGACGCGCGCGCCATCGTGGTGCCGCCGCCGCAGATGGTGGCCAACATGCGCGTGGGCAACATGGACGGCTTCTGCGTGGGCGAGCCCTGGAACCACCGCGCCATCATGGACGGCATCGGCATCACCGCCAACACCACCCAGGACATCTGGAAGGACCACCCCGAGAAGGTGCTGGGCACGACGGCCGACTTCGTGGCCAAGAACCCCAACACGGCGCGCGCCGTGACGGCCGCCATCCTGGAAGCCGGCAAGTGGATCGACGCCGGTCTGCAGAACAAGAACAAGATGGCCGAGACGATCGCCCAGCGCGCCTATGTGAACACCGGCGTGGACGCGATCAACCAGCGCATCCTGGGCCGCTACCAGAACGGCATGGGCAAGACCTGGGACGACCCGAACCACATGAAGTTCTACAACGACGGCTCGGTGAACTTCCCCTACCTGAGCGACGGCATGTGGTTCATGACCCAGCACAAGCGCTGGGGCTTGATGAAAACCCACCCCGACTACCTGGCCGTGGCCAAAAAGGTCAACCGCATCGACGTCTACAAAGAAGCCGCCAGCGCCAGCAAGACGCCGCTGCCCAAGTCGGACATGCGCAGCGTGAAGATGATGGACGGCGTGGTCTGGGACGGCAAGGACCCGGCGAAATACGCCGATGGTTTCAAGATCAAAGCCTGAGCTTTGATGCCTCCCCGCGTCGCGCTTCGCGCGGCGTTCCCGGATTGAAGGCATCTCGCTCGCTTGAAGGCATTTCTCTCTCGTTGCACTGAAAGGACATCCACCATGGTCAGCGCCGTTTTTCATTCACCGCTGGAGGCTTCGGCACCGCCGGTCACCAGCACCCACTCACCGATTGGCAAAGCCATGAGCAAACCCCAAACCGAAGCGCCTGCGGCGCCTGTGGTCAGTGCCCGCCCCTCGGCCGCGAGCCGCGACTTCCGGGGCGTGTGGATGGCGGTGTTGCCGCCCGTGTTGGGGCTGGCCTGCCTGGTGCTGCTCTGGCAACTGATCGCCAGCACCAGCAACAGCGGCATCCCCAAACCCGCCGAGACCTGGGCGCAGGCGCTGGAGGTGTTCTCTGATCCGTTCTACAGCGAAGGCCCCAACGACCAAGGCATCGGCTGGAACGTGCTGGCCTCGCTGCAGCGCGTGGCCATTGGCTTCGGCCTGGCGGCGCTGGTCGGCATCCCCGCCGGCTTCGCCATCGGCCGCTTCGAGTTCCTGAGCCGCATGTTCAACCCGCTCATCAGCCTGCTGCGCCCGGTGTCGCCGCTGGCCTGGCTGCCGATCGGCCTGCTGGTGTTCAAGGGCGCCAACCCGGCCGCCATCTGGACCATCTTCATCTGCTCGATCTGGCCCATGATCATCAACACCGCGGTGGGCGTGCAGCGCGTGCCGCAGGACTACATGAACGTGGCCCGCGTGCTCAACCTGAGCGAGTGGAAGATCTTCACCAAGATCCTGTTCCCCGCCGTGCTGCCCTACCTGCTGACCGGCGTGCGCCTGGCGGTGGGCACGGCCTGGCTGGTGATCGTCGCGGCCGAGATGCTGACCGGCGGCGTGGGCATCGGCTTCTGGGTCTGGGACGAGTGGAACAACCTCAACGTCTCTTCCATCATCATCGCGATCTTCGTCATCGGCATCGTCGGCCTGCTGCTCGAATTCGCGCTCATCAAGATCGCCACCCTGTTCACGTTCGAGGAAGTCAAGTCATGAGCAACAGCAACGACGCCAAGTACATCGACATCCAGAACGTCGAGCAGACCTTCAAGACCAAGAAGGGCAATTTCCCCGCGCTGCGCGAGATCAACCTCACGGTGGCCAAGGGCGAGTTCGTGGCGCTGATCGGCCACTCGGGTTGCGGCAAGTCCACCCTGCTCAACCTGATCGCCGGCCTGACCACGCCCACCAGCGGCGTGCTGCTCTGCGCCGACCGCGAGATCGCCGGCCCCGGCCCCGAGCGCGCGGTGGTGTTCCAGAACCACTCGCTGC
>NZ_JADMKB010000036.1 GCF_018780075.1 Hydrogenophaga sp.
CCGGCGCGTGGGTGAAGCCGGCCAGCATCACGTGGTCCAGGGTGTTGAGCTGGTCAATGAGCGCGGCGCGGATCGCGGGGTGGTTGTGGCCGAACAGGTTGACCCACCAGGAGCTGATGGCATCCAGGTAGCGGTTGCCTTCGTGGTCGTGCAGCCACACGCCCTCGGCCCGCGCCACGGGAATCAGCGGCAACGCCGCGCCATCGGGCGCGTGCAGCTTCATCTGCGTGCACGGGTGCCACACGGCGGCCAGGCTGCGCTGGCGCCAGAGGGCGTTGGCGGACACGGGCCGCGTCAAAGCTCGGCGCCCAGGGGCAGGATGACCGGGTCGCCGGCCTGGGGACCGGCGGGCTCGCTGCGGGTCTCGACGATGCGGTTGGCGGCGTCGGGGAACACCAGCTTCGGCACGGCCTCGTCGAGCTTGTCTTCATGGACCATGCCGAAGGCCGCGATGATCACCAGGTCGCCCACACTGGCGCGCCGGGCGGCCGAGCCGTTGAGCGAAATGATGCCGCTGCCGCGCGGCGACTTGATGGCGTAGGTGATGAAACGTTCGCCGTTGTTGACGTTCCAGATGTGCACCTGTTCGTTGGGGCGGATGTTGCTCGCCTCCAGCAGGTCTTCGTCGATGCCGCAGGACCCTTCGTAGTGCAGCTCGCAGTGGGTGACGGTGGCGCGGTGGATTTTGGATTTCAGCAGGGTGCGGAACATGGGGAATCTCCTTGAACTGAGGGGGTTTCGGCCATGGGCAGGGCCCATATCGGGCGTGCGTCAGGCGTGCGCGCGCGTGGTGTGCATGCCCACGCGGGTCAGCAGGTCCTGGTCGGCCTCCACGTCGGGGTTGCCGGTCACCAGCAGCTTGTCGCCGTAGAAGATGGAATTGGCACCGGCCAGGAAGCACAGCACCTGGGTCGATTCGTCCATCTGCCGGCGCCCGGCCGACAAACGCACCTTGGCCCGGGGCATGGTGATGCGGGCCACCGCCACCGTGCGCACGAACTCCAGCGGGTCCAGATCGGGCTCGTCGGCCAGCGGCGTGCCGGGCACCTTGACCAGATGGTTGATCGGCACCGATTCGGGGTACGGCGCCAGGTTGGCCAGCTGCGCGATCAGCCCGGCGCGCCCGGCGCGCGATTCGCCCATGCCCACGATGCCGCCGCTGCACACGTGGATACCGGCCCCGCGCACGTGGCCCAGGGTGTCCAGCCGGTCCTGGTAGTCGCGGGTGGTGATGATGTCGCCGTACAGCTCGGGCGCGGTGTCCAGGTTGTGGTTGTAGTAATTCAGCCCCGCGCCCTTGAGGCGCTGCGCCTGGTCGCCCGTGAGCATGCCCAGGGTGCAGCAGGCCTCCAGGCCCTCGTCCTTGATCACGCGCACCAGTTCCTCGACCTTCTCCAGGTCGCGGTCGTTGGGCGCGCGCCAGGCCGCGCCCATGCAGAAGCGCGAGGCGCCGGCCGCCTTGGCGCCGAGCACGGCCTCGCGCACCTCTTCGGGCGTCATCATCTTGGTGGCTTCCACGCCGGTCTCGTGGTGCACCGACTGCGGGCAGTAGCCGCAGTCCTCGGGGCAGCCGCCGGTCTTGATCGACAGCAGCGTGGCCAGCTCCATGTGGGTCGGGTCGTGGTGCTCGCGGTGCACGGTCTGCGCGCGGTGCATCAGCTCAGGGAATGGCAGGTCCAGCAGGGCCTGCACGGCGGCCACGGGCCAGGCCTGCTGGCCGGCATCGACCGACGGCGCCGCTGCTTTGCGCGGGGCGTGGAAATGCAGGGTCTGCTCGGCGGAAGGCAGCAGGGTGGTGTCGGTCGTCATCGTGGTCTCCTCAAAGTTCAAGCAGCGGTGGGGTCACCCCGTCACCGATTCGCGGGTGCCCAGGGGCTGGCCCCAGGCGTTTTCAAACAGGATATTGTCCAATGCGCAGCGCTGGGCCCAGCGCTGCCGCTGGAGCAGGGGTTCTTCGTCGAACCGGTGCACCGGCCCGATGCACAGCAGGGCCACGGGCTCGGCCCCGTCGGGCATGCCCAGCAGCGAGGCCACGGCCCGCGGGTCGAACAGCGAGACCCAGCCCATGCCCAGCCCTTCGGCGCGCGCGGCCAGCCAGAGGTTCTGGATGGCGCAGGCGGTCGAGGCGAGGTCCATCTGCGGCAGGGTCCGGCGGCCAAACACATGCCGCTCGCGCCCCTCGGCCAGCGCCACCACCCAGACCTCGGCAGCGTCCATCAAGCCCTCGACCTTCAGGCGCATGAATTCGCCGCCCCGCTCGCCCAGCGCCTGCGCGGTCAGCAGGCGCTCCTGCTCCACCAGCGCCTGCAGCCCGCTGCGCAGCGCGGGCGAGGCCACGCGAAGAAAGCGCCAAGGCTGCATGAAGCCCACGCTGGGCGCATGGTGCGCGGCGGTGAGCAGGCGGCGCATCAGCTCGGGCGCGACCGTTCCGCCGGCGAAGTGGCGCATGTCGCGGCGCTCGAAGATGGCGCGGTACACGGCATCGCGCTCGGCCGGGGCAAAGGCCTGATCGGGGGCGGTCGTCTGGGGCATGTCATTCCACCTGGATCGTCATGGGGCTTCTCCACCGGTGACCGCGGTGGGCGGCAGGCGACACAGGATGCCGTTGCGCAACAGGGGTGGACGCGCATCGCGGGCGAGGTTGCCATCGGGCGCCCGGTGGTGCATCACGGCGCAGTCGAGCAACTGCCGGGCAACGCCCTCTGCGGGTGCGAGGTCGCCGAACTGGTAGCTGTGCTTGCCCGGTGACTGGAAGGCCACGGTGCAGGCGCGCGAGCAGCCGGCGGTGCAGGCCACGCCACGCACGCGCACGGTCGCCCATTCGGGCTGGTCGCCGAAGGCCTGTTCGGCCTGCACCGCTTCAAACAGGAGGTCGCCAGGGGCGCGCTGGTCGCGCGGGACCCCGGCGGGGCGGCAGGTGGTGCAGATGATGAGTTCGGTCATGGGTTCTGGTGGTGAGGGCATCGGCGGGTGTCAGGGGGTCCCGGGCTGGCGCAGCTCCGCGCCCCAGGCCGTGGCCCAGGCCGGGCAGCGCCCCAGGGGGCGAACAGGGTCGTCGAAGTTGACGATGACGATGTGGTCGGCCGCCGAGGGAGCGGCCGGCTGCTCCAGGCTGCGCCCGTCGGTGAGCAGCCACAGCAGGCGGCGCCCGCCACCGTGACGCCGCCGGTGGGCCAGGAGTTCGGTCTGCACCTGGCGCAGCCCGGCGACCAGCGGCGTGCCACCGCCGCCGCCCAGCGGCTGGATGCGCCCCAGCGCCGAGCGCCGCGCTGGCGTGGGCGACAGCAGGCTTTGCACCCCTTGCCCACCGAACAGCACCAGACCCACCTGGTCGCCGGCGCGTGCCGCGTCGTCGATGAGGTGCGCCGCAAACCCCTTGGCGCGCGCCAGCCGGCCGCCGTGCCGCATCGAGCCGGAATTGTCCAGCGCGATCAGGTGCAGGGTCGGCGCATCGGCGGGCCGCCGCACCCACCGCAGGTGGTCTCGCTGCAACGCGGCGGGGCCTTTGTGGACCAGGGTGCGGCACCAGTCGATGCGGCCCGCCGCCGCGGAGCCGGCCAGCGCACCGGTCTGCGCCAGCTGCGGCTTGGCACCGGGGTCGGTGGATGACCACCGCCGCAGGCCGGGCACCATGGGTGCGCGGCCCGCAGGGTGGTTCAGGCTTTTTTTGCGGCAAGCCCTCCCGTGCCGCGAACGCGCTCCAGGCCTTCTGGCTGCGGGGGCAAAGCGCCCCAGTCGCCCTCGGCGCCCGACGGTGAACGGTCCGGCGCCGACCCGGCGCCGGGGGCGGATGCGGGATCTGCCGCCGTGCGCGGGGGCGTGGGGCGCTGCGGGGCCGACGCCGAACGCCGGTGGCCCAGGGCCAGCTCGGCCAGGGCGTCCACGTCCGCGAGCGTCACGTGGCGCCGTCCCGCCAGCACGGCGCGGGCACGCGCGGCCTTGAGCAGCACCAGGTCCCCTCGCACGCCGTCCACCCCGGCGCGCAGGGCCAGCGCGGTGGCGTGCGCCAGCACCGCGTCGCTCCAGTCCACCGCGGGCAGTGCCTCGCGCGCAGCGACCACCTGATCCACCAGCGCGGCCTGTTCGGTGGCCGCGCGCCGCAGCAGGGCTTGTGGGTCCAGGTCAAAGTCCAGGCGCGCACGGACGATGGACTGGCGCAGCCCGTGATCGGCGGGGTTCTCCAGCACCACCGACAGCCCGAACCGGTCGAGCAGCTGGGGGCGCAGCTCGCCCTCTTCCGGGTTCATGGTGCCGATCAACACGAAGCGCGCCGCGTGCTGGCGCGAGACACCGTCGCGCTCGACCGTGTTGACACCGCTGGCCGCCGCGTCGAGCAGGGCATCCACCAGCGCGTCGGGCAGCAGGTTGACCTCGTCCACATACAGCACGCCGCCGTGGGCGCGGGCCAGCAGGCCCGGGGCCAGGCGCACGCGGCCATCGCGCAGCACGTCCTCCAGGTTGAGCGTGCCCACGAGCTGCTCCACGCTGGCGGCCAGCGGCAGGCTGACGAACGGCGCACCGGGCAGCAGGGCCGCCAGGGCGCGGGCCGCGGTCGATTTGGCCGTGCCCCGCGGACCGCTGATGAGCACACCGCCCATGCCAGGGTCCACCGCCGCCAGCAGCAGCGCCTGGCGCAGCTCGGCGTGGCCGATCAGGGCCGCAAAGGGATAGACCGCATGGCTGGCGGCCTGCAGTTCGGGGCGTGTGGTGTCGGAGGTGTTCATGTCGTGGGTCCTTCGCCCTGGGTTTCCAGGCGGTGGTCCAGCGCCAGCAGGGTCTGCTCGATGCGCTCCCGGTGCTCGCGCGGGTCTTGCCACAGACCACGCTGCATGGCTTCGAGCAGGCGCTCACCGATGCTGCGCAGGGCCTGCGGGTTGTGTTGTTCCAGAAAGGCGCGGTTGGCGCTGTCGTGCACATACGCGTCGGCCACCAGCGCGTACTGGTGGTCGCCCACCAGGCCGGTGGTGGCGTCAAAGCCGAACAGGAAGTCCACCGTCGCCGCCATCTCGAAGGCGCCCTTGTAGCCGTGGCGCTGCACGCCCGCGATCCACTTGGGGTTGACCACGCGGGCGCGCACCACACGCGCCAGCTCTTCGCCCAGGCTGCGGATGTGGGGCACGCCAGGGGTGCTGAAGTCGCCGTGGTAGAGCGCGGCCGCCTGACCGCTGAGGTGCTGCACCGCGGCGGCCATGCCGCCCTGGAACTGGTAGTAGTCGCCCGAGTCGAGGATGTCGTGTTCGCGGTTGTCCTGGTTCTGCAGCACCACGTCGAGGTCGCCCACGCGGCGCTCGAAACTCGCGCGCGCGGCCGCCCCGTGTTCGTCCTGGCCATAGGCGAAGGCGCCCGCGCGCAGGTAGGCCTGGGCGATGTCGTCCGCGCCCTCCCAGCGCCCGCTGTTGATCACGTCCATCACGCCCGCGCCGTAGCCGCCCGGGCGCGGCCCGAACACGCGCCAGCTGGCCTGCCGCAGCGAGGCCGCTTCGGACACCCCCTGGGCACGCGCCTCGGCCGCCTCGCGGCCCACGCGACCCCGCACCGGGTTGACGTCGTCGGGCTCGTCCTCCGGGTCGATGGCCGCCACCGCCTTGACCGCCGTGTCGAACAGGTCGATCAGGTTCGGGAAGGCGTCGCGGAAGAAGCCCGAGATGCGCAGGGTCACGTCCACCCGCGGGCGGTGGCGCATCGCCATGGGCAGCACCTCGATGTCCACCACCCGCCCGCTGCCCGGCGCCCACTTGGGCCGCACGCCCAGCAGGGCCATGGCCTGCGCGATGTCTTCGCCGCCGGTGCGCATGGTGCTGGTGCCCCAGACCGACAAGCCGATGGAGGCAGGGAACGAGCCGTGGTCCTGCAGGTGGCGCTCGATCAGCCGATCGGCCGCCAGCGCGCCCATGGCGTACGCGGTGGGCGTGGGCACGGCGCGCGTGTCCACCGCGTAAAAATTGCGCCCGGTGGGCAACACGTCGGGCCGCCCGCGCGACGGTGCGCCGCTCGGTCCGGGCGGCACGAACCGGCCTCGCAGGCCACGCAGCAGCTGGGTCATTTCCTGCTCGCCGCAGGCGTCCAGCCGGGGCGCGAGTTGGGCCTGCACCTCGTCCAGCACCGGCGCGGTGAGCGGCCACAGGGCACGGTCCAGGGGTTCGCCGCCGTCCACCAGGCGGGTGGCCAGGCGCTCCAGCCGGTCGCGGGTGTGACCGGCGTGGCGCCAGACCTCATCGCCCAGCACCGCCAATGCCGCGGGACGCGGACCGGTCCAGGGCTGGTTCCAGTCGGGGTCGAGCGGATCAAACCCGTCCAGCCCCAGGTCGTGGGCCATGGCCTGCAGCAGGCTGGCCTGCCCCTGCCCTTTGCCGCGCGGGAACCGGGCCAGCGCCAGCAGGGTGTCGCTGCGTTGGCGACCTTCGGGCGAGCGGCCGAACACGTGCAGGCCGTCGCGGATCTGCGATTCCTTGATCTCGCACAGGTAGGCGTCCAAGCGCTCCAGCAGGCGCTGGCGCGCGGCCTCGTCGGCCGGCGCCTCGAAGCCCAGGTCGGCGTGCAGGCCGTGGCGCAGCACCTGCGCCAGGATGCTCTGGCGCAGCTGGGTGGCGCGGCGCGGGTCGAGCGAAATGGCCTCGTAGTACTCGTCCATCTGCCGCTCCAGCACCTGCAGCGGCCCATAGGTTTCGGCCCGCGTCAGCGGCGGCATCAGGTGGTCGATGATCACCGCCTGCGTGCGCCGCTTGGCCTGGCTGCCCTCGCCGGGGTCGTTGACGATGAAGGGGTACAGGTGGGGCAGCGGCCCGAGGATCGCGTCGGGCCAGCACCCGGCGCCCAGCGCCACGCTCTTGCCCGGCAGCCACTCCAGGTTGCCGTGTTTGCCCACGTGCACCAGGGCGTCGGTGCGCCAGGCGCGGCGCAGCCAGAAGTAGAAAGCCAGGTAGCTGTGCGGCGGCACCAGGTCGGCGTCGTGGTAGGTGGCCACCAGGTCCAGGTCGCGCCCGCGCGCCGGCTGCAGGCCCACGAAAACCCGGCCCACGCGCAGCCCGGGCACCATGAAGCGGCCGCTGCGCAGCATCGGGTCCTGCCCGGGGGGCCCCCAGAGCGCGTTGACCTCGGCCTGCCGCTCGGGCGCGAGCGCACCGAAGTCGGTCAGGTAGTCGGCCATGGACAGGCTCTGGCCCACGGGTCGGTGGTCGTTGGCGTCCAGCTTGTGGGTCACGCCCTCGATCAGGCGCGCCATCAGCGCGTCGCCGTGTGCCGGCAGTTCGCCCGTGGCACAACCCTCGGCCTGCAGCGCCCGCAGGATGCCCACCACCGAGGCCGGTGTGTCCAGGCCCACGCCATGGCCCAGGCGGGCGTCGTCGTTGGGGTAGTTGGCCAGCACCAGCGCCAGCCGCAGATCGGCCGGCGGCGTGCGGCGCAAGGCGCACCAGCGCCGGGCCAGCTCGGCGACAAAAGCGACGCGGTCCGCTTCCGGCTGATAGCGCACCACATCCACCTGCGAGCGCTCGCAGCGCCAGGCCACACCCTTGAAGCTGATGGCCCGGGTGCCGATGCGACCGTCCACCTCGGGCAGCACCACCTGCATGGCCAGGTCGCGCGGCTGCAGGCCATGCGGGTCGGCCTGCCACTGATCGCGCGCGCAGCCGGCGGTGATCAGCTGCAGCACCGGCGCATCGCCCGCCAGCAGCGGCGCGTCCACCCCGTCGGCACCGTCATCGCCCATGGTGCCCACGGCAAAGCTGGTGGCGTTGAGCACCACGTCGACCGCGTGCTCGGCGGCCAGGGCCTGCACGGTGGCCAGTGAAGCGGGCGACTTGAGCGAATCCAGCGCCAGGGCCAGCGGGTTCACACCCACCGCGTGCAGCGCCGCCATCTGCGCATCGAACACCGCCGTGTTGCCCGACTGCGCGTGGGCCCGGTAAAACAGCAGCAGCGCCACCGGGGCCTGGGCCAGCCAGGGCAGTGGTCGGGCCGGCTGGTAGCGGACCACCGGGGGCATGGGCTGCGGCGGCGCCGGCAGGGGCCCCAGCCCCAGGGCCCGGTGCGCGATCAGGTCAAAGAAGGTCCGCGCGTTGTCGCGCCCGCCTTCGCGCAGGCATTGCCAGAGGCAACGGCTGTCCGCCACCGCCGCCGTGCCGCGCAACAGCAGCTGCGGGTCTTCCTGCTGCTCGCCAGAAAACAGGGCCAGCCACTGACCGTGCCGGCGCGCCAGCGAGGTCGCCTGCTCCACCACATACGCCCAGTCGGCCGGCGACCCGAGGTGGTCGATCACGACCACCCGCGCGTGGCGCAGCACGTCGTCCACGTACATGTCCATCGACGCCGGCTGGCGCAGCCACATCAGGTTGGCCAGGCGCACGGTCGGGAAGTCCTGTGGCAGCGCCGCCACCGCATCGGCCAGCAGCGACAGCGTGGTGTCGGCCACGGTGAGCACCACGATGTCGCCCGGCGTCTGCGACACGCGCACCACGCCCTGGCCACCGTCTTCCACATGGCCGCCGGGTCGGGTAGACAAAAGATGCATGTTGAACCTGAGGGGTGTGGCGTCAATCCACCGGGTTCATGGCGCCCGGCGCGGCGGTGTTCCTGCCGGACAACGCGGCGCGAAGGCCGGGCGCCACCCAGCGCTGGAACGCCAGTCCTCCCACCAGCCCCATGCAAAGCCAGAACGACAGCGCAACCAAGGTGGTCGCCAGGATGAACTGGTGACCCAACCGCTCCAGTGCGGCATGGGCTTCAGGGCCAAAGCCCGCGAGTGCATCGCCCTGCAGCTGGGGCGCCCCCACCACGAACGGCAGCACCAGCAAAGCTGCCGCCGCCAGCCAGCGCCAGGGACTGCGCACAAATGCGGCGATGGCACAGGCACCCGCGGAACACCCCACCGCCAGCACCCACCAAATCTGTCGGGCCTGCAGCGGAGCTGCATCCATGCCCGGAACCTCGGCGTGCAGCCCCAGCGTGGGCCACAGGTGAAAGCTCAGCCAGCCGGCCGCTGCCACCAGACCCGCGACGCGCAACGGAGCGCTCGCCGTCAGGCTGGACGTGCCCCGTCGAGAAAACCAGGCCCCCATCGTTGCAAACACCAGCAAAGCCATGCTGAGGGCATGCAGCATGTTGGCGATCCACGTCCAGCCAGTGCGCTCGACGCCGTTCTCGGGTGCCCATGCCTCGGCATCACCATGGTCGTGCGCCGTTGCGGCTTCGCCGTCGCCATGCGCATGCGCGGGGAGCGACCCGGCAGGTGGGGATACCTCTGCCTTGTGGACGTCTGCTTTTTGGTCTTCGTAGGCCTCTGCCGCCAAGATCAGCGGAGCGGCCTGCCAGCGCTGCACACCGGTTTGCAGGCTGCCCACCACCACTGCGGTGGTGAGCGCCGCCCAAATCAACTTTTGAAAAAGCATGTCGCTCTCCTCAGGGCCAACCGTTCAGTGGCAGGGTTTGACGGTGATGTGTCGGACGTCGTGCGCAGCGTTGTGGGCCAGCGGACTCTCAGCGAAAGCCACGCCATACAGGACCACCAAGCCGAGTGCGGCCGCTGCCAGCAAGGGGCGCAGCACGGTCCGGGCCGGGTCGTGGGTATGGGAGGGGCTGTGGGTCACGGGGGTCGAGTCGGTCATGGAACGTCCTTTCGAGGATGGAGTGGAGGGGAAAACACACACACGGGAAAACACTAGCGGGACAAAGCGGCCTGCAGCTCGCCCTGCAGCTGGTTGCGGTTCAGGTGGTCGCCGATCAGCACCAGGCGGGTGGCGCGCGGCTCGTCGGCGCGCCAGGCGTGGTCGAAGTGGCTGTCAAAGCGCTGGCCCACGCCCTGCACCACCAGGCGCATGGCCGCACCGGGCAGCGCCACGAAGCCCTTGACGCGGTAGATTTCGTGGCGCTGCACCAGCGCCTGCAGCGCCACGATCAGCCTGGCGCGGTCGGTCACCTCCAACCCCACCGACACCGAGTCGAAGGCGTCGTGGTCATGGTCTTCTTCCTCGTCATGGTGGGTCTTGCGATCGTCGATCACGTCTTCCACCGCGCGCTGCAAACCCAACAGCACGTCCAGCGGCACGTCGCCGTGCGACGCGCGCACCAGCTTCACACCCGCAGGTGCCTCGGCGCGCACGGTGGCTTCCACGGCTTCGAGCGCCGCCGGGTCCATGCCATCGACCTTGTGCACGATGACCAGATCGGCCGTCGCCAGCTGGTCTTCGAACAACTCGTGCAGCGGGGACTCGTGGTCGAGGTTGTCGTCGGCGCGGCGCTGGGCGTCCACCGCCACCGGGTCGTCGGCGAAATCACCGGCCGCCACCGCGGGCGCGTCCACCACGGTGACCACCGCGTCCACGGTGAAGGCGTTGCGCAGCGCGGGCCACTGAAACGCCTGCACCAGCGGCTTGGGGAGCGCCAGGCCCGAGGTCTCGATGACGAGGTAGTCGATCTGGTCGCGGCGGGCGGCGAGCTGCTCCATCACGGGCGCGAACTCTTCCTGCACGGTGCAGCACAGGCAGCCGTTGGCCAGCTCGAACAGCTGACCGTTGTCTTCGCCGTTCTCATCGCAGCCGATGCCGCACCCGCGCAGCAGCTCGCCGTCGATGCCCAGCTCGCCAAACTCATTGACGATGACCGCAATGCGGCGACCTTGGGCGTTGGTGAGCAGCTTGCGCAGCAGCGTGGTTTTGCCGCTGCCGAGAAAGCCGGTGACGATGGTGGCGGGGATTTTCTGGAGATTCATGATCGGTCGGTGAAGGAATGGGGCAAGGGTGGGCGAACGGCGTGGCGACGGGCTCAGTCCTCGATCCCGCGCTGCGCCGGCACACCGGCGTTGAAGTGGTGTTTGATCAGCGTCATCTCGGTCACCGTGTCGGCCAGTTCGACCAGCTCGGCCGGCGCGTTGCGGCCGGTCAGCACCACGGTCACCGTGGCCGGCCGTTCGCGCAGGCAGGTCAGCACCGCGTCCAGCGTGATCCAGCCGTAACGCAGCGGGTACATGATTTCGTCGAGCACCACCATGAAGTGCTCGCCGGCGCGGATGGTGGCTTCGGCCTTGGCCCAGCCGGCCTGCGCCAGTTCGGCCGAATGGTCGAGGTCGCGGCTTTTCCAGCTGAAGCCATCGCCCAGCCCTTCGATGGGGATGCCCAGCTGTTCGAACAGCCGGTGCTCGCCGAACCGGGCCGTCGGCACCTTCATGAACTGGTAGACCTTGACCTTCTTGCCCCGCCCGTGGGCGCGCAGCGCCAGGCCGAAGGCGGCCGTGCTCTTGCCCTTGCCGTGGCCGGTGTGGACCATCACCAGTCCGCGGCGCTCGCCTTGGGGTTTGGGGGTGTCGCGGAGAACCGGGGGTGTTTCAATGTGCATGGTGTGATCCGTTGACGTTCGCTCGCTTGAGCAGGTAGGTGTCCATGATCCAGCCGTGTCGGGCCCGCGCCTGTTCCCGCTCGCGCAGGATCTGCGGCCCCACATCGGCCAGGCGGCCGCTGATGCACAGCTGGTCCGGCATGCCCAGGAAGGCGCCCCACCAGATGTGCAGGTCTTGAGGCTCCAGGGTCTGGAAGGCGCATTGCCCGTCCAGCATCACCGCCACGGTGTCGGCGCTGTCGGGCCAGCCGCGCTCGCGCAGCCGCCGCCCGGTGGTGATGAGCACCGGTGCGTTGATGTCGTTGAGCGGGATGGCGTGTGCCGCCGTGAGGGCCTGCAGCGCGGTGATGCCCGGCACCACGGTCGTGGTCAGTTCGGTGCGGGTGGCCAGCCGCCGGGCGATGCGCAGCGTGCTGTCGTACAGCGACGGGTCGCCCCAGACCAGCAGGGCCACGCGGCCGCCCTCGGGCAGGTGCTGCTCGATGGTGGCCAGCCAGATGGCAGCAATCGCGTCGTGCCAACGGTCGACCGCGCCCCGGTAGTCGGCCTCGGCGCCTTCGCGCACCGGCACGTCGAACGCGGCGACCACCTCGTCGCCGTGGGTGATCAGCTCGCGGCACAGTTGCAGGCGCAGGTCGGCCAAATCGGCCTTGTCTTCACCTTTGAGCGGGACCAGGACCAGCTGCGCCCGGTTGAGGGCCGCCACGCCCTGGCGGGTGATGTGGTCGGGGTGGCCGGTGCCGATGCCGATCAGGCTCAGTTCAATCTTCATTCGGCACCTGCGGGAAAGCGGGGCTCGGCGCCGAGCGGGCGGTAGCGGCGGTCGTAGTCGGCCGCGTAGAGGCGGCTGTGGCCGAAGTCCTGCGCGCCGAGGTTGCGTCCGACCAGGATGAGCGCGGTGCGGTCGATGCCGTCGCCGATGGCCGCCTCGATGGCCGACAGACTGGCCCGCACCACGCGTTCATCGGGCCAGCTGGCGCGCCAGACCACGGCCACCGGGCAGTCGGCCCCGTAATGGGGCAGCAGGTCTTGCACCACCTGGTGCAGCACATGGACAGAGAGATGGATCGCCAGCGTGGCGCCGGTGCGCGCGAACTGCGCCAGGGCCTCGCCTTCGGGCATGGGCGATGCCCGCCCGCTGGTGCGCGTGAGCACCACCGACTGGCTCATGCCCGGCAAGGTCAGTTCGCAGCCCAGTGTGGCGGCCGCCGCCGCGAACGACGGCACCCCCGGCGTGACCGTGAAGGGGATGCCCGCTTCGCGCAAGGCGCGCAGCTGTTCGCCCATGGCCGACCACACCGACAGGTCGCCGGAATGCAAGCGCGCCACGTCCTGCCCCTGGTCGTGCGCGGAGCGCAGCGCTTGCACGATCTGCTCCAGCGACAAGGGCGCGGTGTTGACGATGCGCGCGCCCGGCGGACAGTGCGCCAGCACGCCTTCGGGCACCAGCGAACCGGCGTACAGACACACCGGGCTGGCGGCGATCAGGTCGCGTCCGCGCAAAGTAAGCAGGTCGGGGGCACCGGGGCCGGCGCCGATGAAATGGACGGTCATGTGAAAGGCGTTTCAGAAAGGTTCATGGCAATGGCGGCGGTGGCGCTGCCGTCGGCGCTGATGTGGCGGGGTGTGGCGAGCACGGCGCCCTGCCCCGCCGCCGCCAGGGCGGCGGCTTCGGCCAGGCTGTGTGCGCCATAGCGCGCGGGCACGCGGTCGCGGGGCGGCAGGTCTTGCGCCGCCAGCAGCGCCAGCGGCACGGCGTGCACCGGCAAGCCCTGTTCGGCCGCCAGCTGCACGAAGGCGGGGTGGTGGCACTTGTCTTCGGCGGTGGCCAGGGCCCGGAGCACCACGGGCGCCCGCTGCCCGCGTTCGGCCGCGCGCACCGCCTGCGCCAGCACCTGCTGCAGCGCCTGGCACGTGGTCTGCCCGCGAAAGCCCAGTCCGGCGACCATGGTCATCACAGCACCACACTCCACTGCACCACCGGGCGCGCCGGCTGCCAACCCCGCATGCGGCCCAGTGGCTGAGCCTGTGCAAGGGCCACCTGCAGGAGTTCGCCGCCGTGGCGGGCATGCAGCTGCAGCAGCAGGGCCTCGGTGTCCAGCGTCACGCTGTTGACCACCAGGCGCACACCCGGGCCGGCCGTGGTGGTGATGGCATCGAACAGCCCGGCATCGAAACCACCGCCGACGAACACCGCATCCGGTGCGGGCAACCCGGCCATGGCGTCGCGGCTGTCGGCAGTGATCACGCTCAGGCGGTGGGTCACACCAAAGCGCTCGGCGTTCTGGCGGATGTTCTCGGCCCGCTCGGCCTGCTGTTCCACCGCATGCGCCCGCCCGCCGGCCAGACACCACTCCACCGCAATGGAGCCGGAACCCGCGCCCAGGTCCCACAGGCATTCACCCGGGCGTGGGGCCAGGGCGCGCAGGGTCAGCGCCCGGATCGGCGACTTGGTGATCTGCCCGTCGTGGACAAACAGCTCGTCGGGCAGCCCGCTGGTGGCGGGCAGGCCCGGCGGTCCGCTGTGCAGATCCAGGGCCAGCGCCAGCGGGGCCTGCAGATCGGGCAGGTCCGGCGCCGCCAGTTGGAATGGGCGCACGCGCTCACGCGGGCCGCCCAGCCGCTCCAGCGCCCAGCCGCTCGCGGCCCCGAAACCGTGGCCGCTGACCAAGGCCGCCAGCGCCTGCAGGGCCTCGCCGTCGCGCACCAGGCAGATCAGCCGCTGACCGCGCCGCAGCCAGGGGCGGACGGCCCCCAGCGGTGTGGCGTGCAGCCCCAGGCACTGGACACCCTCCAGCCGCCAGCCCAGGGTGGCGGCGGCACGGGAGAAGGTCGAGGGCGCGGGGGCCGCCGTCCATTCCCCAGGCTGCAGGTGCTGGCAGAGGCGGCCGCCGGCGCCGAACCAGAAAGGGTCGCCCGACGCAAGCACCACCACCGGCTGACCGCGCAGCGCCAGCACCGGCTGAAGGTCGAACGGCACGTCCCAGGCCGTGCCGCGCCCGGCCACCTGCGCCAGCGCCAGGTGGCGCGGCGCGCCGAAGATGTGGCGGGCGCTGGCCAGCGCGGCGCGGCTAACATCGTTCAGTCCCGCCAACCCGTCCTCTCCCACGCCAATGATCGACAACCAGGGCTCAGCCATGCTGCGTGTCCTCCTGCTGGGCGGCACCACCGAGGCCAGCCGGCTGGCGCAGGCCCTGGCCGGTGCCGGCGTGCAAGCCGTGTTTTCCTACGCCGGCCGCACCGAGGCACCCCTCGCGCAACCCCTGCCCACGCGGGTGGGTGGATTTGGCGGTGTCGAAGGCCTGCGCGACCACCTTCGGGCCGAGGCCATCACCCATGTGATCGACGCCACCCACCCCTTTGCCGCCCAGATGAGCCGGCACGCGGTGCAGGCCTGCGGCGAGCTGGCGCTGCCCCTGCTGGCGCTGGAGCGCCCGGCCTGGCAGGCCCAGACCGGTGACCGCTGGCAGCACGTCCCCGATCTGGCGGCTGCCGTGGCGGCCCTGCCGGCCAGCCCGGCGCGGGTGTTCCTGGCGATTGGCCGGCAGCATGTGCAGCCTTTCCTTGAGGACACCCGTCACTGGTGCCTGCTGCGCCTGGTGGACCCCGGCTTCGAGCTGCCCGAAGAACGGGGCGCCGTGGTGATCGACCGCGGCCCGTTCACGCTGGACAACGACCTGGCCCTGATGCAGCGGCACCGCATCACCCACGTGGTGGCCAAGAACGCGGGCGGACTGGGCGCGGCGGCCAAGCTGACGGCGGCCCGCCACATGGGCTGTCCGGTCATCCTGATCGACCGGCCGGACCTGCCCCACCGCCCCACCGTGGACACGGTGGAGCAGGTCTTGACATGGCTGGGCGTGGCGGCCGTTCATGAGGCTGAGCGCGGGGTGTAGACGAAACGTCCCACGCAGCGCGTGGTGGAACTGCCCACGATGACCAGGGTGCGCATGTCGGCCATCTCGGGCCGCGCATCGCACAGGGGCACGCACATCAGCTGCTCCTGTGGCGTGCTCACGGACCGGGCAAAGATCACCCAGCGCGTGGGTTCGCAGGTCTCGCGCAGCACCGCCAGCACCTGCTCGAAGGTGTGGGGCCGGCTGGCCGAGCGGGGGTTGTAGAAGGCCATGGCCATGTCGGCGCCCGCCGCCGCCCGCACACGCCGGTCGATCAGCGACCAGGGCTTGAGGTTGTCGCTGAGGTTGATGGCGCAGAAGTCGTGCCCCAGGGGCGCGCCGGCCCGCGCGGCCGCGGCCAGCATGGCGGTGATGCCGGGCAGCACCCGCACGTCCAGCGCCTGCCAGTCTTCACGCCCCTCCATGGCCTCGAACACGGCGGCGGCCATGGCGAACACCCCCGGGTCGCCCGAGGACACCACCACCACGCGTTCGCCTTGGGCCGCCAGCGCCAGCGCGGCGCGGGCCCGGTGCAGCTCTTCGCGGTTGTCGGACGGGTGCAAACGCAGCCCGGGTCGGGCCACCACGCGGGCCACGTACGGGATGTAGCCCAGCACATCGGTGGCCTCGGCCAGCGCCTGACTGACGGCGGGCGTGACCATGGCTTCGTCGCCCGGCCCCAGGCCGGCAATGCAGAGCCAGCCGCTCACGGGACGGTCCTCCTTGCTGCGCAAGGCGGGGCTGAGCGCCTTCGGAGCGGCCGGGCGGCACTCATTCGGCCACCTCCGGCCGCCGGCCCTGACCGTGCACCAGCACGATGGCGAAATACGGGCACACCTCGTCGGGCGTGTCGGCCAAGCGGCCGATCTGCTGCTGCGGCATGGTGCCGTGCTGCACCAGCCAGGCCTGGTCCAGCCGGCCCGCCCGCGCCAGCGCGCGCCGCACCCGAGGGAGGTTGCGCCCGGTCTTCATGACGGCGATGGCGTCGGCCGTCTGCATGCGCTCGACCAAGGTGTCTTCGGGCAGCGTGCCCATCAGCACCGTCATCACGTCATCGCCCCAGGTCATGGGTTGGCCGGTGGCCGACCAGCAACCCACCATGCCGGGGATGCCCGGCACCACCTCCACCTCGGCCCGCCCTTGCAGCCGGGTGTAGAGGTGCATGAAAGACCCATAGAAAAACGGGTCGCCCTCGCACAGCACCACGATGTCCTGCTGACAGGCCAGGTCGGCCAGGCGCGCCGCCCAATCGTCGTAGAACCGGGCCAGGCAGTGAATGTAGGCCGGGCTGTCGAACGGCAGCTCGGTGGTGACCGGGTACTCCATGGCGTGCTCCGTCACGCCGGGCGCCAGCAGCGTTTCCACCATCTTTCGGGCCTGGCCGGGTCGGCCCTTCTTGCGGAAGAAGGCCACATGCTGCGCGGAGCGCACCAGCCGATCAGCGCGCACGCTCATCAGGTCGGGATCGCCGGGCCCGAGGCCGGCACAGATGATGCGGCCCATCAGATCTCCCGCTCGCTGGCCAGCGCATTGATGGCCGCCACCGTGATGGCCGAGCCGCCCAGGCGACCGTGCACCACCAGCGCGGGGGCCGCGTTCGAGGCCATCAGGGCCGTCTTCGATTCGGCCGCGCCCACGAAGCCCACCGGGCAGCCGATGATCGCGGCCGGTCGCGGGCAGTCCGGGTCCTGCAGCATGTTGAGCAGGTGGAACAGCGCCGTCGGGGCATTGCCGATGGCCACCACCGCACCGGCCAGGTGCGGGCGCCAGAGTTCCAGTGCGGCGGCGCTGCGGGTGGTGTCCAGTTGCTGCGCCAGCGCAGGGACCCGAGGGTCTTGAAGGGTGCAGATCACCGGGTTGTCCGACGGCAGGCGTTTCCGGGTGATGCCCTCGCTGACCATGCGGGCATCGCACAGGATGGGTGCGCCGTCCCGCAAGGCCTGGCGCGTGGTTTGCGCCATCCCCGGCGTGAACGCCACGTGCTGTTCCAGGCCCACCAGGCCGGCGGCATGGATCATGCGGACCACGGCCAGCTCTTCGACCGCCGTGAAACGGCTGAGGGTGGCCTCGCGCCGGATGATCGCGAAAGATTGGCGGTAGATGGCGTCGCCATCCCGTTCATACACGTGCAGCATGGGCCGTTTCTTGTTGCAGGAGTTGTTCGAGTGCTGGCAGGTCCAGCCCGTGGTGGTCCGGCGCGCCCGCTGCGGTGCCGAACCGGATGAAGTCGAAGCCACGCCGGGTGGCCACGATGGTGGTGGCCGCTGTCGGGTGGGCGCAGCCTTTGGAACAGCCCGAGACATGCAGCAGGTGCCCGGAGCCCACCGCCGGCGCCAGCGCCAGCGCCAGGTCCCGGGTCGGCGCCCAGGCCTGCTCACAGCCCGGCGCGCCCGTGCAGGCAGCCACCCGCAGCCGGGCATCGAGGGGATCGGTGATGAGCTCGGCGCTCTCGGGCAAACGCCCCGCCCCCTCGACCAGCAGGCTGCGCCAGGGGGTCAGCCGCAAGGCACCGCAGGCGCCCAGCGCCGCCAGGGTGCTGGCCCGCACCAGACCAAAGGCGAGGCTCACGATCGGCCCTGGCGCCTGGGGCCCGGGGCCCGGTGCGAGCACGGCGTGAGCGGGCACCGGCGTCTGCCGCCACTCGGCGGGCAGCGCGCAACGGCCCAGCAGGGCGGCCATGCGACCACGGCCCTCGGGCGCTCCGCCAGCGCCCAGGAACCACCGTGCGAGGTCCAGGGCGTGCCGGGGCGCCGCCTGCGGCGCGACGACCACGCCCGAGTCGGCACCGTCGGCATAGACCAGCACGCCATCGGCGTGGCGTTCCAGCCGGATGTCGGCGTGAGCCTCGCGCAGGCACGGCGCAGCGCCGGTGTCCACCGCAAAGCCGAACTTGGCCGGCAGAACGGGCGCGTCCCGGTCTGCCAGCCACTCCCCCAGATGCAAAGCCAGACCGTGCGTCACGTCGCCCTCTGTCCACAGCGGCTGGACCTGCACATTGCGCCGCGCCTCGCTCGCAGCGTCTTCGTCGACCAGGCCCAGAGCGCGCAAGCCGTCGAGCAAGGGCGCGTGGCGCGCCGCACCGACACCACGCAACTGCAGGTTGGCCCGGTTGGTCAGCTCCAGCCACGGGCTGGCATGGCGCTGGGCCAGCACCGCGATGCCCTGCGCCTGCGCCATGCTCAGCCGCCCGGCGGGCGGGCGGATGCGCACCACCAGACCATCGCTGGCCGCCATGGGCCGCAGGGCGCCCGGGCACCAGCCCTTGATCTGGGCAAGGGGTTCGCCGTCGCGTGATGTGGATTCGGTCATGGGTCTGCACGTCCGGCTTCACGCCGGCTGAAAGTGCGGGCTCAGCTGCACCGTCTCACCGATGATGAGCAAGCCCGGCTGGGGGCCGTAGGCCGGGGCCAAGGCCACCAGCCGGCGAAGGCTGCAAGCCAGCACCGTCTGCGTGGGACGGGTGCCGTCGCGCACGATGGCCGCCGGCGTGTCGGGCGACAGGCCATGCGCGATCAGCTGCTGGGCAATGTGCGGCAGGCGCTGGATGCCCATGTAGAAGACCCGCGTCTGCCCCGGACGGGCCAGCGCACGCCAGTCGTGCGAGGCCTCGTCGTCGGCGAGGTGCCCCGGCAGGAACACGCAGCTGCCCGACAGATCCCGGTGGGTCAGCGGTATGCCGGCGGCGGCCGAACACCCGCTGGCGGCGGTGACGCCAGGCACCACCTCGAACGCGATGCCGGCGGCCTGCAGGGCTTGAACCTCTTCCCCGCCCCGCCCGAAGACGTAGGGGTCTCCGCCCTTGAGCCGCACGACCCGCCGCCCTGCCCTGGCGTGCTGCACCAGCAGGTCGTGAATGCCTTCCTGCGGCACGGCGTGGTCGCCCAGCGCCTTGCCCACATACACCCGCAGGGCCGCCGCCGGGATCCGCTCCAGCACCTCGGCGGAAATCAGCCGGTCGTGCACCACCACCTCGGCCGCTTGCAGCCGATCCAGCGCGCGCAGGGTCATCAGATCAACCGGTCCGGGGCCGGCGCCCACGATCGACACCCGGCCGGTGTGTTGTGGTTCAACCAAGCTCAACCCCTCCGCAGACCGCACCGGTCCATCCGCACGCCATCGCAACCATGAACGTTCCCATCAGGCCGCGGTGTAGAGACGGGGCTGGACCACCGGCGAACCCTTGAGACGCTGCAGTTGTTTGGCCAAGGCCAGCACGCCCAGGTCCACCAGCGGCTCCAGCAACACGACGGTCATGTAGGCCGCGCCAAAGCGGCCGATGCTCGACAGGTTCTCGGCACCCACGCCCTGGCCGTAGATGGCCCAGAAACCGACCCAGACCACGATGCCGCCCTGGTAGGCCACCGACAGCTTCAGTGCCTGGGCATAACGGATGTCGACATAGGCCGTGTCGGGCGCGATCACGCGACGGGCCAGCGCCTGGATGGCGAACAGGGGCAGCAGCAGCGTGGTGACGTTCATGCCGTATTGCGGCAGATCGTCGGGCGCGAAAAACAGGCTCTGGATGGCCAGCCCCACCACCAGACCGATGGCCGTCGGCGCGGCGCCGAACACCAGCAGCAAGGTGCTGCCCAGGATCAGGTGCACCTCGGACACGCCCACCGGGTGCGTGGGCAGCAACTCAAAGAACGCGAACACCAGCGCAGCGGCCATGACCGAGCGCGCCACGAGGGCTGTCACACCTTCCGTGCGAACCATGTCCCAGGCCAGTTTGCTCGAACAGCCGAGGGCCGCGGTCGCCGTCGCGTAGCTCAGGAAGATCTTGGTGCTGTCCACCAGCCCGGGTTCGATGTGCATGTTGCGGCTCCTTGGGTTGCAGGCGTTGTTCACAACGCGGTTGAAAAAATCAGTCGGTCACTCGGGTGCGGGGCAGAGCCACCCACTGCCCTTGCAGGGCGTGGACTTCGATGCGGTGGTCGAACACGGCTTCGAGCGCCCGGTGGGTTTCGGGGTCGGCGCAGCGGCCCTGGTGGGTGATGCGGCCCTGGGCCATCACCACCAGTTCGTCGGCGTGCAGGGCCATGGCCACTTCGTGCAACACGCTCACCACCGTCCTGCCCTGCGCCACCAGCGCCTGCACCAGGTCCAGCCAGTCGGCCTGGTGCGGTGGGTCGAGGTTGGCCAGGGGCTCGTCCATCAGCAGCACCTCGGCCTCCACGGCGAGGGCGCGTGCCAGCAGCACGCGCTGGCGCTCGCCGCCCGAGAGCTGGCCGAGCGAACGGGCGCGCCACGCCCAGGCCTGCGTGGCCTGCAGCGCACGCTCCACCGCTGCGTGGTCGGCGGCGCTGGGTGCACTCAGCCAGGCCTGGTGCGGCAGGCGGCCGAGCATGGCCACGTCCCACACGGTGAGGTCGTCGCCGCTGGACTCGTTCTGGCCCAGCCAGGCCAGTTGCTGCGCCCGCTGGCGGTTCGGCCAGTCGGCCAGCGGCCGGCCCAGCAGGGCCACGCTGCCGCTGTGCGGCAGCAGCCCGGCCAGCGCCTTGAGCAAGGTGGATTTGCCCGCACCGTTGGGGCCGACGATGCTGGTCCAGCGCGCACGGGGCAGCGCCAGCGTGATCCCGTGCAGGATCTCGGCCTCGCCCAGCCGGGCGTGCAGCTCGCGGGCCTCGACGGCCACGCCGGTCGGTTTCACAGTGCTGCTCACAGGCCCGCCCCCCGCGACACGCGCGTGTTGCGCTGCATCAGCCACAGCAGGTAGCCGCCGCCGAGCACGGCGGTGAGCACGCCCACCGGCAGCTCCTGCGGCGCGATCAGCCAGCGCGCCAGCGTGTCGGCCGCCATCAGCAGCACACCACCCATGCAGCTGGCCAGCAGCATCAGGCGGCCGCTGGTGGTCTTGACCAGCGAGCGCACCAGGTGCGGCGCGGCCAGGCCCACGAAGGCGATCAGCCCGGTCTGCGCCACGGCGGTGCCGGTGGCCAGCGCCAGCACCGCCACCAGCGCGGCGCGCATGGGCCCCAGCGGCAGGCCCAGGCTGCGCGCGGTGGCGTCGCCCAGGCTCAGGCCGTCGAGCACGCGCGCCAGCAGCCAGGCCGCCAGCGTGCACAACACCCACACTCCCACCATGAGCACGCAGGCGGTCCAGCCCACGAAGCTGGTGGAGCCCAGCATGAAGGCCTGCATGGCCTGCAGCGATTCGGGCGAGAACAGCAGCA
>NZ_JADMKB010000124.1 GCF_018780075.1 Hydrogenophaga sp.
GCTGCGTCAACGACGTGGCCGACCGCGAGTTCGACAAACACGTCAAGCGCACGGCGCAGCGCCCGGTGACCAGCGGGCGCGTGGGTGTGAAGGAGGCCCTGGTCGTGGGCGCCGTGCTGGCGTTCGCGGCCTTCCTGCTGGTGCTCACCACCAACGTCGCCACCATCGCCTGGTCGTTCCTGGGTCTGGTGCTGGCGCTGATCTACCCGTATGCGAAGCGCCATGTGTCCATGCCGCAGGCGGTGCTGGGTGTGGCCTTCAGCTTCGGCATTCCGATGGCGTTTGCGGCGGTGAACGGCGGCCCGGCGCTGGAGCTGTTCGGTGGCACTGCGCCGTGGACGTCACCCGGTTTCTGGAGCGGCGTCTGGCACAGCGTGCCGCCGCTGGCCTGGGTGCTGATGGCGGGCAACCTGTTCTGGGTGCTGGCCTACGACACCGAGTACGCGATGGTGGACCGCGACGACGACCTGCGCATCGGCATGAAGACCTCGGCCATCACGCTCGGCGACGCCGACGTGCCGGCCGTCACCGCCTTCTACCTGGTGTTCCTGGGCACCTGGACCGCAGCACTGTGGGGCATGCTCCACCCGGTGGTCTGGGGCACCATGCTGCTGGTGGCGCTGGCCCAGGTGGTCTGGCACTTCCGCCTCATCAAGGACCGCACGCGCGACGGCTGCTTCAAGGCCTTCCGCCTCAACCACTGGCTGGGGTTCACGGTGTTTGTGGGCGTGGTGCTTGCCGTTTGATCACTTGCCGAACTCGGCTCCCAGTTCTGCGGCGCGGGTCTGAGCGGCGACCAGGGCCTTTTCAAAGAGTGCCTTCATGTTCGACGCTTCCATCGACGTGATGGCCGCATAGGTCGTGCCCCCCTTGGACGTGACCCGTTCGCGCAGGGTCTGCAGCGGATCGCTGGAGCGTTGCGCCAGCGTGGCCGCGCCGAGGAAGGTGCCGATGGCCAGCTGCTGCGCCACCTCGGGCGCCAGGCCCATCTTCGCGCCCGCGTCGCGCATGGCCTCCAGGAAATAGAACACGTAGGCCGGGCCGGAGCCCGAGATCGCGGTCACCGCGTCCAGGTCCGCTTCCACGTTCACCCACACCAGCTCGCCGGTGGTGCGGACCACACGCTCGACCAGCGCGCGGTCGTCCGCCGACACGGCGGGACGCGCCATCAGGCCGGTCATGCCCAGGCCCACGAGCGCGGGCGTGTTGGGCATGGCGCGCACGATGCGCTGGGTCTGCAGCCAGCCAGCCATGCTCTCGCTGGTGATGCCGGCGGCCACGCTCAGGTGCAGGGCCTGGCCCAGGAAGGGGCCGGCGGCCAGCGCGGCCTCCTTGAAGGTCTGCGGCTTCACGGCCCAGACCACGAGGTCGGAGGACTGCAGGTCGGCGCTGGCGGCCGGCAGCACGGTCATGCCCGGGAACTGCTGCGCCAGCCGCGCGCGCTGCTCGTCCCAGGGCTCGACCACCTGCAAGGCGCTGGCCGGGTGGCCCTGACGGACCAGGCCGCCGATGATGGCGCTGGCCATGTTGCCGCCGCCGATGAAGGTGATGATGGGGTGGGTGGAGGTGTTCATGCCGAGATTGTCGCCCGAGGCCAACCAAGGACCGTGCGTCCGGCGCGATGTGCCCCCTCCGAGGATGCGGTGGAATCGGCTTCGCCGGGCCACTCGCATCGCCCCCTTGAGGGGGTCGCGCGCAGCGCGGCGGGGGTGGTTCTAAGCCCGCGGCGCGGGGGGGGGGGGGGGGGGGGCGGCTACGCCGCCGTGGTTTGGCGCACCGCGTGCTCCCACTTCGCCATTTTTTCTGCGGCGTGTTCTCGCGAGAGCGTCGGGTGGAACACCCGCTCGGCGCGCCACTGTTTCGAGAGCTCGTCCAGCCCGGCGTACACGCCGGTGTGCAGGCCCGCGAGGTAGGCCGCGCCCAGCGCGGTGGTCTCGATCACGGCGGGCCGTACCACCGGGATGCCCAGCAGGTCGGCCTGGATCTGCATCAGCAGGTCGTTGACACAGGCGCCGCCGTCCACGCGCAGCTCGTTGACCGGCACGCCGCCGCTGGCCACGGCGTCGCGGCTCATTGCGTCGAGCAGGGCGGCGCTCTGGAAGGCGATGCTTTCCAGCGCGGCGCGCGCGATGTGGGCAATCGTGCTGCCGCGCGTGAGGCCGGTGATGCTGCCGCGGCTGTCGGGTTGCCAGTAGGGCGCGCCCAGACCGGTGAAGGCCGGCACCAGCACCACGCCGCCCGCGTCGGGCACGCTCTCGGCGAGCGCCTGCACCTCGCTGCTGGACTGGATGGCGCGCAGGCCGTCGCGCAGCCACTGCACCACCGCGCCGCCGATGAAGACGCTGCCCTCGAAGGCGTAAAGGGGTTTACCCCCAACCCTGGCTTCGCCAGACCCCCCAAGGGGGTGCAGTCGTTCTTGGGGCGGCCCGGCGAACGACTGGTTGCCTGACGGCTGCGCGGCGAGGGTGGTGATCAGGCCGTTCTGGCTGGTCTGGAATCGCTCGCCGTTGTGCATCAGCATGAAGCAGCCGGTGCCGTAGGTGTTCTTCGCCATGCCGGCCTGGAAGCAGGCCTGGCCGAACAGCGCGCTCTGCTGGTCGCCGGCCACGCCGCCGATCACCAGCGGCGCGCCCAGCCACTCGGGGCGTACCTCGCCGAAATGGGCGCTGGAGGGCAGGGCGGTGGGCATCATCGCGGCCGGGATGGTCATGGCCGCGAGCAGCTCGTCGTCCCAGCGTTGCGTGTGCACGTTGAACAGCATGGTGCGCGCGGCGTTGCTGTGGTCGGTCACGTGGGCCGCGCCGCCGGTGAGCTGCCAGATCAGCCAGCTGTCCACCGTGCCAAAGGCCAGCTCACCGGCTTCGGCCTGGGCCCGCGCGCCGGGCACGTGGTCGAGGATCCACTGCAGCTTGGTGCCCGAGAAATAGGCGTCGATGCGCAGGCCGGTTTTCTGCAGCACGGTGTCGGTCAGGCCGCGCTCGCGCAGCGCCACGCAGGTGGCTTCGGCGCGGCGGTCCTGCCAGACGATGGCGTTGTAAACGGGCTCGCCGGTTGTGCGGTTCCACACCACGGTGGTTTCGCGCTGGTTGGTGATGCCCACGGCGCGGATGTCGCTGGCCTTCAGGCCTGCTTTCGCCAGGGCTTCGCGCGCGGTCTCCAGCTGCGTGGTCCAGAGGTCGCGTGGGTCGTGTTCGACCCAGCCGGGCTGCGGATAGATCTGGCGGAACTCGCGCTGCGCCATCGCGACCACGCGGCCGGCCTGGTCAAACACGATGCTGCGCGAACTGGAGGTGCCCTGGTCCAGGGCCAGCAGGTAAGTCATGGTGCTATCCGTTTTTTCGTGGGGAACGTGTCGATGTCAAGGCGCCGAGGAGTGAAGTGCCTGAGCCCAAGGGCACCGCCGGGCCGGCTTCGCCGGACGGCCAGTGCCGCCCCCCTTGAGGGGGGTGACGCGAAGCGGCGCGGGGGGGCTTCCATCAATCTGCCACCACGCACTCCACGTCGCCCTGGGCCAGCAGGGTGTCGAACGGCGCCGGTGGCGGCGCGTCGGTGAACAGCACGTCCACCTCGTTCAGCCGCGCCAGCTCCACCATGGCCGGCCGGTTGAACTTGCTGCGGTCGGCCGCGAGCCAGACCTCGCGCGACTGTTCGAGGATGGTGCGCGCCACCTTGACCTCGCGGTAGTCGAAGTCGCGCAGCGTGCCGTCGGCCTCGATGCCGCTGATGCCGATCAGGCCGATGTCGACCTTGAACTGGCGCATGAAGTCCACCGTGGCCTCGCCCACGATGCCCTGGTCGGCGCCGCGCACCAGGCCGCCGGCCACGATCACCTCGCAATCCGGGTTGGTGCTCAGCAGCGCGGCCACGTGCAGGTTGTTGGTGATCACGCGCAGCCCCCGGTGGTGCAGCAGCTCGTGGGCGACGGCCTCGATGGTCGTGCCGATGTTGAGGATCAGCGAGCAGCCGTTGGGCACGCGCTGCGCGATGGCCCGCGCGATGCGCGCCTTGGCCTCGGACTCCATCGCCTGGCGCTGCCGGTAGGCGATGTTTTCGGTGGTCGAACCCGGCAGGCGCACGCCGCCGTGAAAGCGCGAGAGCAGCCCCGCCTCGGCCAGGCGCTGCACGTCGCGGCGCACCGTCTGCAGGGTCACGCCGAAGCGCTCGGCCAGGGACTCAATGGTTTGTGGGCCGTGGGCGCGCACCACGTCCAGCAGCAGGGTGTGTCGGGGGGCCAGGTTCATGAGGGACAGCGGTCGGAAACACGATCACCCGAACATAACGGAAAAGGAAAATCGCCGTTTAAGGGTAAATACCGAACCAACAAGAACATAAACGAACAATAGAATCGCCGAAACGAAAACAAAACAACGGCCCTGGGCCCTTTTCTGGACGATCCATGCAGTTATCCCTGGAGCAAGTGGGCAAGACGGTCGGGCCCTCGGCCCACCTCTATCCCATGAGCCTGATCCCCGCGCCAGACGCCGTCACGGTGTTGCTGGGTGCGACGCAGGCGGGCAAGACCAGCCTGATGCGCATCATGGCCGGCCTCGACGTGCCGACCACGGGCCGCGTGCTGGTGGACGGGCGCGACGTGACCGGCATGCCGGTGCGCGAGCGCAACGTGGCCATGGTGTATCAGCAGTTCATCAACTACCCCTCGATGACGGTGTTCGACAACATCGCCTCGCCGCTCAAGCTCGGTGGCCAGTCCCGGGCCGACATCCAGCGCCGGGTGCGCGAGCTGGCCGTGCGGCTGCACATCGACATCTTTCTTGATCGCCTGCCCGCCGAGCTCTCGGGCGGGCAGCAGCAGCGTGTGGCGCTGGCGCGCGCGCTGGCCAAGAACGCGCCGCTGATGCTGCTCGACGAACCCCTGGTGAACCTCGACTACAAGCTGCGCGAAGAGCTGCGCGAGGAGCTGACCCAGCTGTTCGCCGCCGGCGACTCCACCGTCATCTATGCCACCACCGAGCCGGGCGAAGCCCTGCTGCTGGGTGGCTACACGGCGGTGATGGACGCGGGCGAGCTGCTGCAGTACGGCCCCACGGCCGAGGTCTTCCACCGCCCCAACTCGCTGCGCGTGGCGCGGGCCTTCAGCGACCCGCCGATGAACCTGCTGGCGGCCGAGGTCGCCGAGGGTGGCGCGCGTCTCAGCGGCGGCCTGATGCTGGCGGTGACCCTGCCGCACCAGGCCAGCCGCGCGCTGACCCTGGGCGTGCGCGCCAGCGCCGTGCGCGTGGCGGCCCGCCCCGGCGACGTGGCTCTGCCCGGCACCGTGGAGCTGGCCGAAATCTCCGGCTCCGACACCTTTGTCCACGTGCACACGGCGGTCGGCGAGATCGTGGCCCAGCTCACCGGCGTGCACGACTTCGCGCTGGGCAGCGCGATCACGCTGTACGTGAACCCCGCGCAGGTCTATGCCTTCAATGACGCGGGCGATCTGCTGTTCGCCCCTGAGCGCCGGGAGGTGTCCCAATGAGTCGCATCGATCTCGACCTCGCCCACTCGTACAAGCCGAACCCGAAGGCCGACGGCGACTACGCGTTGCTGCCGCTGAAGATGAGCTTCGAAGACGGTGGCGCCTACGCGCTGCTGGGTCCCTCGGGCTGCGGCAAGACCACCATGCTCAACATCATGTCGGGCCTGCTCGTGCCCTCGCACGGCACGGTGAAGTTCGACGGCCAGGACATGACCCGTGCCACGCCGCAGCAGCGCAACATCGCCCAGGTGTTCCAGTTCCCGGTCATCTACGACACCATGACCGTGGCCGAGAACCTGGCCTTTCCGCTCAAGAACCGCAAAGTGCCGGCCGAGCAGATCAAGACCCGCGTGGGCCAGATCGCCGAGATGCTGGAGATGAGCCACCAGCTCGACATGCGCGCGGCCGGCCTGAGCGCCGACCAGAAACAGAAGATCTCGCTCGGCCGAGGCCTGGTGCGGCCCGACGTGTCGGCGGTGCTGTTCGACGAGCCGCTGACCGTGATCGACCCGCACCTGAAGTGGCAGCTGCGGCGCAAGCTCAAGCAGATCCACCACGAGCTGAAGCTCACATTGATCTACGTGACGCACGACCAGGTCGAGGCCCTGACTTTCGCCGACCAGGTGGTGGTGATGACGCGCGGCAAGGTGGTGCAGCTGGGCACGCCCGACGCGCTGTTCGAGCGCCCGGCCCACACCTTCGTCGGTCACTTCATCGGCTCCCCGGGCATGAACTTCCTGCCAGTGAGCGTGCGCGGTGGTCAGGTGAATGTCGCCGACCGCTCCCTGAGCGAGAGCGGCCGCCTGCTGCCCGAAGGCGACCTGCGCCTGGGCATCCGCCCCGAGTACCTGGTGATCGGCCCCCAGGGCACAACCGGCACGCTGCCCGCCACCGTGCGCCAGGTGCAGGACATCGGCACCTACTTCCTGGTGACGCTGGAGGCGGCGGGTCAGGCGGTGAAGGCCCGGCTGGCGCCCGATGCGGCCCTGCCGGCCGTCGGTGCCGCCGTGGGTCTGCAGGTGGTGGGTGAACACACCTGCTTCTACAAGAACGAGGAGCTCATCGCATGAGCGTGACAACCAAACCCGTCAACCAGAAGGCCTGGTTCCTGATCCTGCCGGTCCTGGTCTGCGTGGCTTTTTCGGCCATCCTGCCGCTGATGACCGTGGTGAACTACTCGGTGCAGGACATCATCTCGCCCGAGCGCCGCGTGTTCGTCGGCACCGAGTGGTTTGCCGCCGTGATGCGCGACGAAGACCTGCACGCCGCGCTGTGGAACCAGCTGAAGTTCTCTGGCGCCGTGCTGCTGGTGGAGATCCCGCTGGGCATCGCGCTGGCGCTGTCCATGCCGGCCGACGGCTGGAAGGCCTCGGCCACGCTGGTGATCGTGGCGCTGTCGCTGCTGATCCCGTGGAACGTGGTGGGCACCATCTGGCAGATCTTCGGCCGCGCCGACATCGGCCTCATGGGCCACACGCTGCAGAACCTCGGCATCGAGTACAGCTACACCGGCGACGCCACCCACGCCTGGCTGACCGTGCTGCTGATGGACGTGTGGCACTGGACGCCGCTGGTGGCGCTGCTGGCCTACGCCGGCCTGCGCAGCATCCCGGACGCCTACTACCAGGCCGCGCGCATCGACGGCGCCAGCAAGTTCGCGGTGTTCCGCTACATCCAGCTGCCCAAGATGCGCGGCGTGCTGATGATCGCGGTGCTGCTGCGCTTCATGGACAGCTTCATGATCTACACCGAGCCCTTCGTGCTCACCGGCGGCGGCCCCGGCAACGCCACCACCTTCCTCAGTCAGTACCTGACGCAGAAGGCGGTTGGCCAGTTCGACCTCGGCCCCGCCGCGGCCTTCTCGCTGATCTATTTCCTCATCATCCTGCTGTTCTGCTTCGTGCTCTACAACTGGATGCAACGCCTCGGCGAAGCAGAGAAAGAGGTGCAATCGTGAACGATCGCAGATTCAAAAAGAGGACGCTGTTCCTCATCGCGTACCTGGTCTTTGCCTTGCTGCCCATCTACTGGATGGTCAACATGAGCTTCAAGACCAACGAAGAAATCGTTTCCAGCTTCAGCCTGTGGCCCCAGGCCTTCACCTGGGACAACTACAAGCTGATCTTCACCGACGAGAGCTGGTACTCGGGCTACATCAACAGCCTGATCTACGTGGCCATCAACACGGTGATTTCCCTCACCGTGGCGCTGCCAGCCGCCTACGCGTTCTCGCGCTACAGCTTCCTGGGCGACAAGCACGTGTTCTTCTGGCTGCTGACCAACCGCATGACGCCGCCGGCCGTGTTCCTGCTGCCGTTTTTCCAGCTCTACACGACGGTGGGGCTGATGGACACGCACATCGCGGTGGCGCTGGCGCACCTGCTGTTCAACGTGCCGCTGGCGGTGTGGATTCTCGAAGGCTTCATGTCGGGCATCCCGCGCGAGATCGACGAGACCGCCTACATCGACGGCTACAGCTTCCCGCGCTTTTTCATCACCATCTTCCTGCCGCTGATCAAGGCCGGGGTGGGCGTGGCGGCCTTCTTCTGCTTCATGTTCAGCTGGGTCGAGCTGCTGATGGCGCGCACGCTCACCAGCGTCAACGCCAAGCCCATCGTAGCCACCATGACCCGCACGGTCAGTGCCAGCGGCATGGACTGGGCCACGCTGGCCGCGGCTGGCGTGTTGACCATCGTGCCCGGCGCGATCGTGATCTGGTTCGTCCGTCACTACATCGCCAAGGGCTTCGCCATGGGGAGGGTATGACCCCCCCGCCGCGCTTCGCGCGACCCCCCAAGGGGCGCCGCTGGCGGCCCGGCAAAGCCGGTTCCGCGGCGGCCTCGGTGGGGCGGGCTTGTACCCGAACCGTTCTGGAGATTTCGAATGTTTGATTGGATGGCTTGGACCTTGCCGGTCGCGGTTTTCTTCACCTGCATCGTGTTCATGCTCGCGGGCATGACGTTCTGGGAGCTCAAGTCGCCCACCACGATGCGCAAGGGTTTTCTGCCGATCGCCACCACGCGCGGCGACCGGCTCTTCATCGGCCTGCTGAGTGCGGCCTACATCAACCTGGCTTTCGTTGGCCTGTCGGGCCACTTTGCGGAGTGGTTCTCGCTGTCCGAGGAGCCGAGCATCTGGATCAGCTTCGTGTTGTCCATGGTCGCGCTGGCCCTGGTGATGCGCAAGGGCTGAATGTTTTCGAGGGAATACGGCCCGGCGCTGCCCCGGGGCCGTGGTCACCCACCGCCATGCGGGGCAGCTACACATTCACCCACCCGAAAGAAGGAGACATTCATGAAGTTCCGTTACTCCACCCTCGCGCTGGCAGCCGCCTGCGCCGTGGGTTCCCAGGCAGCGTGGGCCGATGAGGCCGCCGCCAAGAAGTGGATCGACGCCGAGTTCCAGCCCTCGACGCTGAGCAAGGACCAGCAGACCGCCGAGATGAAGTGGTTCATTGACGCCGCCAAGAAGTTGCAGGCCAAGGGCGTGAAGGAAATCTCGGTGGTGTCCGAAACCATCACCACCCACGAGTACGAGTCCAAGACGCTCGCCAAGGCGTTCAGCGAGATCACCGGCATCAAGGTGAAACACGACCTGATCCAGGAAGGCGACGTGGTCGAGAAGCTGCAGACCTCGATGCAGTCGGGCAAGTCGATCTACGACGGCTGGATCAGCGACTCCGACCTGATCGGCACGCACTACCGCTACGGCAAGATCATGAACCTGACCGACTACATGGCCGGCGCAGGCAAGGAGTGGACCAACCCCGGGCTGGACATCAAGGACTTCATCGGCACCAGCTTCACCACCGGCCCCGACAAGAAGCTCTACCAGCTGCCCGACCAGCAGTTCGCCAACCTGTACTGGTTCCGCGCCGACCTGTTCGACCGCAAGGACATCAAGGACAAGTTCAAGGCCAAGTACGGCTACGACCTGGGCGTGCCGCTCAACTGGTCGGCCTACGAAGACATCGCCGAGTTCTTCACCAACGACGTGAAGCAGGTCGACGGCAAGGCGATCTACGGGCACATGGACTACGGCAAGAAGGACCCGTCGCTGGGCTGGCGTTTCACCGACGCCTGGCTGTCGATGGCCGGCACCGCCGACATTGGCGCTCCGAACGGCCTGCCGATCGACGAATGGGGCATCCGCGTCGCCGACGACAAGTGCACGCCCGTGGGCGCCTCGGTCGAGCGTGGCGGCGCCACCAACTCGCCGGCCGCCGTCTACGCGCTGACCAAGTACGTGGACTGGATGAAGAAGTACGCGCCCAAGGAAGCCTCGGGCATGACCTTCGGCGAAGCCGGCCCCGTGCCCGCCCAGGGCCAGATCGCGCAGCAGATCTTCTGGTACACCGCCTTCACCGCCGACATGACCAAGCCCGGCCTGCCGGTGGTGAATGCCGACGGCACGCCGAAGTGGCGCATGGCCCCCGGCCCCAACGGCCCCTACTGGAAACAGGGCATGCAGAACGGCTACCAGGACGTGGGCTCGTGGACCTTCTTCAAGGACCACGACGCCAACAAGACCGCCGCCGCCTGGCTCTACGCCCAGTTTGTGACCGCCAAGACGACCAGCCTGAAGAAGACCATGGTCGGCCTGACCCCGATCCGCGAGTCCGACATCCAGAGCAAGGCCATGACCGACATGGCACCCAAGCTGGGTGGCCTGGTCGAGTTCTACCGCAGCCCGGCGCGCGTGGCCTGGAGCCCGACCGGCACCAACGTGCCCGACTACCCCAAGCTGGCGCAGCTCTGGTGGAAGAACGTGGCCCAGGCCGTGACGGGTGAAAAGACCCCGCAGGGCGCGATGGACAACCTGGCCAAGGAGATGGACGACGTGATGGCCCGCCTGGAGCGCGCCGGCATGGCCAAGTGCGCGCCCAAGCTCAACAAGAAGGAAGACGCCGCCAAGTGGCTGAGCGCCAAGCAGGCGCCGTGGGCCAAGCTGGCCAACGAGAAGCCCAAGGGCGAAACCATCGCCTACCAGTCCCTGCTGGACGCCTGGAAGGCTGGTAAGGCACGTTGATGTGCCTTGGTTGAGCTGAGTTGTTGCAACCCACCGCATGCGCCCCGCGGCGCATGCGGTCACCCCCTGATTCATGACACGCGCAGAACTGCTCCAATCGCTGGCCCCGCAAGCTGTTTTCGACCTGGTGGTGGTCGGCGGCGGCGCCACCGGGCTGGGCGTTGCTCTTGATGCAGCGCTGCGTGGTTTCTCAGTCGCCTTGCTGGAGTCGCAGGACTTCGCCGGCGGCACCTCTTCCCGCTCCACCAAGCTGCTGCATGGCGGGGTGCGCTACCTGGCCCAGGGCAACGTGGCCCTGGTGCGCGAGGCCCTGGCCGAGCGCGCTACGGTATTGCGCATCGCGCCCCACCTGGCCCAGCCACTTCCCTTTGTCATGCCGTCCTACGGCTGGTGGCAGACACCGTTCTATGGCGCCGGGCTCAAGCTGTATGACCTCATGGCCGGTCGCGCCGGCCTGGGGCGCACCGCCTTCCTGTCGCGGGCCGAGACCCTGGCCGCGCTGCCCGGCGTCAACCCGCAAGGGCTGCGTGGTGGTGTGCGCTACTGGGACGGTCAGTTTGACGACGCCCGTCTGGCGCTGGCGCTGGCGCTCACCGCAGAGGCCGCTGGTGCCCGGGTGGTCAACTACGCGCAGGTCACGGGCATCCGGCGCCTGCCCGAGGTCTCGCCCGCCCTCACCGAGCTCGAGGTGAGTGACGTGCTCACCGGCGATCTTCACCGCGTCAGGGCCCGGTGTGTGGTGAATGCGACCGGGGTCTGGGTGGACGACCTGCGCGCCAAGGCCTGCCGGGTGGGCCAGGACCCGCTGCCCGAGCGCATGGTCAGCCCCAGCCAGGGGGTGCACGTGGTGGTGGACCGCGAATTCATGCCAGGTGACCACGCCTTGCTGGTGCCCAAGACGCGCGACGGCCGGGTGCTGTTCGCCGTGCCCTGGCTGGGCAAGCTGATCCTCGGCACCACGGACACGCCACGCCAGGACCTGCCGCGCGAGCCCCAGGCGTTTTCCGAGGAGCTCGATTTCATCCTGGGCGAGGCGGGCCTGGTGCTGAGCCGCCCGGTTCGCACCGAGGACATCCGCAGCATCTGGGTGGGCCTGCGCCCTCTGGTGGCGCCGCCATCCACCGCCGAAGGCGGCACCAAGGTGCTGTCGCGCGAGCACACCATCGTGGTCGACGGCAACGGGCTGGTCACGGTCACCGGTGGCAAATGGACCACCTACCGTGCCATGGCCGAGGACGTGCTCGAGCGTTGTTTCGCCGGTGGGCTGTTGCCCGCGCGCGCAGGCGGATTGAGCGAACACCACACCCTGGTCGGCGCACCCGACGCGTCAACCCCCACCACGCCTTTGCACCAGGCGCCTGGCCCCCACATCTATGGCAACCGAGCGCTTCAGGTGGCCCGGTGCCCGGGCGTTGCGCGCGACCTGGGCCTGGGTCTGACCGAGGCCATGGTTCGGCATGCGGTTCGATGTGAGCACGCACACACTGTGGAGGACGTCCTGGCCCGTCGATGGCGCGCCCTGTTCCTCGACGCAAGAAGGGCTGCGTTGATGGCCCCTGCGGTGGCGGCGATCTTGGAAGACGAGCGCTGCACCGCACCGGCCCTGGACCGTTTCGAGGCGCTGTGCGTTCACTATCTGCCAGCGGGCACACATTTTTGAGTGCAAAACACAATAGTCGGTTGACAAGCGAGTAACGCAGTGCAATAATCCGTGGCTTCGCTCCAAAAAGCGAAGGTATCCGCCCAGCGACGCTGGTTGTGATCTGGTGAGCAGCAAGCCTGCAGGCCATCGCGACCGGCAACGACGGGCCCAAGACTGATCACTTTCGGCCGTGGTGGCTGAAGGGATTCAAGTTGGGACTTAAATCAAATGATCCAAACGCAATCTCGACTCGATGTTGCCGACAACACGGGCGCCAAGTCCGTGATGTGCATCAAGGTGCTCGGCGGCTCCAAGCGGCGTTACGCCAGCGTGGGCGACGTCATCAAGGTCACCATCAAAGAAGCAGCGCCCCGTGGCCGCGTCAAAAAAGGCGAGGTTTACAACGCTGTGGTGGTTCGCACCGCCAAGGGCATCCGTCGTCAAGACGGCGCTCTCATCAAATTCGACGGCAACGCAGCAGTGTTGCTCAACGCCAAGCTGGAGCCCATCGGCACCCGCATCTTCGGACCGGTGACGCGCGAGCTGCGCACCGAAAAGTTCATGAAGATCGTGTCGCTGGCGCCCGAGGTTCTCTGAGGAATCATCATGAACAAGATTCGCAGTGGTGACGAAGTCATCGTGATCGCAGGTCGCGACAAGGGCAAGCGCGGCAAGGTCGTGCTCCGTGCCGACGACAGCAAGGTGCTCGTCGAAGGCGTGAACATCGTCAAGAAGCACGCCAAGCCGAACCCCATGAAGGGTGTGACCGGCGGCATTATCGAAAAAACCATGCCCATCCACCAGTCCAACATCGCCATCTTCAATGGCGCCACGGGCAAGGCAGATCGCGTGGGCATCAAGCTCCTGGCTGACGGCAAAAAAGTGCGCGTCTTCAAGTCCAGCGGCGAAGAAATCAAGGCGGCATGACCATGGCACGTTTGCAAGACATTTTCCGCGACACCATCGCGCCGAGCCTGGTGGAGAAGTTCGGCTACAAGTCGATCATGGAGGTGCCCCGCATCACCAAGATCACGCTGAACATGGGCGTGAGCGAAGCCGTTGCCGACAAGAAGGTCATGGACAACGCCGTGGGCGACCTGACCAAGATCGCCGGCCAGAAGCCTGTTGTGACCAAGGCTCGCAAGGCGATCGCCGGTTTCAAGATCCGCGAGCAGCAGGCCATCGGTTGCATGGTGACGCTTCGCGGCGCCAAGATGTACGAATTCCTGGACCGTTTCGTCACCGTGGCCCTGCCCCGTGTGCGCGACTTCCGTGGTATCTCCGGTCGTTCTTTTGACGGCCGTGGCAACTACAACGTCGGCGTCAAGGAACAGATCATTTTCCCTGAGATCGAGTACGACAAGGTTGACGCCTTGCGCGGTCTCAACATCAGCATCACGACGACCGCCAAGAACGATGAAGAGTGCAAGGCTCTTCTGGCTGGTTTCCGTTTCCCGTTCAAGAACTGAGGTGGCGCGTGGCTAAACAAGCACTACTCCAACGCGAAATCAAGCGCGAAAAACTCGCAGCCAAGTTCGCCAAGAAATACGCTGAGCTCAAGTCGGTTTCGACCAGCGCCAAGCATTCCGACGAAGAGCGTGATGCAGCCCGTCTGGCGCTGCAGAAACTGCCCCGCAACGCGAACCCGACCCGTCAGCGCAACCGCTGCGAGATCACCGGTCGTCCGCGTGGCACCTTCGCCCACTTCGGCCTGGCCCGTGCCAAGGTCCGTGAAATGGCTTTTGCCGGTGAAATTCCCGGCATCACCAAAGCCAGCTGGTAAGCACTAGGAGAACCACAAATGAGCATGAGTGATCCTATCGCTGACATGTTGACCCGCATCCGCAACGCGCAGATGGTTGAAAAAGCCAGCGTGACGATGCCGGCCTCCAAGGTCAAAGCCGCGATTGCCCAGGTCCTGAAGGACGAAGGCTACATCGACGGATTCCAGGTCAAGAGCAATGATGGCAAGAGCGAGCTTGAGATTGCTCTCAAGTACTACGCTGGTCGCCCTGTGATTGAGCGCATCGAGCGCGTCAGCCGTCCTGGCCTGCGCGTCTACCGTGGTCGCAACGCCATCCCCCAGGTTCAAAACGGCCTGGGTGTGGCGATCGTCACCACGCCCCAGGGCGTGATGACCGACCGCAAGGCACGCGCCACCGGTGTCGGTGGTGAAGTCCTGTGTTACGTCGCCTGATGCGGGCATTGAGGAGCTACTGAAATGTCACGTATTGGAAAGTTGCCCGTTTCTGTCCCAGCCGGGGTGGAAGTGGCCGTCAAAGACAACCTGATCAACGTCAAAGGCGCCCTCGGTGCCCTGGCGCTGGCGCAGAACGCGCTGGTCAAGGTGGAAAACAACGCGGGTTCGCTGTCGTTCACCCCGGTGAACGAGTCACGCGAAGCCAACGCCATGTCCGGCACCATGCGTCAGCTGGTGAACAACATGGTCAATGGTGTGAGCAAGGGCTTCGAAAAGAAGCTGACGCTGATCGGTGTGGGCTACAAAGCCCAGGCCCAAGGTGCCAAGCTCAACCTCACGGTCGGCTATTCGCACCCTGTGGTGATGGACATGCCAGCCGGCATCAAGGTGGAAACCCCGACGCCGACCGAAATCCTGATCAAGGGATCGGACCGCCAGCGCGTGGGTCAGATCGCTTCTGAGGTGCGCGCAGTGCGCCCCCCCGAGCCCTACAAGGGCAAGGGCATCCGTTATGCGGATGAGAAGATCACGATCAAGGAAACCAAGAAGAAATAAGGATCAGGATCATGTTGACCAAAAAAGAGCAACGTCTCCGTCGTGCCCGCCAGACGCGCATCCGCATTGCGCAGCAGGGCGCTGTCCGCCTGACCGTGAACCGTACCAACCTGCACATCTACGCCAGCGTCATTTCCGACGACGGCTCCAAGGTGCTGGCATCGGCTTCGACGGCCGAAGCAGAAGTGCGTGCCCAGATCGGCGGCGCTGGCAAGGGCGGCAACGCCGTTGCTGCCGCCCTGGTTGGCAAGCGCATCGCTGAAAAGGCCAAAGCCGCAGGCATCGAGAAAGTGGCGTTTGACCGCTCCGGTTTTGCTTACCACGGCCGGGTGAAAGCCCTGGCAGACGCGGCCCGTGAAGCCGGTCTGCAGTTCTGATCAAACGGAATACACAAAATGGCTAAATTTACGGCAAACATCAAGAACGAAGCGAACGAAGACGGTTTGCGCGAGAAGATGATCGCGATCAACCGTGTGACCAAGGTGGTCAAGGGCGGTCGCATCCTCGGTTTCGCAGCACTGACCGTCGTCGGCGACGGCGATGGCCGCGTGGGCATGGGCAAGGGCAAGGCGCGTGAAGTGCCGGTGGCCGTACAGAAGGCCATGGAAGCGGCCCGTCGCAACATGATCAAGGTGTCGCTGAAGAACGGTTCGTTGCACCACAGCGTGCACGGTGAACACGGCGCTTCCAACGTCATGATGCTGCCCGCCTCCAAAGGTACCGGCATCATTGCCGGCGGCCCGATGCGCGCTGTGTTTGAAGTGCTCGGCATCACCGACGTCGTGGCCAAGAGCCATGGCTCGAGCAATCCCTACAACCTGGTGCGTGCCACGCTGGACGCACTGAAGAATTCAACCACCCCGTCCGACGTGGCTGCCAAGCGTGGCAAGTCCGTCGAAGACATCCTGGGTTGATTGGAGCGATCATGACCACTCAAAATACCGTCAAGGTCCAACTGGTGCGCAGCCCCATTGGAACCAAGCAATCCCACCGCGACACCGTGCGCGGCCTGGGTCTGCGCAAGCTCAACAGCACCAGCGAGCTGCAGGACACGCCTGCCGTGCGCGGCATGATCAACAAGATCAGCTACCTGGTCAAGGTACTCTGAACCGGAGTCACAAGACATGGAACTCAATAGCATCAAGCCCCAAGAAGGCGCCAAACACGCCAAGCGTCGCGTGGGCCGTGGTATCGGCTCTGGCCTGGGCAAGACCGCCGGTCGCGGTCACAAGGGCCAAAAGTCGCGTTCGGGTGGCTATCACAAGGTGGGCTTCGAGGGCGGTCAAATGCCTCTGCAGCGTCGCCTGCCCAAGCGCGGCTTCAAATCTGCGCAGCTTCAGTTCAACGCCGAAGTGACCTTGGCTGACATCAACGCCCTGAATGTCCCGGAAGTGGACATCTTGGTGCTGAAACAGGCGGGCCTCGTTGCTCACCTGGCCAAGCGCGTCAAGGTCATCAAGACCGGCGAAATCACGCGCGCAGTCACGCTCAAGAACATTGGCGCCACCGCTGGTGCCAAGGCCTCGATCGAAGCCGCTGGCGGTACGCTGGCCTGATCGGACGCGAGCGGAAGAACGCTGTGGCAACTGCCTCCCCTACCCTGGCCAAGACAGGCAAGTTCGGTGACTTGCGTCGCCGGCTTGTGTTCCTGCTTCTGGCGCTGGTGGTGTACCGCATCGGTGCGCACATTCCCGTGCCCGGCATCGACCCCGCACAACTCGAACAACTGTTCAAGGGCCAGGCGGGCGGCATCCTGAGTTTGTTCAACATGTTCTCCGGTGGCGCGCTCTCACGGTTCACCGTGTTCGCGTTGGGGATCATGCCGTACATCTCTGCCTCGATCATCATGCAGCTCATGACCTACGTGGTGCCCACGTTTGAGCAAATGAAGAAGGAAGGCGAAGCAGGTCGGCGCAAGATCACGTCGTATACCCGCTATGGCACCTTGGCATTGGCCATCTTTCAGGCGACGGGCATTGCCCTTGCATTGGAAGGTCAAGCCGGTCTGGTGATCGACCCCGGGATGGGTTTCCGCCTGACCGCTGTGGTCAGCCTGGTGGCCGGAACGATGTTTCTGATGTGGCTGGGTGAGCAGATCACCGAGCGTGGCTTGGGCAACGGCATCTCGATCCTGATCTTTGCAGGCATTGCTGCAGGCCTTCCCAGTGCCATCGGTGGATTGCTGGAGTTGGTCCGCACCGGCGCCATGAACATTCTGGTGTCGATCTTCATCATCGCGTTGGTCGTCCTGGTGACTTACTTCGTGGTGTTTGTTGAGCGTGGCCAGCGCAAGATCTTGGTCAATTACGCACGTCGTCAGGTGGGCAACAAGGTGTATGGCGGCCAGTCCTCGCACCTGCCGCTCAAGCTGAATATGGCTGGGGTGATCCCTCCGATCTTTGCGTCCAGCATCATCCTGTTGCCGACCACGGTGGTCAGCTGGGTGAGCACCGGTGACTCGACCCGTTGGTTGCGTGACATCGCTTCGGCCTTGTCACCGGGGCAGCCGATCTACGTGGCGTTGTACGCAGCGGCCATTGTTTTCTTCTGCTTCTTCTACACGGCACTGGTGTTCAACAGCCGTGAAACCGCGGACAACCTGAAGAAGAGTGGCGCGTTCATTCCCGGGATTCGCCCGGGCGACCAGACGGCCCGCTACATCGACAAGATTTTGTTGAGACTGACGTTGGCTGGTGCGATTTACATCACCGCCGTCTGTTTGTTGCCCGAGTTCCTGATCCTGAAATACAACGTGCCTTTCTACTTTGGCGGCACATCGTTGTTGATCATCGTGGTGGTCACCATGGATTTCATGGCACAGGTTCAAAACTACATGATGTCGCAGCAATACGAGTCATTGTTGAAAAAGGCCAGTTTTAAGAATTGATCCGGCTTCTGGTCATATGTCTAAAGACGATGTGATTGAGATGCAAGGGGAGGTGCTTGAGAACCTGCCCAACGCGACCTTCAGGGTCAAGCTGGAGAACGGACATGTGGTTCTGGGCCACATATCCGGCAAGATGCGGATGCATTACATCCGGATCCTGCCGGGTGACAAGGTCAAAGTGGAGCTCACGCCCTACGACCTGACCAGGGCGCGGATTGTGTTCCGCGCGAAGTGACAGGTCAGAGGTTGAATGTTTTGAATATCTAGGAGAAGACTATGAGAGTTTCGGCGTCGGTCAAGAAAATGTGCCGCAACTGTAAGATCATCAAGCGCAAGGGCGTCGTGCGAGTCATTTGCACGGACCCGCGCCACAAACAGCGTCAAGGCTGATTCGGAAGTTCAGAGGACCCAACATGGCTCGTATTGCAGGCATCAACATTCCGCCGCACAAGCACGCCGAAATCGGCTTGACGGCAATTTTTGGCATCGGCCGTACACGCGCCCGCAAGATTTGCGAGGCTTGCGGTATCGACTACACCAAGAAGATCAAGGATCTGAACGACGCGGAACTCGAAAAAGTCCGTGACCAGGTCGGCGTGTACACGATCGAAGGTGATCTGCGCCGTGAAACCACGATGAACATCAAGCGTTTGATGGACATCGGTTGTTACCGTGGTTTCCGTCACCGCCGTGGTCTGCCGGTTCGCGGTCAGCGCACGAAGACCAACGCTCGCACGCGCAAGGGTCCCCGCAAGGCCGCCCAGTCGCTGAAGAAATAATCGGATTGAAGGACCCTTATGGCCAAGTCTCCCTCCAGCGCCGCATCCGCTCGCGTTCGCAAGAAGGTTCGCAAGAACGTTGCTGACGGCATCGCGCACGTGCACGCGTCGTTCAACAACACCATCATCACCATCACCGACCGCCAGGGCAATGCTTTGTCGTGGGCATCGTCGGGTGGTCAGGGCTTCAAGGGCTCGCGCAAGTCCACCCCGTTCGCTGCCCAGGTGGCATCGGAAGTGGCTGGCCGTGCCGCCATTGAACAAGGCATCAAGAACCTGGACGTCGAGATCAAGGGCCCCGGTCCAGGTCGCGAGTCCTCGGTGCGCGCTCTGGGCGCGCTGGGCATCCGCATCAATTCCATTGCTGACGTGACCCCGGTGCCCCACAACGGTTGCCGTCCTCAGAAGCGTCGCCGCATCTGATCCACCGTTTTTCGGTGCTGCCGCTCACGCGGTACAATCAAAAGCTTTTTTGAGCGCCACCGCAGTCGCCTGCGGTGGCATTTTTTGCTAAGCCCACCGCCATCCTTTGCGAAGGACGGCTCCCGCGACATCTTGGTTGCGGCAGTAAACCATAGGACATCAACGTGGCACGTTACCTCGGCCCCAAGGCCAAACTTTCCCGCCGTGAAGGCTCCGACCTGTTGCTCAAGAGCGCCCGCCGCTCGATCAGCGACAAGGCCAAGTTCGACTCCAAGCCCGGCCAGCACGGTCGCACCTCGGGTCAGCGCACGTCCGATTTCGGCCTGCAGCTGCGCGAGAAGCAAAAGGTCAAGCGCACCTACGGCGTGCTGGAGCGTCAATTCCGCCGTTACTTCGCGGAAGCCGATCGCCGCCGTGGCAACACCGGCGCCAACCTGCTGTTCCTGCTCGAAGCCCGCCTCGACAACGTGGTCTTCCGCATGGGCTTCGCCTCGACCCGCGCTGAAGCGCGTCAGATCGTGTCGCACAAGGCGATCACGGTCAACGGCAAGTCCGTGAACATTCCGTCCTACTCGGTCAAGGCCGGCGATGTGATCGCTGTGCGCGAAAAGTCCAAAAAGCAGGCTCGAGTGACCGAAGCCCTGGAGCTGGCCAAACAGATTGGCTTCCCCGCTTGGGTGGACGTGGCCTCCGACAAGGCCGAGGGCGTGTTCAAGAAATCGCCCGACCGCGACGAGTTTGGCTCCGACATCAACGAATCGCTGATCGTCGAACTGTATTCCCGTTAATTTCGTTCCCGGCCTCCGCCTGAGGGTGGTGGCCGGGCCATGCTCCGTCTGCCTTATCGGTGTAACGAGCCGAGGGTACTGAAGGAAGTCTGAATGTTGAACAATCTGCTCAAGCCCAAAACCATCAACGTCGAGCAACTGTCGACCAACCGCGCCAAGGTGACCCTGGAGCCCTTCGAGCGTGGCTATGGTCACACCCTGGGCAACGCCCTGCGTCGCGTGTTGCTCTCCTCCATGGCCGGCCATGCGCCGACCGAGGTCACCATCGCTGGTGTGGTGCACGAGTACTCTTCCATTGACGGCGTCCAGGAAGACGTGGTCAACATGCTCCTGAACCTCAAGGGTGTGGTCTTCAAACTGCACAACCGCGATGAGGTGACGCTGAGCCTGCGCAAGGACGGCGAAGGCTTGGTCACCGCTGCGGACATCCAGACCCCGCACGACGTGGAAATCGTCAATCCCGGTCACGTGATTGCCACGCTGTCGGCCGGTGCCAAGCTGGACATGCAGATCAAGGTGGAAAAAGGCCGTGGTTACGTGCCGGGCAGCCTGCGTCGCAACGACGACCAGTCTCGCTCGCTGGGTCGCATCGTGCTCGACGCCTCTTTCTCGCCGATCAAGCGCGTGAGCTACACCGTTGAGAGCGCTCGCGTCGAGCAGCGTACCGATCTGGACAAGCTCGTGCTGGAGATCGAGACCAACGGTTCCATCGGCCCCGAAGAAGCCGTGCGTGCATCGGCCAAGATTCTGGTGGAGCAACTCGCGGTGTTCGCGCAGCTCGAAGGTGTGGAACTCTCCGCTTTCGACGCGCCTGCCCAGCGCAGCTCGCAGCAGTTTGATCCGATCCTGCTGCGTCCGGTGGACGAGCTGGAACTCACGGTTCGTTCGGCCAACTGCCTCAAGGCCGAGAACATCTATTACATCGGTGACCTGATCCAGCGCACCGAGAACGAGCTGCTCAAGACCCCCAACCTGGGTCGCAAGTCGCTCAACGAAATCAAGGAAGTGCTCGCATCGCGCGGTCTCACCTTGGGTATGAAGCTCGAAAACTGGCCGCCGGCCGGTCTCGACAAACACTGATCCCGTCGATCAAAGTCGGACGAACTCCCAGTACCTGATCCGGCTGGGGGCAAAACACTGAAAGGAACATGAAATGCGTCACGGACACGGACTTCGCAAACTCAACCGCACCAGCGAGCACCGCCTCGCCATGCTGCGCAACATGATGAACTCGCTGCTCACGCACGAAGTCATCAAGACCACGGTGCCCAAGGCCAAAGAGCTGCGCCGTGTGGTCGAACCCATGATCACCCTGGCCAAGGTGGCCACCGTGGCCAACCGCCGCCTGGCATTTGACCGCCTGCGTGACCGCGATGTGGTTGTGAAGCTGTTCAACGAACTGGGCCCCCGCTTTGCCGCGCGTCCCGGTGGTTACACCCGCATCCTGAAGATGGGTTACCGCGTGGGCGACAACGCTCCGATGGCGCTCGTCGAACTGGTGGACCGCGCAGAAGAGGCTGCTCCGGCGGCAGATGACGCGAAAGCGTGATAGAATACAAGGCTTGACGCGGAGTGGAGCAGCCTGGTAGCTCGTTGGGCTCATAACCCAAAGGT
>NZ_JADMKB010000121.1 GCF_018780075.1 Hydrogenophaga sp.
CCAGCTGGCGGCGCTGCGCGACTGGGGGAACAAGGCCCCGGCCGATCTCTCGGTGGTCAAGCAGCCGGTGCTGGTCGTCAACGGCGACAACGACCGCATGGTTCCGACGGTCAACACGCACGACCTGGCAAAGCGGCTGCCGAACAGCCAGCTGGTCATCTATCCCGATGCCGGGCACGGCGGTGCCTTCCAGTTCCATGCCGACTTCGTGCGCAGCACGCTGGACTTTCTGGCCCGTTAGCGCTTGCCAGGAAGTGCCGCCCGACCCCACACAACCCACTCTCCGAAAGAGGCCCACATGCAACACACCCACCTCACCGCGCCCACCCGCCTGGTGGAAGTGGACGGTGACCAGTCAGGTGGATGTGCTGGGCTTCTCGCTGGGTGGGTTCCAGGCCCAGGACCTGACGCGGCGCCACCCCGACCCGGTGCCCGGCGTGCTGGAGAGCGCGCCGTGTCCTGTTCCCACCGGCGCCGATCTGGCCTGTGTCAGGCCGAGGCCACCCCGTCCCCGTGCCTGCCCGCCAGCAGCCGCATGCCGACGGGCACCACCAGCATCAGCGCCGCCGCCACCCACAAGCCGATGGTGATGGGGCTGCCCACCAGGATGCCCGCATCGCCGTTGCTGATCGAGAGCGCGCGGCGCAGGTTCTGTTCCATCATGTCGCCGAGCACGAAGCCCAGGATCAGCGGCGCCATCGGCACACCCTGCTTGCGCAGCAGGTAGGCGGCGAATCCCAGCACGGTCATCAGCATCAGGTCGAAGGTGGTGGCGTGCACCGCGTACACGCCCACGCTGCTGACCGCCACGATGCCGGGCACCAGCAGCCAGTTGGGCACGCTCAGCACCTTGGTGAACACGCCCACCAGGGGGATGTTGAGCACCAGCAGGATCACATTGGCCATGAACAGCGATGCGATCAGGCCCCAGACCAGATCGGGCTGCTGGGTGAACAGCGCCGGGCCAGGCGTGATGTTGTAGAGCGAGAGCGCGCCCACCATCACCGCCGTCGTGCCCGAGCCGGGCACACCCAGCGTGAGCATGGGCACGAAGGAACCGGTGGCGGCCGAGTTGTTGGCCGCTTCGGGCGCGGCCACGCCGCGGATGTCGCCCTTGCCGAAGGTGCCTTCGGTGTCGGTCAGGCTTTTTTCCATCGAATACGTCATGGCGCTGGCGATGGTGGCGCCCGCGCCGGGCAGCACGCCCACGCCGAAGCCCACCACGCTGGAGCGCAGCGTGCCCCACCAGGTGGCCTTGAGCTCTTTCCAGTTGAACAACATGCGCCCGGTCTGCGTCACCAGGCCGGCGCTGCTGTGGTGCTCCTGCAGCATCAGCAGCAGTTCGCTGATGGAGAACACGCCGATGACGACCACCACGAACTGGATGCCGTCGGAGAGGTGGATGTCGCCACCGGTGAAGCGGTAGACGCCGGAGTTCGAATCCAGCCCGACGCAGGACATGGACAGGCCGATGATCGCCGCCAGCCCGGCCTTGACCGGCGCGTCGCCCATCAGGCCGGCGATGCAGGCGAAGGCGAAACACATCAGCGCGAAGTACTCGGCCGGCCCGAACGACAGCGCCCAGCTCGCCAGCAGTGGCGCCATCAGCACGATGCCGATGGTGGCGACCAGGGAGCCCACAAACGAGCTCCAGGCCGAGATCGACAGCGCCACACCGCCCAGGCCCTGGCGCGCCATGGGGTAGCCGTCGAGCGCGGTCATGATGGCGCCCGCGTCGCCCGGCACGTTGAGCAGGATGGACGAGATGCGCCCCCCGTATTCGCAGCCGATGTAGACCGCGGCCAGCAGGATCAGCGAACTCTCGGGTGGCAGCTTCATCGCAAAGGCCAGCGGCATCAGGATGGCCACGCCGTTGATCGGGCCGAGGCCGGGCAGCAGGCCGACGATGGTGCCGATGAAGCAGCCCATCGCGGCGATCAGCAGGTTGGTCGGGCTGAGCGCGACGCCAAAACCCAGGACCAGGTGTTGCAGGGTGTCCATGTCAGCTACCTCCCAGCAGCAGGGCCAGCGGGCCGGTGGGCAGCACCACGTCCAGCAGCTTGTCGAACAGCAGGAACAGCACCAGGCCGAGCGCAGCGCCACCGGCGAGCGACTGTTTCCAGCTGCCACCAAAGGCCATGCCCACCGGCAGCGCCATCAGCGCCGTGGCCAGCGCAAAGCCCAGCCACTGGAACAGCAGCGCGTAGGCCAGCACGGCGCCCGCGCACAAGGCGGTGGGTTTCCAGGGCACACCGTGAAAGGCCTCGGCACCGGCCGTGGGCCGCAGCACCAGCCACAGGCCGCTCAGGCCCAGGCCGGCCGCCAGCAGCAGCGGGAAGGCGCGCGGGCCCACGGGTTCGTAGGAGATGGCGGCGGCGTAGTCTTGCGCGGCCCAGGCCATGGCGGCGGACGCGACAACACACACCGCACCGAGCAGGCGGTCACTCATGGGGGACTCCGGTGAGAGGAGGATGGACAGGCCACCGCTTGGGGTGGCGCTGCGGGACAGGTCAAGAGGCGTTTGAACCGTTCGCCCTGAGCTTGTCGAAGGGCTTCGACAAGCTCAGCCCGAACGGAACCCGCACGGAAGGAAGCGAGGGGTCACTGAGCGCCGTGCATCACTTGGCGGGCACGACGTTCAGACCGAACTCTTCGGCCAGCTTGCGGTAGCCGGCCACCTGCTTCTTGACGTAGGCGTCCAGCGGCGCGCCGGTCAGGGCCATGGGGAACAGGCCGCGCTCGCTGCGCAGCTTGTCGTAGGCGGGCGTGGCCATCAGCTTGGTGAAGGTGTCGGCCCAGACCTTGTAGTCGGCGTCGCTGACCTTGGGGCCGACGTAGAAGCCGCGCACGATGGGCCAGTCCACATCGAAACCCTGCTCGGTCGCGGTGGGGATGCTGGCCATGTCGCCGCTCAGGCGCTTGTCGTTCATCACCGCCAGGATGCGGACCTTGGCGCCGGCCTTGATCTGCTGTTGCGCCTCGGCCGCGTCGCCGGTGAAGACGTGGATGTGGCCGCCCTGCAGCGCGGTCAGCGCCTCGCCGCCGCCTTCAAAGGCCACGTAGCGCATGGTCTTGGGGTTCACGCCGCCGGCGCGCGCGGTCAACGCGGCCTTCATCCAGTCCTGGCTGCCCACGGTGCCGCCCGCGCCCAGCACCACCTTGGTCGGGTCGGCCTTCATCGCGGCCATCACGTCCTTGAGGGTTTTGTAGGGCGAGTTCTCGGCCACCACCACGGCCCCGTAGTCGGTGCCGATGGCGGCGAGCCAGCGCACGTCGTTCTCGGTGTAGCGGCCGAACTTGCCCTGGGCCAGGTTCAGCAGCGAGCCGCCGGAGAAGGCGACGATGGCGTTGGCCGCGTCGGGCTTCTGTGCGATCACGGTGTTGTAGGCCACGGCGCCGATGCCGCCGGGCATGTAGGTCACGCGCATCGGGTCGGCGATGAACTTGCCGTCCTGCAGCGCGCTCTGCACCAGCTTGCAGGTGAGGTCGAAGCCGCCGCCGGGCTTGGCGGGGGCGATGCACTCGGTCTTGTCGAGCGGGGTGGCGGTGGCGGTGAGCGCGGCGGCCGAAACGGCGGCGGCGATGAACTTGGCGACGGTGCTCATGAAGGTGTCTCCTCGGTGGGGTGGAATCCGCGCAGCACAGGCGCTGCGGTGAGGGCACTGTAGAAAACGGGCACTTTCAAGGCGCTTTCAGAAAAACGGTCAAAAGCCAAGGGTTAACCCGGAAGGCCTTCTGCGGACGGTGGCGTGGGCAGCGTGAGGGTGACGGCCAGCCCTCGGCCGTCCGGACCGGCGTCCACCCGCATCTGCCCACCGTGCCGCTGGGCCACGGTGCGCACGATGGCCAGGCCCAGGCCGGAGCCGGGCAGGGCGCCACCGCCGCCGCGGAAGAAGCGCTCGCCGGCGCGCGGCAGTTCGGCGGGCGGCAGGCCGGGGCCGTCGTCCACCACGCTCAGGTGCACCGCACCGTCGGCATCGGCGCGCACCGTCAGCGTGACGTGGCAGCCCGCGCCGCCGTGGCGGATGGCGTTGTGCAGCAGGTTGGCCAGGGCCTCGCGCAGCAGGTCGGGCTCGCCGCTCAATGGCAGGGCGTGGTCCGGCGCGTCCAGCCCCAGGTCCACGCCCTGCTCGCGTGCCGTGCCCCACCACTGGCGCACCAGCGCCTCGGCCAGCGCCACCGCGTCGAAGGGCTGGCGCTGCGGCGGGGCGCTGTCGGCGCGTGCCAGCGAGAGCATCTGGTTGGTCTGCCGGATGGTCTCGTCCAGTTGCGCGCGGATCTTGTCCAGCACCTCGCGCTGGGCCGCCGGGTCGGCCTCGCGCTGCGCGTAGGCCACCTGCGTGGCCAGCGTGGTCAGCGGCGTGCGCAGTTGGTGCGAGGCGTCGTCGATGAAGCGGCGGCGCGCTTCGGCCTGTTCGCGGTTGCGTTCGATGTGGTGGTTGATGGCCTGCACCAGCGGCCGCACCTCGGCGGGCGCGCCGGTGTCGTCCACGGGGGTGAGGTCCTGCGGGTCGCGCGCGTCCACCTCCTGGCGCAGCCGGTCCAGCGGCCGCATGGCCCAGGCGATGGCCAGCGCCAGCAGGCCGGTGGCGGCCAGCATCAGCAACACGTCGCGCGCCAGCGACTGCAGCACCAGCGCGCGCCGGAACCCCGTGCGCGACTCCAGTGTTTCGGCCACCTGGATCACCACCCGCTGCGGCCCGGCCTGCCCGGCCAGCGGCGGGTTCAGTTCGCGCGCGTAGCTGCCCACGCGCACCGCAGTCCCCAGGTACTCGCCTTCGTGAAACTGCGGCTGGCCGGTCTGCAGCGGACGGGGCGGGGCGGGCAGGTCGGCGCTGCCGATCTCCACCAGCCCGTCTTCGGTGGCCACGCGGTAGAACACCTGGCCCTGCGCGGTCAGCTCGAAGAATTCGAGCATGCGGTAGGGCAGTTCCACGCCGATGCCGCCGCTGGCGGTGGAGATGCTCGAATCGATGGACTTGACCGCGCCCAGCAGGGAGCGGTCGTAGGCCGCGTCGGCCGCCTCGCTGGCGGTGCGCCAGCCCAGCCAGAGCTCGCCCGCGATCACCGCACCCAGGCCCGGCAGCAGCAGCACCAGCAGAAAGCGGCGGATGCTCGCGCGCGACCACGACAGCGGTGTCACGCGGCGCTTTCGAGCTGGTAGCCCAGCCCGCGCAGGGTGGCGATGCGCACCGGCGAGGCTTCGAGCCGCTTGCGCAGGCGGTGGATCAGCACCTCGATGGCCTCGGGGTTCACGTCCTGCTCGTCGGAGAACACGCGTTCGAGCAGTTCACGCTTGGACAACGGCTCGCCCGGGTGCTGGATCAGGGCGCGCAGCACCGCGTGTTCGCGCGGTGTGAGGCTGAGCACCTCGTGCTGCAGGCGGAACTGTTTGGCCGCGCTGTCGTAGCTCAGCGGCCCGCAGGCAAAGCGCGGGTGCTCCTGCCCGCGCGAGCGGCGAATCAGCGCGATCAGCCGCGCCTCCAGCTCGGCCACGTCGAAAGGCTTGGCGAGGAAGTCGTCGGCGCCGCCGTGCAGGCAGCTCACGCGCTCCATCAGCGAGTCGCGCGCGGTGAGGATCAGCACCGGCAGGCGTTCATCGGCCTCCCGCAGGTCGGACAGCACGTCGTGGCCGCCCAGGCCGGGCAGTCCCAGGTCGAGGATCAGCGCGTCGTATCGGGTGGCCTTGAGGCAACGCCGCACCAGGCGCCCGTCGTTGACCCAGTCGACCTGGAAGTCGCTCTGGCCCAGGGCCTTGACCAGCCAGGTGCCCAGTTCGGTTTGATCTTCGGCAAGCAGGATGCGCATGGCGCGATTGTCAAACAAAACGTAGGGGTCGAACCCGGTACGGTACGAACCCGTCGGGCTGCCTGCAGTGTGCTTCGGTGTTTCCGTTGTTCAGGGCTTGGACACCATCGCGATGGAGCCTTCGACAAGGAGATTGAGTCGGCGCTCCATCTCGCGGATGGATGGTGGCTTGGGTGCATGGATCCACCAAGCCATGGTTTCGACAATCCCGCCCGCCAGATAGCAGGCCAGCCAGTGGCGCTGATCAGTCGTCAGGCCGTGTGCCTTGAGTTCCAGGTCCACCAGTTCGCGCACCATGGCCTTGAAACGTGAGGCGATGCCATGTCCGCTGCGTTGGCCAATGACGGCTTTGAACACGGCGCGCTGTTCGGCCATGTGGTCGAGCAGCCCCCCGAGCATGCCCAGCCCAGGTGCCGGACCCTGTCCCCATTGGGAGGTCAAGTGGTCGCGCAAGCCGGCGAAGCTGTCGGACAGCAGATCGTCCTTGCCCTGGTAATGCAGGTAGAACGTTGAGCGGCCCACGTTGGCTTGCTCACAGATGGCCTGTATCGAGAGTTCGTCCCAGCCAGCACTGGGCAACAAGGCCAGCATCGCGTCGCGCAGCGCGAGCCGGGTTCGCGCGACCCTTCGATCAACCTCACGGGGTGGCTGGGGCATGGCATCTCCTGAACATCGGTGGCCAGTGTGTCTGGAAACGGACAAGAGGCCGGTGGGGCGACTTGTCGTGAAAGGCTTTGCACAAGATTATGGACATGTGTTCAATAAAAGAGGCGTGTTCATGACACCAGACAAGCCGGCGCAGGGAAGCGCCGATGGGACGTTGGCCCGCACCGTGCGTTGGGGCTTCTATCCAGCGGCGCTGGCAGTCACCGTGTCTTACATCGTGGCGGAAGCGGCGGGATGGTTCGGCCGAATCGGCTCGGCCTATCCCTGGTATCTGGCGGTGCTCATCTTGACGATGCTTGCACTGGAGCAGCTGATACCGATGAGGAGGGACTGGGGGATGACCCGACCGTTGTTCTTCGTGCGGGACCTGCCCATGCTGGTGGTCAACGGCACGGCGATCGTGCTGGCCACCCGCGTGGTGACGGCGTTTTCAGGGGCCGTGACCATCCCGTCGTGGGCGCTGACGGAATGGCCATGGCCCTTGCAGGCACTGGTTGCCCTGGCACTGGCCGATCTGGCGTGGTACGGCATCCACCGCCATTGTCATGAAGGGAAGGGCTGGCTGGGACGCTGGATGTGGCACACCCATGCCCACCACCATTTTCCCGAGCAGGTCTATGTCTTCATGCACGCAGCGGGACACCCGATACAGGCTGCCTATGTGCGGATGCTCCTGTTGCTGCCAGCCATCAGCCTTGGGCTCTCGCCGGAAGCGGCATTTGCTGCAGCGGTGTTCAACGGTTTTCAGGGGCTGGTGTCGCACTTCAATGTTGATGCGCGCGCGGGCTGGTTCAACCGCTTCTTCATTGGGACGGAACTGCACCGCTTTCACCACAGCGCCGATGTGCTGGAAGGCAAGAACTACGCGGCGGTGTTCAGTGTGTGGGACCAGCTGTTCGGAACCTACAGGCTGCCGGGCATCGCGCCAGTGGCGCTGGGCGTCAAAGACCGGCAGACCTATCCCGCCGATTCGGCGTGGTGCCAGTTGCTGAGCTTGCCGTTTCGGCGCTGATGCGCCATCACTGCACGATTTCGTCCGCCGGGCCGCGGTGCGCTTCGGGGTTGGCGGTGGCGGCGCTGCCGGCGGCCGCGCACATCACCAGCACGATCGCCAGCCACTGCAGGCCGGTCAGCTGCTCATCGAGCACCAGCACGCCCATCAGCGCGGCCACGGCCGGTTCCATGCTGGCCATGACGCCGAAGGCGGCGGGCGTGAGGCGTTTGAGCGCCACCATTTCCAGCGAGATCGGGATGGCACTGGACACCGCGGCCACGCCCAGGCCGATCAGCAACACATGGGGCTGCAGCAGCGCGCTGCCGGCGTGCCAGATGCCGAAGGGCACGACCGTGATCGCCGCCATGCTCAGGCCCAGCGCGACCGAGTGGCCGGCGTGCAGGTGGCCGACCTTCTTGCCGAACAGGATGTAGGCGGCCCAGAACACCGCCGCACCCAGCGCGAAACCCACCCCCTCAGGGTTGATCGTGGCCACGTCGTGCCCCAGCGGCAGTAGCAGGCCCAGGCCGGCGATGGCCAGGGCGATCCAGAGGTAGTCGATGCGCTGGCGCGAGGTGAAGCAGGCCACGGCCAGCGGGCCGCTGAACTCGATGGCCACCGCGATGCCGAAGGGAATCGTCCTGAGCGACTGGTAGAACATCAGGTTCATGCAGCCCAGCGCCATGCCATAGCGCACCAGGCTCTTGAGGTCGGCGCGCGTGGTGGTCCAACGCCAGGGGCGCCAGATCAGGAGCAGCAGCAGGGCTGAAAAACCGACCCGCAGCGCGGTGGTGCCCAGCGAGCCGACCTGCGGGAACAGCTGCTTGGCGAACGAGGTGCCCAGGCCCAGTGCCACGACGGAGCCGAGCACGGCGAGCAGGGGCACGGCCTGTGCCCAACGGGGAGAAGATGTCATGTTCAACCCAAAACGACCCGCCTTGGGGCGGAGCGTGGGGGCGCGATGTTTCAGACCAGAGGGATGGTGAATCGGGCGATCACCGGCTGCGTGTCCGGGCGCACGCCGCGCCACCACTCGAAGGCCTCGGCCGCCTGCTCGACCAGCATGCCCACGCCATCGGCCAGCTGCGTGACGCCGGCGGCCTGCGCCTGTTGCAGGAAGGTGGTCATGCCCTTGCCGTAGACCAGGTCGTAGGCCAGGGCACCGGGCGCGAACACGCCCGCGGGCAGCGGCAGCGCGTCTTTCGACAGGCCGGTGGAGGTGGCGTTGAGGATCACGTCGAAGGTCTCACCGGCCAGCTCGTCGTAGCCGCCGGTCTGCAGGGTGGTGTGGGCCGCGAAGTCGGTTTTCAGTCCATGCGCCTTGGCGGTGCTGCGGTTGGCGACGGCGATCACGGCGGGCTGCTGCGCCGCGATGGGCAGGATGGCGCCGCGCGTGGCGCCGCCGGCGCCGCAGATCAGCACCCGTTTGCCAGCCAGCGACACGCCCAGGTTGCGCTGGATGTCGTTGACCAGACCCAGTCCGTCGAAGTTCTGCGCGTGGATGCGGCCGCCCTCGAACTTGAGCGCGTTGACCGCGCCGGCCAGCCGGGCCGATTCCATCGGGTCGGTCGCGATCTCGAAGGCCTGCAGCTTGAACGGGATGGTGACGTTCATGCCTTTGCCGCCGGCGGCGATGAAGGCCTCGACCGTGGCGCGGAAGCCGTCCAGCGGACCTTCGATGGCGGTGTATTCAATGTCCTGGCCGGTGGCTTGCGCGAAAGCGCTGTGGATCAGGGGCGACTTGCTGTGGCCAATGGGGTTGCCGATGACGGCGTAACGGTCGGTCATGGTGGGGCGCGAACGGTGCGGAAGGGGCTTTTCGGGGGCAATTCGGGGCAACTCGGCATTGTCGCGCATGGCCCGCTACCATGCCCGGATGACCAAGACCCTCAAGATCGATTTCGTCTCCGATGTCTCCTGCCCCTGGTGCGCCATTGGCCTCTCGGCGCTGGAGCAGGCCCTCACCGCCGTGCAGGGCGACATCCAGGCCGACATGCACTTCCAGCCCTTCGAGCTGAACCCGCAGATGGGCCCCGAGGGCCAGGACGTCACCGAGCACCTGACGCAGAAATACGGCAGCACCGCCGAGCAGCAGGCTCAGATCCGCGCCACCATCCGCCAGCGCGGCGCCGAGGCGGGTTTTGCCTTCAAGGCCGAAGGCCGGGGCCGCATCTGGAACACGTTCGACGCCCACCGCCTGCTGACCTGGGCCGAGGCCGAGGGCCAGCCGGGACAGCAGCACGCGCTCAAGAAGGCGCTGCTGGAGGCCTACCACGGCCGTGCCGAGAGCCCGGCCGATCATGCGGTGCTGCTGGCTTGCGTGAAGGCCGTCGGGCTGGACGCAACGCGCGCCGCCGCCGTGCTGGCCAGCGACGAATTCACCGAAGCAGTGCGCGAGCGCGAGCAGTTCTTCACCGGCCACGGCATCCACTCGGTGCCGGCGGTGATCGTCAACGACCGGCACCTGATCTCGGGCGGGCAACCCGCCGAGGCCTACGAGCAGGCGCTGCGCCAGATCGCGGCCGAGGCCGCGTGAGTGCCGCCGAGCCAACGGCGGGTCTGATGCGGGTGCAGGGCGCTTGCCACTGCCGAGCCGTTCGCCTGACCGCCGAGGTTCAGCCGTCGCGTGTGTTCGTGTGCCATTGCACCGATTGCCAGGTGCTTACTGGCAGCGCGTTCCGGGTCGTGGTGCCCGTGGTGCCCGGAAGTCTTCAGGTGCAAGGTGCCGTCAAGGGCTATCCGCGCACGGCTGAGAGCGGCAATGTGCGGTGGCAGTACTTTTGTCCTGTATGCGGTACACCCATGTACGCGGGCACGCCGGACGGCGCAGGTCTGGCGACGGTGCGTGTGGGGGTGCTGCAGGAGCGTGCGCTGCTCCAGCCGACCGCGCAGCTGTGGCGGCGCAGCGCATTGCCCTGGGTGAATGCCTTGGACGACGTGCCGGCTTGCGAGCAGCAGGAATTGCTGGGCTGAGTCGGCCGGGTCAGGCCCGGTAGGTGCTGTCGCCGTGGGGGGCCGCCGCGAAGGCGGGCAGCGCTTCAGCGCGCCCTGAAAACGCCACCAGGTTCGGGTAGCGCGCGGCGGGCACCACGTCCGGCACCATCTTCTGGATGAACTCCCAGGCCACGGCGGTGCTAACGCCGGCCTGGTCCATGCCCATCGTCGGTACCGCCAGTTCGAGGCCGTCGCACGCGGCCAGCAGTTGCCCGGTCACGCGCGCCACCCAGGGTTCGTGCTGCTTGTCGGCGGGCCGCAGCCCGCGTTCGTAGACGATCTGCACCGCCTTCTCGCAGGCGGCCAGCGCCAGGCCCACGGTGCGCAGCGAGCGGGCCAGGGCCTGCGGTTCGGCGGGCAGCAGGCTGCGCCCGGCCAGTGCCTCGGCGTACTGCAGGATCAGCGTCGAATCCATCAGCACCGTGCCGTCGTCGCAGACCAGCGTGGGGGCCTTGACCACCGGGTTGGTGCGGCTGAACGCATCAAACGTGCGGAACACCGACAGCGACTGGTGTTCGAACGGGAGGTCGAGCAGTTGCAGCGAGATGGCGACGCGGCGCACATAGGGCGAGTCGAGCATGCCGATCAGTTTCATGGGCTCCTCCGGTGGGGTGTCAATGGTGCGCGGCCAGCGCCTTGGCGATCTTCCCGCGCTTGACGGTGGCGCGTGGCACGGGCTGCGGCAGGTGCTCGAACCATCGCCGCACGTCGTCTTCCACGCACAGGCCGTGCATGAAGTTGTAGATCGCCTTGCGCAGGCCCTGGCCGAGCGCGTCGTGGTCGGTGCCGGTGGGGTCGGTGAAACCGATGTCGTTCTTGGCGAAGCTCACCGGCGGCAGCGGGATCAGCTCAATGCCGTAGGCCGCCGGGTCCATGCCCACAGGGGAGTGCACGGTGCAGCTGAAGCGGTGGAAGAAGCCGCTCTGGATGCAGCCGGCCTCGAACAGCTGGCGCACGTATTCGAGCGCGTCCACCGTGTCCTGCAGCGTCTGGGTGGGAAAGCCGTACATCAGGTAGGCGTGCACCAGGATGCCGGCGTCGCTGAAGCCTTTGGTCACGCGCGCCACCTGTTCGACGCTCACGCCCTTTTTCATCAGGTTGAGCAGGCGGTCGCTCGCCACTTCGAGGCCGCCGCTCATGGCGATGCAGCCGCTTTGCGCGAGCAACTCGGCGAGCTCGGGCGTGAAGGTTTTTTCGAAGCGGATGTTGCCCCACCAGCTGATGTGCAGGTCGCGGCGGATCAGCTCTTCGGCCAGCGCTTTCAGCGCCTTGGGCGGCGCGGCCTCGTCGACGAAATGGAAGCCGGTCTGGCCGGTTTCTTCGACGATCTGCTGGATGCGGTCGGCCAGTTTTTCGGCTGTGGCGGTTTCGTAGCGGCCGATGTAGTCGAGGCTCACGTCGCAGAAGCTGCACTTTTTCCAGTAGCAGCCGTGCGCCACGGTGAGCTTGTTCCAGCGGCCGTCGCTCCACAGGCGGTGCATGGGGTTGAGCATGTCGAGCAGGCTCAGGTAGCGGTCCAGCGGCAGGCCGTCCCAGGTGGGCGTGCCCACGTCTTCGAACGGGATGTCGGGCTCGGCGAGGTTCACGAACTTGACCTCATCGTTCTCCCGCACAAACGTGCGTTGCAGCCGCTGCCGCCCGCGCTGGCCGTGCAGGTGCTCGATCAGCGAGAGCACCGGGCGCTCGCCCGCGTCCAGCGTCACGAAATCCACAAAGTCGAACACGCGCGGGTCGGACAGCTCGCGCAGCTCGGTGTTCGCAAAGCCGCCACCGAGCGCGATGCGGATGTGTGGGTTGTGGGCCTTGATGGTCTGCGCGATGCGAAACGCCGCGTAGACCGAGCCGGGGAAGGGCACCGAGAGCAGCACCAGCGTGGGCTTGTGGCGGTGGATGGCGGCGAGCGTCAAGTCGCTCAGCAGGTCGTCCACCAGCGTGGGCGGCGCGGCGAGCGCGGCAGCGAGCGGGTCGAAGCTGGGCTGGCTGCTCGCCAGCGACTCGGCGTAGCGCACGAACTCGAAGCGTTCATCCACCGCGTCGCGCAGCACGTCGGCGAGGTCGTTGAGGTAGAGCGTGCAGAGGTGGCGCGCCTTGTCCTGCACGCCGAGCGCGCCGAAGGCCCAGGCCAGCGGGTCGCCGCTGCCGTCGTCTTCGTACGCATCGAGCGCCGAAAAACGCGGGCCTTCGGGCAGCAGGCCGCGCGCGGCGATGCGGTGCGCCAGCGTCGAGTCGCGCCCCTGCAGGTAGGCGATGGCCGGGCCGATGGTGCCCCGGTAGTGCTCGAACTGGTCGAGGAAAGCGTGCACGCTGCTTGAGCGCTGCGCCTCGGGCAGGGCCAGCGCACGGCCGCGCACGGCCTCCAGCCCGGCCGGTGTGAACAGCTTCAGCACCAGCGCCAGCGCCAGGTCTTCCTGCACCGCATCGATGCCGCGCGAACGCAGGAAACCGGTGAGGTAGGCGGTGGAGGGGTAGGGCGTGTTGAGCTGCGTCATCGGGGGGATGAGGCTCAGCACGCGGAAGTTCGTGGGCATGCGCGCGTGGGAAGGGAATGAGCAGGCAAGCTTAGCCCAGAAGCTCGAGCGCAACGGCGGGTGAGCCGATGCCCCTGAGGATCTCGTGCCTGCTTCGCGGGCGACCGTGGAACCGGCTTTGCCGGGCCACTGGTTGCGTCCCCCCTCCCGCAGGAGAGGGAGGAAGACGCCGAAGGCGGCGCAGGGGGGTGTTCACCTCTAACACTCCACGATGTTCACCGCCAGCCCGCCGCGCGAGGTCTCCTTGTATTTCGTCTTCATGTCGGCACCGGTCTCGCGCATGGTCTTGATGACCTTGTCCAGGCTGACGTGGTGCACGCCGTCGCCGCGCATCGCCATGCGCGCGGCGTTGATGGCCTTGACCGAGGCGATCGCGTTGCGCTCGATGCAGGGGATCTGCACCAGGCCGCCGACCGGGTCACAGGTCAGGCCCAGGTGGTGTTCCATGCCGATCTCGGCCGCGTTTTCCACCTGCTCGGGCGTGCCGCCCAGCACCGCGCACAGCGCACCGGCCGCCATGGAGCAGGCCACGCCCACCTCACCCTGGCAGCCCACCTCGGCGCCGCTGATGCTGGCGTTTTCCTTGTAGAGGATGCCGATGGCCGCGGCGGTGAGCAGGAAGTCCACCACGCCGTCGTCCGTTGAACCGGGCACGAAGCGGCGGTAGTAGTGCAGCACGGCGGGCACGATGCCGGCCGCGCCGTTGGTGGGCGCCGTGACCACGCGGCCGCCGGCGGCGTTTTCTTCGTTCACGGCCAGCGCGTAGAGGTTGACCCAGTCGAGCACGGCCAGCGGGTCGGTCAGCGCCTTCTCGGGGTGGGTCGTCAGGTCGGTGTAGAGGCCGGGCGCGCGGCGCCGCACCTTGAAGGCGCCGGGCAGCAGGCCCTCGGCCGTGCAGCCGCGGCGCACGCAGGCCTGCATCACCTCCCAGAGGCGCAGCAGCCCGGCGCGCACCTCGGCGTCGCTGCGCCAGTGCCGCTCGTTGGCGTGCATCACCCCGGCGACGGACAGGCCGTGTTCGCGGCAGCGCAGCAGCAGTTCGTCGCCGGTGCGGAACGGGATGGGCAGTTGCGTGGCGTCGGGCGCGATCACCTTCTGGCGCTCGCCATCGGCCGCCACCTCGTCGCTGACCACGAACCCACCGCCCACCGAGTAGTAGGTGCGTTCCGCGAGCAGCACCCCCGACGCGTCCCAGGCCGAGAGGCGCATGCCGTTGGCGTGGAAGGGCAGGGGCGCGCGGAAGAAGGACAGGTCGTCCCGCTCGTTCCAGGCGATGTGATGGCAGCCCATCAGCGGGAGGCGGTAGGCCTTGCGGATGGCGGCGATGGTCGGCTCCACCGCTTCGATGGGCACCGTCTCGGGCTCCTCACCACACAGGCCCAGCAGCACCGCCTTGTCGCTGCCGTGCCCTTTGCCGGTGGCGCCCAGCGAGCCATGCAGCCCGCAGTGCACCCGCGCCACGCGGTCGAGCAGGCCTTGCGTCTGCAGGCCGGCCGCAAAGAGGCGGGCCGCGCGCATAGGCCCCACCGTGTGCGAGCTGCTGGGGCCGATGCCGATCTTGAAGAGGTCGAACGCGGAGATGGCCATGGTGTTTTCCCGTGGTGGACGGTTCAGACGGCGGGCGCAGGCATCACCACACGGGTGTGGCGCTGCTGGGCCTGCCACTGTGCCACGTGGCCGGTGAGCTGGTGCGCCGTGATGGCCGAGAGCGTCCAGCCCAGGTGGCCGTGGCCGGTGTTGTAGAACACGTTGGGCCGTCGGCCGGCGCCAACGCGCGGCAGCATGTCGGGCATCATGGGCCGCAGGCCGGCCCAGGGCTCGACCCGGCGCGTGCTCACGCCGGGGAAGCACTGGTTGACCCAGTTGACCAGCGGGCGGATGCGGTCGGCGCGGATGTCCAGGTTCATGCCGTTGAACTCTGCCGTGCCCGCCACGCGGAAACGGTCCTGCCCCAGGCGGCTGGTCACCAGCTTGGTCTCGTCGTCCAGCAGGCTGACCTGCGGCGCGGCGGCCTGGCTCGCTTCGTCGTTCAGCATCACGGTGATCGAGTAGCCCTTGACCGGGTAGACGTTGAGGCGGTCGCCCAGCTGCGCGCCCAGCGCCCGGCTGTGCACGCCGGCGCAGACCACCACCGCGTCGCCGCTGACCACCTCGCCGCTGGACAGCGTCACTTGCGCGGACGCGCCATCGCTCTGCACCCGCGTCACGGTCTGGCCGGTCAACAGCTTCACGCCCAGGCGCTCGCAGGCGAGCGACAGGCCGTGGGTGAACTTGTGGATGTCGCCGGTGCTGTCGCTCTCGGTGTAGTAGCCGCCAAAGTAATCGCCGGCCAGCGTGGGCTCGATGGCGCGCATTTCGTCGGGCGTGACGGCGCGGCGCGGCAGGCCGCCTTCGGCCAGCAGCTTGGACACCTCGCCCGCGTGGTCGAAGCCGGCCTTGTCGCGGTAGATGTGCAGGATGCCTTGCTGCTTGAGGTCGAAATCGATACCCTCGGCCTGCGCCCAGCCAAACAGGTGCTCGCGCGCGGCGATGGCCAGCCGCGCGGTGGCGATGGTGTTGTCGCGGTACTTGGGGATGGACGCCGCGAACTCGGCGAACCAGCTGAGCTTGTGCCAGCTGGGCTTGGGGTTCACGAGCAGCGGCGCGTCGGCCTTGAGCATCCACTTGATGCCCTTGAGCAGGGTGGACGGGTGGGTCCAGGTTTCGGCGTTGGAGGCCGAGAGTTGCCCGCCATTGGCGTGGCTGGTTTCCATGCCCGCGTAGCGGTGTTTTTCGATCAGGGTGACGCGGTGCCCTTGACGGGCCAGGGCGTAGGCGCTGGTGACGCCGGTGATGCCGCCGCCGATGACGATGAGGTGTGCCACGGGAATCTCGCTTTCGAAGTCGTCAAACAATGAAGGACACGACCCGCACACCGTGTGCGGATCATGACCCCCTCTGTTTGTGACCTGAGAGATTCACCGGCCCATGGGGCTGGCTTGCTCCTGCGGTGGGCCGGGGGACGAATCCCGACCACTCTTCAGAGTGTGTTGCGTGTCGACCGGTCCTTTTGCCTGAGAGTTTCCGGGGCGGTTGCTCCTTCGGCGCCGGCTTGTCTTGCAAGCCAGTCTCTCCCGGTCGACGTGTTGAGGCCCTTATTGTGCCTGCAGCTGGATGGACTTCGCGATGGCTCGGAACTGCTGGATGCCGTCGGCGTAAGCCTTGTCCACCGCTTTCAATGACAGTGGTTTGGCCAGCAGCTGGCTGTTGGCTTCCAGCGCCTGGTGCACCCCCGGATCGGCCAGCGTCTCGGTGATGGCCTTGTGCAGCGCGTTCACCACGGGCTCCGGGGTGTCCTTCTTCACGAAGTAACCGGTCCAGATGTTGAAGGTGAAGTCCTTGAGCTGCGTGCTCTCGGTGATGGCGGGGTAGTTCTTCACGCTCTCCAGCCGTTCGCTGTTGAGCATGGCCAGCACCTTGACGCGACCGCTCTTGTGCATGTCGTCGTACTTCTTGCCGTAGGGCGCCAGGAAAAAGTCGACCTGGCTGGCCAGCAGGTCCTGCTCGGCCGGTGCCGCGCCCTTGTACGGCACGTGGACCATGGGAATGCCGGTGACCTTGGACAGGTGCTCGCCGAGCAGGTGGTAGAACGAGCCCGGGCCTACGCTGGCGAAGGTCAGGGGCCGGCCCTGTTGAGCTGCCTTGCGGGCCTGGTCCAGGAACTCGTCCACGGTGTTTGCAGGGAAGTCCTTGCGGGCCAGAAAGGCGATCTGCGCGGTGGCGATCATCTGCACCAGGCGGAAGTCTTCGCTCTTGAACTTGATGGAGGCGATGGCCAGCGGGGCCAGGATGAGTTCGTTGGGCGAACCCTGGAACACCGTGTAGCCGTCGCTGGAACCGTTGAGCACTTTCTGCGCCGCGATGGACCCGCTGGCGCCACCCAGGTTTTCGATCACCACCGGCTGGCCCAGTTGTTTGCCCAGCGTGTTGTTGACCGAACGCGCGATCACGTCCGACAAGCCACCCGCCGGATAAGGAACCATCAGCGTCACCGGGCGCGTGGGGTAACTCTGCGCCTGCGCCAGGCTCGACAGGCTGGCCAGGGCGATGGCCGCAGCGGTCATCAAGGTCTTGAAGGGGCTGGTCATGGTTGTCTCCAATGGGGTTCAGGGGTGGGTGGGGGAAAGCAGTTCACCGACCAGCGCAATCCAGTAGGCGGAGCCGGTGGCGATGTTGTGATCGTTGAAGTCGTAGGCCGGGTTGTGCACCATGCAGGCGCCGGGCTCCTGGCCGGTGCCGTTGCCGATGAACAGGTAGCTGCCCGGCACGCGTTCGAGCATGAAGGCGAAGTCTTCGCTGCCGGTCAGCATGGGTCCCTGCGGGTTGATCTGCTGCGCCGGGAAATGCCGTTGCGCCACCGCCAGCGCGCGGGCGGTCTGCTGCGCATCGTTGACCAGCACGGCGTAGCCCGGGCGCCAGTCCAGCTCGGCGCGCACGCCGTGGCTCTGTGCCTGGAACTGCACCAGCTCGCGGATGCGCTGCTCCATGCTGCGCCGCACCTGCGGGTCCAGCGCGCGCACGCTGATCTCCAGCCGCGCCTCGGCGGGGATCACGTTGTTGGCCTCGCCGGCGTGCACCGCGCCGACCGTGACCACGGCCGGCTGCATCGGGTCCACATGGCGCGAGACCACGGTCTGCAGCGCCATGATCAGCGAGGCCGCCGCCACCACCACGTCGGTCGCCTTGTGCGGCATGGCGCCGTGCCCGCCGTGGCCGTGCAGCGTGACGGTGGCGTAGTCGGACGAGGCCATGGTCGGGCCGCTGCGAAACACCAGCTGGCCTTGCGGGTAGCCCGGCATGTTGTGCATGGCAAAGATCGCGTCGCAGGGGAAGCGCTCAAACAGGCCGTCGTCCATCATCTTCAGCGCGCCGCCACCGCCTTCTTCGGCGGGCTGGAAGATCAGGTTCAGCGTGCCATCGAAATCGCCTTGTGTGGCCAGGTGCTGCGCCGCCGCCAGCAGCATGGCGGTGTGGCCGTCGTGGCCGCAGGCGTGCATCATGCCGTGGGTGCAACTGGCCCAGGCCGCGCCCGTGGCCTCGGCGATCGGCAGCGCGTCCATGTCGGCGCGCAGGCCCAGGGTCCGGGTTGACGTGCCGCGTTTCAGTTGCCCGACCACGCCGGTGCCGCCGAGGCCTGTCGTGACCGCGTAGCCCCAGGCGCCCAGCTGGGCCGCGACCAGGGCCGCCGTGCGGCGCTCGTTGAAGGCCAGCTCGGGGTGGCGGTGGATGTCACGGCGGACGGCGATGAACTGTTCGACGGCGGCGTCACTGAGGCGATCCATGCAAAGCACTCCTGAAACATGAACTTTGTTGCATGTTAGGAAGCGATTGAATTAAAGTCCAATGCATTGATGAGCAATAACCCATGACTTTGAATGGAGGCTCGGGATGACCCTCGTGCAACTCAGGCACTTTGTGATGCTGGCCGAGCTGGGGACCTTCGTGCAGGCCTCCAAGGCCCTGTACCTCACGCAACCTGCGCTCACGCGCAGCATCCAGGCGCTGGAAGACGAGCTGGGCGGGCGCCTGTTCGACCGGCTGGGCCGGCGCATCGCGCTCACGCCGTTCGGACACGAGGTGCTGCAACGGGCCCGGCGGCTGGTGAGCGACGCCGACGCGCTGAAGCAGACCGGCAAAGGACTGCATGCGGGGCTGATCGGCAGTCTGCGGGTGGGCCTGAGCTCGGGGCCTGGCGCGCTGCTGTCCACGCCGCTGATGCTGCACACGGCCGAGCACCACCCCAGGCTGCAGCTGCAGATTTCGCGCGGTAACACGGCGGTGCTGATCGAGGCCCTTCGGGAGCAACTGCTCGACGCGGTGGTGGTGGACGTCCGCTCGGTGCGCCCGGCGGCGGACCTGCAGATCACCCAGACCTTCGAGCTGGCTGCCGGGTTTCTGGTGCGGCCGGACCACCCGCTGGCGCAGCACGGCCAGGCGGTGACCATCGACGAGGTGCTGGCCTACCCGGTGGCGTCCACGCCGCTGAGCGACGAGGTCGCGCGGATGCTGATCGGTCGCTATGGCCCGCAGGCCAATCCGGATGACATGGTGACCCTGCGCTGCGATGAGACATTGAGCATCGTCGAGGTGGCCCGGCGCAGCCTCGCGATCGTGCTGACCGCGGACGCCGCTGCCGAGGGGCTGGTGCGGCTGGACATGACACCGCCGCTGGACGCCACGGCGCGTTTCGGCCTGGTCACGCTGGCGCAGCGCCAGGAAGCCCCGGCCCTGCGCATCCTGCGCGAGTGGCTGTCCGGCTGGATCGGCCAGAATGCAGCCGCATGAAACTCACGGCACTGCTGATCGCGATTGAAGTGGGCGGGACGGTGGCCTTTGCCACGTCCGGGCTGATCGAGGCCATGCGCAAGCGCATGGACGTGGTGGGGGTGTTCTCGGTCGCCTTCGTCAGCGCCTTCGGCGGGGGCACGGTGCGCGACCTGCTGCTCGACCGACGGCCCCTGTTCTGGGTCGAGCACGAGGCCTACCTCTGGTTGGTGTTCGCGATGGTGATCACCGCGCCCTGGTGGCTCAAGGCCGCGCTGCGCGATGCGGGCAGCCGCCTCATGGACGGGGCCGATGCCTTCGGCCTGGGGCTGTTCGCGATCTCCGGCACCAGCATCGCGGTGGCAGCGGGCATGTCGCCGGGCGTGAGCGTGCTGATGGGCGCGACCACCGCCATCGTGGGCGGCGTCGCGCGCGACGTGCTGTGCAACGAGGTGCCCAAGGTCTACCAGGACCACCGACCCTACGCGCTGTGTGCCGTGGCCGGCAGCCTGGCGTTTCTGGGGCTGGGCGAGCTCGGCCTGGGCTCCGAACTGGCGAGCCTGGCGGGCATCGCCGTGGCCACGGGCAGCCGCCTGCTGGCCATCGCCTTCGACTGGCAGTTGCCCGGCTGGCGCCTGCCGCAGAAATGAAAAACGCCGGTGAGGGCAGGCCTCACCGGCGTCCTGGTGACCGCGACGATCAGGCCAGTTCGCTGACCGGCACGCAGCTGCAGAACAGGTTGCGGTCGCCGTAGACGTTGTCGATGCGGCCCACGGGCGGCCAGTACTTGGCGTGCGCGCGGGTGGACTGCGAGGCGGCGCCGACGTCGCGGCCGTACGGATGCGGCCAGTCGGCATTCATCAGGCTGTCGGCCGTGTGCGGCGCGTTCTTCAGCGGGTTGTCGTCCTGCGGCCACTCGCCCTTTTCGATGCGGCGGACCTCCTCGCGGATCGCGATCATCGCGTCGATGAAGCGGTCCAGCTCCTCCAGCGTCTCGCTCTCGGTCGGTTCGACCATCAGCGTGTTGGCGACCGGGAAGCTCAGCGTGGGCGCGTGGAAGCCGTAGTCCATCAGGCGCTTGGCCACGTCCTCGGCCATCACGCCGCTGGTCTCTTTCAGTTGCCGCAGGTCCAGGATGCACTCGTGCGCCACGTGGCCGTTGGCCGAGGCGTAGAGCGTGGGGTAGTGGTCGGCCAGGCGCTTGCTGATGTAGTTGGCCGAGAGGATGGCCGCTTCGGTCGCGTGCTTGAGGCCGTCGGCGCCCATCATGCGGATGTACATCCAGCTGATCGGCAGCACGGCGGCGTTGCCCAGCGGTGCTGCGCTGACCGCGCCCACGGCATGAGCCGACGCGGGCGTGTCGCAGACGCCACCCGGCTCGGCGCCGCGGCCATGGCCGGGCAGGAAGGGCACGAGGTCTTCGACCACACAGACCGGGCCGACGCCCGGGCCGCCACCGCCGTGCGGGATGCAGAAAGTCTTGTGCAGGTTCAGGTGGCTCACGTCGCCGCCGAACTCGCCCGGCGCGGCCACGCCGACCAAGGCGTTCATGTTGGCGCCGTCCACGTACACGCGGCCGCCGTGCTGGTGCACCAGGGCGCAGAGTTCCTTGACCGTGGTCTCGAACACGCCGTGGGTCGAGGGGTAGGTGATCATCACCGCGGCGAGATTCGCGCTGTGTTGCTCACACTTGGCCTTCAGGTCGGCCATGTCGACGTTGCCGTTCTCGTCGCACTTGGTCACCACCACCTGCAGGCCCACCATCTGGGCCGAGGCCGGGTTGGTGCCGTGGGCCGACGAGGGGATCAGGCAGATGTTGCGGTGGCTCTCGCCGCGCGAGGCATGCCAGCCACGGATGGCGAGCAGGCCGGCGTATTCGCCCTGCGAACCGGCGTTGGGCTGCAGGCTGATGCCGGCGTA
>NZ_JADMKB010000034.1 GCF_018780075.1 Hydrogenophaga sp.
GCGCGACCAGGCCGGCGATCAGGATCAGCAGCGAGAGCACGCCCGCGAAGATCGGTCGATCGATGAAGAATTTCGAGAGGTTCATGGTGTTCTTTTCATTCGCACGGTGGCTCAGGACTTGGCCACGGCCATCGCGGGGGTCTCGGCACGGGCGTTCATGGGCACCACCTGCGGTTGCACCACGTCACCGGGGCGCACGCGCTGCAGACCGTTGACGACGATGCGTTCGCCGGGTTTCAGGCCGCTGAGCACGGTGCGCAGGCCATCGACCGACGCGCCCAGCGTGACGGCGCGGTACTCGGTCTTGTCGCCCTCGCCCACCACCAGCACGTACTTCTTGTCCTGGTCGGTGCCGACGGCGCGCTCGCTCACCAGCAAGGTGCGCGCGGTCTGCGGCTGGCCCATGCGGATGCGGGCGAACTGCCCGGGCATCAGGTGCCCGTCCTTGTTGTCGAACACGGCGCGCACGCGCACCGTGCCACTGCGCGGGTCGACCTGGTTGTCGATCAGCTGCAGCTGGCCGGCGTAGGGCGTGTCGGCGCTGTCCGAGGTGCCCATCTGCACGGGAATGCGATCGATCCGTTGGCGTGCGCTGTGGCCGGCACCGGCCAGGCCCTTGAGCGCGCCGGCCACGGTTTTTTCGTCGGCGTCGAAGCTGGCGTAAATCGGGCTGACCGAGACCAGGGTGGTGAGCACGGGCGCGCCCGGGCCGGCGGCAACGAGGTTGCCCACCGTCACCTCCAGCCGGCCGATGCGCCCGGCCACCGGGGCGCGCACCTGCGTGTAGCCCAGGCTCAGGCGGGCGGTCTGCAGCTGCGCCTGCGCGGCCTTGAGGTTGGCCTCGGCCTCGCGCAGCCCGTTCTCGCGGTCGTCCAGCTCGCGCTGGGCGATCGCCTTGTCGTCCCACAGGCGGCGGGCGCGGGCGTGTTCGCTGGTCGCGTAGGTCACACGCGCCTGGGCCGCGCCCGCCTGCGCGGCGGCCCGCGCCACCTCGGCCTCATACGGCGCGGGGTCGATGGAGATCAGCAGCTCGCCCTTGGCCACCAGCGCGCCCTCGCGGAAATGCGTGGCCTGCACCACACCCGCGACGCGCGAGCGGATGTCCACGCGCTCCACCGCCTCCAGGCGGCCGGAGAACTCGTCCCAGGCGGCGATGTCGCTCTCGGTCACGGTGGCCACGGACACCGGCATGGGCGGCGGCGCGCTCGGCACCGCACTGGCTTGCGCGGGGTTGGACTTCTGTGCGAGCACGATCACCACGAGGGTGACGGCGGCCAGGGCAGCGGCGGTCGGCCACCAGATGCGGCGTTTGAAAGTGGGCAGCTTGGACATGGTTGTTCCTTTTTGAGGGCGAGCGGGACCGTTCCCGGTGGATGACCGGGGTGGGCGTTTCAGGGTGGTGAGAAAGGGGGGCGGTCCGTCAGGACGGCGGCGGCGTCGCGGCCTGGTAGAAGGCGCGGACGTGTTCGCGCACCTCGATGGCGCACGGACATTCTTCAGCGGGCCGATCGCTCAGCGAGTCGGGCCAGCCGGTGGTGGGGGGCAGCACGCCGCTGTGCACGGCAATGCCCGCCTCGCGCAGGCGCTCGGCATAGGTCAGGGCTTCGTCGCGCATCGGGTCGTCGCCGCCGGTCAGGATCAGCGTGGGCGGCAGGCCGGCCAGCCGCTGCGCGCGGCTGGGCACGGCGTAGGGGTGCTCGGCGTCCATCGGCCCGCGCAAATACTGCTGCCAGCCGTCCATCCATTTGCAGCCGGTGGCTTCGCCCATGGTCTGGCGCAGCGAGGCGGTGGCGTTGCACGGGTCCAGCATGGGGGCGACCAGCACCTGCCCTGCCAGCGGCGGGTGGCCACGGTCGCGCACCATCAGCGCCACCGCGGCGGCGATGTTGCCGCCGGCTTCTTCACCGGCCAGGAACAGCGGCGCGTCCTTGCCGGCCAGGCGGCTGCGCTGCTTGTACAGCCACTCCAGCGCCGCGTAGCCGGCCTCCACGGCCTCAGGGAAACGGTGCGCGGGCGCCAGCGGGTAGGCCAGCGAGGCCACCACCGCGCCCGAGCTGGCCAGCAGCCCGGCCAGGCAGGCGCCGCTGTCCAGATCGCCCGAAACAAAGGCACCGCCGTGGAAGTGCAGGACCAGCGGCAAAACGCCGCCGCGTGGCCTCTGGCCCCAGACGCGCAGCTCCCGCGGTGGCGTGCCAGGCACCCACAGGGTTTGGGACGGGTCCATCGGGACGAAGGGAGCGGTAGTTGAAACCATGGGCTGAACTATAGGCATGCCTTTCATGCGGATAAAGCCACCGGCCAACAGTTGTCCGTTTCCATTGCATGAACAATCCGACCACAAAACAGCATTTGCAGGAGTGAGGGCATGGATCAGATCCAATCGATACGGGTGTTTGCGCGGGTGGTGGAGGCCGGCACCTTCACCAAGGCGGCGGAGTCGCTGAACCTGCCCAAGGGCACGGTGACCAAGCTGGTGCAGCACCTGGAGTCGCGCCTGAAGGTCAAGCTGCTCAACCGCACCACGCGGCGCGTGACCGTCACGCCCGATGGCGCGGCCTACTACGAGCGCACGGTGCGTGTGCTCAACGATCTCGACGACATCGAGGCCAGCATGACCAACGCGCAGGCCAAACCCAGCGGGCGGCTGCGTGTGGACGTGGGCACCTCCGTGGCGCGCGAGATCATCATCCCCGCGCTGGCGGACTTCTTCCAGCGCTTCCCCGACATCCAGCTCGACCTGGGTGTGACCGACCGTTCTGTGGACCTGCTGGTCGACAACGTGGACTGCGTGATCCGGGGCGGCGAACTGGTGGACCAGTCGCTGGTGGCACGGCGCGTGGCCAATGTGCCGCTGATCACCGTGGCCTCGCCGGCCTACTTGAAAGCCCATGGCACCCCCACGCACCCGGAGCAGCTGGAGGAGGAGCACCACATGGTGAATCACTTCTCCACCCGCAACGGGCGGCCTTTCTCGAACGCATTCGCGAAGGACGGCGAGCGGCTGGAGATCTCGGGCCGCTACAAGCTGTCGGTGAACGAAAGCAACGCGCTCACGGCGGCGGTGCTGGCGGGTCTGGGTGTTTCACAGATCGCCACCGTGACGGCCCGGCCCTTGATCGAGCGCGGCGAGCTGGTGCAGGTGTTGAGCGACTGGACCGGGCCCGTCATTCCGCTCTACGTGGTGTACCCGCCCAACCGGCACCTGAGCGCAAAGGTGCGGGCCTTCGTGGAGTGGGTCGCCGAGCTGTTCTCGCAATATCCTGAGATGTCGCGTTGACGGGCTCGCCGCTGGCGGGCCACTCGTTGCGACCCGATCCAGGGAAGGTCAACTCGGGGCTGGATGAACACGTGGGGGATGCAGCTCCACGACCGCCTGATGCGGCGGCCGCCTCTGTTGACACGTCCGTGTCGGGAACGCCTCGACACCCGGCATTGACCTTGTGCACCCCGCGTCTCGCCCCCCACGGCAAGCAGCCGGCAGCATCAACACTGTGTTGACATTGTGTCGACGCAGTGGCGAGACCGCGCGGTGTTTCCGAAAGCACCGCGTCGATCCGATGTTCAATAAATCTTTCTGAATCAACGACCTGCGTTCGGTGATCCGCGCTCGCGCTGCATGGCACGCCCATTGCAAAGAAGCCCACAGGCAATCCCGCCCGCCGCTTCTTTTGATGAGGTTTCCATGAGCATCGACGCCACCCTGATCGCACCCGATCAACTCGCCACGCTGCAAGCCGCCGAACCGGTGGTGATCATCGACACGCGCGACGCCGACACCTTTGCCGCCGGCCACATTCCCGGCGCGGTGAACCTGCGCGAGGTGTTCACGTTTCTCGCCACCTCCACGCCCGAGGGCCTGCAGGCGCTCAAGGCCACCTTTGCCGACGCGCTGGGCAAGGCCGGCCTCTCGGGCGCCGAGACCGCCGTGTTTTACGAAGACGCGATGAACAGCGGCTACGGCCAGTCGTGCCGCGGCTACTACCTGCTGACCTGGCTGGGCTACCCCAAGATCAAGGTGCTCAACGGCGGCTTCAGCGCCTGGAAGGCGGCCGGCCTGCCGGTGTCCACCGAAGCGGCCACGCCCACGCCCGCCACCTTCCCCGAGCTGACTATGAGCGACGTGATGCTCACACAGGCCGATGTGATGGCTGCGCTGGGCACCGACACGGTGTTGCTCGACGTGCGCGATGTGGACGAGTGGATCGGCGACAGCTCTTCGCCCTACGGCAAAGACTTCGCGCCGCGCAAGGGCCGCCTGCCCGGCGCCAAGTGGGTGGAGTGGTACCGCTTCATGAAGCCTTCGGCCCAGGGCCCGGTGTTCAAGACGCCCGACGAGGTGAAGGCCGAGTGCGCCACCGCCGGCATCACCACCGACGACACCATCTACCTCTACTGCTTCAAGGGCGCGCGCGCGTCCAACACCTTCCTGGCGCTCAAGCAGGCCGGCTTCTCTGACGTGCGCATGTACTTCGGCTCGTGGAACGAGTGGTCGCGCGACGAGAGCCTGCCGATCGAGACCGGCCTGCCCGTGGCCACTTCCACCAAGTCGAGCAAAAAGCCCGAGCTCGCGCTGGCCGCCTGAACCCGCCCCGCTGCCGTGGCCCGCTTCCCTTCCATCCCCGCTGTCTCTGCCCCTCAACCGCACTCCGCTGAAACACCCATGTCTTCCACCGACACCCTCGAACCCACCGCGCCCGTCACCACCGTCAAGGCGACCCTGCGCCCCATCGACGGCAAGGGCCTCGCCGACTTCGCCGCCGGCGGCAAGGCCAACCCGGCCCGGCGCGGCACCAACAAGGTCCACACCGTGATGGAGGGGCAGTACCGCTCGCTGTCGCACGTGGGCGAGAAACACGTGGTGGTGGTGGACGAGCCGCTGCACCTGTTTGGCGAAGACACGGCGCCCGCGCCGGGGGAGATCGTGCTCTCGGGCCTGGGCGGCTGCATCGCCGTGGGTGTGACGGCCGTGGCCACCTGGAAGGGCGTGAAGCTGAGCAGGCTGGAGGTGTTCCTCGAAGGCGACATCGGCAACCCGGCCGCCTGGGGCGCGGGCGGTGCGCTGGAGAAGACCCCGCCCGAGATGGGCTTTCAGGCGATCCGCGTGAAGGTGCTGGTGGAGGGGGACGCGAGCCGCGAGGTGCTGGATCAGATCGTGCAGCAGGCCAACTTCTATTCGCCGGTGGCCAACACGATGCGCAACCCGATCCCGTTCGAGATCAGCATGGCCTGAGGACATCGCCCCCACGCTCCGCCGCTGCGCGGGTCGCTGCCCCAGGACTGGTGAAGGACCCGGTCCTTGCCGTCTCCTGGGGCTGGGATCGCCTTGGGGCGGCCCGGCGGCGATCCCGCCCGCCTTGATCACTTTTGAAATGAGTTGGTTATGAACCCCGCCGACCTGCCCCCCGAACTCGCCGCCCCGCCCGCAGGGCTCATCGCCGCCGTGCGCGCCATTGCGCAGGGCCCGCTCGCCGAGCAGGCCTACGCCATCGACCGTGGCGCCTACCCGGCCGACGTGATGAAACAGCTGGCGGCGGCCGGCGCGATGAGCGCGCACCTGCCGCAGGCCGACGGCACGCCGGGCGACCATGGCCAGGCCATCCTGGCGATGGCCGAGGCGTCCAAGGTCTGCGGCGCCACCGGCTTCATGATGTGGTGCCAGTGCGTGGCGGGGATGTACATGCAGGCCTCGGGCAACCCGGCGCTCACCGGCGAGCGGCTGGCGCGCCACGTGCGCGGCGAGACGCTGGGCGGCACCGGCCTGTCGAACCCGATGAAGAGCTTTGCGCAGATCGAAAGCCTGTTGCTCAAGGCCACGCCGGTGAAGGGCGGCTACCTCGTCAACGGCACCCTGCCCTGGGTCAGCAACCTCGGGCCCGACCACTACTTTGGCGCGATTGCGGCCGTGTTCGAAGACGGCGCCAGCGCGGGCCGCGAGATGATGTTCATGCTGCGCTGCGACGCGCCCGGCGTGGCGCTCAAGGCCTGCCCGGAGTTCTCGGGCATGGAGGGCACGGGCACCTACAGCGTGCACTGCAAGGACCTGTTCGTGGGCAGCGACGACATCGTGGCCGACCCGGCCAAACCGTACATCGCCCGCATCCGCGGCGGCTTCGTGCTGCTGCAGTGCGGCATCGCGGCCGGCATCATCCAGGGCGCGATCGACAGCATGTGGGCGGTGGAGGGCCAGTTGGGCCACGTGAACCAGTATCTTGAAGACCGGCCGGCTGATTTGCAGGCCGAGTTTGACGCGCTGGTGGGCCGCATCATGAAGCTGGCACAGACGCCGTTCGACCCCTCGACCGACTACTTCATCGACGTGCTCGACGCGCGCGCCCACGGCGCCGAGCTCTGCCTGCGCGCGGCCAACTCGGCGCTGATGCACCAGGGCGCACGCGGCTACCTGATGAGCAGCGAGGTGCAGCGCCGCGTGCGCGAAGCGCAGTTCGTCGCCATCGTCACGCCGGCCATCAAACACCTGCGCAAAGAGATCGCCCGGCTGAGCGCCGAGGAGATGCCGGCATGAGTGCCTTGTCCAATATCTACGGCGAGGTGCGTGAGCTCCCTCTCGCGGCGACGCTTCCGGCGGTCGCCGTCGGCGCGCCGTTCCAGCAGTACATCTGCGACGCCTGTGGCTACATCTACGACGAGGCCGTGGGCGACGCCGACAGCGGGCTGGCCGCGGGCACGCGCTTCGACGACATCCCGGACGACTGGTACTGCCCGCTCTGCGGCGTGACCAAGAGCGACTTCACGCTGTACGAAGCGCCGAACATTGAAGCGCTGCGCGCCCGCAGCGGCAGCGCCGCCCCGGTGGCGCTGCGCGGCGGCACGCCGGGCGTGCTCATCGTCGGCGGCGGCCGCGCCGGCTGGCAGATGGCCGAAGCCCTGCGCGCGCTGGACGCGGCCCTGCCCATCACCCTGGTCAGCGCCTGCGCGGCCGACGTGTACGACAAGCCGCTGCTGTCGGTGGCAATGGCGCGGCAGATGGACCCGGGCACGCTGGTGAAAGAAACCGGCGCCGACGCCGCGAAGCGCCTGACGGTGCGCCTGCTCGCCCACACCGACGCGGTGCGCATCTGCCCCGACACCCGCAGCCTGCGCACCACGCGCGGCACGCTGCGCTACGACCAGCTGGTGCTGGCCCACGGTGCACAGGCCGCGCTGCCGCCGGCGCTGCCGGCCACGCGGGTCTGGCGCATCAACCACCTCGGCGCCTACCAACGGCTGCGCGCCGCGCTGGGCGACTCACCGAAGGACGTGGTGATCGTCGGCGCCGGCCTGATCGGCAGCGAACTCGCCAACGACCTCGCGCTCGGCGGTCACCGCATCGCCCTGCTCGACGTGATGGCGCAGCCGCTGGCGCGCTGGCCGGGCGAGGCGGTGGGCGCGCCGCTGCTCGACGCCTGGAAAGACCTGCCGATCCGCTTCGTGGGCGGCGTGCAGGTGGCCGGCGTCGACAAGATCGGCGACAAATACCGCGTCGCCACCGCCTGCGGGCAGAAGTTCGCGGCCGACCAGGTGATCGCCGCGGCAGGGCTGGCCACGCCCCCCCGGCTGGCACAGAGCGCCGGGCTGGCCTGGGACAACGGCATCGCGGTGGACGCGGCCACGCTGCAGACCAGCGACCCGCGCATCCACGCGCTGGGCGACTGCATCACCATCGCCGGCCAGGCCAGCCGCTACATCGAACCCATCGGCCGGCAGGCACGGGCGATTGCGGCCCACCTCTGCGGTCGCGAACCGGCGCCCTACGAAGCGAAGCCTGCGGTGGTGCGGGTAAAGACAACGACGCACCCGATGACGCTGCACTGAGCGGGCCTCGCGGGCGATGCTGAACAAAGCGGCTGGGCAGACCGACCAAGGCGCGTGGATTCCGTTTCCGGGCTGGCTTCCTGCTCGACAGTGTTTGCGGTATTCTTACCGAACCACCATCGATCAGAATCAAGCCAGAAAATGCCAACCACCGCCACCCTCTCCAGCAAGTTCCAGATCTCCATTCCCAAAGCCGTTCGCGAAGAACTGCATTGGGAAGCGGGGCAAGAATTTGTGTTCATCCCCAAGGACAAAGGCGTTCTCATGATGCCGGTGCCCAAGCTCGAAGAGCTGGCCGGCATCGCCAAAGGGGCACGCAAGGAAGGCTACCGTGACCGCAAGGACCGCTTCTGATGGCAGCGCCCTTGCGCGTGGTCGATACCTCGGCCTGGATCGAATGGCTGGTGGCTTCGACGATTGGCAAAAAACTGGCCAATGAGTTTCCCGACAAAACGCTTTGCATCGTGCCCACCATCGTGCAGCTGGAACTGTCCAAATGGCTGTGGCGAGAACTGGGCGAGGCGCAAGCCGATCAGGTGATGGCCTACACCCTGAAATGCCGGGTGGAGCCGCTGGACACGGCGACGGCCTTGCTCGCAGCCGACCTGCACCGCCAGCACAAACTCGCCACCGCCGACGCCATCGTCTACGCCACGGCGGTGCAACACGGCGCCGAGCTGCTGACCTGCGACGCGCATTTCAAAGGTCTGCCTGGCGTGGTGCTGTTCCCCAAATCGGCTGCTCGTTAAGACCCTTGCTGGCAATGCCCCGATTCTTTCGGGCAACTCCCCCCAGCGCAGCGTGCGCCCTCAGAGCCCCAGCTCGCTCAAGCCGGGGTGGCCGTCGGGCCGTCGGCCCAGCGGCCAATGGAACAGCCGCTCGCTTTCATGGATGGGCCGGTCGTTGATGCTGGCGTGGCGCTCTTCCATGTAGCCCAAATCGTTGAACTGCCAGTTCTCGTTGCCGTGCGAACGGAACCACTGGCCTGAATCGTCGTGCCACTCGTAGACGAAGCGCACCGCGATGCGGTGGCTGTCAAAGGCCCACAGTTCCTTGATGAGCCGGTAGTCCAGCTCCTTCGCCCACTTGCGCACCAGGAAGGCGTGCACCTCGGCCCGGCCGACCGGGAACTCCGCGCGGTTGCGCCAGCGCGTGTCCTCGGTGTAGACCTTGACCACGCGGTCCGGGTCGCGGCTGTTCCACGCGTCTTCGGCCCCGCGCACCTTCTGCGCGGCGGATTCGGCGGTGAACGGCGGCAGTGGCGGGCGCGGCTCCATCAGTACTGCTTGTAGGGAAGAAATTTGCCCGACATCACGATGTTCACGCGGTCGCCATTCGGGTCGGCCTGGCGCTGCATGTCCATCTTGAAATCGATCGCGCTCATGATGCCGTCGCCGAACTCTTCGTGGATCAGTTCCTTGAAGGTGGTGCCGTACACGCTCACCAGTTCGTAGAAGCGGTAGATCAGCGGGTCGGTCGGCACGCTGGTGGGCAGCGAGCCCTTGTAGGGCACGACCATCAGCCACTTCTGCTCGTCGGCGGAGAGGCCGAAGATCTTGCCCAGCACCTTGGCCTGCGGCGGTGTGGCGGTCATCTGGCCCAGGCACAGGGCCGTGGTCCATTCCTTGGACTGGCCCACCTTCTTGGCCACGTCGGCCCAGCTCAGGCCTTTGCTGACTTTGGTGGAGATGATTTTTTCGGTGACGTCGAGTCGGCTCATGGTGTTGCCTCTGGGTGTTGAAGAAGTGGGAAATGGAATCAATGGGCTTTGGCCCGAGATACAAGGAAATCAACGATGTGGTTGCGCAGGTCGTAGTAACCATCGAGGTGGTGCAGCTGCGCCCGCGTGCGGCCGCGCGGCAGCGGGTTGACCACCACCTCGGCCATGCCACCAGGCCGGTAGCCCTGCCCGGTCTCCTGGCCGTTGGTCATGAGCAGGATGCGGTCGGCCAGCAGGATGGCTTCGTCCACGTCGTGCGTGATCATGAACACGGTCTGGTGCGTCTCGCGCACGATGGCCATCAGCTCGTCCTGGATGGTGCCGCGCGTGAGCGCGTCCAGCGCGCCGAAGGGCTCGTCGAGCAGCAGCATCTTGGGCTGGATGGCGAACGCGCGCGCGATGCCCACGCGCTGCTTCATGCCGCCCGAGAGCTGGCTCGGCTTCTTGTCGATGGCGGGCAGCAGGCCCACCAGCGCAACGAACTTTTCGGCGTGTTCGTTGATCTGCGCTTTGCTCCACTCGGGCCAACGCGACTTCACGGCGAAGGCGATGTTCTGCCGCACGGTGAGCCAGGGCATGAGCGCGTGGCTCTGGAACACCACGCCGCGCTCCAGGCTGGGGCCGGCGATTTCGCGGCCGTCCATGAAGCAGTGGCCCGAGGTGGCGGTGTCCAGACCCGCGAGCACGTTGAGGATGGTGGTCTTGCCGCAGCCGCTGTGGCCGATGATGCAGACGAACTCGCCCTTGTCGAGGGTGAACGAGACGTCGGCGAACACCGGCTTGTCCGCCTGGTAGGCCTTGGCGAGCTGTTCGACTTTGAGGAAACCTGAAGACATGGAGAAGCCCTTTGGGTTGGCCGCGACCACTGGGGCCGCAAGCGTTGTGCCTTCACGCACGCTGGTGTCACTCCACATAGGTCACCGCCTTCTGCAGCTGCGCAAACATCAGGTCCAGCAACATGCCGACCACGCCGATCAGCAGCACGGCGAAGATCACGTTGGTCAGCGAGAGGTTGTTCCACTCGTTCCACACGAAGTAGCCCACGCCCGTGCCGCCCACCAGCATCTCGGCCGCCACGATCACGAGCCAGGCGATGCCCATGCTGATGCGCATGCCGGTGAGGATGGTGGGCGCTGCGGCGGGCAGGATCACCTGGAAGGCCTTGCGCAGCGGGTTGACCTCCAGCGTGCTGGCCACGTTGAGCCATTCGCGTTTGACGGCGGACACACCGAAGGCGGTGTTGATCAACATGGGCCACACCGAGCAGATGAAGATCACGAAGATGCCGCTCACGTCCGAGTCCTTGAGCGTGTAGAGCGCCAGCGGCATCCAGGCCAGCGGGCTGATCGGCTTCAGGACTTGCACGAAGGGATCGAAGGCCTTGCGCATCAGCGGCGACATGCCGATGAGGAAACCCACGGGAATCGCCACCGCCATGGCCAGCAGGAAGCCGAGACCGACACGGCCCAGCGAATGCGCGAGCTGGATGCCGATGCCCTTGTCGTTCGGGCCCTTGTCGTAGAACGGGTCGGACAGGTGCGCCCAGCTGGCCTTGGCCACCTCGATGGGCGGCGGGAAGCCGCTGCTCTTGGCGGCGCCCGGGTCCTTGCCCATCATCTTCGCGTACTCGATCTCTTCGGCCGTCATGCCGGTGGACGCACCGCCGATGGTCGGGCCGGAGGTCGCGAGTTGCCAGGCGCCGAGAAAGCACACGAAGATCAGCAGCGAGACCACCGCCGCACGCAGGTTCAGACTGACTGTTTTCATTTCACGAACTCCTGCTTGCAAACAGAAACCCTGTGGGCGTGAAGAGGTGCAAACCGGGAGGCACCGCCGGGCCGGCTTTGCCGGACGGCCAGTGCCGCCCCCTTGAGGGGGTCGCGCGCAGCGCGGCGGGGGTGCTTCATACTTTGCTGATCGCGAAGCTCTTGAGGTAGGCGTCGGCCTTGGCCGGGTCGAACTCCTTGCCCATGATGGTGTGCTTGGTGTAGGTCGGGCCGGCCTTGAACTCCATGCCCAGGTTCTTCATGTGCTTGCGCGCGTCGGTGATCAGGAACACCTTCTCGGCCACGGCCTTGTAGTCCACATCGCCCTTCACATAGCCCCAGCGCTTCATCTGCGTGAGCATCCACACGGCCATGCTCTGCCAGGGCATGGGGTCGAAGTCGGCGCGGTCGGGCACGTTCTGGATCTTGCCCAGGCCGTCGGCGAACTTGCCGCTGAGCACCTGGTTCAACACGGCCTCGGGCTGGTTGAGGTACTGGCTGGGCGCGATCACCTTGGCGATCAGTTCGCGGTTCTTGGGCTGGCGCGCCATGGCGGCGGCGTTGAGCACGGCGCGGTAGAGCGCCGCAAAGGTGTTGGGGTTCTTCTGGATGAACTCGGTGCTGGTGCCGAAGGCGCAGCAGGGGTGGCCGTTCCAGAGGTCCTTGGTGAGCACGTGGATGAAGCCCACTTCGTCGAACACCGCGCGCTGGTTGAAGGGATCGGGGCCGAGGAAGCCGTCGATGTTGCCGGCGCGCAGGTTGGCCACCATCTCGGCCGGCGGGATCACGCGCAGCTGCACGTCGGTGTCGGGGTTCAGGCCGTTCTCGGCCAGGTAGTAGCGCAGCAGGAAGTTGTGGATCGAGTAGTCGAACGGGATGCCGAACTTGAAGCCCTTCCAGTTCTTCGGGTCGCGGTTGTCCTTGTGCTTGAGCGCGAGCGTGATGGCCTGGCCATTGATGTTCTGGATCGTGGCCACGTTCATCGGCACGGCGTTGCTGCCCAGGCCGAGCGAGATGGCCAGTGGCATCGGCGAGAGGAAGTGCGAGGCGTCGTATTCCTTGTTGATCATCTTGTCGCGCACCAGCGCCCAGCCCGCGGTCTTGGTGACTTCGACGTTGAGGCCCTGCTTCTGGTAGAAGCCCAGCGGGTGCGCCATGATCAGCGGCGTGGCGCAGGTGATCGGGATGAAGCCGATCTTGAGGTTGGTCTTCTCCAGCGAACCTTGTTTCTCTTGCGCCATGGCTTGCAGGCTGGCCACCGGCAACACGCTGGCAATGGCGGCCATGGCCGTGCCCTTGCCCACCGCGCGCAGGAAGCGCCGGCGCACCTCGTCGTGCGGGAACAGCGCCTTGACCAGCGTGGCTTCGATGAACTCGTTGCTGTAGGCCTCGAACTCGGCGGTCTCGCTGCGCCGACGCAGTTCCACGGCCGCACCATCGGCGGCCACCTCGGCGTGGTGGTCGGCGATGGTGTGGTCACGCCCGCAGCTGCACTTGAGCATGAGCGGGCGGTCGGCGTTGTAGGGATCGAAGAATTCGGACATGGCGCGCACCTCGGGAGTTGATGACGCGGTGGGCGTTGCAAGCAACGGGCCAGTGGCGGCCCGGAGTTGGCTGTTTGCCGTCGCGCAGGCAAAGTCGCGAGGCCTTCGCCGACGCCGTGTAGGGCCAGCCCTACACGGCGGTGGTCAAACGGTGCCGTTCAACGCGGCGCGCGGTGCCGTTCGGCGTAGAGCGCGAGTTCCACGTCGTTCTTGGTGCCGGTCTTCTCCAGCACGCGGGCCCGGTAGGTGCTCACCGTGTTGGGCGCCAGGCCGAGCTGCGCACCAATTTCGCTCACGCTCTGGCCTTGCGTGAGCAGGCGGTAGACCTGGTGCTCGCGGTGCGAGAGTGTTTCGGGCCCGGCCTGCGCGGTCGTGTTGCCCACGGCGGCGGCCAGCGCTTCGGCGGTGGCCTGCGTGAGGAACACGCCCCCGCCAGCGGCCTTGCGCACGGCGTAGAGCATGTCGTCGGGGTCGGCGCTCTTGTTGAGATAGCCGCAAGCCCCCATGCGGATGCAGCGCACCGCGTACTGCTTCTCGGGGTAGGTGCTGAGCATGAGCACCGGCAGGCGCGGGTGCTCGCGCTTGATCGCCTGCAGCACGTCCAGCCCGTCCAGCTCGGGCATGGCGATGTCGAGCAGCACCAGGTCCAGGCCCTCGCTGCCGTGGAAGGCCTTGACCTCGGCCAGCACCTCGGGACCGGTCTGCGCCTCGGCCACCACCTGCACGTCGGGCGCGTCGGCCAGGATCTGCTTGAGCCCCTCGCGCACGATGCGGTGGTCGTCACCGATCAACACGCGCAGGGTGGTGGCGACCACGTCGTTCATGACGGCTCCTCTCCGGGCAGGCTCAGCTGCAGGCGCATCTGCGTGCCCTCGCCGGGCGCGCTGGTGATGTGAATCTGGCCGCCGAAGTGCCGCGCCCGTTCGCGCATGCCCATCACGCCATAAGCGTCGCCGGCCTCGAAGGCCTGCGCCGGCGCGCCCACGCCGTCGTCCTGCACGGTGAGCAGCAGTTCGCCCGCGGCCACGGCGATCACCACCCGCAGGTGGCGGGCCTGCGCATGGCGGCCCACGTTGCTCAGCATCTCCTGGAAGATGCGGAACACCGCCATCGCCATCGGTTCGGGCGGCTCGGGCCAGTGCTCATCCGGGTCCATGTCCATGCACCAGTCCAGTGCAAGCTCGGCCGACTGCACGAACTCCTGCGCCTGCCACTCCAGCGCCGCCCACAGGCCCTGGTGGTCGAGGATGCTGGGGCGCAGGTCGGTGATGATGCGGCCCACGTTGTCGACCGCGCTCTCGATCAGGCGGCTCATGTTCTGGCACTTGCAGCGCATGCGGGTGCGCATGTCTTCGGCCGCCTCGGGGCTGCGCTGCTGCTGCTCGGCCAGGCGCTTGTCCATCCAGTTGACGTCCATCTTGAGCGCCACCAGCAGGCTGCCCAGCTCGTCGTGCACCTCGCGCGCGATGCGGGTGCGCTCGTCCTCGCGCACGGTCTCCGACCAGGCCGCCAGCTCGCGCACCTGCCGCAGCGCGGTTTCGAGCGCCAGCGTGCGCTCACGCACGCGTTCCTCCAGCTGGTCCTTGGCGCGCTGCAGTGCGTCGGCCGCTCGCCGGCGCTCGGTGATGTCGACAAAGGTCACCACCGCGCCGCGCACCTGCGCGTCCTCGATCACCGGGTGGCTGGAGTACTCGACCGGAAAGGCCGAGCCGTCGCGGCGCCAGAACACCTCGCTGTCGATGCGGCAGGGCAGGCCGCGGCGGAAGGCATTGAAGATCGGGCACTCGGCCTCGGGGTAGGGCGAGCCGTCCGGGCGCGCGTGGTGCGTCAGCTCGTGCATGTTGCGCCCGATCACCTCGTGCGGCTCATAGCCGATCAGCCGGGCGCCCGCCGGGTTGATGAACACGCAGGCACCGTCCAGGTCCACCCCGTAGATGCCTTCGCCGGTGGAGGCCAGCAGCAGCGCCACCGGGTCGCGCCAGGACCCGACCGCGGGCGAGTGGCTCAACTGGACTGGGGCATCGAGGGTCATGACACCCCTCAAGCAATCGATGTGCCCGGGCGCTCAGGTCCCGCCGCGCCCCTGGCCCACCCACGCAAACCCTGAGCCCGGCACCCCGTCCGCCAATACATAATTGATCACTGATATTTAACCGCGCCCTGCGCCCGCCCTGATGAACCCTCGCTCCTTTGCCCCGCTGCTCTGCGCACTCTGGGTCGGCCTCACCGGCGTCGCCCACGCGGCCGAGGTGAGGTTCCAGCCGGTGGCCCCGGGCGTTTACGCCTTCATCGGTGAAAAGTCCGGCCGCACGTACGACAACGAAGGCCTGAACGCCAACATCGGCCTGGTGGTCACGCCGGCCGGCGCGCTGCTGATCGACAGCGGCGCCAGCCTCCAGGGCGCCCAGCAGATCCAGGCGGCGGTCAAAAAGGTCACCGACCAGCCGGTGAAGTGGGTCATCAACACCGGCGGGCAGGACCACCGCTGGCTGGGCAACGGTTACTTCGCCGCCCAGGGCGCCGAAGTCATCGCCCACGCCAACGCCAAGGCCGACATGCTGGCCCGCGGTGGCGACCACCTCGCGGCCCTGAAGACCGAGCTGAAGGAGAAGCTCGACGGCACCGTGCCCACGCTGCCGACGCGCTGGCTGGCGGGCCACGACGAGACCCTGAACCTGGGCGGCACGGAGGTGGAGGTGAAGCACCGCGGCGGCGCCCACACGCCGGGCGACCTGATGGTCTGGCTGCCGCAGCAGAAGCTGGTGTTCAGCGGCGACATCGTCTACGTCGACCGCATGCTCGGCGTGATCCCGGTCAGCCACACCGGCCGCTGGCTGCAGAGCTTTGCCGCGCTGGAGGCGCTGCAACCGGCGCGCATCGTGCCCGGTCATGGCGACGTGTGCGAGCTGCCCAAAGCCCAGGCGCAGACGCGCGACTACCTGCAGGCGATGCGTGCGCACATGAAGCAAGCGGTGGAGAACGGCACGGACATCGGCGCCGCCATCAAGGCCTTCGATGCGAAGCCCTGGCAGGGCCTGCTCAACGCCGCCGAGCTGCACCCCGGCAACGCGAGCCGCACGTACCTGGAGCTGGAGCGGGAGTGAGGCGGCGCGGCATCAGCCGCGCGCGTCGAACGCCATGATCGAGCGAGCCACCTGACTCAGCGGCAGCACATCGTCCACCCCGCCCAGCGCCACCGCTTCCTTGGGCATGCCGTAGACCACGCAGCTGGCCTCGTCCTGCGCCAGGGTGCGGGCACCCTTGTCGTGCAGCGCCTTCATGCCGCGCGCGCCGTCGTCGCCCATGCCGGTGAGGATGATGGCCAGCGCATCGCGCCCCGCGCAGTCGGCGGCCGAGCGGAACAGCACATCGACCGAGGGTTTGTGGCGGTTCACCGGCGGACCGTCGGCCACCACGGCGAAGTACTGGCCCGCGGCCTTGCGCAGCTGCATGTGGCGCCCGCCGGGCGCGATCAGCACCAGACCGCGCTCCAGCCGGTCGCCATCGCGCGCCTCGCGCACGTTCATCGCGCACAGGCCGTCCAGCCGCTGCGCATACATCGCGGTGAATTTCTCGGGCATGTGAAGCACCACGGCGATGCCGGGGCTGTCGCCGGGCAACGCGGTCAGCACCGATTCGATGGCCTGCGTGCCGCCGGTGGAGGCACCGAGCACGATGGGCTTGTTGACCGAGAGCGCGTGCAGGCCCGCCACGGGCGGGCGCGAGACGGCGGCGGCCGGCGAGCGCTCGGCGGGCGCGGCCGCACGGCGCGGCCGCGAGCGCGCCGCGGTCTTGAGCGTCTGCAGCAGCTCGCGCCGCGACTCTTCGAGGAACTGCTTGAGCCCCAGGCGCGGCTTGGCCACCACGGCCACCGCGCCGGCGGCCAGCGCGTCCAGCGCCATGCGGCTGCCGTCGGTGGTGAGCGTCGAGCAGATCACGGTCGGAATCGGGGCCTCCTCCATGATCTGGCGCAGGAAGGTCAGCCCGTCCATGCCGGGCATCTCGATGTCCAGCAGCAGCACGTCGGGCCGGTTCTTGCGGATGGCGAGACCGGCGATCAGCGGGTTGGGCGCACTGCCCACGAGTTCGATGGCGGCATCGTCCTTGATCAGGTGCATCAGCGTCTGCCGCACCACCGCCGAGTCGTCCACCACATAGACTTTGATGTTCATGAGTCGCTTTCAGACCGGCACCTGACGGACCTCGGGCGCGGCTGCGCCCACCGTCCAGCGCAGCCGCCGGTACATCCGTCCCCCCAGGTCCTGCCCGATCACGCGCACCCCGCGGTCACGCAGCGTGGTCAGCGTCCACAGGGCATTCGCTTCGCCGACGTGCTGCTGGGTGATCAGGCCCGGAAACATGTTGCCGCCGCCATACACATAGGCCTCGCAAAGGCGCAGGCTGATGCCACGCGCCAGCAGCAGCCGGTCCATCGCCTCGACGGCCACCGAGCCGTAGGAGGTGCTGGATTTTTCATGCGAGAGCGGCGGCTTGCTGTGCACGATGTGACACATCACACCGATGGTGCGGCGCGGGTCGGTGAGGATGACGGCCACGCAGGACCCGAGCAGGGTGTGGAGCACCTCGCCCCGCTCGGCGCAGGCCACGTCGCCCGGGTGCAGGGTGCGCACGGCATCGGGCGCCGGTCGCGTCATCGGCGCGGTCAGCACACTGCCGGACAGCGTGGCGTCGAATTTCATGCGTCCAGCTTGCGAAAGGCACCCGGGGCCATGACCTGCAGCGGCGTCCGGCAGGGCACACGGCCTTCGGCGGTGCCGATGAAGAACAGCCCGCCCGGGCGCAGCTGCGCCAGCACACGGTCGACCACCGCGATCTTGGTGGGCGGGTCGAAATAGATCAGCACATTGCGCAGGAACACCACATCGAAAGGGCCCAGGCCGGTGATCGGCTGGCACAGGTTGACCTGGCCGAACCGCACGTGCCCGCGCAGCGGGTCCTTCATCTGGACCAGCCCCTCGGCATCCCCTTCGCCGCGCAGGCAGTGGCGCTTGAGGCGTTCGGGCGACACATGGCGCAGCCGGTCTTCGGGGTAGATGCCCTGGGCCGCGCTGCGCAACACGCGGTCGCTGATGTCGGTGCCGAGGATGCTCCAGGCCGCGCCCACATGGCCCCTGGCCTGCAGGTCGGCCAGCAACATGGCGGTGCTGTAGGCCTCGTCGCCGAACGAAGAGGCCGCGCTCCAGACCGCCAGCGACTGCGGCCGGGTGGCGACCAGTTCGCGCTCCAGCAGATCAAAGTGCGCCGGCTCGCGGAAAAAGTAGGTTTCGTTGGTGGTGAGCAGGTCGATCGCGACCTGCAGTTCGCCCTGGTCGTCGTCGCCGGCGATCAGGGCGGCGTAGGCCTCGTAGCCCGCCAAGCCCAGGCGCTGGATGCGCGGCGCCAGGCGCGACGACACCAGCGGGCGCTTGGACTCGGAGAACGACAGACCACAGACCTCGTACATCAGGCCCGTGATCTGGCGGTAGCTGCGATCACACAGCGGGTTCATGGACGTGCTTTCGATCCCGGTCCCGGCGCTGCGCTCATGCCGCTTCCGTCTGCTGGGCGGCCTCGCAGAGTTGCGCCATCTCGCTGATGTCGAAGGCCTTGTCCGGGTCCAGGATGATGACGAAGCGCGCGGCGAGTTTGCCCATGCCCAGGATGAAGTCGCGCCGCACGGCCGAGCCAAAACTCGGCGGCGGCTCGATCTGGTCGGCCGGGATCTCGATCACTTCACTGACCGCATCGACCAGCAGGCCGAGCTCGATCCGCTCGCCCTCGCGCACCGCGTCGAAGATGACGATGCAGGTCTTCTTGCCGATCTGTGCGGCCGCGTGGCCGAAGCGCGCGTGCAGATCGATCACCGGCACCACGGCACCGCGCAGGTTGATCACCCCGCGCACAAAGTCGGGCATGAGCGGCACGGTGGTCATGGGACCGACCTGGATGATCTCGCGCACGGTGCGGATGTCCATCGCGAAGACCTCCTTGCCGAGCAGAAAGGTCAGGAACTGGGCGGCGCCCTCGGCGACCTCGGTTTTCTGGGTGGCCATGGATCGCTCCGGTCAGTACGGGCGGAAGTTGCCGGTGCCGGTGCGCGGCACCGGTGCACCTGCCACCGCGGCCATGCGCAGGTTCGACCCCGCCCCCTTGCGGCGCTGCACCGGCTCGGGAGCGCCCCTGTGCCCCACCGCCTCGTGGTCGTCGGAGCCGAAGAAGGCCACCGCCTGCTGCAGCTGCTCGGCCTGGCCGGACAGCTCTTCGGAGGTGGCGGCCAGCTCTTCGGAGGCCGAGGCGTTCTGCTGCGTGGCCTTGCTGAGCTGGCCCATGGCGCCACCGATCTGCGTGACGGTCTGGCTCTGCTCGCTGGACGCTGCGGCGATTTCCTGCACCAGCTCGGAGGTGCGCTGGATCGACGGCACGATCTCACCCAGCAGCCGGCCCGCCCGCTCGGCCGTGTCCACGCTGTTGCCGGCGAGGTCGCCGATCTCCTTGGCCGCTTCCTGGCTGCGTTCGGCCAGCTTGCGCACTTCGGCGGCCACCACGGCAAAGCCCTTGCCGTGCTCGCCGGCGCGCGCCGCTTCGATGGCGGCATTGAGCGCCAGCAGGTTGGTCTGGTAGGCGATGTCGTCGACGATGCTGATCTTGGCGGCGATCTGCTTCATCGCCTGCACGGTCTGGGTGACGGCCTGGCCACCGTCGCCGGCTTCCTTGCTGGCCTTGGTGGCCATGCTGTCGGTCACGCGGGCGTTGTCGCTGTTCTGCGAGATCGAGGCCGACATCAGTTCGATCGAGGCGGTGCTCTCCTCGACCGACGACGCCTGCTCGCTGGCGGCCTGCGACAGGCTCTGCGCCGTGGCGCTGACCTGGTTGGCCGCGCCGGTCAGCGCGTCGGCGGCGGAGCGCACCTCATCGATGATGCCCGCGAGCTTCTCGCAGCTGGCGTTGGCGTCCTGCTTGACCTGGTCGAAGGTGCCCGCGGCCTGTCGCACGATGCGCTGCGTCAGGTCGCCGTTGGCCAGGCCCGAGAACACACGGCCCACGTCGTCCACGATCGCGGCCAGCGTTTCGCTGGTGGCGTTGGCATCGTCCTTGACCTGGCCAAAGGTGCCGGTGTAGTCGCGGGTGATGCGTTGCGTCAGGTCGCCGTTGGCCAGCGCGCCGAACACGCGCCCCACGTCTTCAAAAATCACCGAGGTGGTTTCCATCAGACCGTTGACGCCTTCGCACAGCACGGCGATGGGGCCTGACTTGCCGTCCATGGGAATGCGCCGGGACAGGTCGCCGTTGCGCGCGGCCGTGGCCACCTGCTGGGCCTGTTCGACGGCGTTCTCCAGCATGGCCTTGGCCTTGACCTGCTCGGTGACCTCGGTGGCGATCTTGACGATCTTCACGACGCGCCCCATCTCGTCGTTGACCGGCGCGTAGACGGCCTGGATCCAGACCTCCTGCCCGGTCTTGGTGACGCGCCGGAACACGTCGGACTGCGGCTTGCCGTCGGCCAGGTCGCGCCAGAACTGGGCGTAGGCCGGCGAAGTCACCTGCGCCGGATCGACGAACAAGCGGTGGTGCTGGCCCACCACCTCGTCAGCGCGGTAGCCCATCACCTGCAGGAAGTTCCGGTTGGCGTTGAGCACATGGCCACCCAGGTCGAACTCGATGTAGGCGTAGGAGTTGTCGATGGCGGCCAGGATGCCGCGTGCGTTCTGGCGCTCGATCTCGGTCGTGGTGATGTCGTAGCGCACCCCGAGGTACTTCATCGGCTTGCCGTTCTCACCCAGGATCGGTGCGATCACCGCGTCGACGTAGTACGGCGTGCCGTCCTTGGCGCGGTTCTTGATGAGCCCGCGGAACATCTGCCCGCGGCCGATGGTCGACCACATCTGCTTGAACACGTCCTTGGACATGTCGGGGTGCCGCGTGGTGTTGTGCGGCTGGCCGATCAGTTCCTCGCGCGAGAACTTGGACACCTCGATGAACTTCTCGTTGATCGAAAGGATGTCGCCCTTCTTGTCGGCCTCCGAGACGATGCTGGTCTCGTTCATGATGTCCGTGCGCACCTTGAGCTCGGCCTCCACAGCGTCCAGCCGCGCCCGCAGTTCGGCCAGGGAGGCCTCGGCTTCGGTGCGTGCGCGCGACTGCTGCTCCAGCTCGTCGTTGAGGCGTTCCAGCTCGGAGCCGGCAAAGACACGGGCGGCCCAGGAGGGGGTGTTCGGGTTCATGGAGCTCATCCTTCAAAAAGTGGATTGTTCGGCTGGGTTGGAACCAGGGCAGGAGACGCGACGAGGTCGGCGTTGGGGATCGGGCGGCTGGATCGCCAGCTGGCTCAGAGACGCCACGTCGAAAATGAGGGCCACGTCGCCGTTGCCCAGGATCGAGGAACCGGACATGCCGCGCAGGCTGCGGAACATGCGGCCCAGCGGCTTGATCACGGTCTGGTGCTGGCCGAGCAGCTGGTCCACGAGCACGCCAAAGCGATGGCCGCCGGACTGGATGACGACCACGCTCACGCGCTCGGGCTCGAGCGAATCGAGCGCATACAGGGTGCGCAGGCTCACCACCGGCAGCACCTGGCCGCGCAGTTCGACCACACCGCGTCCGCTGGCGTCCATGCCGGTGGTGGTGGAGCGGTTTTCGATCACCTCGACCACCGCGTCGAGCGGGAAGATGAAACGGGAGGCGCCCACGCCGACCAGGAAGCCGTCGATGATGGCCAGGGTCAGCGGCAGGCGGATCTCGATGGTGGAGCCCTGTCCTTCCTCGCTGCTGAGCTGCACCGAGCCGCGCAGGGCTTCGATGTTGCGGCGCACGACGTCCATCCCGACGCCACGGCCACTGAGGTTGGTGACCTTCTCGGCGGTGGAGAAGCCGGGCGCGAAGATCAGCTTGAGGATGTCGGCGTCCGGCGGCACCACCCCGTCCTCCAGCAGGCCGCGCTCCCAGGCGCGGGCCAGCACCTTGTCGCGCCGCACGCCGCGGCCGTCGTCGGTGATGCGGATCAGGATGCTGCCGGACTCGTGGCAGGCCGAGAGGATGAGCCGGCCCTGCGCCGGCTTGCCGGCGGCGATGCGCTGCTCGGGCGTCTCCAGCCCGTGGTCCAGACCGTTGCGCACCAGGTGCATCAGCGGGTCGGCGATGCGCTCGACCACCGACTTGTCCAGTTCGGTGTCGCCACCGACGATCTCCAGCTGCACGTCCTTGCCCAGCTCGGCCGCGGTGTCGCGCACCACGCGCCGGAAGCGCGAGAAGGTTTCGCCGATGGGCACCATGCGCAGCTGCAGCGTGCCGTTGCGGATTTCTTCGATCAGGCGGCTGATCTGGTCGTTGGCCTCGATCAGCGAGCCCTGGCGCGACTGGCGCGCCAGCAGCGAGGCGCCGGCGCCCGCAATCACCAGCTCGCCCAGCAGGTTGATCACGGCATCGAGCCGGTCGGCCTGCACACGGATGAAGCGCTGGTCCTCACCGCCCTCGCGTGCCTTGGCGGCGCCCGTTGCGGGCCTGCTGGCTGGTGCTGCGCCGCGCACGGCGGGCGCGGGGTCGGTGCCCTCGGGGGTTGACCGGCTCCCACCTGCGGCCGGTGCCGGCGGGGTGATCTGCAGCGTGACGTCGTCGCGCACGAAGCTGAACGCGGCCTCGATCGCCGCGTGGTCGGCGGAGGTCTCGAGGTCGAAACAGAAGCTCAGGTGGCAGCTTTCGGGATCGATGGCGTCGACCCCGGGCACGGCCGAGGTGTCGCAGGCGATGCGGGTGATGGTGCCCAGGCTGCGCACGTAGTTGAGGATGGCCAGCGGGTCCATGCCGTTGCGGAAGGTGTCGGCGTGGAAGGCCACGCTCACCGTCCAGGCACCGCCCGCGGGGTCTGTGGCGGCGTTCGACGGCCCCTGCGGTGTGGCCGGAGACGGTCGGGGCGTGTCGCCGCTGAAGGCCTGCAGCCGCTCTTCCAGGTCGGCGCGCTGCGCCGCCTCGTCGTCGCCGACAGGCGCCTGCGACTGGGCCTGGCGGATCAGGAAGCGGATCTGGTCGTTGCACTGCAGCAGCAGCGTGCCCATGTCGGGTGTGAAGGCCACCGCGCCATCGCGCAGCCGGTCCAGCAGGGTTTCGACGTGGTGGGTGAAGGCGACCACTTCGTCCAGGCCGAAGATGCCGGCCGAGCCCTTGACCGTGTGTGCGCAGCGGAACAGCGCGCCCAGCAGCTCCGCATTGTCCGGCTGGTCCTCCAGCTCCAGCAGCAGCAGCTCGATCGATTCGAGCTGCTCGTCGGACTCGCTGACGAAGGCCGGCAGGGCCTCGGTGATGAAGCTCTGGTCGTTGTCGTGCTGGCTCATGAGGTCGCTCCAGGTGCGGTGCGGGTCGACAGCCAGTCCGTCAGCCCCAGGGCGGCGCAGGCGTCCGCCAGCGGGGTGCTCGGCCGCAGCAGCCGCAGCGCCAGCGACCGGGCGTCCAGGGAACGCGCCAGCGACACCAGCAGCTGCACACCGGCGGCGTCGACCTGGTCGACGGACGAGGCCTCCAGCGCCCATCCGTCGTCGGCATCGGGCGCTGTGCCTGCGGCGGTATCGGCCAGCCAGGCCAGGCACAAGCCGCGCAACTCGCCGGCGGTGTAGATGGTCAGCTCCTGGGGCAGGCTGCGCGGTGCGTCCATGTCGTGCCCCTCAGGGAAGAATGAGTTTGGAGACCGCGTCCAGCAGCTGGGGCGGGTTGAAGGGCTTGACGATCCAGGCCTTGGCACCGGCGGCCCGGCCCAGCTCTTTCTTGGCCTCCTGGCCTTCGGTGGTGAGCATCACCACCGGGGTGAATTTGTGGCGCGGGTGCTTCTTGACTTCGGTCACGAAGGCAATGCCGTCCATCACCGGCATGTTCACGTCGCTGACGATCAGGTTCACCTTGCCCGCCTTCTCCAGCTGGGCCAGGCCCTCCTTGCCGTCGCCGGCTTCGAGCACGTCGTAGCCAGCGCGGTTGAGGGCCAGCTTCACCACCATGCGCAGTGAACTGGAGTCGTCGACGATCAGAATGGTCTTGGCCATGGGTGCTCCCGGTTCAGAAGAAAGTGGTCTCGCTGGCGCCACGGGCCGCCTCGGAAGGGGCAACGCCCGCCGTGACCTGGCGCTGTTCGTCGGTGGTGTAGCCGGCCGTCAGCAGCGCGGTCCATTCCTCGGTCGCCGGCACACTGCCTTGCTCCAGAGCCGTCTGCAGCTGCTGCGCGGCACTCGCCATCGACCCGCTCACCTGGTCAAGGATCTGGTGGACGCGGTCCTGGAACTGGAAGGCGATCATGAGTTGCTCGACCAGCGCCTTGACCATCACGCCGCGCTCACGAAACTCCGCGGCGCGCTGATTGAGCCCGCCAACGACACCGTGCATCTCGGAGATCACCTCGGTCACGATGTCCCCGGAGGCCTGCATCGAACGCTGGTCCTCGTGCACCTGCTGGTCTGCCTCGCGCAGCACGGTGTTCATGTGCGTGCCAAACCGCCCCACCTGTTCGGTGATGTGCTTGCCGGTGCTGCCCGACTCGTTGGACAGGCGGCGCACCTCGGCCGCCACCACGGCAAACCCGCGCCCGCTCTCGCCCGCACGCGCCGCTTCGATGGCCGCATTGATTGACAGCAGATTGGTCTGGCGTGCCAGCTTGCCGACGTCCTCGGCCATTTCAGCCAGACTCACCGACGAGGCCGCGATGGAGCGCACCGAGCCGTGGATGCGGTCCCTTGATTCAATGAATGCCGCGAAGCCCTGCAGCAGTTCGTTCAGTCGCGTTTCGCAGCGGGCCAGTGTGCCGGCGCGCTCGTCCATCTCGGTGGCGGTGAAGTCGCCGGGCGTCACGATGGCATCCAGCTCCTGCAGGATGGTGGTAAAGCCTTCCAGCAGCTTGTGGGTCGCATCCTGCATTTGCTCCTGCGCGGTGCACAGGTGGGCCGACCACAGCTGCACGGCCTGCGTCACCCGCTGAGCCACCTCCTCTGCCGAGGGGGCCGCAGCGGCCCGCGACGAGGCGGGCATCAGCCAGCTGAAGGGCTGCAGCAGCCAGGCACTCAAACCAGACGGACGCTCCAGCCTGGACGGCTGGAATCGCAACGGAACGGTCATGTCGGAACCCCACGGCAGTTCAAAGGGTGGGGCTTTCGGAGCCCCTACCGTCACGCTATCGACCGTCCGTCAAGCGACTTGAGCAAACATAAGCCCATCAATATGAAACAACTTGTTTCAGAATGGCACAGGGATCGGCGCTCACGCCCCCCGCTGGATCGGCACCGTGCGCCGCGCCGGCTTCTCCGCCCGCGCCCGCAGCTGACCGCAGCCGCCGTCCACGTCCTGCCCGGCCGACTGGCGCAGCTTGGTCAGGATGCCGCGGCGGTGCAGGTGGCGCGCGATGGCCGCCGCCTTCTCCCAGCTCGGGCGCTGGTAGGGCATGCCCTCGACGGCGTTGAACGGGATCATGTTCAGGATCGCGTACTTGCCGGTGAGCAGGCGCACGATGCCGTCGAGTTCTTCCTCGCTGTCGTTGATGCCGTCGAGCAGCGTCCACTGGTATTGAATGGGGTAGTCGGTCGCGCGGGCGTAGGCCTCGCCCGCGGCCACCAGCTCGTCGGGCGTCATGCGCGGCGCGCGCGGCAGCAGCCTCTCGCGCAGATCGGCCTTGGTCGTGTGCAGCGAGAGCGCCAGCGCGGGCTTGACCGGCCCCCTGGGCAGCGCCTCGAACACGCGCGGGTCGCCCACGGTGGAGAACACCAGGTTCTTGTGGCCGATGTTGCCGATGGTGCCGAGCAGGTCGATGGCTTCCATCACGTTGTCCAGGTTGTGCGCGGGCTCGCCCATGCCCATGAACACCACCTTCTTCACCGGCCGCAGGCTGCGCGCGAGCGCCACCTGCGCCACGATCTCGGCGCTGCCCACCTGGCGGATCAGGCCGGTGGTGCCGGTCATGCAGAACACGCAGCCCACCGCGCAGCCGATCTGCGTCGAGACGCAGACGCCGTCGCGCGGCAGCAGCACGGTCTCGACCATCTGGCCGTCGCCCAGCTTCACCAGCAGGCGCGCCGAACCGTCTTCGCCCGGGTGCTGTGATTCGAGCCGCGCGAGCCCCGCCAGATCGGCTTCGATGGCGGGCAGCTCGGCGCGCAGCGTGGCGGGCAGGAAGTGTTCGATCTGCCGCCTGCCCGACGTCTGCGGCAGCGCCAGGCTCCACAGGCGGAGCACGCGGTGTTGGTGGCGCTCATTGGCCCCGAGCGCGTGCAGGCGCTCGCGCAGGTGTTCGATGCGATGAAACGAAGTCATGGTCGGGGCGATTGTCGGCCATGGCCTGCAGGGATAACCCTGCAATGTCTTTGCACAGACAGTCACCGGCGGCGCGCGCCGATAGCATTTTTCCCTTCCCAAGCACGCCACCGCCGCCATGAACCGACTCACCCCCCGCCCACCGCTGACCCCCGCCCAGTTGCACGGCGCCGTTGACTGGGCCATCGTCTCGCGGCGCAGCATCCGCGCCTTCCTGCCCGACCCGGTGGAGCGGGCCCAGGTGGAGGCCCTGCTCGCCGTGGCGCGGCACGCCGCCTCTGGCGTGAACACACAGCCGTGGAAAGTGCATGTGCTCACCGGGGCGGCCAAGGAGCGGCTGAGCCGGGCCATCGCCGCCGTGGACGACGACCCGGCCCAGTCGGGTCAGCTGAGCGAGCCCTACCCCTACTACCCGCAGGACTGGGTGTCGCCCTATGTGGACCGGCGCCGCAAGGTCGGCTGGGACCTGTATGGCCTGCTGGGCATCGACAAGGCCGACAAGGCACGGATGCACCACCAGCACGGCCGCAACTACCGCTTCTTCGACGCCCCGGTGGGCCTGATCTTCACGATCGACCGGGTCATGCAGATGGGCAGCCTGATCGACTACGGCATGTTTCTGCAGAGCGTGATGGTGGCCGCGCGGGCCCGCTCGCTGGACACCTGCGCGCAGGTCGCCTTCACCCGCTTTCACCGGGTGATCGCCGCCGAGCTGGGCCTGCCGGAGAGCGAGATGGTGGTCTGCGGCATGAGCCTGGGCCACGCCGACCCCAGCCGCATCGAGAACGCGCTGGTCACCACACGGGAGCCGGTCGAGGCCTTCACCACGTTCCACGCATGACACAACCGACCCAGGAGACCCCATGAACCGCCACCCCTACGCCGCCGGACTGGACCGCAACCCCGCCAACCACCTGCCGCTCACGCCGCTGGGTTTTCTGGACCGCAGCGCGCTGGTGCATCCCGAGCGCGTGGCCCTGGTGCATGGCACTCTGCGCCAGACCTGGGCGCAGACACGCGAACGCGCCTACCGCCTGGCCTCGGGGCTGGTGGCGCTGGGTGTGCAGCGGGGCGACACGGTCTCGATCATCGCCCCCAACACACCGGCCATGCTGGAGGCCCATTTCGGTGTGCCCCTGTCGGGTGCCGTGCTCAACGCCATCAACTGCCGGCTCGACGCGGAGGGCATCGCCTTCATCCTGCGCCACGGTGAATCGCGGGTGTTGCTGGTGGACCGGGAGTTCACCGACGTTGTCGCCCGGGCGGTGGCCGGGCTTGCGTCACCGCCGCGCCTGATCACCATCCACGACAGCCTGGCACCCGAGGGGGCCGCCCTGGGCGACACCGACTACGAGCAGTTGCTGGCGAGCGGCGACCCCGGCTTTGCCGGCGTGTGGCCGGAAGACGAATGGGCCCCGATCGCACTGAACTACACCTCGGGCACCACCGGCGACCCCAAGGGCGTGGTGCCCAGCCACCGCGGCACCTACCTCATGAGCCAGCTGCAACTGACCGACTGGGCCATGCCCAGGGCACCGGTCTACCTGTGGACCTTGCCCATGTTCCACGCCAACGGCTGGTGTTTCACGTGGGCCATCACGGCGGCAGCGGGCACCCACGTGTGCCTGCGCAAGGTCACGGGCGAGGCCATCTTCCAGGCCATCACCGAGCAAGGGGTGGACCACTTCTGCGCCGCGCCCACCGTGCTCGCCATGCTGGCCAGCGCCGGGGAGCACCGCCGCGAGCCGCTGCCGCGCAAGGTCCGGGTCCTGACGGCGGGGTCGCCTCCACCGGCGGCCATCCTGCAAAGCGTGGCGGGCATGGGTTTCGACATCGATCACGTGTACGGCATCACCGAGGTCTCGGGCACACCGGTGAGCTGCGCCCGCCAACCCGAATGGGCCGGCCTGGCCGATGCCGACCGCGCCCGGCTGCAAGCGCGGCAGGGCGTGCGGGCGGCGGCGCTGGAGCACCTGGCGGTGCTCGACCCTGAAACCCTGACGCCGGTGCCCCGGGACGGCAAGACCGCGGGGGAAATGATGATCCGCGGCAACACGGTGATGATGGGTTACCTCAAGAACCCGCAGGCCACGGAGAAGGCGTTCGCCGGGGGCTGGTTTCACACCGGCGACGTGGCCGTGGTGCACCCGGACGGTTATGTCCAGATCACCGACCGGTCCAAGGACGTGATCATTTCCGGCGGCGAAAACATCTCGTCGGTCGAGGTCGAAGACCTCCTGCACCGGCATCCCGCCGTGCTGTACGCGGCGGTGGTGGCGCAGCCCGACGAACGCTGGGGCGAGGTGCCTTGCGCCTTCGTCGAGCTCAAACCGGCGGCCCTGCCCGTCACCGAGGCCGAACTCATCGCGTTCTGCCGCGACCAGATGGCCCATTTCAAATGCCCGCGCCGGGTGGTGTTCCTCGCCCTGCCGAAAACGGCCACCGGCAAGATCCAGAAGTTCCGGCTGCGGGAGCTGGCCGGCAGCCAGGACGCCATCACCCGACCGGCCCAGCTGCCCGCAGCGGCCTGACGCTCCATCCCGCGGTCACCCGCCTCGCGCAATGGCCTTCAGCACGTCGAGATCGGTCACCTCGATGGAGCCGTAACTCAGGCGGAGGGCGCCCCGCTCCTGAAGCTCTTGCAGGGTCCGGTTGACCACCTGGCGCGAGAGGCCGCACAGGCGCCCGATCTCCTCCTGCGAGAGGGTGATGCGGCGCTCCGTGCTGGGGTACAGGTCCGAATGGAACAGGCCCGCGAGGCCGTAGGCCACCTGCGCCGTGATGTCGCCCAGCCGCTGGTTCTGCACCATGGCAACGAAGTGGCCGAGCCGCGCATTGAGATGCCCGACCATCCACAGGGCAAACGGATGGCTGTCTTCCAGCAGCCACATGAAACTGCTCCGGGGCAGGAAAGCCACCGCCGAGTCGCGCAGTGCCACCACCTCGTAGGGACGGGGCTCCCCTTTGAGCACCGCGCCTTCGCCAAACCAGGCGCCCGCCGGCACGCTCGCGAACGTGCTGCTCTTGCCCGCTTCGGTGATGTTTTCCAGCTTGAGCATGCCGTCCATCACCCCCAGCCAATGCGCCGACGGCGTGGCACGGGCGCACACGGTCGTGCCGGCCGCAAACGGCCGAACGGCCATGTCGAACCGGACGCGGTCCAGCTGGGCATCGGTCAGTTGGCGGGTCCAGGTCGAGCTGGCCAGGAGGGCGTCCAGGGTGGTCGTTGTCACGGTGTCTCGTCTGTCTTTGTGTGGTGCGATGCGTCAGCCATTCTGAACAGGCACGGCGTCGATGCCAAGCGCCATTGTCCCCGCCCGTGACACGACCGCGCCCCCGGCGGACAATGCCTTTCAAAAGGAGACCCCACGATGAAATCCGTGTCCCACATCCAGCGCAACCCGCACGGCCATTGGGTCGGTGACGGCTTCCCGGTGCGCAGCATCTTTTCGTACAACGACAACCCGACGGCGTTCTCGCCGTTCCTGCTGCTCGATTTCGGCGGCCCCACCACCTTCGACGCGACCACGAAGCGCCGCGGCGTGGGCGCGCACCCGCACCGCGGTTTCGAGACCGTGACCATCGTCTACAACGGCGAGGTCTCGCACCGCGACTCGACCGGCGCGGGCGGCACCATCGGCCCCGGCGATGTGCAGTGGATGACGGCCGCGTCGGGCATCGTGCACGAGGAGTTCCACAGCGAGGCCTTCGCCCGCAGCGGCGGGCCGTTCCAGATGGTGCAGCTGTGGGTGAACCTGCCGGCGCGTGACAAAATGGCGCCGCCCGGTTACCAGGGCATCACCGCGGCGCAAACGCCCACGGTGGACTTGCCCGAAGGGGCTGGCACCGCACGCCTGATCGCGGGCTCGTTGCTCGGCGCGCAAGGCCCGGCGCACACCTTCACCCCCATGCAGGTGTGGGACGTGCAGATCAAGGCCGGCCACACCGTGACCCTGCCCGCGCCTGAGGGCCACACCACGGTGCCGCTGGTGCTCAAGGGCCGGGTGAAGACGCAGGACGGCGCCGAAGCGACCGATGCCGAGATGATCGTTTACGAGCGCGCGGGCGAGGGGGTGACGCTCACCGCCGTGACCGACACCACCCTGCTCTGGCTGGCAGGTGAACCCATCGACGAACCGGTGGTGGGGTATGGGCCGTTCGTGATGAACAGCGAAGCCGAGATCCACCAGGCCTTTGCCGACTTTCAGAGCGGCGCCATGGGCAGGCTTTGACCACTCATCAATACAAGGAGAAAACGATGCTGGACATGGTGATCAACGCCCGCGCGGCCGACCTCGGCCACGGCCTGATGGTGCGGCGCGTGCTGCCCTTCGCGAAGCGCCGCAATGTCGGCCCTTTCGTCTTTCTCGACCACGCCGGTCCGGTGCCGCTGCCTCCGCAGTACGACCGCGCCGCCGACGTGCGCCCGCACCCGCACATCGGGCTGTCCACCGTGAGCTACCTGCTCAGCGGCCAGATCATGCACCGCGACAGCCTGGGCACGCTGCAGCTCATCCGCCCCGGCGAGGTGAACTGGATGACCGCCGGGCGCGGCATCACCCACAGTGAGCGCTTCACCCACCCCGATTCATATGCCGACGGCGGACTGGAGCTGATGCAGCTCTGGGTGGCGCTGCCCGAGGCGGACGAAGAATGTGATCCCGCGTTCACCCACTACCCGGCGAGCGCCTTGCCGGTGATCGAATCGGAAGGTGTGTGGATGCGCCTGGTGGCCGGCAGCGCCTACGGCGAGAGCAGCCCGGTGCACACGCACTCACCGCTGTTCTACCTGCACACCGAGTGGCAGGCCGGCGCACGCAAGGCCCTGCCCGGCGGCCACCGCGAACAGGCGGTGTACGTGGCCAAGGGCGAGATTCAACACGCGGGCGAGGTCTACCAGCCCGGCCAGTTGCTGGTGTTCGGCGACGACGTGGATGCGGTGATCACCGCCCGCACGCCGGCCACGCTGATGCTCTTCGGCGGCGAGCCCCTGGGCGAGCGCCACATCTTCTGGAACTTCGTGTCATCGCGCAAAGAGCGCATCGAGCAGGCCAAGGCCGACTGGGCCGCCGGCCGCTTCGCGCTGCCGCCGGACGACAAGGACGAGTGGATTCCGCTGCCAGCCTGAAGGCCGGTGGACCAGCGCTGGCTCACCCAGAGGGTGATGCCAAGAGCAGCGCCAGCAGAGAAAGAACGCGCCCGGAGCGCGTGCCCCAACCCAGAACACGGCGGAACCGGCTCCGCCGGGCCGCTCGTGTTGCCCCCCCTCAGGGGGGTGACGCCGCAGGCGGCGCGGGGGGGACTCCGTAATAAGTCCGGTACCAGTCCACAAACCGCTGCACACCGACCTGCAGGTCGGTGTCGGCGCGCACGCCGAAGCCCCGCTCCAGCGCCGAGGTGTCGGCCCAGGTGTCGGGCACATCGCCCTGCTGCATGGGCATGAAATGTTTGATGGCTTCGCGGCCCGTGGCCTGTTCCAGGCAGGCGATGAAGTCCATCAGCGGCACCGGGCCGTTGTGGCCCACGTTGAGCACGCGGTGCGCGGCCTGCCCGTCGTGCGCCACCGGCGGCACGCCCGCCACCGCGAGCACGGCGTCGACCACGTCGTCCACGAAGGTGAAGTCGCGGCGCATCTGGCCGTGGTTGTAGACGTCGATGGGCCGGCCTTCGAAGATCGCGCGCACGAACTTGAAGATCGCCATGTCCGGCCGGCCCCAGGGGCCGTAGACCGTGAAGAAGCGCAGCGCGCTCGCCGGGATGCCGTAGAGGTGGCTGTAGCTGTGGGCCATCAGCTCGTTGGCCTTCTTGCTCGCGGCGTAGAGCGAGATCGGCGCGTCGGTCACCATGTCTTCGCGCAGCGGCATCTGGCGCGCCGCGCCGTAGATGGAGCTCGACGAGGCGTACACGAGGTGCTTCACCCCATGGTGGCGGCAGCCTTCGAGCACGGTCAGCATGCCGGCGAGGTTGCTGTCGAGGTAGGCCATCGGGTGCTCCACCGAGTACCGCACGCCGGCCTGCGCCGCGAGGTGCAGCACGATGTCGTAGTGCCCCTCGTCGAACAGCTTCGCCGTGGCCTCGCGCTCGGCGAGGTCGAGCCGGTGGAACACGAAACCGGGCCGCGCCTGCAGCAGCCTGAGCCGCGCCTCCTTGAGGCTGGGCTCGTAGTACGGGCTCATGTTGTCCACGCCGTCCACGGCCAGCCCGAGGTCCAGCAGGCGCTGGCTCAGGTGAAAGCCGATGAAGCCGGCGGCGCCGGTGATCAGGATGCGCGGCGCAGGAAGGGTCTCAAGCAGGTTCATGGCAGGACACCCCGGATGTCGGGGCGGTAGACGAAGCGCTGGGCCCGGGTGGGCGCGGCACAGCTCGCGCGCATGGCGTCGGCACCGAACAGCACCCACTCGCGGCGGTGCGCCTCGCCCAGCGAGACGGCCTTGGCCACATCGAAACACTCGAGCGTCGCGTCGGTCGGCACCAGCAGCTGGCGGTTCGGCGCTTCGCGCATCCAGACCCAGGCGTTGCGCTCCTGCTGCGCCAGCGGCGCGAGGTAGCTGAAGTGGGTCAGCGGGCGGTGGCTGAACAGCAAGAACTGCTCTTTGAAAAAGATGAGCGCCAGTTCAGCGTTCGCCGGCAGCTTCTGTTCCACCTGCTCCATCATGTCCTGCGGCGTGCGGTAGGGGTCGACACGCGGCCAGATCATCAGCGACACGAACACCCAGATCGTGAGGCTGGTGGCGGCCATGCGCACCAGCAGGTCGCGCCGGCGGATCACGATCAGCAGCACCAACAAGGTCGTGCCCATGGTGATCAGCGGCGTGGCCAGTGTGGCGATCAGCTCGGCGTAGTCGGGCGCCTTGCGCAGCAGGCGCTCGGGCGAGAACCGCAGCATCAGACCCAGGCCACCGAGCGCCGCCGCGAGCGCACACAGGAACCACTGGAAAAAAGCACTGGTGCGCCCGCCCAGCCCCTGCGCACGGACCTTGGTCCACAGCACGCCCATCACCAGCGCCAGCATGGGCAGGGCTGGGAAGATGTAGACCTCGCGCTTGCCCGAGCTGATCGAGAAGAAGAGCAGCACCAGTCCGACCCAGGCCAGCAGCACCTTGAGCCGGGGGTCCTCGCGCAACAGCGCCAGCAGCGACCGGAAGAACACCAGCAGCAGCACCGGCAGCGGGAACCAGACAGTCGGGATCGCCTGCGTGAAGAAGTAGTGCCAGGGCTTGACGTGGTGCCAGGCGTTGACGAAGCGCTCGCCGGTCTGGCGGAACAGCAGGTCGTTGCGGTAGGCCACCATGGTGTCGGTGCCAATGCTGTGCACCTGCCAGAGCATGGGGCCCAGCCACAGCGCCACGGTGGCCGCCATCACCAACACGCCCGCCACCAGCTTCCAGCGCCACACCGGCACCGCGCCGCCGCCAGGGTTCTTCGCCCAGAAGGCCAATGGCAGCAACATCAGCAGCGGCAGGAAACCCACCCCCTTGGTCATGATGCCCAGCGCCATCGCAGCCCACGCCGTGAAGTACCAGCCCCAGTGCGGCCCGGTGAAAAAGTGGCGCAGCAGGCCGTAGCAGCCCAGCGTGATCCAGAAGGTCACGAGCGCGTCGATCTGGCCGGCCTTGCCCTGCAGCAGGAACTGCGGCGTGAACACCAGCACCAGCACCGCGAACAGCGCGGCCTGCGGGCTCCACAGGCGGCGGCCGAGGTCGTGCACCAGCATCAGCGTGCCCACCGAGGCCAGCGCGCTCGGCAGCAGGAACGAGAGCTTCAGGTGGCCCAGCAGCGCAAACGCCGCGGCGCTGAACCACATGAACACCGGCGGTTTGTCGGGGTAGGGCTCACCACCGCGTGTGGGAAACAGCCACTGGCCGCTTTCGACCATCTCGCGCGCCACCTGGGCAAAGCGCGGCTCGTCGGCGGGCCAGGGGTAGCGCAGCCCGATGCCGAGCAACAACACGATGGCGGTGGCGGCAAGCCAGAACAGCGCCTGCCGGCGGGCAGCGTCGTCAGTGGGCAGGGACATGCGGATGCTCTTTGCGGAACCGGTGCAGGCGTTGTTTGAAGCCGTGATGGTAGAGGTACAGACCCAGCCCGGTGGACAGCACCAGCATCACCAGGCTGACCCAGAGCTGCGAACTGTCGTGCAGCGCGAAGCCCGAACCCGCGTAGGCGAACAGCAGCATCTGCGGCAGGTAGCCCAGCAGGCTGCCGAAGAACACGGCGACCGGCCGCAGGTCGGACAGGGCCGCCGCGATGTTGGTCACGAGGTTGCTGCCCACCGGAATCAGGCGGATCACGCAGATCCAGATCCAGGTGTCTTCGGCCAGCACCGCCTTGATCAGCCCGATCTTCTGCGCGTGTTTCTGCCGCACCCACTCGAAGCCCAGCTTGTGCACCGCGAGCATGGTCAGCATGGCGCCGCAGCCCGTGAGCAGCGTGCCGATCAGGCCGCCCTGCCAGCCGCCGAACAGGAAGCCGCAGCTGAAGGCCAGCACCTGGCGCGGGCCGCCCAGCGCGGTGTAGACGACGGCGCCGACGACGAACACCGGCCAGGCGATGGCCCAATGTTGCTGGAACAGCTGCTGCAGCAAGACCTCTTCGGTGACCGGTCCCCACCAGCCCAGGTGCAGGGACAGGAAGGCCAGCGTCAGGACCGCCGTGAGCAGCAGGGGCTTAGTGAGGCTTTTCATGCGCGGGGATGGACTGGACCTGCGCGACGACCGGGCGCTTGCCGCGCCGCGCCAGCCACATCACCCCCGCCATGTCGACCAGGCCGACCCAGAGCCGGTTCCAGGCGTTGTACTTGGACACGCCCACGTGCCGCGCACGGTGGTTCACCGGCACGACGCGGATCACGCCGCCCAGCCGCAAGACCAGCGCCGGCAGGTAGCGGTGCATGTGGTCGAAGTACGGCAGCCGCAACCAGGTCTCGCGCGGGATCAGCTTCAGGCCACAGCCGGTGTCGGGCACCTGGTCGCTCAGCAGCTTCTGCCGCACGGCGTTGGCGATGCGCGACTGGAACTTCTTCCACTCGGTGTCCTGGCGGTTCTTGCGGTAGCCGGCGATGCAGAAGTGGGCCGACTGCGACTCGGTCTCGCGCGCCGAGCGCAGCAGCCCGGGCATGTCGGCGGGATCGTTCTGGCCGTCGCCGTCGATGGTGATGAGGTAGCGGCCGCGGGCCTGCAGGGCCGCGCTGCACAGCGCTGTGCTCTGGCCCACGCTGGCCTGGTGGCGCACCAGCTGGCCGGCCGCGCCCAGGTCGGTGCAGCTCTGCACGAACTCGTCGCCGGTGCCGTCGTCGCTGCCGTCATCGACCAGCACGATCTCGAAGGCGCACTCGGGACGCAGCGCGGTCACCACCTCGTTCACGAGTTTGCCGATGTTGCCGGCTTCGTTCTTGGCGGGAATCAGCACCGACACCAGCGGGGCATCGCCCGTCTGCGCGGCGCCAGCGGCGTTCGCCGGGCGGGGATTTGTCATTGTGGGTTCACCAGGGAGATTCGACGCACTGGGTGGGGCTGTGTGCCACACGGCGCAGGAAAGGCGCAGAAGCGAGTTTTGCGGACGATGCTTAAGAAGACCTTAAGTCGGCCCGCACCGATCCGCTTATTTTCCCACGCGCGAGCACCGGGCGCCCCTCACCAGCCCAGGCCGATGTGCAAAGGCAGGTACACCGCCATGCCCGACACGATGGTGCCCAGCACACTGCGCTGCCAGACGAACCAGGCCGCGCCCGCCACGGCGGCGAACAGGCGCGCGTCCTGCCAAGTCTGAACCAGGTGGCCCTGCGTCATCACGATCTCCGGGATCACCACGGCCGAGAGTGCGGCGATGGGCGCGTACTGCAGGCCGCGCTGCGCCCAGTGCGGCAGGCTCCAGGGCTTGCTGGAGAAGAAGAAGAAACCCCGCGTGATGGCGGTGATGCAGCCCATGCCGAGGATGGTCAGCAGGGTCCAGGGATCGAGGTCAAACATGCTTCGCCCCCGGCGGTGGCGGCGACGCCTTCTCGATCACCAGGCAGATCGCCACCGCCGCCGCGATGGCCACCAGGATGTTGAGCCGCAGCGGCAGGGCCCACGCCGCCACCGCCGCCGCGCCGGCCACACCGGCCGAGACGACCCGCAGCTGCGAGCTCGCCAGCGAACACAGCAGGCCCAGCAAGGCCAGGATGCCGGCAAAACCCAGGCCCCAAGCGGTGGGCACGGCGTTGGCCAGCACCACGCCGACCACGCTGGCGCTCATCCAGGCCACGTAGTTCACCGCGCAGTTGCCCGCGAGGTAGGCCTGCTGGCGCGCGATGCCGTCGGCGTCGGTGGCCACGTGCGGGTATCGGCGCACGAAATACACGTAGGTCAGGTCGCCGGTGTAAAAGCCGGTGACGATGCGCTGCCAGCGTGGCAGGTGCATCACATAGGGTCGCAGGTGGATGGAGAACACCACGAACCGCAGGTTGACGCAGAACGAGGCCGCCAGGATCACCCACATCGGCGCGCCGGCCACGATCATGGGCACGGCCGCGAGCTGCGCGCTGCCGGCAAACACGATCACCGTCATCAACAGGGCTTCGATCACCGACAGCCCCGACTTGACCATGGCCACGCCGGTCATCAGGCCCCAGGCGCCGATGCCCACGGCCACTGAGGCCTGGTCGCGGAAACCTTCCCAGAATTCCGCGTGGCGGCGGTGTTCGGCCAGAAAAAACATCAGCCGGCGGCTTTCACGGCGGCGTCCAGCACCTGGCCGGGCACGAGCGGAAAACCGCGCAAGAATTCGCCCGCGGGCAACCGCTTGCCTCCGGCGCGCTGCAACTCGGTCAGCACCAGCACGCCGTCTCCGGTCGACACGCGAATGCCGTCGGCGCCCGCCGACAGCACCTGGCCGGGCACGCCCGCAGCGCGAGCGGCCTCGGGGTGCGCGGCCCAGACCTTGATCGCCTCGCCCGCCAGCGCCGTTGCGGCGCCCGGGGCCGGGTTGAAGGCCCGCACCCGCCGCTCGATCACTGCCGCGGGCAGCGCCCAGTCAACGGCGGCTTCGGCCTTCTCGATCTTGTGCGCGTAGGTCACCCCGTCCGCTGGCTGCTTTTCAGCGGCCAATCCGCCGCAGGCGGCCAGCTCCAGCGCTTCGACGATCAGGCGACCGCCCAACGTGGCCAACCGGTCGTGCAGGCTGCCCGTGGTGTCGTCGGTGCCAATGGCCAGCCGTTCCATCAGCAGCATGTCGCCGGTGTCCAGGCCCGCGTCCATCTGCATGATGGTCACGCCGGTCTGCACATCGCCCGCCTCGATGGCGCGGTGGATGGGCGCCGCGCCGCGCCAGCGCGGCAGGAGGGACGCGTGGATGTTGAGGCATCCCTTCACAGGCGCATCGAGCACCCACTGCGGCAGGATCAGTCCGTAAGCGGCGACCACCATGGCATTGGCCTTCGCGGCAAGAATGGCTTCGTGCGCGGCGGTGGCGTCTTCGGGGTATTTGCCGTCCAGCCGAAGGCTGCGCGGCTGCGCCACCGCGATGCCATGTTCCAGCGCGCACTGCTTGACCGGCGACGCCTGCAGCTTCATGCCACGACCAGCCGGCCGATCGGGCTGGGTCAGCACCAATGGAATCTCGAATCCCGCCGCGAGCAGGCGCTCCAGCGCCACACGGGCGAACGCCGGCGTGCCGGCGAAGACCACACGCATGGCCGTCATGCCTTCTGCGCTTCGCGTTGCGATTTCAGCAACTTGCCTTTGATCCGGTTGCGTTTGAGCGGCGAAAGGTATTCCACGAACACCTTGCCCATCAGGTGGTCCATCTCGTGCTGGATGCACACGGCCAGCATGCCCTCGGCCTCGATCACGCGGCTCTGCCCCTCGGCATCCTGGGCCCGCACCTTCACGGCAATGGAACGCTCCACACCGTCGTAGATGCCCGGCACCGACAGGCAACCCTCCTCACCCTTGCGGGTTTCGGCGCTGGCCCAGTCGATCACCGGGTTGACCAACACCAGCGGCTGGTCGCGGGTTTCGCTCACGTCGATCACGACCAGGCGCTCGTGCACGTCCACTTGCGTGGCCGCCAGCCCGATGCCGCTGGCGTCGTACATGGTGGCCAGCATCCGCTCGATCAACGCGCGAAGGCGGTCGTCAAACGCCACCACCGGTTTCGCCACGGTGTGCAGGCGTGGGTCGGGGTAACGCAGGATGGGGAGCAAATCGGGCGGGTTCATGGCAAAGGCGGCGACGCAGCGGTCGGGGTCTGGGCAAAACGTTGGTCACGGCGAACGTGGCGCCGCCGTGACCATCGGGAGGGGTTTGTCGCTATTTTCGCTACTTTTCGCGGATCGCGTGGACGGCCACGTCCATTAATATTGCCTAATCAAGGGCTTGGGCGCAAAATCAAATGCGAATTGTCAAGACTTGAAGCGCCGTTTGTCCGGGTGACCGGGCACGGTTTTCGGCCAGATTGCGCCAGCCCCAGGGGCCCACACATGCCATTGAACACCCGCTCGTCCGCCCTCCCGTCCGCCTTCAGCCTGTCGCGACCCGTGGCTGGCGCCTGTGCGTTGTTGATCGCGATGGCCACCGGCACCGCCTGGGCGCAGAGCCAGACCGTCACGTCCGGACAGCGTGCCACCGCCAACCAGGTGGCCCAGACCGGGGTGCCGCTGTCCGAACTGGCGCCCAACGCGCCCGACAGCCACACCGTCGTGCGCGGCGACACGCTGTGGCGCATCTCCGGGCTGTTCCTCAAGAGCCCGTGGCGCTGGCCTGAGCTCTGGGGCATGAACCTGGAGGAGATCAAGAACCCGCACCGCATCTACCCGGGTCAGGTGCTGTACCTGGACAAATCCGGTGGCCGCGCCCGCCTGAGCACCCGCCGTCCGGGCGAGGGTGGCACGCCGACGGTGCGCGTGTCGCCACGCACCCGCGTCGAGAGCCTGTCCGATTCGGCGATCCCGCCGGTCAACATGCAGGCCATCGAATCCTTCCTGGCCGAGCCCCTGGTGGTGGACGAAGCCACCTTCGCACGCGCTCCCCGCATCGTCGCCACACCGGAAAACCGGGTGCTGCTCAGCCTGGGTGACCGTGCCTATGCCCGCGGCCAGTACGGCGACGGCGCCATCGCCCAGGAAGCGCTGACGATGGAAGCGGGCAAACCCCGCAATTTCCGCGTGTTCCGGAACGCGGTGGCGCTGAAAGACCCTGCGACGGGCGAAATCCTCGCCTACGAGGCCCAGTACATCGGCAAGGCGCTGCTGGTGCGCCCCGAAAGCCGTCGAGACACCGAGACGCCGGCCTCGGCCCAGAAGCCCGCTGGCAAGGACGTCTACAAACCCACCTACGACAACACCGCGCACAACATCGAACGCGTGCCGGTGGCCGAGAAGGAGCCGGTCAAGCCTGCGGCGACCGGTGAGCTGGTGCCCGCCACCATCGACATCGTGAGCGCCAAGGAAGAAATGCGCGTGGGTGACCGCATGCTGCCGGAGCCTCCGCGCGTGTTCCCCAACTACGTGCCCCGCGCCCCAGACCAGGCGCAGAATGGCCTGATCGTCTCGGTCTACGGCAACGCCGTCCGGTATGCCGCCCAGAACCAGGTGATCGCGATCAATCGCGGCAAGGCGCACGGCCTCGAAGACGGTCATGTGCTGGCCCTTGTTCGCGATGCCAACACCATGACCGACAAAACCGACGACAGCCGGCCTCAGTTGCGCCTTCCGGGCGAGAGCAATGGCCTGATGATGGTCTTCCGGACCTTCGACAAGGTGTCTTACGCCGTGGTGCTGAACATCCAGGACGGCGTCAAGATCGGCGACCGCTTCACCAACCCCTGAATCGCGGGCCCATGGACAGGGGGGCCCTGGCCGGCTGGCTCAGGCTGCTGCTCACGCCCGGCGTGGGCAACGACACGGCCCGAAGGCTTCTCACCGCGTTTGGCTTGCCGCCTGGCGTCTGGGCCCAGAGCCCCAGCGCCTGGCAAACGGTCACCAATGCGCGCACCGCACGCGCGATGCAGAACATCCCCGACACGCTGGAACCCGCCATCGATCGCCTGATGGCCTGGCTGGATGAAAGTCCAGACCACCAGGTGGTCACGCTGGCCGATGCCCACTACCCGGGCGCACTGCTGAACACCGCCGACCCACCACTGATGCTGTACCTGCGCGGACGGCCTGAGGTGCTCGACCATCCGCGCAAGCTCGCCATCGTGGGCAGCCGCAACCCCACGCCGCAAGGCGAGACCAACGCCCGCCAGTTCGCGCGGTGTCTCGGCGAGGCGGGTGTCTGCGTGGTGTCGGGGCTGGCTCTGGGTGTGGATGGAGCGGCCCATGCTGGCGCCCTGGATGGCGGGGGCACCACCATCGCCGTGGTGGGCACTGGACTCGACACCGTGTACCCCAGACGGCACGATGCGCTCGCCAGTCGCATCGCAGAGCACGGGTTGCTGATCAGCGAGTACCCCCTCGGAACGCCGCCGTTGGCCGCCAACTTCCCCCAGCGCAACCGCATCATCGCGGGCCTGTCGCAGGGCACGCTCGTGGTCGAGGCCGCCGTGCGATCAGGCTCCCTGATCACCGCGCGCTTCGCGGCGGAGCAGGGGCGCGAAGTGTTCGCGATCCCGGGCTCCATTCACGCCCCGCAGTCGCGCGGTTGCCACGCGCTGATCCGGCAAGGGGCCAAGCTGGTGGAATCGGCGCAGGACATTCTGGAAGACCTGCGGATCGCTGAACCTGCCGGACAACGCTCGGAACCCGAACGGGCGACGGCCCCGATCGACGATTTGCTTCAGGCCGCGGGACACGACCCCGTGAGCTTTGACGCCTTGCAGGCCCGCACAGGCCTGGACACAGCCACGCTGCAAGCCCGTCTGCTGGAGCTGGAGCTGGACGGCAAAGTGGGGCGGATGCCGGGCGGTCTGCTGCAGCGAATCACCCGGGGCTGAGCAGCGACAAGCGCGTCACCGCGCCGCTCCTTCACCGAGGAAGTGGTGGCGCCGGATTCGCAAGGCTTATCGCTGCATCGCCCCTTCAGGGGCCGCGCGAAGCACAGCGAGAGTCAGCCCAACAGCCTTTCGGGATTGGCGTCCAGCTTGGCCAGCGCATCGCGCGTGGCCCGCACGGTCAACGCCTCTTCCTCGCTCGGCACCAGCAACCCGGCCTGCAGGTAGGCCGCCACCCGGGTGGCCTGAATGAGGAAGCAGCGCCCGACATTGGTCACGAAGAGGAACAGCTGACCACGCTCGCTGCGCCAGGCAAACTGCACGCTGTTGAGCTTGCCGTTGTGATCCAGACCGAACCAGGAACCGATCTGCAGCTCCACCGCCCACGCACGCATCGCTTCGTTGGGCTGACTGCCGCCCTGCTTGATCACCTCGATGTTGCTGGCGTCCACGCCCGTGATCATCTCGATGCTTTCGTTGTCCAGGTCCAGGTCGCCCACGCCGCTGTCGGGCATGTAGTCCTCCAGGTGGGTCAGGCGCTGGGACAGCTTGTCGAGGGCTTCCTGCGAGATGGCCTCGGTGCGCGACATGAAGGCATCGGCCAGGGTATCGCTCACCGCCTTGATGTGCTGGTCTTGAACACCCGGCGTGTAGCCCAGCAGGCTCATGCCCTGGCGCAAACGTTGCAACAGGCCAGGCAATTGCTGGATCACGCGAGCGCGATCGTTGCGGTTGGGTTTGGCACTGGCCGCCCACAGCAGGTCCGATGCCACCTTCTTGAGCGACGCGGTTTCCTCGTGCTTCAACCCATATTTGACGCTGGCCACGGCCAGCACCTCGACCCAGACCTTGAACAGAAACTCTCGCACCTCATCGCGCACGACGATGTCATCGAGCAGCTTGCGCAGCTCGATGGTGTACTGCACCGACAGGGTTTCCTTTTGCTCCACCTGCTGCGCAACGCTCACAAAACGGCTGGTGCTGCCCTGCTCGCTCAGGTAGGTGGACAAGAACTTCTGAAACTCATCGAGCACCAGCTGGAACACGCGGCGCCCCGTCTCCGGGTATTGCTCGATCACCTGCACCACACGCTTGATCTCGGCTTCCAGCGCCACCGAACTGACATTGGACTCGAAGCCCATCACGCAGGAACCCATGCGGTCGATGAGACGCCGCGCCGGGTGTTGCAGCGCGCTGAAAAACTCGGGTTCGGCCAACGCCACGCGCAAGACCGGAATCTGCAGGCGGGCAAACCAGACGCGCACGCTGGGGGGGATGCGTTCTTCGGCCAGGATGCTCTGGAACATCAGTGCCACCACCTCGATGGTGGCCTTTTCGGTCGGCGTGCTGGCGGCCTGCTTGAGTTCGATCGTGCGCTGTCGCAGGACCGTCGCGGCCTTTTCCACATGGGAGTTGTCCATGTAGATCATGCCGGGACCGGATGATCCTATCCCCACGGAAACCGGGCTGCCGGAGATCGGTTCGGGCGCCACCCGCTGCATGACCTGCTGAAGCATCGGCGACGGCGGCAGCAACTGGGTGGCCTCGAAATCGCCCCCCACCTTGTCCATCAACAGCCGCCGCAGCCGACCGACGACTCCCTGAGCCCGCATCCGGGCCCGCGCCAGCGGCGACGAATGGGTCATCATGCGGGTTTCGTCGTGAACACCCGTGACGGAGGCGCCTGAGCCGGGACGACTGGAACCGAAACCACCCCCGGAGTCGCTGCCACCGCCACTGTGGGGGGCGCCACCATCTGTCGCACTGGCCGCACCTCCGGCGCTCGCCGCACCTGAGCTGCCGAATCCGCCACCATCGGAGCGTGCTGGTTGGGCACTGGGCCCGGCTCCCCCCGGCGCAGGGCCGGTCGAGCGGCTGCCCGGCGTGCGTTTGACCAGTGCCTGCAGGTCGATCTCTTTCATCACCCCGCTGGAGACGAGAAACTCGTTCGCCGCCCGATAGGCAGCCAGCATGCTCTTGGCCAGGGCGGGCGAGAGCGCATCCTGCACCAGCACCCAGCCCTCGCGGGTCATCTGCACGTCCAGCCACTGGTCCACCAGAAGGCGGGCGACCACATCGGGCAGGAGCACATCGCCCCGCGGCAGCTCCTGGCGCTTCTCCAGGTGCTGAACGCGCAACCTCAGTTCATTGAGTTCGGTGGACACCAGATCCAGCACCCTCATCGCCAGGCGCGAGGCGATGATCTGGTCGTCAATGGCCCCTTCCGCGAGCAGTTCAAGGCGCCCCGACGGAACGCTGAAACCGCTGCTGGGAAGGGTTCCGTGGCGCGGCAGCAAGCTGCGCTGCAGGGCCTTGCGGCTCTGGTTCAACCAGGCGGTCTGGCATTTCTGGAACGCCTGCCACGCGTCTCGGCGCTCCTGCATTTCGCGCGCCGGACCGGCTTGATCCAGCACCGACACCAACCGGGTTTCACAGGCCTTGACCAACTCGGGCAGGGCGCGCCCCACGTGAACCACAAAGAGCTCGCGTGCCTGCTTGGCCAGAGAGGAAACGTGCTGATCGGGGGTAACCACAATGGTTTCAGTATGACACGAATGCAGATCGCTTTAACCGACGAAAAGCCGGGCAAGGCGTTCTGTGGCGGCCCGCCTAGACCATCGCCCCGCTGTTCGGATCGTCCGGGTCGCCCGGGTTGGACTTGCCCGTCGGCTTGATCAGGTCTTCGCGCTTGATGCCCAGCCACATGGCAATGGCGGCCGCCACAAAGACCGATGAATAGATGCCGAACAGGATGCCGATGGTCAGCGCCATGGCGAAATAGTGCAGGGTCGGGCCACCGAACAGCAGCATTGACAGCACCATGATCTGGGTCGATCCGTGCGTGATGATGGTGCGGCTGATGGTGGAGGTGATGGCGTGGTCGATGATCTGGACCGTGGTCTTTTTGCGCTGGCGGCGGAACGTCTCACGGATGCGATCAAAAATCACCACCGACTCGTTGACCGAATAGCCCAGCACGGCCAGCACCGCGGCCAGCACCGGCAGCGAGAACTCCCACTGGAAGAACGCAAAGAAGCCCAGGATGATGACCACATCGTGCAGGTTGGCGATGATGGCGGACACCGCGTACTTCCACTCGAAGCGGATCGCCAAGTAGATCATGATGCCCAGAATCACGAACCCGAGCGCCTTGAGCCCGTTCTCCACCAGCTCCTGCCCCACCTGAGGGCCGACGAACTCGGTGCGGCGCAGCTGCACCGCGGGGTTCTGCGCCTTGAGCGCAGTCAGCACCGCTTCGCTCTGCTGACCCGAACTCTGGCCGGCCCTGGCGGGCAGGCGCAGCAGCACATCTTGCGAGGTGCCGAAGTTCTGCACCGGCACGTCGACATAGCCCAGCCCCTCGATCACCTTGCGCACCGATTCCAGATCGGCCGGCTGTTCGTAGGCCACCTCCATCACGGTGCCGCCAGTGAACTCCACCGACAGGTGCAGGCCACGGGTGACCAGAAAGAACACCGCCAGGAAAAAAGTGATGGCAGAGACCGCGTTCAGCACGATGGCGTGCTTCATGAACGGGATGTCTTTGCGGATGCGGAAAAGTTCCATGCTTCAAGCTCCTGGGGTCAATCGGCCTTGGCCACTGCGTTGTCGCCGTCGGGGCGCCACACCGTGCCGATGGACACGCTCTTGAGCTTCTTTTGCCGGCCGTACCAGAGGTTGACCAGGCCGCGCGAGAACACCACGGCCGAGAACATGCTGGTCAGGATGCCGATGCAGTGCACCACCGCAAAGCCGCGCACCGGGCCGGAGCCGAACGCCAGCAGGGCCACACCCGCGATCAGCGAGGTGATGTTGGAGTCGAGGATGGTGCCCCAGGCGTGGTCGTAACCCACGTTGATCGCGGTCTGTGGTGAGGAACCGTTGCGCAGTTCCTCACGCACGCGCTCGTTGATCAGCACGTTGGCGTCGATGGCCATGCCCAGCGCCAGCGCCATGGCCGCCATGCCGGGCAAGGTCAGCGTGGCCTGCAGCATGGACAGGATCGCCACCAGCAGCACGAGGTTGAAGCCCAGCGCGAGGCTGGAGAACACGCCAAACAGCATGTAGTAGGCGCACATGAAGGTGGCGACCGCCAGGAAGCCCCAGATCACGCTGTTGAAGCCGCGCGCGATGTTTTCCTTGCCCAGGCTGGGGCCGATGGTGCGTTCTTCAATGATCTCCATCGGTGCGGCCAGCGAACCGGCGCGCAACAGCAGCGCCGTGTCGCTGGCTTCCACCGTGTTCATGCTGCCCGATATCTGCACCCGGCCGCCCCCGATTTCGCCGCGAATCACCGGTGCCGTCACGACCTCGCCCTTGCCCTTTTCGAACAGGATGATGGCCATGCGCTTGCCGACGTTCTCTCGGGTCACGTCGCGGAACACGCGTGCGCCTTTGCTGTCCAGTGTCAGGTGCACGGCGGGTTGTTGCTGGTCGTCAAAGCCCGCCTGGGCATCGGTCAGGTTCTCGCCCGTGAGCAGCACTTCGCGCTTGACGATGACGGCGCGGCCGTCGCGCTCCAGGTACTTTTCGGAGCCAAAAGGCACCGCACCCGCGCCACCCTCGGCGGCCTGGCCCTCGGAGCTCTCGTCCACCAGCCGCACTTCCAGCGTGGCGGTGCGCCCCAGGATGTCCTTGGCCTTGGCCGTGTCCTGGACGCCGGGGAGCTGCACCACGATGCGGTCGGTGCCCTGCTGCTGGATCACCGGCTCGGACACCGCCAGCTCGTTGATGCGGTTGTGCAGCGTGGTGATGTTCTGCTTGAGCGCCTGGTCCTGCACCGTGATCGCGGCGGCCGGCTTGATCGTGGCCGACAGGCGGAACTCGGCGCCATCGGCCGCCTGCACCACCTGCAGGTCGGGGAACTGGTCCTGGATCACGGCCTGCACCGCCTGCGCCGTCGCGGCGTCGCGGGCGCGCAGCTCGATGGCCTGGCCGTTGCGCTGGATGCCGCCGTGACGCACGTTCTTCTCACGCAGCGCCGCGCGCAGATCGCCGGCCAGCACGTCGGCCTTGCGCTGCAGTGCCGCCGGCATGTCCACCTGCAGCATGAAGTGCACGCCGCCACGCAGGTCCAGACCGAGGTACATGGGCGACGCACCCAGGCTGGCCATCCAGGCCGGCGTGCGCGGCACGAGGTTCAGCGCCACCACATAGCCCGGGTTGGCCGGATCCACGTTGAGCGTGCGCTCGATCGTGTCGCGCGCCTTGATCTGCACGTCGGTGTTCTCAAAACGGGCGCGCACCGAATTGCCTTCGAGCTGGATCAACGACGGCTGGATGCTCTGCGCCGCCAGCGCCTGCTCCACCCGCGTGACCGTGGTCAGATCGACCTTCACCGACGAACGCGCCGCAGACACCTGCACCGCCGGCGACTCGCCGAACAGGTTGGGCAGGGCGTACAGCACGCCGATCACCAGCGAAAAAGCGATGACCAGGTACTTCCAGAGCGGGTAACGGTTCATGAGGAGCAGGCCCTTCGGCGCAGAGGTGACTTCAATCCAGAGTGCCGCAGAACCGGCTTTGCCGGGCTGCAGGCACTGCCCCCTTGAGGGGGTGACGCGCCGCCAGGCGCGGCGCGGGGGTGTTACTTAATAGTGCCCTTGGGCAGCACCTGAACCACGGCCGTGCGCTGCATCTGGACTTCCATGCCGTCGGCCAGTTCCACACCGACATAGGTCTCACCCACCTTGGACACCTTGGCCAGGAAGCCGCCGGCGGTCACGACCTCGTCGCCCTTGGCCAAGGCTTCAATCATGGCCTTGTGCTCCTTCTGGCGCTTCATCTGGGGGCGGATCATCACGAAATAGAGCACCACGAACATGAGCACCAGCGGCAGCATGCTCATCAGGGTGTCCTGGGTGCTGCCACCGGAGGCGGCTTGGGCGTAGGCGGAAGAAATGAACACGGGGCGTCTCCAACAGGATCAAAAAGGGTCAAAACAAGGCCCGACGGGCGAACCCGGCCGGGCCTTGCGGCGCAACCGCCCATTGTATGACGCCCCCTCTCCCTCATGGTGGCCGGGGCCAAGGCCCCGGCCGGCTCCGGATCAGGCGGCGCGCGCCACGTCCGCCGGACCCGCGCGCCACTGCGCCAGCAACCCGCTCCAGCGACCGCGCGCGGCCGCCAGGTGGCGCTCTTTCACATGGCCGAAGCCCTTGATCTGCTCAGGGAGGCGGGCAATGTCCAGGGCCAGCGCGTGGTTGCCCGCGTCCAGGCCTTCCAGCAGCTCCTCGACGCTCGCGCGGTATTCGCCGATCAGGGCCCGCTCGGTGCGGCGCTCCTCGGTGCGGCCGAACACGTCCAGCGCCGTGCCGCGCAATCCCTTGAGCTTCGCCAGCAGGCGGAAGCCGGTGAACATCAGCGGTCCGAAGCGCTGCTTGACCAGCTCGCCCTTGGCGTTTTTCTTCGCGATCAGCGGCGGCGCCAGGTGCACGTGCAGCTTGAAGTCGCCTTCGAACTGCGCGGCCAGCTTCGCGTGGAAGGCCGGGTCGCTGTGCAGCCGGGCCACCTCGTACTCGTCCTTGTAGGCCATGAGCTTGAACAGGTTCCGCGCCACGGCTTCGGTCAGCGTGGTCTTGCCGAGCTTCGCTTCGGCGTCCTGCACACGGCGCACCAGCACCTCGTACTCGCCGGCGTACGCGGCGTTCTGGTACGCGGTCAGGAACTCGACCCGGCGCGCCACCAGGCTGTCCACCGTCTCGCGCTTCTTGAACTGGATCACCTGCTGGCCCAGCGGATTGACCAGCGCAGCCAGGGCCTTGGGATCGTGCGCGGCGCGGCGGCCCCACTCGAAGGCCTGCTTGTTTTTCTCGACCTGCACGGCGTTCAGCTCGATGGCCCGCATCAGCGCCGTCAGGCCCAGCGGCACCCAGCCGCGCTGCCAGGCGTAGCCCAGCATCATGGGGTTGGTGTAGATCGAATCGCCCATCAGCTTCGACGAGGCGGCCTCGGCGTCGAAGGTGCCCACCGCGTCGACGCCCAGGCTGGCGGTCAGCGCGTCCACGCAAGCCTGCGCGGGGTTCTGCCAGTCGGGGTTCTTCACGAAGGCGGCCGTGGGCGTGGCGCTGGCGTTGAGCGCCACATGGCTGCGGCCCGCGCGCAGGCGCTGCCAGCTCTCCTTGTGTGCCGCCACGATCGGGTCGCAACCGATGATCAGGTCGGCCGACGCCGCCGAGACACGGGTGGTGCGGATCACGTCCTGGTGCGCGCCGATCAGCACGTGGCTCCAGGTCGCGCCGCCCTTTTGCGCCAGGCCCGCCGCGTCCTGCGTGACGATGCCCTTGCCTTCGATGTGGGCCGCCATGCCCAGCAGCTGACCGATGGTGATGACGCCGGTGCCGCCGACGCCCGCGACGATCACGCCCCAGGCCTCGGCGCCCAGCACCGGCAAAGCCGGCTCGGGCAGCGCGCCGCCGGTCCACTCGGTCTTGGCGCCGGCTTTGTCTTTCTTGCGCAGCTGGCCGCCATCCACCGTGACGAAACTCGGGCAAAAGCCTTTGACGCAGGAAAAGTCCTTGTTGCAGCTGCTCTGGTTGATGGTGCGCTTGCGGCCGAACTCGGTCTCCAGCGGTTCCACGCTCAGGCAGTTGCTCTGCACGCTGCAGTCGCCGCAGCCTTCACACACCAGCTCGTTGATCACCACGCGCTCGGTCGGCTCGACCAGGGTGCCGCGCTTGCGGCGGCGGCGCTTTTCGGTCGCGCAGGTCTGGTCGTAGATGATGACCGTGGTGCCCTTGATCTCGCGGAACTCGCGCTGCACCGCGTCCAGCGTGTCGCGGTGCTGGATCGCGATGCCGCTGGGCAGGCCGCTCACGCTGGCGTATTTCTCCGGCTCGTCGGTGACGATGGTGATCTTCACCGCGCCCTCGGCGCGCATGCTCTGCGCGATCTGCACCACGCTGTGGCCCTCAGGCCGCTCGCCCACCTGCTGGCCGCCGGTCATGGCCACCGCGTCGTTGTAGAGGATCTTGTAGGTGATGTTCACGCCGGCCGCGATGCTCTGGCGCACCGCCAGCAGGCCGCTGTGGAAGTAGGTGCCGTCGCCCAGGTTGGCGAACATGTGCTGGTCGTGGCTGAACGGCTGCTGGCCGACCCAGGGCACGCCCTCGCCGCCCATCTGGGTGAAGCCCACGGTGGCGCGGTCCATCCAGATGCTCATGAAATGGCAGCCGATGCCGGCCATGGCGCGCGAACCTTCGGGCACCTTGGTGCTGGTGTTGTGCGGGCAGCCCGAGCAGAACCAGGGCTGGCGCTCGGCGCCCGCCACGCCCTGCGTGAGCAGGGTCTGCATGGACTGCTCCTGCGCGGTCAGGATGGCCAGCTGCGCGTCGATGCGCGCCATCACGTCCTCGGGCACCTGGCCCATCTTCTTCAGGCGCTTGGCAATGGCGCGCGCGATGATCGCGGGCGACAGGTCGGCGTTGGCGCGCAGCAGGGTGCGCTCGCTGGGATTGGGCATCGACCACTCGCCGCCACTGAAATCGCCCTCGACCTCTTCAAACTTGCCCAGCACGTTGGGCCGCACGTCGGGGCGCCAGTTGTAGAGCTCTTCCTTCAACTGGTATTCGATGACCTGGCGCTTCTCTTCCACCACCAGAATCTCGCGCAGGCCCGTCGCGAACTCCCGCGTGGTCTGCGCCTCCAGGGGCCAGACCACCGCCACTTTGTGCAGGCGCAGGCCAATGCGCCGACACGTGTCGTCGTCCAGGCCCAGGTCCAGCAAAGCCTGGCGCGTGTCGTTGTACGCCTTGCCGCTGGCGATCAGGCCGAAGCGGTCGTTCGGCCCGGCGATCACGTTGTGGTTGAGCTTGTTGGCACGGATGTAGGCCAGCGCGGCGTACCACTTGAAGTCGAACAGGCGCGCTTCCTGGTCCAGCGCGTGGTCGGGCCAGCGGATGTGCAGCCCCCCGGGCGGCATGACGAACTCGGGCACCACGATGTTCACACGGTCCGGATCGATGGTGGCGGTGGCGCTCGATTCCACGATCTCCTGGATCGTCTTCATGCCGGCCCAGACGCCGCTGAAGCGGCTCATGGCGATGGCGTGCAGGCCCAGGTCGAGGATGTCCTGCACCGAGGTGGGGAAAAACACCGGCAGGCCGCAGGCCTTGAAGATGTGGTCGCTCTGGTGCGCGGCGGTCGAGCTCTTGGCCACGTGGTCGTCGCCGGCCACCGCGATCACGCCGCCCCAGGGCGTGGTGCCGGCCATGTTGGCGTGCTTGAACACGTCAGAGCAGCGGTCCACGCCCGGGCCCTTGCCGTACCAGATGCCGAACACGCCGTCGAACTTGTTGCTGCCGGGCGGGGCAAAACCCAGCTGCTGCGTGCCCCAGAGCGCGGTGGCCGCCAGCTCCTCGTTCACGCCGGGCTGGAACACGATGTTCTGCGCCTTCAGGTAAGGCGCCGCCTTCTGCAGGGCCTGGTCGTAGCCGCCGAGTGGCGAGCCGCGGTAGCCGCTGATGAATCCCGCCGTGTTCTTGCCCTGCAGGGCGTCGCGCTGGCGCTGCAGCATGGGCAGCTTGACCAGCGCCTGCACGCCGCTCATGAAGGCGCGGCCGTGGTCCAGCGAATATTTGTCGTCGAGGCTGACGGTCTCTAGGGCTTTGCGGATGTGCTCGGGCAGTGGGGCGTTCATCTTGTTGTCTCCTGTGGGTGGAATGCCGCCTTGTGGGCGGTTTCTTGAGCCGACAACCGACCGGATCGGTCGGCTTCAGTGTGCCGCACAGTGTATGACCCGGGCGCTGACAGGTGTTTGCTTTTCATGCCCAGTTTCGCGACACTTGAGAAAGCTTCTTTCTAGAAACAGCCAATCATGGAAACACTCGACAAGTTTGACCTCGCCATCCTGAACGAACTGCAAAACGACGGCCGCCTGACCAACGCCGAGCTGGCCAGCCGCGTGGGCCTGTCGGCCGCGCCCTGCTGGCGCCGGGTGCGCGCGCTGGAGGAGGCCGGCTTCATCACCGGCTACCGGGCCGAGCTCAACCGCGACAAGATCGGCCTGGGCGTGCTCGCCTTCGTGCGGCTGGACGCCGAGCGCAACAGCGGCGACGTGCTGCGCCAGATGGAGGCCGCGATCCAGAAGATCCCCGAAATCGTGTCCTGCCACTACATCAGTGGCTCGGGCACCTTCGAGCTGCAGGTGGTCTGCCCCGACCTCGGCGAATTCAGCCGCTTCGCGCGCGAGGTGCTGATCAACCTGCCCAACGTGAAAGACCTGCACACCAGCTTTTCGCTGGGCGAGGTGAAGGCGGCGAGCGCACTTCCGTTGTCGCACCTGTTACCCAAAAGTTCGGGGGCGGCACGTTCGTCGAAAACTTGACCCCTTTTTGTGACCATCCGTCCTCAAACTTCGACCGCCGAGGGAATAGACCGCTGTAAGTGCTTGGAAAACGTGACTTTCTCCCGGGTTCGGGCTTGCAACAATATGTTGCCATCCCTAACATCAGGCCCCATACAAGAGTGACCAAAGTATTCAAAATGCTGTGGCCACACCGGTTTCCCCTCCATGAAGGCAACGTCGTGAACAAGTCCCTGATCCTCAAGTCCGCCATCGCCCTGGCCCTGGCCACCCCCCTGCTCGCGTCGGCCGAGTCGCAGCTGGTCATTGGCACCGGCAACGCCACCGCCGACCTGAACTTCCGCGTGGTCGTCCCGCGCGTGCTGTTCCTGGGCGTGGGCACCGGCGCCACCGGCCTGGCCACCAACACCACCGAAGACACCGTGACCTTCGACTACTCCACCAACGCGGCCGCGCTGGGCACGGGCGCCGCCGCCGGCGCCATCACCGGCAACGTGGTGCCGGTGCGCGTGGTGGGCAACAACGGCCAGATCACCCTGGCCGCCAGCACCACCGGCGCGCTGACCAACGGCACCGCCGACACCATTGCATGGTCGGAGATCACATCGACCAGCAGCCTGGCCGATCTGCCCAGCCCCGCGATCCCGCTCACCGGCGCCGGCGCCGCCAGCAACGTCACCCTGTCCTCCGGCACCAAGGTCACCGACCGTTCGGCCAACTGGACCTTCAGCTACGCCAACTCGGCCGTGGTGGCACCCGGCACCTACGGCACCACCAACGGCCGCGTGACCTACACCGCCGCCATGCCCTGAGTGCGACCGCCCGGCGGGCCTGTTCCCGGGCTGGCAGACAGCCCCCCCACGGAGGGTCCGCACACCGCGGTCCCTCCGTTGTCGTTTGAGCCTCCGCCGACGCACCCTGAAAACCTTCTGGCGCCAGCCTGCTCCAAGTCCACTTGACACCATGATCCCCGCGCAGCGCCTTTGCCCTCCCCACCGGCTCGCCGCCCTCGGCCTGCTGGTGCTGTGCTGCGCGCCGATGGGCGTGGCGCACGCCTGGTCGATCACGCTGGCCGCCGCGTCCCGCCGCGTGTTCCTGCACGTGGGCAACGGCACCGCCGAACGCGACAACGGCACCGTCAACCTGGTCAGCGCCAACCTCACCGGTGCGCAACTGCTCAGCGGCACGCCACAGGCCATGACCAGCGACAGCACCCAGTCGGCCAGCCTCTACGACGGTTACAACACCTGCCCCACGCCGGCCAGCCAGGTGATCATCGGCGCCTCGTACCGCCGCAGCAACGCCAACAACGGCCCGGCCAGTGCGACGCTGCGCGTGACCTCTCCGGCCAACCTCGTCAGCGCCGCGGGCGACACGATCCCGTTCAGCCAGATCAGCTGGACCGTCTCGGCGCCCGGCAGCAATGTGCCCAACGTGATCCCGGCCGGCACCTTCAATGGCGCCACACAGACCTTGGCCACCATCCCGGCCAACACCTACATCGAGAACTGCCACAGCTTCACCTACGCCAACAGCGCGGTGCGGGCGGCGGGCACCTACAACGGGCAGGTCACCTACACCGTGAGCAGCCCATGAACGCCCGCACCCTGCTGTTCTGCGCCGTGCTGGCCCTGGCCAACACCCCTGCGCTCGCCAACCCGCACCGGCTCGACGACTCGCGCAGCCACACCGTGCCGCCCAACGCCCAGATGCAATGGACGCCTCAGACCCGGGCCGACCGCGACGGTGGCACCGAGGCCTGGATCCGCGTCAACGTCCACATCGACACCCGCGAGTGGGACGGCCGCAGCGGGCGCATCTACATGGTGCTGCCGCGCGACGAGGCGTCGCGCATCGAAGCCGTCTGGACCGCCCGTGGCCCCTTGCGTTCCGGGCGGCTGGTCTCGGGCGAAAGAAGCCTGGTGTTCGCCGGCACGATCCGCGGCGCCAGCCTGCAGGACCAGCTGCTGGTGCACCTGATCTCCGGCCCCGACTGGCAAAGCAACAGCCGCCGCCTCAACTTCCACTTCGAGCTGGACGTCGAGCCCGCCCTCCTGCCCCCATGACACGCCTGCTGCCCACCGCCCTGATCGCCGCCGTCCTGCTGCCCGCCACCGCGCTGGCCCAGGGTTTTGCCGCCTACATTTCACCCCCGCGTTTCGAGGTGCAGGTCAAGCCCGGCGAACCCCTGCGCCAGGTGCTGGAGATCCAGCACGTCGGCCGCACCAAAGGCAACTACCGCATCTACACCAACGACTGGACGCTGGGCGCCGACAACGCCGTCACCTTCAGCAACGAGCTCAGCGCCGACAGCTGCCGCCCCTGGGTGGCGATCGAGCGCCGCGAACTGGCCATCGAGCCCGGCGCGCGCTACCGCTACCGGTTTGAAATTTCGCCACCCGCCGGCACGCCGCCACGCGAATGCCGTTTCGCCATCATGGTCGAGGGGCTGGACCCGGCGCAGGTGCAGGGCAACATCAGCTTCCCCGTGGGCGGGCGCATCGGCGTGATCGTCTACGCCGCCATCGGCAACGTGGCGCCGCAACTGGCCATCGCCGGCACCGAGACCGTGCAGGTCGGCGGCAAGCCCGTGGCCGTGCTCAGGATCAGCAACCACGGCAGCGCCACCGGCCGGCTGGAGGGTTTCATCGACGGCACCGACGCCGCCGGCCTGCGCGTCGAGCTGTCGCCGGCGGACCTGCCCGTGCTGCCCGGCGAAACCCGGCGCATCGCGCTCTCGCCCGTGGCGCCCGAAGGCAAACCGGCGCCCGAGCTGCGCTTCCCCCTGCGCGCCAAAGGGAACCTGGAATCGGGCAAAGCCCGCCTGCCGCTGGACGTGAGCTTCGCCCCATGACGCTGGTGATCCGGGCCACCTGCGGCCTGCTGGCGCTGGGGGGCGCACTGGCCCATGCACAGGAACCTGTCCGGCCAGCCTCGGGCACGGCAGCGACCGCGACGGCCGCCCCGAGCGCGCCCGCCGGCTACCAGGACCGCGTCATCGAGGGCCTGGCGCCCGCAGAAGACGACGCCCTCGACATCCCCTACGACCGCAGCGGCTGGCCGCGCCAGCTCCAGCTCGACGCCCGCGTGGGCACCCTGGCGTTTGACGACGGCCGCCGGGCCCGGCTTGGCTACGGGGTCTACGGCCTGATCGAAACACCCAACCACGGGGTGCTGTCCGTGGATGGCAGCGTCACCCCTGGCGAAAGCCAGAGCAGCCTCACCCTGGGCCAGCGCGAACTGCCGCTGCCCGGCGGCTGGGTGGGCCACCACGAACTGGGCGTGATCAGCGCGCCGGCCAACGACCTGGCCCGCCTGCCCTCGCGCGTGCTGGTGCCCACCTCCAACCTGCTGGGGCTGCGCGGCGAGTGGGAACACGCCGCCAGCGGCGTGAGCCTGCTGGCCGCCAACGGCGAGCCCGGCCAGCTGACCAGCCTGCCCGCCAGCGGCTTTCAGGGCCTGGGCGGTCGGCGCTCGGCGCTCGGTGCGCAGTGGCACCCGGGCGGCACCGACCTCGCCGCCAGCGCGCTCCCGGCCATCGGCCGCACCCGCCTGGCCGAACCCGGCTGGACGCTCGCCGTGCAACACGAACGCGCCAGCGGCGTCCCGGCGCTGCAGCTGGCCGACACCACCCAGGACGCCAGCGCCACCCTGTTCCACCTGCGCCACGAGGGCGCCGAACTGCGCACCCAGGGCCAGGTGCTGCGCGCCCAGAACGCCGGCCAGGGCGCCAACGGTTTCTGGGTCGATGTCGATGGCGACGAAGGCCCGCGCCAGCACGGCCTGAGCGTCTACCGGCTGGAGCCCGGCCTGAGCTGGGCCGGCCTGGCCATGCCGAGCGACGTGCAGGGCGCGACCCTGCGAAGCGAGTGGCGCACCCGCCAGTGGTCGGCCGAAGGCTCCTACGACTGGCTGCGCTCCATCAGCGGGCGCGCGGCCAGCGGCAGCTACGCCTCGGGCAGCGCGCGCTGGCGCCTGGACCGCAGCCACCAGCTCAGCGCCGGCGCCGCGCTGCGCCGCTTCGACGGCAACGCCTGGACCAGCTACACCGACTGGCGCTGGCAGAACGACTGGGGCACCAGCGGCCTGCGGCTGGAACTGGCCGGCGCCACCCGCCAGCAGGGGGCCACCCGCGAGATCAGCCACGACCACGAGTGGCTGGTGCCGCTGGGCTGGACCGTTTCCACCAGCCTGGGCTTTGGTCGTTACGGCGCTCGCACCGACCCGGGCGCGAGCGAGCCGGGCGGCCGCTTCTGGTCGGCGGCGCTCGCGATCAACGCGCCGGTGGGCAGCAGCGCCCAGCTGCGCGGCCAGTTCGGCACCGAAAAGGCCAGCAACGGCCAGAACCGCCACAACCTCAACCTCGGCGGCCAGTGGCGCCTCACCCCACGCTGGAGCCTCGACGGCACCTACACCCGCGCCATCGGCCGCAGCCGCAGCGTGCGCCCGCTCGACCCGCTGGCCCCCATCGTCAACGACACCGACACCACCTCCGACCGCAGCTTCCAGGTGGTGCTGCGCTACGAACTCTCGGCCGGCAGCCGCAGCGTGCCGCTGGGCGGGCGCGCCAGCGAGGGCGGCGGCCGCATCGAGGGCACCGTCTTCTTCGACGCCAACCGCAGCGGCACGCAGGACGCCAGCGAAACCGGCGCACCCGGCGTCACCGTCACGCTCGACAACCGCTACGCCGTGCGCACCGACGCACAAGGCCGCTTCAGCTTCCCCTTCGTCGCCAGCGGCCCGCGCAACGTGACCGTGCGCAACGAAACCCTGCCCCTGCCCTGGGGTGTGGTGGACGACGGGCAGGCCCGGATCGAGGTGCGCCTGCGCGAAACCACCCGGATCAGCCTGCCGGTGCAGCGCGCCGACTGAGCCCGGCCGCGCCGGCGCGGTCCACCGGCCGACGTTTGGCCATCAAGTTGGGGACGGGACTGCCGAAAAAGGGGCATGTCCCCAATGCTTCGCCGCCTGCCCGCCCTGGTCGCCAGCCTCGCCCTGCTGGCCGTGCCGTCGCCCAGCCTGGGCGACAGCATGCTGGTCACGGGGAACCACACGGCCGGCGCCAGCGCCTCGCTCGACTTCCGCATCGTCATCCCGCCCGTCATGCGGGTCATGGAAAACAGCCACCCCCTGCAACTCACGGCCGGCGCCGACGGCGCCCTGAGCGCCGAGCAGCGGCTGGTGGTGCTGTCCAACATGAAGCGGGGCTTCTGCGTCACGCTGCGGCTGGCCGCCCCGGGCGTGGACCGGTGGCAGCTCCACGCGCCGGGTGCCAGCGGCGTCAGCCTCAGCCCTGTGGACGACGGCTACCGCGTCTGCAGCACCCGCCCCGGGCGCTACACCCTCGTGCTGCAACACCAGTTCGGCGTGAACACGCCGGGCACGCAGGCCTTGCACTGGCCGGTGCAGACCGACATTTCGGCCATCTGAAGCGGCGAACGCCGCGCTGCGCGCCCCCGCCGACCCCATGCCCTCGGACGTGCCGAGGTGATGCGCCCCACCGTCAAACGCCTGTCGCAACGGCCCTTCAAGATGCGGGGCCAGGGGCCGGATCGGCGTAATTCATGTTTTGAATGGAAACAGGGCACCCCACGCGGGGATGCCGTGTGCCATGATCCTTGTAGTCAAAAGACCACAGGCACCCCCTTGGCCTTGGTCTTGCTTCTCTGCCGTGGCCGCGTTCGCCCGGATCCCGGCACATGGCCACATCCGCACATGCACCCACCGGCTTGCGCGCAGGCGTTCAGGGAAACAGGAACACATGGACATCAAACCAACGCACCTCCGCGGGCCCGGCACCCGTGCCAGCCCACGGCAGCACCCGAGGCCCTCCAGGCTGTGGGCGCTGCTGGGCCCGTTTTTCGTGGGCGCGGCGTTCGCCCAGGCGCCCCTGCAGCCGCTGCTGCAGGAGCCGCTGCAGACCTCCGTGGACAGCGGCCGCCAGCCGACCCACCCCGTGAACGCCGACAGCACACCGGCCGCCGGCACCCCCGCGGGCGCGAGGCCCACGCCAGCCCCGGGCGCAGCCGCCCCCCTGAATTCGCTGGCCGTGGTCAACCCGGACTACCGCATCGGCGCCAACGACCTGCTGGAGTTCGACGTGTTCGGCGTGCCCGACATGCGGCGCTCGGTGCGGGTGAACGCCACCGGTGCCGTGTCGCTTCCACTGATCGGCACGGTGCAGCTGGCCGGGCTCACGGCCCAGCAGGCCGAAGCCCACCTGGCCAAGAAGTACAGCGAAAACTACCTTCAGAACCCGCAGGTCTCGCTCTTCATCAAAGAGTTCACCACGCAGCGCATCACCATCGAGGGCGCGGTCGCCAAGCCAGGCATCTACCCCGTGACGGGGCAGCTCACGCTGCTGCGCGCGCTGGCGCTGGCCGGCGGGGGCGCCCAGTACGCCCAGCTGAACGAGATCATGCTGTTCCGCAACACCCAGGGCCAGCCGTCCGAGCCGAAGGTGTTCGACCTCGACAAGATCCGCGCGGGCGAGGTGACCGACCCCGCCATCCAGTCCGATGATGTGATCGTGGTCAAGCGCAACCCACAGCGCACCGCGTTGCGGGACTCGCTGTTCCGCGACATCCTCGACACGCTCAACCCCTTCAAATGAGAAGGCCAGGGCCCGACGGGCGGCCATGATCGACCTGCACAGCCACATCCTCCCGGGCATCGACGACGGCGCCGGGACCCTCGATGTGTCGCTGGAGATGGCGCGCATGGCGGTGGCCGACGGTGTGCACACCATGGCGTGCACACCGCACATCTACCCCGGCATGTACCTGAACGACGGCCCCCTCATCGCGCGCCGTCGCGATGCGCTGCAGGCCGAGCTCGACCACGCGGGCATTCCCCTGCAGCTGGTGGTCGGCGCTGACGTTCACCTGGTGCCGGGCCTGCTGGAAGGCCTGCGCAGCGGCCGCGTGCCCACGCTGAACGGCTCGCGCTACCTGCTGCTCGAACCGTCCCACACCACGCCGCCACCCCGGTTCGAGGCGGCCGTGGGCGAGCTGATCGCGGCGGGCTACACCCCCCTCATCACCCACCCCGAACGCCTGACCTGGATCGCCCAGCACCACGCCGTGTTCCTGCGCCTCGTGCAGCAGGGCGCCTGGATGCAGATCACCGCCGGCGCGCTCACGGGCGTCTTTGGCCCCCGCGCCAGGTACTGGGGCGAACGCCTGATCGGCGACGGCCACGCCCATGTGATCGCCAGCGACGCCCACTCCACCGGACGCCGTTGCCCCGGCCTCAGCGAGGCGCTGCACGTCGCCCAGCGGCTGCTCGGTCCGGCCGAGGCGCGGCGCCTCGTGCTCGACCGCCCGCAAGCGGTGATCCAGGACGCGCCGCCGCAGCGTTTCCCGCTGCCCGACATCTTCATCCCACCCGAAGGCAACGTGGGTCGGTGGCTCGCCCGGTTCGGGCTGGGGCGCCACAGGCTGCCCGACGCCAGCCTCCGCTGACGCACCAATTGACGGACCGGCGCCCGCAATCGGGGCCGAAACGTGGAATTTCTCACAACCTTTTGGTGCAGCCGGCCCACGGCGCGCCCGCTGGCCGCGGGTCTTTCTGACCGTTCGTCGGCCCACGCGCCATTCCGATCACCGCAATATCGACGTAACAGTTGGTGATTACCCTGTCAGAACGATGTGTTACTTAAGTTAGGTGTTGCAACGCAGCAAATGCACCCTTTTGGACTAATACTCGCCCCCTCTGTGCAGCACTCTGGCCTGAAGTTTGCTGAATGCTGGTTGAAATCCCACCGTCCCCCGGACCGTTGGTCAATGAGGTGCCCATGAACGCTCGTCCATCGCCTTTGTCACAGCTACCGTCGCCCCAGCCCTCCCCGGAGGGCAGCGGTGACACCGTCGTCTCGATGTACAACGAGAACGACCTCGCCCGCAGCCTCGCCCCCTGGGTCAGACACAGCTCACGCCAGCGCTGGGTGATGGCCCGGCTCATGCTCACCGACCTCAGCGTGCTGTGGTGCTGCTTCGTTGCGGGCCGCCTGCCGGTCTGGCTGCGCGGTGAGGCCACGCTGCCGGACGCCCTGAACGTCTGGTGGGCCGACAACGGCCAGCTCCGCCTCACGCTCTTCATGGCGATTGCGCTGGCCATGATCGGCTGGATGGGGGCTGTGCAAGGCCACTACACCGCCTACCGCCGAAAGCCCTGGTGGGACGAAGCGCGCCAGATCATCCAGGTGGTGCTGGCCGCCGCGCTCATCGACGCCATGATCATGTACAGCGCCCAATGGTCGCTGTCCCGGCTCTGGACCGGCGCCACCTGGGCGCTGGTCCTGGTGAGCCTGCCGCTGGCGCGCCTGGCCATCCGCAAACGCCTGCTGGCCCAGGGCATGCTGACCCAGCCCTACGTGCTGATCGGTCACCCCGACGACGTCGAGAAGGCCGCCACCGCCCTCGCCAGCGAGCCCCTACTGGGTTACAAGCCCGTCGCGGTGGTCTGCCCCCATCCGGGCGAGCGCCTGGTGGCGTTCAAGGGCGGGCCGGTGGTGGCGCCCACCGCGCTCACGCCGGCGGTGAGGGAGTTTCTCGCCCAGCCCGGCGCCTACCACCTGGTGGGGGTGCTCGGCATCCGGGACAACAACTGGCTGCGCGAGCTCTCGCAGGAACTCATGCTCACCCGCGACGACTTCGTGATGGTGCCCGCCCTGGGCGACCTGCCGATGTACGGCATGGAGGCGTCCCACCTCTTCAGCCACGACGTGCTGTTTCTGCGCGCCCGCAACAACCTCAACCGCGTGGGCCCCCAGATCCTCAAGCGGGCGCTGGACATCGTCGGTTCGGCCACGGCCCTGCTCGTGCTGTCGCCCCTGTTCGCCTACTTTGCCTGGAAGATCTCCCGCGATGGCGGCAGCCCCTTCTTCGGCCATGTGCGCGTCGGGCAGAAGGGCCGCCCCTTCAAGTGCTACAAGTTCAGGTCCATGGTGGTCAACGCCCAGGAAGAACTGAAGAAGCTGCTGGCCAACGACCCCGAAGCCCGGGCCGAATGGGAGCGGGACTTCAAGCTCAGGAACGACCCCCGCATCAGCAAGATCGGCGGCTTCCTCCGCCGCACCAGCCTGGACGAACTGCCCCAGCTCTGGAACGTGCTGACCGGCGAAATGAGCCTGGTCGGTCCCCGCCCCCTGATCCAGGACGAGCTGGCGCGCTACGGCAAGAACGTCACCTACTACCTGATGTCCCGGCCCGGGATGACCGGGCTCTGGCAGGTGAGCGGGCGCAGCGACGCCACCTACGTTTCCCGCATCCGTTTCGACGCCTGGTACGTGCGCAACTGGTCCCTCTGGTACGACCTCGTGATCATGTTGCGCACGGTGCGGGTGGTGCTCAAGCAAGAAGGCGCCGTCTAAGCCCGAGGCCACCGCCCGCCCGGCCGCCAGGCCTTGCGGGCGACATTGTTTTCAACCCACCTTATGCGGCACTGCAACATGATCACTCCCGTCATCCTCTGCGGCGGCTCCGGCACCCGCCTGTGGCCACTGAGCCGCAAAAGCTTTCCCAAGCAGTTCGTGCCGCTGATCGAGGGCAAGAGCCTGCTGCAGCTCACCCTGCAGCGGGTGGGTTCGCTCGGGCCCCAGCTCATGGTGGTCGCGTCCGAGGGCCACCGCTTCATGGTCGCCGACGCGCTGCAGGGGGTGCCCGCGGGCACCCAGGCCATCCTGGAACCGACCAGCCGCAACACGGCCGCGGCCATGGCCCTGGCCGCGCTGCAGGCCACCGACAACGGCCAGCCCGACGCGCTGCTGCTGTTCTGCCCGGCCGACCAGCACATCCCAGACACCGCCGCCTTCGCCCGCGCGGTGCAGGAAGGCGTGCCCTCGGCCGAGGGCGGCGCCATCGTCACGTTCGGCATCGTGCCGAGCTTCCCCAGCACCGCCTACGGCTACATCCAGCAAGGCCCGCTGCGCCCGGACGGCGCGCTGCAGGTGCAGCGCTTCATCGAGAAGCCGCAGGCCGAGGCCGCGCAGTCGCTGCTGCTGGGCGGCGGCGTGCTCTGGAACGCCGGCATCTTCCTCTGCCGCGCCAGCGTGCTGCTGCAGGCGCTGGAGCGCCACGCCCCCGACATCGTGGCCAGCTGCCGCAAGGCCCTGCCCGCGCCCCCGGCGGCCATGTCGCCACCGGCCCCGGGCGCCGCGCCGCAGTGGATCACCCCCACCGCCCCCGAATTCGCCGCCTGCCGTTCGCAGAGCATCGACTACGCCGTCATGGAGCACCACGACAACGTGGCCGTGGTGCCCTTTCCCGGCGCCTGGAGCGACGTGGGCAGCTGGAACGCCGTGGCCGACCTGAGCCCCGCCGACGCCGATGGCAACCGCGTGCAGGGCCAGGGGATGACCCACCTGGCGCGCAACACCTTCATCCACGCGCCCCACCGGCCGGTGGTCGCGCTCGGCACGCAGGACCTGCTGATCATCGACACGCCCGACGCGCTGCTCGTGGCCCACAAGGACTGTGTCGAGCAGGTCAAGGACATCGTGACGCGGCTGCAGGACCAGCAGTGCGCCGAGGCCCTCACCCACCGCAAGGTGGCGCGCCCCTGGGGCTGGTACGACAGCATCGACCTGGGTGAGCGTTTCCAGGTCAAGCGCATCGGCGTGAAACCCGGCGCCAGCCTGAGCCTGCAGATGCACCACCACCGCGCCGAACACTGGGTCGTCGTCAAGGGCACGGCCGAGGTCACGCGCGGCAAAGACACCTTCCTGCTCTCGGAGAACCAGTCCACCTACATCCCGGTGGGTGAACTGCACCGCCTGCACAACCCCGGCCGGATGGAACTGGAAATGATCGAGGTGCAGTCGGGCAGCTACCTGGGCGAAGACGACATCGTGCGCTTCGAAGACACCTACGGTCGCGCCACCGCGACCCGGGCCACACCGCCCGACACCCCGGTGCGGGCCGCCCTCAGCCGATGAAAGTCGCCATCGTTCACTACTGGTGGCTCAGCAACCGCGGCGGCGAGGCCGTGGTGGCCGCCATCGCCGAGCTCTACCCCGAGGCCGACCTGTATGTGCACGTGTGCGACGAGGCGCTGGTGCGAAAGACCCTGGGCGAGGGCTTCAAGGGCCTGGTCGTCACCACCTTCATCGCCCGCCTGCCGGGCGCGGCGAAGCACTACCAGAAGTACCTGCCCCTGATGCCGGTGGCGCTGGAGCAGCTGGACCTGTCCGCCTACGACCTGGTGATCAGCAGCGAGTCGGGGCCGGCCAAGGGCGTCATCACCCGGCCGGACGCGCTGCACGTCTGCTACTGCCACTCGCCCATGCGCTACGTGTGGGACATGTACCCCGCCTACCTCCAGGGCGCGGGCCGGGTCGTGCGCGCGCTGTTCCCGTGGGTGGCGCACTGGCTGCGTGTCTGGGACCGGGCCTCGGCCGACCGCGTGGACCATTTCGTCGCCAACTCCAGCTTCGTGGCCTCGCGCATCCGCAAGTTCTACCGGCGCGACGCCGAGGTGGTCTACCCGCCGGTGAACGTGACCTCGTTCGACCACCGCCGCGAGCGCGGCGACTTCTACCTCTGCCTGGGCCAGCTCGTGCCGTACAAGCGGGCCGACATGGTGGTGGAGGTGTTCAACCGGCTCGGGCTGCCCCTGGTGGTGATCGGCGAGGGCGAGCTGCTCGACCGCCTCAAGGCCATCGCCGCGCCCAACGTGCAGCTGATGGGGCGCCAGGCCTTCAGCGTGGTCAAGGACAAGCTCGAAACCTGCAAGGCCCTGGTGTTCCCGGGCCTGGAGGATTTCGGCATCGTGCCCGTGGAGGCCATGGCCAGCGGCGCCCCCGTGATCGCCTACGGCAAGGGCGGTGCGCTCGACACCATCGTGCACGGCAAGACCGGCATCCTGTTCGACGAGCAGAGCAACAGCGCCCTGGAAGCCGCGATTCGCGCATGTGAAGCCGGCCAGCACCGGTTCGACGTGGAGGCGCTGCGCGAACACGCGGCAGGCTTCGACAAGGCCATCTTCCAGCGCCGGTTCCTCGAGGCCGTGGCGCGTGCGATGGCGGCCCAGAGGGCCCCGCCACCGCAGCACGCCGAAGGATGGAGCTAGGCCATGGAGACCCTGGTCATCGGTCTGTTCTGGGTGCTGGCGGCGCAAGTGCTGATCGGCAAACCCCGCACGGGCCTCTGCATCTTTTTCGGGTCGCTCCCGTTCGGCGCGCTGGCGGTCATCCCCACCGCCCTGACCGGCGGCCTCACCCTGACACCGACCCCGATCATTGCCCTGCTCATCGGCGCCCGGCTGCTGCTGAACCGCCAGGACCGCAGCTCGCTGGCGGGCATCGCCCTGTCGAAAAACGGCACCGTGTACCTCTCGGTCTTCTGGATGATCGCCTGCGCGGCCACGCTGCTGATGCCCCGGATCTTCGAAAGCGAAGTGACGATCTTTCCCATCCGGTCGTCGGAAATGATCGTCGAGGAACTGCTGCACCCGACCACCCAGAATTTCTCCCAGCTGACCTACCTCTCGATCTCGGTGTTCGCGGTGTTCTGTTTCGTCCGTCTGACGCACAAGAACTTCAACGTCGCCGACCTGCTCGGGCCGATCCGGCTGGGCGCGCTCATCACCGTCGCCACGGGTGCCCTCGACTACGCCAGCAACTTCGTCAACCTGAACGCCCTCCTCGATCCGTTCCGGACCGCCTCGTACGCCCTGCTCACTTCCAACGAGGTGTTCGGCAACAAGCGCACCGTCGGGCTGATGCCGGAGGCCTCGTCCTATGGCTCGGTCTGCGTGTTCTTCCTGTCCCTGCTCTATTTCCTGCGCCTGGCCATTCACAAGGACCCGCTGGGCTACGCCAAGAACATCGGGCTGGTGTTCGCCCTGGTGCTGATGGCGCTGCTCTCCACGTCGTCGGCCGCCATCGTGTGCGTGGGCGTCTTCCTGGTGCTGGTGGTCGTGGACTGGCTCTGGAACGACGTGAGCCTCCGCAAGACCCCGCTCACGAAAACCGCGCTGCTGTGGTGCTGCGTGCTCTCGCTCGTGGCGCTGTTCCTGTCGTTCCAGCCCAGGCTGCTGAGTGAACTGTCCGACATCTTCAGCCACATGATTCTTTACAAGAAAGAGTCCCACTCGTACGAAGAACGGACGCTGTGGACCACCGTCAGCCTGCAGGCCCTGCAGGACACCTACGGGCTGGGCGTGGGCGTGGGGGGCACCCGCACCTCCAGCTTCCTGGCGGCCCTGTTCAGCAACACCGGCGTGCTGGGCGGGCTCTTTTTCATGGCCTTCCTGCTGAAGGCCCTGCTGGGCCGCTGGAGCTACTACCGTTCGCCGAGGTTCAGGTCGGTTCAGCGCGGGCTGTTCTTCGCCTTCATCCCGCCCTTTGTCAACCTGCTGCTGGTGGGCACGACGGCCGACTTCGGGTTGGCCCTGGCCTACCTGCTCGGGATCAAGCTGGGCCTGGTCTCCAGGTACCCGGCGCGCTCCAGCGAGCTGAAGCTGGAAGCCCTGCCACAGGGGGCGAGATGAGCGCCGCGCCGGGCCGTTCCCAAGCAAGCTCGCACCGCAGCCCGCAGGGCGAAGGTACTCCAGTGAGCGCCGCCCGGCCGTTCCGAAGGCGCTCAGCCCCGCAGTGCGCAGCACGGAGGGTCGTCCAGTGAGCGCCAACCCGGTCGCCACCCGGTCGTCGCTGGACTTCGCGTTCGTCTACGCGGCCTACTCCCTGCGCTACGTCTACCTGCTGGTGCTGATCCCGTTCTACGGGCGGATCCTGGGCATGGAGGGCTATGCCGTGATGCTGTCGGCGCTGTCCCTGATGAACCTCGCCTGGATCTTCAACAGCTGGGGGCTGCCGCCGGCCGGCACCCGCGCCATCGCGTCGTCGTCCGGCCACGCCGACATCTTTGGCGCGCAGTTCACCGCCCGGCTGTGGCTCGCCCTGCTGGTGATCCCGGGGGCCCTGATCGCCATCCACCTGTCGCCGATCCTGCTGGCCAACCGCTGGGCCGCCTACGCGGCCCTGGCCATGGGCGTGGTCTCGGCGTTCAACCTGGGCTGGTACTACACCGGCACCCACCGCCCGCGCACCACCGTCCGCCTGGAGGTGATCGGGTTCGTGTTCAATCTGTCGCTCATCCTGTCGCTGGTGCGCTCGCCGACGGATGCCGATCTGGCGATCTTCCTGATGCTGCTGTCCGCGCTCATGGTGACGGCCATCGCCTACTGGTCGTGCCGCGGTGAGTTCAGCCTGGACCGGCTCATTCAATGGCGCGCGGGCCTGCAGCTGATCCGGTCGTCGGGCTACCTGTTCCTGTACATCAGCAACGCGATTTTTGTCGGGGCGGCACTGACCTACCTGCTGGGCCTGTACGCCAGCGCGGACATGGTGGGGGCCTACGGCGCGGCGGACCGGCTGGTGGCGGCGGGCATCAGCATCATGACGCCCATGGGCCACATCTTCATCCCGAAGATCACCGCCCTGTTCAAGACCAGCCCCGACGGTGCGTACCGCCTGTCCCGAAAGATCGGGGCCCTGCTGCTGCTGGTGGCCACGCTGGGCGCGGCCGTCAGCCACGGGTTCGCCGCGCCCATCGTGTCGCTGATCTTCGGCCCCGGGTTCGAGGAAACCGCTGAACTGCTGAAGCTGCTGTCGGTGGTGTTCCCGATCAACGCCGCCATCATCGTGCTGGGCGCCTACCTGTTCATCCCCCAGCACCAGGAGCGCACGCTCGCCGCCGTGGTCATTGCCGGCTCGGCGATCGGCATCGGCTCGCTGGTGTTCATGGGCAACAGCCACCAGGCCATGGGGGCCGCCTACGCCCGGATCCTCGGGGACTCGATCACCCTGGTGCTGCTGCTGGTGTTGGCCTGGAAGAACGGCATCCTGCAGCGGTTCCTGTCTTTCCGCCGATGAGCCCCTCCACCGGCACCGTTTTCATTTGATACACAGACCTTCAGGAACCACCATGAATGCCTATGTCGTCATTGCCACCAAGGGGCGCGCTGCCATCGCCCGGGGGGTGCTGAGCTCGCTCCAGGAGCAGACCTGCCCGATCGAGCACATCCTCTTTGTCGGCAGCGAACCCGCCGACGTGGCCGGGCTGGACACCCACCCGCGGTACAGCGCCGCCACGGTGTCGGTGCTGCTGTCGGAGGCGGGCCTGACCAAACAGCGCAACGCCGGGCTGGAGCGGCTCGCCACCCTGACCCGGGGCGGCGACCCGGGCAGCTGGTTCGTGGCGTTTTTCGACGACGACTTCCGCCTCGCCCCCGACTGGCTGGCCCACTGCAGGGAGGCGTTCCTGAACGACCCGCAACTGGTCGGCGTGGGCGGCACGGTGGTCGCCGATGGCATCACGGGCGAGCCGATCACGGAATCACAGGCCCAGGACTTCATCGGGTCCCGCCTGCCGCCCATGAAACACACCTGGTCCGGCCCCCGCCGGGACGTGCCCGACCTCTACGGCTGCAACATGGCGTACCGCGGCACCGTGGCCGGCACCGACCGGTTCGATCCCGACCTGCCTTTTTACGGCTGGCTCGAAGACGTCGACTACTCGGTCAAGGCCAGCCAGAAGGGGGCCCTGCGGCTTATCCCCGAATGCCGGGGGGTGCACATGGGCACCTCGTCGGGCCGCACCAGCGGCGTGCGCTTCGGTTACTCCCAGATCGCCAACCCCCTGTACCTGATCAAGAAAAAGACCATCCCCCTCCAGAAAGGTTGCCGGACCCTGCTGCGCAACCTGCTGTCCAACGGCAAGAACACGCTGTTCCGCAACCAGTCCCGCGACTACACCGGGCGGCTGAAGGGCAACTTCATGGCCATCAAAGACCTGTTGCAGGGCCATTGCCACCCGACCCGGGTCAAGGGCATCCAGTGACCCACCCGCCCGCCACCCCGGACACCCTGAGCGACCCCGCCATGCCGCACCCGCTCCGCCTGGTCGTGCTCAACGACTTTTCTTCGGCCAAGGGCGGTGCGTCTTCGCTGGCCATCGCGAACGCCAACCTCATGGCGTCGATGGGCGTGCCCGTCACCTTCCTCTGCGGGGACCACCGCCCCGACGACGGCGCGCTGAATGCGGACGTCTCGCGCATCGGCCTCGATGGCGCGGCCATCGATCCGGCCCGGCCGCTGAACAACGCCATCAACGGCCTGTACAACGCCGCCGCACAGCGCTTCCTGGCGGACTGGATCGGCGCCCACGACACGCCCCACACCGTCTACCACCTGCACGGCTGGAGCAAGATTTTTTCGCCCTCGATTTTCAGGGCGCTCGCCCGGGTCTCCAGCCGCACCCTGGTGCACGCCCACGACTATTTCCCGGCGTGCCCCAATGGCGCGTTCATCAACTACCCGCAGATGAAGGAGTGCGAACTCCTGCCGACCCAGGTGGGCTGCCTGCTGTCCCACTGCGACCAGCGCAGCTACCCCCAGAAGCTGTGGCGCGTGGCGCGGCACCAGGTCAAGAACCACTGGTTCAACCTGAAAGACTCGAGCTTCAGGATCGCGCTGCCGCACGAGGCCATGCGTCCGTATTTCCTGCGCAGCGGCAGCCTGGACCACACGGTGCTCACCATCCCCAACCCGGTGGTGCCGTTCACCACCGACCGCATCCCGGCCGAAGCCAACGCCGAGTTCCTGTTCATCGGCCGACTGGTGCCCGAGAAGGGCGTCGACACCTTCCTCGCGGCCGCCCAGCGCGCCCGGGTGAAGGCCAAGGTCATTGGCGCCGGCCCCCTGCTCGACCCCCTGAAGGCGCAGTACCCCGACGTCGAATTCACCGGCTGGCAGGACCGGGACACCATCGGCGCGCACCTGCGCCACGCGCGCGCGGTCATCATGCCGTCGCGGCTGCGGGAAACCTTCGGACTGGTGGCGATCGAGTCCATCGCCAGCGGCATCCCGGTGGTGGTCTCGACCAGTTCGGCGGTGGCGGCGGACCTGGTCCGGATGAACGCAGGCATGACGGTTTCGCCGGACAATGTGGAACAGCTGGGCCAGCTCATGGGCCAGCTCAACACCTCCGACACGCTCGTGCGGACCATGAGCGACAACGGCCATGCCCACTGGCGGCAGGTGGCCAACACCACGGACAGCTGGGCCGGCGCCCTGCGGTCCCTCTATGGCGCGATGGCGGGTGAACCCAGCCACATCCGGACGCACTGAATGAACCAGCTCAAGGTCGGTATCCTGAACGTGGCGTACAGCCCCAACCTGGGCGACGGACTGATCGCGGAGTGCCTGCGCCACGGTCTGGCGTCGTCACCGGCCCAGCTCGATCCGCACTTCATCGACCTGGCGGGGCGGGAGAGTTTTTCGCAGGGCCTGCAGTCCAAGAAGCGCCTCAACGCCGTGCGCTCGATGCTGCCGGCGTTCGCCCTGGGCGTGGCCTCCCGGCTGTACCTGGCGCTGCTGGTGCGCTTTCGCCTGCGGCCGTTCTACCGCCGCAAGATGGCCGGGCTGGACGCCGTCATCCTGGGCGGCGGCAACCTGCTGGCGGACCAGGACCTGAATTTCCCGAAGAAGATCCACGGCGCGCTGATGGAGGCGGCCCGGCTGCGGCTGCCGGTGTACCTCTACGGCGTGGGGGTCTCCGACGACTGGTCACCCACCGGCCGCCAGCTGTTCCTGGAGGCCCTCGGCGCCTGCGATCTGCGCTTCATTGCCGTGCGGGACGCCCGCTCCGCCACGCTGCTGGCGCGCGCGCTCGGCCCGGCACAGCGCGACATCGTCACCGTGCTCGACCCCGGGGTGTTCGCGGCGCTCGCCCTGCCGCCGGTGGCCCAGGAGCCGCCCCCGCCCGACGGGGTGGCCCGCATCGGTGTGGGCGTGATGAGCCCGGGCGAGTTGCAGTACCACGGGCTGTCCTCGCTGGAAGACCATGTGCTCTTCACCTTCTACCTCGACCTGCTGGCCAACCTGGGCGCCCGCGGGGCCCAGGTCCGGCTCTTCACCAACGGCAGCCCCGAAGACCGCGCGTTCGCGCAGCGCCTGAGCCGCGCGTTCAACGAGGGCGACCCGGCCCGCGCGTGGTGGTCCGATGTGTCGGAGCGCATCCAGACGCCCACCGACCTCGTCAACGTCATCGGCGGCTGCACCGGCATCGTGGCCTTCCGCCTGCACGCCATCATTGCCGCGCTGGCCTGTGACAAGCCGTTCGTGGCGCTCGCCTGGGACAAGAAGGTCGGCGCCTTCCTGGACGAGGTGCAGCGCCCGGGGGCCCTGGCCGAGGTGTCGCCGTCGTCCGCCCCGTCGATCGTCGACCGGCTGCTGGCGACCCCGGCCGCGCCGGCCCCCCTGTCGTCCGACGCGTGCGCCCAGCGGTCTTTGCGCTCGGTGCACCGGCTGGCCGCCCTGATCGCCCCACCAAGGGAACCCCATGGCCCCCAAGAAGCCGCCGTCTAGAGCCTGGATGGGCACCCCCGTGCTGGCCGCCGGCGTGTCGGTGCTGGTGTTCTTCATGGCGCAGGTGGACATCATCCGGCCCGCCTACGCGCAATGGGACAAGGCCGCCCACTTCCTCTGCTTTCTGGCCACCTGGTGGGTGTTCCACCGGGTGCTGGGCATGGGTCGGGTGGTGGCGTTCCTGCTCGCGGCCGCGCTGGGCGCGTTCATCGAGGTGCACCAGATCGGGCAGCCCTCGTTCGATCCGTCGTGGTCTGACTTTTTCGCCGATCTGGCGGGCATCGCGGGCGCCTGGGCCCTGGCGCTGGCGTTCCCGGCGCGGAAGGGCGCACCATGAAACCCCTGGTGACGGTGCTGGCGGTGGGTGCCCTGGCAATGGTGTCGATGGCGGCGCTGTACGCGGACGGGCCCCGCTTCGGCGCGGGCGCGGCGTCGCTCCAGCCAACCGCGGCCCCCACGCCGCCCACCGCGGAGCAGGCCGCCGCCAACCCCTTTGGCGTCGCGTCCTCCGCCTCGTCCTCCCGGCGCCTGGCCAGCTGGATCGGGCCGGTGGCCGAGGCGGGCGTGGGCTGGGTGCGGGGCTTCAGCCCCACGCTGGATCCCTCCCAGGTGGCGCAGAGCGTGCCCGCGTCCATCCGCTTCAGCGGCATCCTGGAGTACCGGGACCCGGCCGACCCGGCGGCGTGGCAGCGGTACGTCCGGGACCGGGTCCAGACCTTCAAGCCCGTGACCCGCCACTGGGAAATCTGGAACGAGCCGCCCAACTTCACCCCGAACACGCCGCCCGAGGTCTACGGGCAGATGGTGGCCCTGGCCCACGACGCGGCCAAGGGCGTGGACCCGTCGGTGCAGGTGGGCCTGGCGGCCCAGAGCGTCAACCTCAACTACCTCGACCGCGCGCTGCTCTCCGGCGCCAAGGACAAGTTCGACTTCATCACCGTGCACCCCTACGAGACGGCCGGCCTGATCCCCCGCGGGTTCGAGGCCCAGTACATGGCCATCGTGCCGACCATCCGCAAGATGCTGCGCGCGCGCAACCCCGAGCGCGCCCAGGTGCCGGTGTATTTCACCGAGGTGGGGCAGCCCATCGACGCCCGGAACGACGAGACGGCGCAGGCCAGCCAGCTGCTGAAGGTCTACACCATGGGCCTGGCCCAGGGCGCGGCCCGGATTCACTGGTTCGAGCCCCTGGACGGCGACTCCGGCCCCTTCGGCCTGATCGGCCCCCAGGGCCCGCGCCCCGCCCACACGGCCCTGCGCTCGCTGATCACCCACCTCGGCCCGCAGCCGCGCTATGTGGGCTGGCTGTTGCTCGCCGACCAGCACCACGGGTTTCTCTTCGACGGCCCGCAGGGCCCGGTGCTGGTGGCCTGGAGCCAGCCCGGCACCACCGCGGCGGTGGCGCTCCCGGCCGGCAGCCGCGTGGTCGAGCCGCTGTCGGGCGGGGTGCAGGCGGCCAGCTCGCTGGCGCTGAACCCCGTGCCCGCCCTGGCCCTGCTGCCCCGGGACGCGGTCGCGTGGGTCCAGCTGGCGAGCGCCAACCAGGCCAGGCCCTTCCCCTGGAACGGCGACCACAGCGGCGCGAAGCGCATCGAATTCAGCGCCCCCGGCGGCCCGGCCGGCGAGCGCGGCCTGCACCTGGTTCAGGCGCCGGTGTGGCGCGACGTGGGCACCGAGCGGGTGCTCGACGCGGCGCCACGGGCGATCACCGCGTTCACGGTGGACCCCAACTTCCTGTCGTACACCTCCCAGCCGCTGCGCATCACCGCGGTGGTTCGGCGCAATTCGGCGACCGCGGCCGGCTTCAACCTGAAGTACGAAAGCCGCAGCGGCACCCGAAGCCTGGGCTGGAACACGGTGCCGGCGCAAGGCGAATGGAGCACCCTGAGCTGGCCCATCACCGACGCCCAGTTCGTGGGCAAGTTCGGGTACCACTTTTCTTTCGACTCGGACGCCACCCGGCACAGCAACTACAGCATCCGCAGCGTGTCGGTGAGCAAGGAGTGACGGCCATGCACCCACGGAACACGCGCTCCTGTCCTCCCCCGGGCTTCCTGGTGGCCCAGGCTTTGCCTGGTGCGGCCCGCCCGGTCCGGGGCCAACCTCGTCCAGCCCGGCAGCGCACCCGCTGCCGCCCTGATCCTTCCTGCTTCCGCTCTTAGAGCCCCCACTGCCATGCTGCCCAACACCCTCCCTCCCCACGGTCCGCCGCACACCACGGCGCTGGCCTTGCAGCAGGCGCGCATGCTGCAATCCGCCCAGCGCGCGCGCGAAGAGACCGATGCCGCGCCCAGCGACGACATCGACCTCAAGGAAATCTTCCGGGCCATCGCCAGACACAAATGGATGATCGCGGGCATCACCCTGCTGTGCCTGGCGGCCGCGGCGGTCTACACCCTGCGCATCACCCCGCTGTACCGCGCCACGACGCTGATCCAGATCGACCGCAGCGCCCAGAAGGTCGTGGGGTTCAACACCGAGGTGGAGCTCGATCAGGGCACCGCGTCCGACCAGCTGCAGCTGCGCACCCAGATCGAATTGCTCAAGAGCCGTTCCCTGGCCCTGCGCGTGATCGACGAGATGGGCCTGTACAAACCCGGTGAGGGCGAGGTGCCGTCGGACCCGGCGGCGCCCGCCGCGCCGGTGGCCACGCCCACCCCGCCGCCCGCCAACGACACCGGCTTCGTCGCGACGCTGACCCGGAACTTCCGCCAGCTGTTCAACCCGGCGGTGAAGGACGGGGAACGCCTCAGCCGCAACGAGACCATCAGCGCCTTCAACGACTCGGTCAACATCGAGCCCCTGCGCAGCTCGCGGCTGGTGGAGGTGCAGGTCATGAACAAGGATGGCGAGCTGGCGGCGCGCATCGCCAACCAGATCGCCCAGACCTTCATCGCGATGAACCTGGAGCGCAAGCTGGAGACCTCGGTCTATGCCCGGCAGTTTCTCGAAGAACAGATCCAGCTGACCAAGGCCAAGCTGGAGCAGAGCGAGCGGGTCATCAACCAGTACGCCAAACGCAACGAGATCCTCAACCTGGGCGACAAGACCAGCGCCACCACGCAGAACTACGTCGATTTCTCCGCCGCGCTGGCCAAGGCCGAGCAGGACCGGATGAAGGCCGAGGCGCAGTACGAGGAGGTGCGCGCGCGGCCCGAGAGCGCCCCCCGCGTGCTGGACAACCTGGCGGTCCAGGCCTACAAGGAGCAGCGCGCCCGGCTGGAGGCCGAGTACGCGAAAAACCTGGCGGTGTTCAAGCCCAACTTCCCGGCGATGCTGCAGGCCAAGTCGCAGATCGACGAACTGCAACGGCGCATCGACACCGAGGTGGAGACCATCCTGGCCTCGATCAAGGGCCAGTTCGACGCCGCCAAAAAGCAGGAAGCGCTGCTGCGCGCGCGCGTGGGCGCCTCGCGCGACGAGGTGCTGATGGTGCAGGACCGCAGCGTGGACCTGAACCTGCTCAAGCGCGAGCTCGACACCAACCGGCAGGTCTACGACAGCCTGTTGCAGCGCCTCAAGGAGGTGAGCGTCACGGGCGGCCTGAACACCAACAACATCTCGGTGGTGGACGCGGCGGAGTCCGCGCTGTTCCCCTTCCGGCCGCGCCCTTCGATCAACCTGGCCGTGGGGCTGATGATCGGCCTGCTGGCCGGCGTGCTGGCGGCCATCCTGCGCGAGCAGATGGACGACTCCATCAAGCACGAAGACGAGGTGGAGCGCCTGTTTGCCCTGCCGCTGCTGGGCTGGATTCCGGCGACCCGCAAACCCCGGGGCATGTCCATCGAGTCGCTGGGCCTGCTGGCCCACTCGGAGCCCCGCAGCGGGTTCTCGGAGGCCTACCGCTCCATGCGGACCGCGCTGCAGTTCTCCACCGCCGACGGCGCGCCGCGGCACCTCATGGTCACGAGCTGCGGCAAGAACGAAGGCAAAACCACCTCCGCCCTGGCGCTGGCCATCAACTTCGCGCAACTGGGCCAGCGGGTCCTGCTGATCGACGCCGACATGCGCCTGGCCTCGGTGCACAAGGCGCTGGGCCTGCCCAACGAGCGCGGTCTGTCCAACCTGCTCACGGGCGAAGCGCCCGCCGAAGAACTGATCCTCAAGACCGTGGTGCCGAACCTGGGTGTGCTGCTGGCCGGGCCCACGCCCCCCGACCCGGTGGAGCTGCTGATGGGCCCGGGGCTGCGCATGCTGCTCGACCGCGCCCAGGCGCTCGGCTTCACCCAGCTGATCATCGACGGGCCACCGCTGCTGGGCATCGCGGACGCCATCGTGCTGGGCAACCAGATCCAGCACATCGTGTTCGCCGTGAAGGCGTCCAGCACCAAGAAAAAAAGCATCAAGGACGCGCTGCGCCGCCTGCGCAACGCCGGGCTGGCGCCGATGGGCGTGGTGCTGACCCACGCACGCACCGAGCACACCAACGACGATGCCTTCGAGTCGTACTACGGTTACGGCCATGCGCCCGGCAAGACGGCGCCCGGCCTGCTGGGTGCGGCCAACGGCGCGCGTGCGCCGTCCTGAGCCCCGCGTCCTGACACCCCGCAGCACACCCCATGGCACACGCCCCGGCCCCCCTCGCGGCGAACCCGCGCCCCGGCGGCGTGCTGGCGGCCCTGCTGGATTTCGAGCGGGCGCCGGGCCGCTACCCGGTGGCGCGGCGCGAGCCCGCCCTGCTGTTCGACGGGGTGGGCACGGTGCTGCGGCTGGCCACGGACCGGGCGGTCGACGGGCTGGACTCCGGGGGGAGCGTCTCCGCGCTGCGCGCCCGGCAGGCGGCGCGGTTTTTCGTGCGCAACGTGATGCTGCGCCCCGGCGCGGACCACTACACCCTGCTGGGGCTGACCCCGGATTCGGCCCCCGAGCTGCAGCGCGCTCACTACCGGATGATGATCCGGCTGGCCCACCCGGACTTCGCCTCGGCGGACGAGACCTGGCCGGCCGACGCGGCGTCCCGCATCAACTTCGCCAACGACGTGTTGTCCTCACCGGTGCAGCGCCTGCGGTACAACGCCACCCTGGCGCCGGAGCCGACGCCGTCGGCGCCCCTCAAGGCCATCCCCGCCCCCCAGGGCACGCCCCGGGAATGGGGCGGTGAGGGCCGCCTGTCCCGCCTGCTGTCCCGCCTGCTGACCCGGCGCGGCACGCACGCGACGGTCACGGTCCTGCTGCTGGCGGGCGTCGGCTGGTTGTTCATCGACACCGAACACCCGGGCGCGTCGCTGACGGTCAAACGGGCGGCAGCGCCCACGGCAGCGTTGTCCCCGGCCGAGATCCACACACCGCAAGGCATGAGGCTGCTGCTCGACACCGCCACCCATTCGACCGCACAGGACACAGCCCCCACGACGATCCGCCTGGAAGACGTGCAACCCACGATGGACCAGGTGCTCGGTGCCCTGCGCTCGGGCCGGGGCGAAACGGTGCTGCAGGTGCTGAACCAGGAATGGCGCAGCCACCCGTCGACCACGCGTTTCGTGGGCGACTTCAACCAGCGGCTGGCGGGACGCACCGTGAGGGGCCTGGACGAAGTGAAGAGCAGCGGATCCAGCGCGGCTGGCCTGTTCGTGGTGGACAGCGCCATCGACTTTCGCTTGCAGAACGCCTTGCAACAGGACGAGACGCTGCGGCTGAACCTGAAGGCGGTCTTCCTGGCGCACGACGGCGCGCCCGTGTTGACCCGGTTGGTGGCCCAGCCATGAACACGCTACGCCCCGGCGCCCTGGGCCCCACCCCCGCGACCGCCCCTTCGGTGGCGTCAGCCACCGCCATGGGCCATGTGTACGGCATTGATCTGCTGCGCTTCCTGGCCTCCCTGGCGGTGGTCCTGTTTCATTTCAAGTCGTTTGGCGTCGGTGCGCCGGAGCACCGGGCCACCGGGTCAGACGTCGCCTTTGATTTCTTGCCCGACTGGGCGGCCAGTGGCTGGATCGGCGTGCAGCTCTTTTTCGTGCTGTCGGGCTATGTGATTGCCCAGTCGGCGATCGGTGTCTCCTGGCACGGCTTCTTCATCAAGCGCGCCATTCGCATCCTGCCGGTGCTCTGGATCTACGCCACCATGGCCTTGCTCGTCCGGGTGGCATCGGGAGAGTCCACTCTAGAGAGGCTGCTGGACTGGCTTCGAACCATGGTGCTCTCACCCAAAGGCCCCTACATCGACGGGGTGGTCTGGACTCTGGTGATCGAAGCCATCTTCTATGCGGTCATTGGCCTGTCGATCGTGGTCCGGCAGCGCCGTGGCGGCACGGCACTGGCGTCGCTGGATCACCTGGCGCTTCTGCTGGGCTCGGTCAGCGGACTGTTCCTGGTGTTTTGCAGCGTGGCGGCCGCCATGGGCCTTCAATTCGCCACGCCGCTGGACTGGTTTGGCTACAAGCTCCTGCTGCTGCATCACGGCGTCTACTTTGCCCTGGGCATGACCCTCTTTTCAGTGACGCACCGCCAGGCAACGGCCGCGAAGGTGGCCGCCATGGCGCTGCTGGTGCTGTTGTGCCTGCTTGAAATCCGGCTCAAGGCGGACACAGACCGTGACATGGTGATCGCCGCGGCCATCTGGCTCTTCATGCTGGCCTGGCTGGTCCTGTCCATCACACTCCGCCCCCCGATCGCACGGCCCCGCATCAGGGGTGTTTTCACCACCCTGGGCAAGCTGTCGTACCCCATGTACCTCGGGCACTTCGTTTTGGGGATGTACCTTGTTCCCAAGCTTGCCCTGATCATCGAAGATCGACCGCTGCTGTTGGCGGCGTGCCTGCTGTTCATCACGTCGCTGGCCCTGTTGATTGCCCACGGCCCGGAGCCCTGGGGGCAGCAGAAACTGAGGTCCCTGTTTCAACGCATGGTGCCGGCCCGGCCCGCCAAGCAGCCGGCCGTTTAGCCAGATGGCCCCCATTCCATCATTGACAACCCCGCCAACTGAACGCCACTGGCAACAGATCCACCCATGGGAGAACACATGAACATCCTGGTCGTCGGCGGAGCCGGCTACATCGGCTCGCACATGGTCAAGCACCTGGCCCTGAAGGGCTGCGAGGTGACCACCCTCGACAACCTGGTCGGGGGCTTTCGCGACGCGGTGCTGCACGGCACGTTCGTCGAGGGGGACATCGCCGATCAGGCGCTGCTCGACGGGTTGTTTCGGACCCGGCGCTTCGACGCCGTGATGCACTTCGCCTCGCACATCCAGGTGGGCGAGTCGGTGCAGGACCCAGGCAAGTACTACCGGAACAACGTGGTGAACACGCTGACCCTGCTCGACGCGATGCGGCACGCGGGGGTGATGCGTTTCATCTTTTCATCGACCGCGGCGATCTTCGGCGAGCCGCAGAGCGAACGCATCGACGAAGACCACCGCCAGCAGCCGATCAACCCCTACGGCCGCAGCAAGCTGATGGTGGAGCAGGCGCTGGCCGACTACGACCGCGCGTACGGATTGCGCTCGGTGTGCCTGCGCTACTTCAACGCCGCGGGGGCGGACCCCGAAGGGCAGCTGGGCGAGCGGCACGAGCCCGAGACGCACCTGATCCCCCTGGTGCTGCAGGCCGCGTCGGGCCGCCGCACCCACATCTCGGTGTTCGGGCAGGACTACGACACGCCGGACGGCACCTGCATCCGCGATTACGTGCACATCCACGACCTGTGCGAGGCGCATGGGCTCGCCCTGCAGAGCCTGATGGCCGGCGACCCCAGCCAGGCCTACAACCTGGGCAACGGCCATGGCTTCTCGGTGAACGAGGTCATCGAGGCCGCGCGGCGGGTGACCGGACGCGACATCGCGGTGCAGTACGCACCGCGCCGCCCGGGCGACCCGGCCCGCCTCGTGGCCGACTCGACGCTGGCCCAGCGGCGCCTGGACTGGCGGCCGCAGTACGCGGCGCTGGACACGCTGGTGGAACACGCCTGGCAATGGGAGCGCCAGGGCGTGCCGCTCCAGAACGCCTGACGCCATGGCACACCGTCGCGCCATCGCTGGACCGAGGAACCTGGCCTTGCGGCCGGTGACCCGTGGCCACGCCGGCGCGCGCCGGCCTGGCCACGGCCTGTGCGGAAGGGTGGTCTGAATGCCCGCAGTGGGAATCCGGGAACTGGCGAACCTGAGCATGGTCATCGCCCGCGGTGAGTTGCTGCGTTATGCGCGCGGCAAGGACGGGTACACCGCGCGGTTTGAAGACAGGCTGGCCCGGCTGATCGGCGTCCGGCACGTGCTCACGGTCAACAGCGGCTCCAACGCGCTGATCACCGCCATGGCGGCCGCGGGCATCGGGCCCGGCGACGAGGTGCTGGTGCCCGCCTACACCTGGGTGGCCACGGCACTCGCCCCGCTGGCCGTCGGCGCCGTGCCGGTGCTGGTGAACATCGACGCGTCGCTGACCATCGACCCGCAGGACATCGAACGCCAGATCACGCCGTTCACCAAGGCCATCGTTCCGGTCCACATGCAGAACGTGGTGTGCGACATGGACGCGATCATGGCGATCGCCCGGCGGCACAAGCTGCTGGTGATCGAAGACGCCTGTCAGGCCGTCGGCCTTCGGTACAAGGGGCGCCGGGTCGGGGGCATCGGCGACCTGGGGGTGTTCAGCTTCAACCACCACAAGAACATCACGGCGGGCGAGGGCGGCGCCGTGCTGACGAACGACGACCGCTACTTTGAGCGCGCCCGGATGTTCCACGACCCCGGCGCCTTCATCCGCCAGCACGCACCGACCGACGAGCCCCTGTTCTCAGGCCTGAACTGCCGCGTGTCCGAGCTGACCGGCGCGGTGCTGCACGCGCAGCTGGGCCGCCTGGACCCCCTGCTGAAGACCTTGCACGCCCGGTACCCCGGCGTCGCGGACCTCTTTGCCGGTCGTCCCCATTGCCGGCCGTCGCCGCACCACAGCCCCGAGGACGCCGTGGCGCTGAGCGTGCTCTTCGACGACCCGGAGGAAGCGCGGATCTTCGGCCAGACCCGGGGCGCCGGGCGGCTGATCGACACCGGCCGGCATGTGTTCACCAACTGGGAAGCGGTGCTGTGCAAGCGGTCGTTTCACGAGCGGATGAACCCGCACCAGTGGGCCCACCGGGACATCACCTACCGCGTCGAGGACTACCAGGCGACGCTGGACATTCTCAGCCGGACCTGCAGGGTGTCGCTGGGCGCGCAGTACCCGGCGCCGGTGATGCTGCTGCAGAAGCGGACGCTGCGGGCGGCGATCGCCCGCCTGTCCGCACAGAGGGATGGGGCACCGGCATGACACGGGGCTTGCACCACGGCCGCAGCGCCCGCCCGCTCCCCCTGACCTGGCCGAACGGCGGTGGCTGACATGTCCGCTCCCTTGCCCATCGAAGACCTCGCCAGCCTCGGCGACGCCCGCATCGAGCGCTGCGACGTCCTGATCGTCGGCGGCGGCCCGGCGGGCCTGAGCGTCGCGCGCGGGCTGGCCGAGGCCGGCCGCAGCAGCCTGGTGCTGGAGAGCGGCGGGCTGGCGGAGCAGGACAGCACCGAAGCGCTCAACGAGACGCTGAGCGAGGCAGGCATCTGGTCGCCGCGTCAGGCCGCCAAGCGGCAAATGTTCCACGCGCACCAAACCCGGATGTGGGCGCACGACCGGCAAGGCTACGGCGTGCGTTGCCGCGCGCTGGGCGGCTCGACGGTGGCCTGGGCGGGCAAATCCGCCGCGTTCAGCGAACTGGACTACGCGGTGCGCCCCTGGGTGCCGGACAGCGGCTGGCCCGTGACGGCGGCCGACCTGGCGCCCCACCTGGACAAGGCCGCGGGCGCGCTCAATCTCGGCCTCAACTGTTATGACGGCCGCCTGTGGGAGCACCTGCGCCGCGCGCCCCCCGCGCCGCACCCGGACCCCGCGGTGCTGGGCTCCTTTTTCTGGCAGTTCGCCCGCTCGACCATCGACCCGACGGATGTCCTGCGGGCCGGCGCCGAATTCACCAAGGCCGCACCGAGGGGGTGCCGCGTCCTCACCGGCGCCACCGTGCTGGAGGTCCTGACCGATGCATCGGGCGAGCGCGCCTGCGCGGTGCTGGTCGCGGACGCCTCGGGCGCGCGGAGGATCATCGAGGCGCGGACCATCGTGCTGGCGGCCAGTGCGATCGAGAACGCGCGGCTGCTGCTGAATTCGCGGTCCCGACATGCCGCCGGGCTGGGCAATGACCGGGACCTGGTCGGACGGTACCTGCTGGACCACCCCAGCGCGAGGCTCGCCAGCTTCAGCCCGGGCGCGATCCCCGCCATGTCCCGGCTCTACGGCTTCTACGGCCTGCGGGGCCACCGGGGCGTGAGCATGTACATGCACGGCCTGACGCCGACGGCCAGCGTCCAGGCCGCCGAGGGCCTGCTGAACTGCGCGGCCTACACCATGGGCGAACGCGCGCCGGACGACCCTTGGAGCGCGGTCAGGCGGATCGTCCAACGCCAGAGCGGGGACTACCTGTCGGACGCCCGCGCCATCCTCAAATCCCCCGGGATCATGGCCAAGGGGCTGGCGCGCCTGGCCTTTCAGAGCCACCGGTTTCCGAAGGCCTGGTCGCGCTTCGCGGTCCACCAGGTCCTGCGGTTCCGGCCGGGCCTTGCCGTGGAGGAATACCTGACACGGGGCGTGCCGCACAAGCTGGTGGGCCTGTCCATCGACGCCATCTGCGAGCAGGCACCGGACCGGGACAACCGCATCCAGCTGTCGCCCAAGCAAGACCGTTTCGGCATGCCGCTGCCGGTGGCGCGCTGGCGCATCGGCGAGCTGGAGATCCGCACCCTGACCCGGCTCGCCGACATCCTGCAGCGGGAGTTCGGCAAGGCGGGCCTGCCGTTGCCGGTGATCGCGGACTGGATTGCCGATCGCGACGCCCGCGGCGCCGACATCATCGACATGGGCCATTCGGCCGGGACCACGCGCATGGCGTCCGACCCGGGCCGGGGCGTGGTGGACGCCGATGGCAAGGTGCATGGCGTCGAAGGCCTGTACATCGCCGGGGCGTCCATCTTCCCGACCTGCGGTCACGCCAATCCGACGCTCATGATCATGGCGTTTGCCTACCGGCTGGCCGACCACCTGACGCAACGGCGCCCACCATGAACGTCGGCGTCATCATTGCCTCCCTGGGTCGCCCCGACAGCGTCGGTGTGCTGCTGGACCGGCTGGCCGGGCAGACGCAATGGCCCTCGCAGGTGATCCTGTCGATGGAAAGCCCGGCCGATGCGCCGCCGGCGAAGGACTACCCGTTCGAGGTCGAGCACCTCTTCGGGCCGCGCGGCTCCTGCGTGCAGCGCAACCGCGGCCTCGACCGGCTGCGCCCGGACAATGGGGCCGTGGTGTTCTACGACGACGACTTCATCCCCTCCCGCTTCGCCATCGCCGGCATCGCGCGGTTCTTCGCGCGTCATCCCGACGTGGCCGGCGCGCACGGCCTGGTGCTGGCCGACGGGATCAACGGCCCCGGGATTGCCCCCGAGGACGCGCGGCGCATCGTGGACACCGCCGACACGGCGGGGGACACGGAAGCGACCGCCATCCTTGCGCGGACCCACGGGCTCTACGGCTGCAACATGGCCTACCGTGTCTCGGTGATCGCGGGGGTGCGGTTTGACGAAAACCTGCCGCTCTACGCCTGGCTGGAGGACCTGGATTTTGGTGGCCGCGTCGCGGGCCCGCTGGTGCACACGGACGCCTTTCAGGGCGTGCACTGCGGGGAGAAGCGGGGGCGCGAAAAAAGCGGGCGGCGGCTGGGGTACAGCCAGGTCTGCAACCCGGTGTACCTGCTGCGCAAGGCCACGCTGCCGCGCCAGATCGCCGTGTGGATGATCCTGCGCAACCTGCTCGCCAACCACGCCAGGCTGTTCCGCCCGGAGCCCTGGATCGACCGCCAGGGGCGCGCCGCCGGGAACTGGCTGGCCATCCGGGACGTCCTGCGGGGGCGCGTCGATCCCCGCCGGATCCTTGAGCTGTGAACACGGGTGCCCCGTCCGGGGTCGTGATCAACGGCAAGTTCCTGTCGGCCGCGCCGACCGCCGTGCACCGCGTGGCCTACGAACTGACGCGGGCCCTGGGCGAGCTGCCACACCACCCGGACGTCTCGATCGCCGTGCCACCGGGGACGCGGCTGGCGTGGCCGGCACCGAACCTGCCGATCAGGGTCGTGGGCCACCTGCGCGGCATCGCCTGGGAACAACTGTGCCTGCCCGGGGCCGCGCGCGGGCAGCTCCTGGTCAGCTTCTGCAACATGACCCCGTTCAGGGTGCGCTCGGGCCTGACCATGGTGCACGACGCGCAGGTGTTCACCACGCCGCGCTCGTACGGGCAGGTGCGCAGCGCCTGGGCACGGCTGCACATCCGGCTGGCGGGCTCCGCTCAGCTGGGCCTGCTCACGGTGTCCGAGTTCGCGAAGCGTGAACTGATCTCGCTGGGCATCGCCCCGGCCGAGCGCATCCACGTCATCCACAACGGGGTCGATCACGTGCTGCGCATCCCCCGGGACGACGCGGTCCTGACCCGCCTCGGCCTGACCCCGAGGCGCTATGCGCTGTCGCTGGCCAACCTGCAGCCGCACAAGAACATCGGCCTGCTGCTGCAGGCCTTTGCCCGCCCGGGGCTGGCGGGGTTGCCGCTGGTGCTGACCGGGCGCGCCAGGGCCGCGGATTTTGCGGCGGCAGGCTTTCCCCTGCCCGCCAACACCGTGTTCGCCGGCTACGTGAGCGAGGGCGAGATGGGCAGCCTGCAGGCCCATGCGCTGGCCGTCTGCACACCCTCGCTGACCGAGGGTTTCGGCCTGCCGCCGGTCGAGGGCTTGTTGCTGGGCACACCCGCCCTGATCGCGCCCTGCGGCGCGCTGCCCGAGGTCTGCGGACCGGGCGCGCTGAAGGTCGATCCGCACGACCCGGCGGCCTGGGAAGCCGCGCTGCTGCGCTTGCGGGACGACCCGGCGCTGTGGCAGGGGCTGTCGGACGCCGGGCGCGCTTTTGCCGCGCGCTTCACCTGGGACGCGGCCGCCCGCAAACTGGTCAACGTGATCGCGCAGGTGACGGCCGGGCGAACCTGAGCACGGGATCGCCGGGGTTCACAGGGCCGGTGGCCCGGCCCGGCCACCGCTTCAGCGCGGCCAGAGCACCCACATCTGCAGCGGCTGCTTGAGCCGCGAGGCGAGCTGGTAGGGCGCGTCGCCCCAGCCGCCCCAGCCGGTGAACAGGTCGGCCCGCACCGCGCCGACGATGGCGCCCCCGGTGTCCTGCGCCATCACCAGCCGCTGCTGGTTGTAGACCACGCCGCGCGAGGCGATCCAGACCGGCGTGCCGTAGGGAATGCTCAGCGGATCGACCGCGATGGAGCGCCCGGGCGTGAGCGGCACCCCCTGGGCGCCGCGCGGGCCGAAGCGCGCGTCCAGCTCGGAGAGCTTCACCTCCTTGAAAAAGACCGTGCGCGGGTTGCTCCAGAGCATCTCGTTGAGCCGGCCCGGGTTGTTGGCGGCCCAGGCCTTGATGCCGTCCCAGCTGGCTTCGCGGATGGCGCGCTGGTCGAGCAGCCATTTGCCCACGCTCTGGTAGGGGTGGCCGTTGTGCGCCGCGAAGGCCACGCGCACGGTGCTCACGGTGGCGTCCGGCTCCTTGAACTGCAGGCGCCCCGAGCCCTGGATCTGCAGGATCAGCGCGTCGATCGGATCGGCGAGCCAGGCGATCACGCGGCCCCTGAGCGCGGCCTGGGCGGCGGGCAGGGTGTCGATCTCCTGGCGGCTGTACCAGGGCTGCCCGGCCGGCAGGCCGGGCGGCGGCGCGTACAGCGGCGTGCGGTGGATGAAGGTGGGCACGCGGCTGGCGGCCATGATGGGCTCGTAGTACCCGGTGATCAGGCCCTGGGGCGTGGTGCCGTCGGGCTCGACCACGCGGTAAGGCTGGAAGCGGCTTTCGATCCAGGCCTGCTGTTCGGCGGTGCCGGCCATGGTGAGCGGGCGCATCTCGGCGCACAGCGCCGCGTGCATCGGCGCCGGCCGCTCGCAGCCACGCGCCCAGGCGCCCCAGACCTCGTGCAGGCTGTCCAGCCCCCAGCCCGGCAGCTCGGCCCAGCGCACCGGCAGCCAGCGGCTGGCCTGGCGCTGGATGAGCGGCGGCAGCGGCACCTCGTCGGCCGAAGAAGCCACTGGCGCGGGTGTGGAACCGGTGGGCGGCACGCTGGTGCACGCGGCCAGGCTGCCTACAATCAGGGCCGCCATCCACCGCCACCCCACCCCACGGCCCCAAAGACCCATGACCTTGTTGTTGCTCGAAGCGCTGGCTGCGCTGGTGTTGTTGGTGTTCATTGTGTGGTGGACCATGTTTTCAGGCCGGAAAAACGGCGAGCTGCCCGAAGAAAAAAAGGCCGAACGGCCCGACACCCGCGACTGAGGCTCAACGCCCGCCCACCTCGCGCAGCGCGTTGGCCAGCTCCACCGCCGACTTCACGCCCATCTTGTCGAACACGCGCGAGCGGTGGACCTCGACCGTGCGCACGCTGATGTTGAGCCGGTCGGCGACCAGCTTGTTGGGCAGACCCTCGATCACGAGGTGCATCACGTCGCGCTCGCGCTCGGTGAGCCCGTCGAGCCGCTGCTGAACCCCGAGCCGCTGCTTGCGGCTGGCCAGCACCTGCGCCGACAGCTGCAGCGCCTGCTCGACACGGTCGACCAGCGCGTTGTCGGAGAACGGTTTTTCGCAGAAATCGAAGGCCCCGCGCTTGACCGCATCGACCGCGGTCGGCACGTCGGCGTGGCCGGAGAGAAAGATGACCGGCAGCGCGGATTGCCAGGGCAGCGTGAGCAGGTGCTCGAACAGCGCGAGGCCGCTGGTGCCGGGCATGCGCACGTCGAGCAGCAGGCAGCAGGGCACGCCGGGCTCTCCGCTCCAGCGCGAGATCTCGGTGAGGAAGTCGTCGGCGCTCTCGTAGCCTTCGCTGAGCAGGCGGCGCGTGCGCAGCAACCAGGCCAGCGCCTCGCGCACGCCCTTGTCGTCGTCCACGATGAACACCTTGGCGTCGGGGTGTTGGGTCATGGGCGGGATGATAGTTCAGGCCCCCGGCAGCGTGAACCGGAACACCGTGCCGCGCGGCTGCGCCGGCTCGTGGGTCAGCGCGCCGCCGTGCTGCTCGATCACCGTGCGGCACAGCGAGAGGCCCAGGCCCATGCCCTCGGCTTTGGTGGTGAAGAAGGGTGTGAAGAGCTTGTCGCGCACCTCGTCGCTCAGGCCACGGCCGTGGTCGGTGACGGCGAACTCGACCCATACCTTGCGCGGCGGGTCTTCCTCGCCCGAGTGCAGCCGCGACTGCCCGACCGACAGCGTGAGCACGCGCCGCCCCGAGGCGGTCGGCGGGTCGCCTTCGGGCATGGCCTGCATGCCGTTGCGCGCCAGGTTGAGCAGCACCTGCTCGACCATGGTGCGGTCGCAC
>NZ_JADMKB010000132.1 GCF_018780075.1 Hydrogenophaga sp.
GCCGGACCGCGGCGGCGATCTGATCGGGCTGGGTGACGTCGAGCTGCAGGGCCTGAACGCCGGGCAGGGTCACGGTCGAAGGATCGCGGGCCGCGGCGTAGACCTTGCGGGCGCCCCGTGCCAGCAGTTCGCGGGCAAAGGCCAGGCCGATGCCACGGTTGGCACCCGTGATCAGGACGACAGCGTTTTCAATGTTCATGAGAGGCTCCAGAAAGAAGAAGGGACAGAAAAAGAACGGGACAGGAAGGGAGGGACAGGGAAATCACATGACGACCGTCATATGTAGAGGTCTGAAAAAGGCGCGAAGCTGCGCCTGGGTTCAGGGGGAACGGTTCAGCGGACCTTGATGACCACCTTGCCCTTGGCGCGGCCGCTGTCGACGTAGGCCATGGCTTCGTTGGTGGCGTCGAAGGGGAAGACCCGGTCGATCACCGGGCGGATGGCGCCCGATTCAATGAGTTGCGCGATCTGCTTGAGCTGGCTGGCGTTGCCCCTCATGAACAGGAAGCTGTAGTGGACCCCGAGGCGCTGGGCTTGCCGGCGAACGCCGAAGCTCAGCGCTTTGAAAATCTGTTTCACCAGCCACGAAGCCTTGATGTCCTCCCCGAACTGCGGGTCGACTGGCGCGGTGATGGACACGACGTGGCCGCCGGGCTTGACCACGCCCAGGGACTTCTTCAAGGTCTTTTCGTCCTGGCTGTTCAGCACCACGTCGTAGTCGCGCAGTTGCTCTTCGAACGCTTCCTTCTTGTAGTCGACGACGACATCGGCTCCCAGGCCCTTGACCAGCGGGACGTTCCCGGTGCTGGTGGTGGTGGCCACCGTGGCGCCCAGGTGCTTGGCCAGCTGGATCGCGAACGTGCCCACGCCGCCGGAGCCCGCCTGGATGAAGACCTTCTGACCTTTGCGGAGCTTGGCCTTTTCGACCAGCGCCTGCCATGCCGTCAAACCCACCAGGGGGATGGAGGCGGCCTCCTCCATGCTGATGTTCCTGGGCTTGAGCGCCACCGTGTCTTCATGGGCCGCCACGAGTTCTGCAAAGGTCCCGATGCGCAGGTCATAGGGCCTGGCGTAGACCTCATCGCCCACCTTGATTCGGCTGACGCGCGAGCCGACACGCACCACGACGCCGGCCACGTCGTGCCCGAGCACGAACGGCGGTCGGTACGGCAGGATGAGCTTGAACTCGCCGTTTCGAACCTTGACGTCGATCAGGTTGACTGCAGCCGCGTGGACCTCGATCAACACCTCGTCGGCACGCAGTTCAGGCTCAGGCACATCGGCGGCCCGCAAACGTTCTTGTTTGCCGTAGCGGTCGAGGATGAAAGCTTTCATGGCTTCTCCTTGTTGTTGTCAGATTCAGCACCCCAACCGGTGGCGGTGGCGCCGGTTGATGGAAAATATCGAATGATGATCATCATATGTAAAGTCAAAAAAAGAGACGTTGTTGTTACGCCCCTGAGGGGGTCAGTTGCTTCAATGTGGCGCTGCACAGCGCCTCCGACAACGCAGCATCGTCCACGGCGCGGGCGATCATCAAGGTGCCCACCATGGTGGCCACGGTCACCAGAGCGCTTTCATGGGCGCCTGGCTGCCCCCAATCCGGCGATTGGCGCGCAACCAAATCGATCATTTCCTTGATGCGGCGTGTGGCCGCCCGGCGCACTTCGGGCGCTTGACGGGGCATCTCGGAACCCAAGGCAGCCACCGGGCAGCCCGTCTCGATGCCCACAAGGTGCTCTTTCGAGAGGTAGACCTGTATCAAGGCCTGCAAAGCCTTCTCAGCGGGCGCAGCGGCGACGACACGGGCCCCGAAGGCATTGGACTCGGCACCTGCGCGGTCCGCCGCCTCGGCCAACATGGCCTCTCGGGAGGCGAAGTGGGCGTAGAAGGCGCCATGCGTCAAGCCGGCCTCCTTCATGATGTCGGCCACACCCGTGCCGTCGTAGCCGCTGCGCCGGATGGCGCGTGCAGCTGCCTGCACGATGCGCTCGTGGGAGGCCTCCTTGGCGGCGGCTCGGACATTGACAGGTGACTTTCGCATGATGCGCATCATACATTATGCGAGCCGACGATGCAAGGGTTGAACTGGAGGACATCGTCAGGACCCTTCAACCTGGAGCCGAACCCGACCGAGACTCGGGTCTTCGATGTTGGTCAGGCCGATGATGGCCGGCGATGTCGAGGCCACGCTCGGACTCAGCCCGCACAGCCTCCGTGCGTACGGATGTAGGTGATGTCGGTCATCTAGGATTGGTTGGGCAGGGATGTCGTGAACTGACGTTGCAGATGGTTGGGAGCGACCCAAGCAGCCCCCTCGTGCAACCAACTCACCTGAACTGCCCGGGGGCGGTCCCCCCCAGCACATTGCCGGCGGCACCAAACGCGGGAATCTTTGAAAACACATCGGTCATGAAGTCCATGAACACGATGGCCCGTTTCGAAAGCAGCCTGTTGGCCACGTAGATGATCTGAATCGGCACGAGTGGCGGCGCGTATTCCGACAGCACCAACTGCAAGCTGCCGTCTTTGAGCCCCTCGGCGAACAGCCACGCCGGTCCGTGTGCAATCCCCAATCCGGCGGTCACACTGGCTCGAACGGCCTCGGGTGAGTTGACCCGCAGCCTGCCGGATACCGGGACTTCGGTGTCTCGAAAGCGCCATGTCGCACCGGAGGACAACAGGGTGTAGATCAGGCAATCGTGCTCGCGCAGGTCATCCGGGACGAGGGGGATACCTCGCCTGGCGAGATAGTCCTTGCTGGCGACACACACCCGCTCGAACATACCGATGCGCCGGGCGCGCAGTGCGCTGTCCTCCAGGTGTCCGATGCGGATCGCCAACTCGGTCCCTTCGTCCACCAGGTTCACGTAGCGGTCGTTGATCTGCAGATCCAGCGTCAATCTGGGGTATCTCTCCAGAAAAGTCGGCACCTGTGGCATCACAAAGGCATGGGCCAGTGCGGTCGGACAGGCCACGCGCAAGAGTCCCGAGGGATCGACGGTGTCCCTGAATGAGGATTCCGACTCGTCCACGGCATCCAGGATTCGCCGGACGTCGGCGTAGTAGCGCTCGCCCTCCGGCGTCAAGGACAGCTTGCGGGTGGACCGGTGCAGCAGCCGCGTTTGCAGGTGTTCTTCCAGCGCGGCCACATAGCGGCTGACGTTGGGTTGCCCCAGGCCCAGGTCGCGCCCCGCAGCAGAAAAACTCCCTGTCTCCACGGCGCGGGCGAAGCAGGTCATCAAGAGCAGTCGGTCCATGTTTTCCTTCTTATTCATGCCAATGATGCATGAAACATATTCAGAAGTCAGATCTTATGCAACTAAAGGCATGGATGCACATTACTCCCAGGCGACCGCGGTTGGTCGTCATCCAAAGGAGAACTTCATGTCCCGCCTGCAAGGCAAACGCACCCTCATCACTGGCGGCACCAGCGGCATCGGCCTGGAAACCGCCAAGCAGTTTCTGGCCGAAGGCGCCCGCGTCATCGTGACCGGTGTCCATCCCGATTCGATCGCGAAGGCCCAGGCCGAACTCGGCTCCGAGGTCCCGGTGCTGCGCGCGGACTCGGCCAGCGTCGCCGCGCAGAAAGAACTGGCACAAGCCGTCCAGGACCACTACGGCCAGCTGGACGTCGCCTTCCTCAATGCCGGCGTGTCCGTCTGGCGGCCCATCGAGGAATGGACGGAAGACATGTTCGACCGCTCGTTCGGCATCAACGTCAAGGGACCTTACTTCCTGCTCCAGGCCCTGCTGCCGGTGTTCGCGAATCCCGCTTCCGTGGTGCTCAACACGTCCGTCAGCGCCCATACCGGCGCGGACCGCTCGTCCGTCTATGCCGCCACCAAGGCGGCATTTCTGAACATGTCGAAGACGCTCTCGACCGAATTGCTCGGGCGCGGCATCCGTGTCAACGCGGTCAGTCCCGGTCCGGTCGAGACGCCGCTGTACGACAAGGCCGGCATCCCCGAGGCCTACCGCGAGCAGGTCAACAAGGCGATTGTGTCGACCATCCCGCTCGGCCGCTTCGGCACGCCCGAAGAGGTGGCCAAGGCCGTGCTGTACCTGGCCTCCGACGAATCCCGCTGGACCGTGGGCTCGGAAATCGTGGTGGACGGCGGCCGCCTGCTCAACCGCTGATTGCGCAATGTGTGCGGTGCGTCAACGACCGTGGCCACCGCACCACCACTTTGAAAGAGCTTCATGACCGAGACCCAACTCACCCTCATCAGCCATCCGCTGTGCCCCTTTGTCCAGCGGGCGGCGATCGTGCTGCTGGAAAAGGGCGTTCCCTTTGACAGGATCAATGTCGATCTGGCGGCCAAGCCTGGCTGGTTTCTGGAAATCTCGCCCACTGGCAAGGTTCCCGTGCTCCGGGTGCGGCAGCATGATGGTACGGAAGCCATCATTTTCGAGAGCATGGCGATCTGCGAATACCTTGAGGAGTCGCAGGGCGGCACACCGATGTATCCGCTTGATGCGCTGGCCCGTGCCCGCCACCGGGGCTGGGTTGAGTTCGGCACGGCAACTCTCGCCGACGCTTGGCAGTTTCTCAACGCCACCGACCGTCCGTCTGCGGATGCCAAGCAGGCGGCGTTCCGACACCGCCTCCAACAACTGGAGGCGGCGCTTGGGTCGGGGCCCTATTTCAACGGTGCCGCCTTGGGCATGGTGGACGCCGTTTGTGCACCCATCTTTCGCTACTTCGACATCCTCGATCCGGCGGTGTCGCGCTCCATCTTCGAGAACTTGCCACGCGTGTCAGCGTGGCGGAACGCGCTGGCGCTGCGCCGCAGCGTCATCGACGCCGTGGGGAGCGACTATGCGGAGCGATTCAGAAACCACCTTCGTGACCACGCGGCGCTGCTCGCCAACTGACCCGTAGGATTCACGGCTCCGTGGCCCGCAACTCGTCGTGCAGCCAATCCACCAGCTTCACCACATCGGGTCTGCGGCTGAGGTGCGGAGCGGTCCAGATCGAGAGCCGGTTGGGGCCGCGCACAAAGCCCATGGGCGCCACCAGGGTGCCACTCATCAGATCGTCCCGCACCAGCATGCGGGGCACATTGGCCATGCCCAGACCGCAGCGGGCGCCCTGGATCAGCAGGTAGAAATGGTCGAACGACTGGTCGACCCGCAACGCCTGATCTGGTTGCGTACTGCAGCGGGCCCAGTCTGCCCAGGCCGTCGGTCGGGTGCGCGAGACCATGAGCCGTGCCCGTGCGAGGTCCTCGAACGACCCGATGCGTTGCTGCCGCAGGTACTCCGGCGAACACACCGGCCCGATCCACTCATGCGCCACATCCGCGCGCACGGCGTCCTTGGGCGGCTCGATCGATGACAGGCGAATGGCCACGCTGACGTTGTCGTGAGCGAAGTCGATCGGCCCATGGCTCATGTTGAAGCGCAGCTCCACCTCTGGGTTGTCTTCCTTGAAGCGGCCCAGCCTGGGAATGAGCCAGTACATCATGATCGACTCCGAACACGCCAGGGTGAGCGGGCCCGGCTTCAGTTGCTCAACGCTGGACTGGATCAACCCGAAGGCCTTCGAGAGGCCCTCCGCCAGGCGCTGCCCTTCGCCGGTCGGCGTGGCTCCCTGCGCCGTGCGCTGCAGCAGCGCCAGACCCAGCGTGTCTTCCAGCATCCGGACATGGCGGCTGACCGCGCCATGCGTGACCGACAGCTCTTCAGCCGCAGCGCTGAAGCTGCGCAGACGTGCCGTCGCCTCAAAGGCTCGCAAGGCATTGAGCGAAAGTCGATGGGACGGGGTCATGAGGGCACTCTCCAACCTAGGGTCAACCCGGATGTTGTGTGAGTTCAAGTCACAGCTCGGAGAAATCATATCGTTTTACACAAAGGAAGAGGGCCTATATCGTTCAGTCCAGTTTCCAAATTAACTCACAGCCAGATGACCAAGACCCCTCCCCGCGCCGAGTTCACCGCGCGCTACTTCGTCGAAAGTTCGGTCGCCTCCGAGAAGGTCGCGCAGGTCATCGCTGGCGAACAATCCAGCGGCACCTTCCTCGCACTGCCCGGTGAGACGGACGAGCTCAAGGAGCGCTCACGCGCCCGTGTCACCCGCATCGAGCCGCTCGCTCCGGCGCTGCAGCCCACGCTGCCCAGCGCGTACGTTGATCGCCACCCGCACGGTGGTGTGTTTCATCGGGCCGAGATCGACATCGCATTCCCGGTGGCGAACGTCGGCGCCAGTCTGTCCAGCCTGTTGGCCACGGTGGCAGGCAACCTGTATGAGTTGGGCGAGGTCACCGGTTTGCGCCTGTTGGACCTGGAACTGTCTCCCGACCACGCCGCCCAGTTCGCCGGCCCGGCCTTCGGCATTCCCGGCACCCGCCGGTTGGCCGGGGTCCATGGCCGGCCGCTGATCGGCACCATCATCAAGCCCAGCATCGGCCTCACGCCCGGCCAGACCGCCGAACTGGTCGACCAGCTGTGTGCGGCCGACATCGACTTCATCAAGGACGATGAGCTGATCGCCGATCCGCCCTATGCGCCATTCGACGAACGCCTGCGGGCTGTCATGCCGGTGTTGCAACGCCACGCCGACCGCCTGGGCCGGATGCCGATGTACGCGATCAACATCTCCGGTTCGATCGACGAGATGCTGCGACGCCACGACGCAGTGCTCGCTGCGGGCGGCACCTGCGTGATGGTCAGCATCAACTGGGTCGGCTTCGCCGGCGTGGAGCACCTGCGCCGCCACGCACAGCTGCCGATCCACGGCCACCGCAACGGCTGGGGTGCGCTCACGAGGCACCCGGGACTGGGCTTCTCGTTCAAGGCATACCAGAAGCTGTGGCGCCTGGCGGGCGTGGACCACCTGCATGTCAACGGCATCCGCAGCAAGTTCTGTGAGTCGGATGACTCGGTCATCGCGTCGGCCCGTGCCTGCCTGACCCCATGGGCAGGGGTGCAGGCTCTGATGCCGGTGTCTTCGTCGGGCCAGTGGGCGGGCCAGGCACCGGACCTGTACTCGGCCCTGGGCACGGTGGACCTCATGCACCTCGCCGGTGGCGGAATCATCGGTCACCCAGACGGCATCGCTGCGGGCATGGCCAGCATGCGCGAGGGCTGGGAGGCGGCGGTGGCCGGCGTGGGCCTGAACACCTACGCCGAAACGCACCCCGCACTCAAGCGTGCATTGGTGCACTTCTCTGGTCGGTAAGTGATGACCTCGACGGACAAGCCCCAAACCCTGAAGCTCGCCTTCTACGGCGATGACTTCACCGGTTCCACCGATGCCCTGGAAGTCCTGGCCTTTGGCGGGCTGCGCTGCGCGCTCTTCCTGTCGGTGCCAACGCCGTTGCAGATGGCCGCGCTGGGCGGCTTCGACGCCATCGGCGTGGCCGGCGCCAGCCGGGCGATGTCGCCGGACGAGATGGACGCGGAGTTGCCCGACGTACTGAGCGGGCTCGCCGCCCTGGCGCCGCAGATCGTGCACTACAAGGTGTGCTCCACCTTCGACAGCGCGCCGACCGTGGGCAACATCGGCCGGGTCATCGAGCTTTCGCGGTCGGCCTTCCCGCAGCCCGTGGTGCCCATCATCGCCAGCACGCCGGCGCTGGGCCGCTACTGCCTGTTCGGTCACCTGTTTGCGCGGTCGGGCACCGATGACGAGGTCTACCGCATCGACCGCCACCCGATCATGAGCGTGCACCCGGTGACGCCGATGCAGGAATCCGACGTGGCCCGTCACCTGCAGAAACAGGCGCCGCTGGCCATCGGCAACGTGCCGCTGACCTGGCTCGACACCGCGTCACCCGCCGCACTGGCGGAGCGCATCGCCGACATGGCGCCGTCCCGGCAAGCGGTGGTGATCGACGGCCTGAGCCCCGAACACCTGACCGCGACGGGCAACTGCCTTCAGCACATGGCCTCTGCGCTGGGTGCGCCGCTCTTCGTCGTCGGTTCGTCGGGCGTCGAGTACGCGTTGACGCAGTCCTGGCAGCATGAAGGCGCCGCTCCGTCGGCCGATCCCTACGGGACCTTCGATGCCGTCGACCAGGTGCTGGTCGTGTCGGGCAGCGCCTCGAAGCTCAGTGCCATGCAGATCGAAGCGGCGCTGGACGCCGGCTTCCGCGAGGTGGCGATCGATGTGGAGGCGCTGACCATCGGTCCGGACACCGCTGCGGCCGAGGCGCGCCTCGTGAGCGAGGTCGTCAGCGCGCTGGCCAGTGGCGCCAGCGTGGTGATGCACACCGCCCGCGGCCCGTCCGACCCGCGGGTGGCCCGGTTGATCCAGGGCCTACAGGCCCAAGGCTGCAGCCTGGAGCAGGCGCGCCACCAGAGCGGGCGCATGGTCAGTGAACGGCTGGGGATCGTGGTGGACGCCATCGTTCGTCGCCACCGGCTGCGCCGCCTGGTGCTGTCGGGGGGCGACACGTCCAGCCGCATCACGCAGGCCCTCGGCCCCGACGCACTGGAGATTCGCGCCCGCCTGGCGCCCGGCGCACCGCTGTGTGCCGCGCTGTCGTCGGCGCCCCACCTGAGCGGACTCGAACTGGCCCTCAAGGGCGGGCAGATGGGCGCTCCCGATTACTTCGTCCGTGCGCTGCGGGGCAGCGCAGCGTCCACCTGACGCATGGATCCATTCACACAAAACCACCTAGGAGACGTTCTCATGCCATCCACCAACACACCACAGCGCGTCGCGGTCGTCACCGGCGGCGCCATGGGCATCGGCGCCGAAGTCTGCCGGCGCCTGGGCGCTGCGGGCTTCACCGTCGTCGTCGCCGACCGCGACCAGACCGCCGCCGAGACCACCGCGGCCCATCTGCGCGCCGAGGGCGCAGTCGCCGAAGCGCAGGCCATCGACGTCGGAGATGCGGCATCGGTCGACAGCGCCTTCGCCGCCATCGAGCAGCGACACGGCCGCTGCGACGTCCTGGTCAACTCGGCCGGCATCGCCAAGGTCTATCCCTTCCTGGAGTTTCCGGACGACAACTTCGCGGCCACCATGGCCGTCAACGTCACCGGCACCTTCCTGTGCAGCCAGCGCGCAGCGCGCCTGATGGTGCGCAACCAGTGGGGCCGCATCGTCAACATCGCCTCGGTGGCGGGCATGCGCGCCGTCGGCTCCGGACGCACGGCCTACGGCACGTCCAAAGGCGCGGTGATCGCGCTGACCCGCCAGATGGCGGTCGAGCTGGCCGAGCACGGCGTGACGGCCAACGCGGTGGCGCCCGGCCCGGTGGACACGCCGATGACCCGCGCGCTGCACACCGACCAGTTCCGTCAGGAGTACTGCAAAGCCATCCCGATGAACCGGTACGGCACGCCCGGCGAGATTGCCGCGGCCGTGATGTACCTGGTATCCGAAGACGCCGGCTACACCAGCGGCGTCACCTTGCCGGTCGACGGGGGCTTTCTCTCGTCCGGCGCCCGCGGTTTGTAAACCATCCACTCAAGGAGACAGCAATGAACATCATGAAACTCAAGACCCTCTCTGCCGGCTTGCTCGGCGCACTGCTCGTGGCCGGCGCGACCGGCGCCATGGCGGCGGACATCAAGGAACGCACGATCAAGTACGCCGTCATCTACGACATCAAGCACCCGCACGGCCTGGGAGCGCAGAAGTTCGCCGATCTGGTGGCCCAGCGCAGCGACAACAAGATCAAGGTCAAGGTCTTTCCCAACGCGACATTGGGTGGTGAGGTCGCGATCATCTCGGCGATGCAGGGCGGCACCGTGGAAATGTCGGCCGTGGCGACGTCGCAGCTCGTCGGCGTGATCAAGGACTTTGCCGCGCTGGATCTGCCCTTCCTGTTCAGCAACGAGAAGGAGGTCGATCGCGTTGTCGAAGGCCCCGTCGGCAAGACCTTCCTCGACAAGATGCCGGTGAAGGGCCTGGTCGGCCTGTCCTTTTTCGAGCACGGCTTCCGCAACCTGACCAACAGCCGGCACCCGGTGACGAAGCTCGAGGACATCCAGGGGCTGAAGATCCGTGTGGAGCAGAACTCCGTCGCGATCGACACCTGGAACACGCTCGGCGCCAACGCGGTGCCCATGCCCTTCCCCGAGCTGTACGGCGCGCTGGAGCAGAAGGCGGTGGACGGCCAGGAGAACCCCTACAGCACGGTCGACAGCGCCAAGTTCTACGAAGTGCAGAAGTACCTGAGCGTCACCAAGCACAAGTACACCCCGCTGGTCGTGACCCTGAGCAAGAAGTTCTGGGACCAGCTCTCCGCCGACGAGAAGAAGCTCATCCAGGATGCGGCCGTCGAGGCCGCCGTGTACCAGCGCAAGGCCAACCGCGACCTCAGCGAGCAGTACCTCCAGTCCCTGAAGAAGGTCGGCATGCAGATCAACGAGATCCCCGCCGCGGAGCTGGTGCGCATGCGCGCCAAGGTGCAGCCGGTGGTGGACAAGTACAGCGCGCAGATCGGCGGCACGCTGGTCAAGGACCTCTTCGGCGAGATCGAGAAGGCTCGCAAGCCCTGAGCCATCAGCCCGGTCGGTCCACGGCGCACGGGTATCGAACCACCCGCGCGCGGTGCCCGGCCGTGCGACCGCAGCGAACCTGCCCACCAGGCAAAGCCGTTCGCTGGCGGCCCAACAGATCGCTGACCCAAAGGAGACAAACCCAATGACCCAGGTCCTCGATGGCTTCTGTCGAGTTCTCGAATTGCTGATGGCAGCGGCTCTGGCCGTGATGGTCGTGCTGGTGTTCGGAAACGTTGTCCTGCGCTACGGCTTCAACTCGGGCATCACGGTGTCGGAGGAGGTCTCGCGCTGGCTGTTCGTCTGGCTGACGTTCCTCGGCGCCATCGTCGCGATGCGCGATCACGCGCACCTCGGCAGCGACATGCTGGTCTCGCGCCTGCCCGTCATCGGCAAGAAGATCTGCCTCGTCATCGGCCACCTCCTGATGCTCTACATCACGTGGCTGCTGTTCAGTGGCGCGCTGGCGCAGGCGCGCATCAACCTCGACGTGCAGGCGCCGGTCACCGGTGCCTCGATGGCGATCCTGTACTTCGCTGGCATCGTCTTCGCGGTCGTTGCCGCGCTGTTCCTCGCCTATGAACTCTGGCTGGTGCTGACCGGCCAGCTCAGCGACGAGGAGCTTGTGATGGTCAAGGAGTCCGAAGAGCAGGAGGAGCTGGAGGCGCTGCAGGCCGAACTGGCCCGCGAGCACGCCGAGACACCCGCGCATCTTCAACCGTCCGCCGGAGCCCAAAAATGACGATTGCCGTTTTCCTCGGGGCGCTGATGGGCGCCATGGCGCTGGGCATCCCGATCGCCTTCGCGCTGCTGGCCACCGGCGTCGCGCTGATGGTCCACCTCGACATGTTCGACGCGCAAATCCTCGCGCAGAACGTGATCAACGGCGCCGACAGCTTCCCTCTGCTCGCGATCCCGTTCTTCATGCTGGCCGGCGAGATCATGAACGTCGGCGGACTCTCGCAGCGCATCGTCAACTTCGCGCTTGCGCTGGTCGGCCACGTCAAGGGCGGCCTCGGCTACGTCACGATCCTGGCGGCGATCCTGCTGTCGGCGCTGTCGGGCTCTGCGGTCGCCGACGCCGCCGCGCTGACCGCTCTGCTGCTGCCGATGATGGTGCGGGCCGGTCACGACAAAGCGCGCTCGGGCGGCCTGATCGCCGCAGCGGGTGTCATCGGGCCGGTCATCCCGCCCTCCATCGGCTTCGTCATCTTTGGCGTGGCGGCCAACGTGTCCATTTCCAAGCTGTTCCTGGCCGGGATCTTCCCGGGCATCCTGATCGGCCTGGCGCTGTGGATCACCTGGATGATCCTGGTGCGCAAGGAGAAACTTGTTCCGCCGCCGCGCAAGTCGGGCCAGGAGATGGTCCGCGCGCTGTTCGACGCGTCGTGGGCGCTGATGTTGCCAGTGATCATCCTCGTCGGCCTGCGTTTCGGCGTGTTCACGCCGACCGAGGCCGCCGTCGTCGCCGCGGTCTACGCGCTGTTCGTCTCGACGGTGATCTACCGCGAGCTGAAAGCCCGGCAGCTCTATGCGATCTTCGTGACGGCGGCCAAGACGACCGCGGTCGTGATGTTCCTCATTGCCGCGGCCATGGTCTCTGCCTGGCTGATCACGGTGGCCGACCTGCCGAGCAAGATCGCCGTCCTGCTGGAGCCGTTCATGGGCAACCAGACGCTGCTGCTGATCGCGATCATGGTGCTGTGCATGATCGTCGGCACGGCGATGGACATGACGCCGACGATCCTGATCCTGACGCCGGTGCTGATGCCGATCGTCAAGCAGGCAGGCATCGACCCGGTCTACTTCGGCGTGCTGTTCATCATCAACAACTCGATCGGTCTGATCACCCCGCCGGTCGGCACGGTGCTCAGCACCGTCGCTGGTGTCGGGCGCATGAAGATGGACGAAGTGACGCGCGGCGTCTTGCCTTTCATGCTCGCCGAGTTCGTGATCCTGCTGTTGATGGTGCTGTTCCCTCAACTGGTGACCGTGCCTGCAAAGTGGTTCATCGGCTGACGACTTGACTTGCTACCTGAGCAACCGAACAGGCTCTTCCTGTGTGGGTACTTGCGGCAAAAAGACAAAAACAGCAACGCTGGTGATGGCACCCTGCGAGCGCGGACTGCGTCGACCTGACGCTCGCCCGCTTTCGGAAGACAGCCGCCATTCAGGCTTAGATCCTGAATGGCGGCTGTCGCTGCATACCGTCCCTTGAATTCCTAGACCAGGTGCGCCTGCAGCTCTTACTCCATGCAAGCTGCCATCGGTCTGCGCTGTCAAGCTGCTTGACAGATTGCGGCTGAATTGCAGGACGCTTCCTGTGCCGCCTTCTCCTGTTTGTTCCTGCCTCCCGGTCGCATTTCTCGGCTACTGGCCAAAGGGGTCGGACGGTCCGACCCTTTCAGGTCGAACAGAAGAGAGAAGGATAGGATTGATGGCAGGATAGGCTGTGCGCCAGCAAATGGCTGCCAAGCAGCAGTGTCATCAAGGGAGGAAATCAAGAATGGCGAGACGCAAGAGAACAAGCACGGCCGACGACCTGCTGGAATTGGTGGCGATGCTGCCCTGGTGGGCCGGCGTGCTGCTGGCGCTGGTGAGCTACTTCGTGCTTCACAACATTGCATCCCAACCGGTGGTAGCGCCCTCGCAGCCCGGTCAAATGGGCGCTATGGTCACGCGATCCATCTGGAAATCGCTGGCCATGGCGGGCCAGTACATCCTCCCTTTCATTTGCTTGCTGGGTGCGGGCACGTCTGCCTGGCGGCGGCGTGAGCGAAAGAACCTGGTGGCTGATGTGGCCAGGAGCAAGGCGACCGACGCGCTGGATGGCATGAGCTGGCGCGAGTTCGAAATGCTGGTGGGGGAAGGGTTTCGGTTGCAGGGCTACCAGGTGGTAGAAACCGGGGGCTGCGGTGCCGACGGCGGCGTGGATCTCGTGCTCACCAAGCCGGGCAAAAGTGGCGGCGAAAAATTCCTCGTGCAGTGCAAGCAGTGGCGCGCCTACAAGGTTGGCGTGGACGTGGTGCGCGAGCTGTACGGTGTGATGGCCGCCAAGGGCGCCACCGGCGGGTTCGTCGTGACCTCGGGAAAGTTCACCGATGAGGCGATCAGCTTTGCGAGCGGTCGCAACGTGGCGCTGGTCGATGGGCCGAAGCTGCACGGCCTGTTGCGGCAAGCCCAGGCGGGTGCCGAGCGCTCGCCAGCCCAGAAACCTGCTGTCCCGGTGGCTCGCTCCCCTGCTCCGTCAACTCAGGCTCTGACTTGTCCCCTGTGTGCGAAACCCATGGTTCGGCGCACCGCCAAACGCGGCGCCAATGCCGGCAACGAGTTCTGGGGCTGCACCGGCTACCCGACCTGCCGTGGCACACGCCAGATCAACTGATCCCAAGGACAACGATGGCATTGCCCGATGGTCTCTATGACCTGTTGTTGACCGAGGGGTTGGCTCGATCGTTGGCAGACCTCGATCCGTCACGGGCCGATGTGTCGGCGCTCAAGGGTGGGGCAGCTGAGTTCCTGGCCGATGTCATCACCCGTCAGCTCTCGACCATCCTCGACGATGTGTCTGGCGACGAGGCCGAGAAAGCCAAACGACAACTTGAACTGGTCAATGAACTGCTGTTGATGCTTCGTCAGCGGCTCGCAGGAAGCAGTGCGGGTGGCACCTTTGCGTCTGGTGAAGTGGTTGACCTGGTGGCGCCGCCGCTGCGGGTCCTGAGGGCTGTGCAGCGCGACCAGCAGTTCCCCGTGTCGCCGGAGATCGGGCTAGGCGTGCCCTGGCTGTTCACGGCTGGCAAAGGCTCACCCTCGCTGCTCCAGGAGATTCGTCGCGAGCTGGCATCGAGCGATCAAGTGGACATCCTGGTCAGCTTCATCACCGTCTCCGGCGTGCGCAAGCTGCAGGATGTGCTGCAGCAGATCACGGCCAAGGGTGCGCAGCAGGATGGAGAGACGCAACCGAAGACCCGGCTGCGCATCCTCACCACCACATACACGGGTGCGACCGAGGCTCGCGCGCTGGACGAGCTCGCCCGTCTGCCCGGGTGTGAAGTTCGCGTGTCACTGGATGGCCGACGCACCCGTCTGCATGCCAAAGCCTGGCTGTTCCAGCGAAAGACCGGCTTTGGTTCGGCGTATGTCGGCAGCGCCAACCTCTCGGGAGCTGCTCTTACCGGCGGGCTGGAGTGGACGGTCAAGCTGACCCAGCGCGCGCAAGAAGCCCTGTTTACCCGCGCCGTGGCCCACTTCGAGACGCTGTGGGCGGACAGCGAGTTTCAGCGCTACGACCCGGACAACGTCGAACACAGACAAGCCCTGGCGGCTGCGCTGGGCCGCGAGTCGTTTGGCGGCGAGCCGGCGGCCACCATCAGTTTCTTCGACCTGCAGCCCAAGACCTACCAGCTGGAAATGCTGGAGCAGCTGACCAACGAGCGCGCGCACGGTCGAACCCGAAACCTCCTGGTGGCGGCCACCGGCACGGGCAAGACGGTGGTGGCGGCGTTTGACTATCGGAACACCTGCCGTATCGAGGGTGGGCGCCCTCGCCTGCTGTTTGTGGCCCACCGAGAGGAAATCCTGCGCCAGGCCATGCGCACCTACCGCGAGGTGCTGCGCGATCCCGAGTTCGGCGACCTGCTCACCGGGAGCCACCAACCCGAACGCTGGGGCCATCTGTTCGCCACCATCGACAGCGTCACCAGCCGCGACCTGGTGGCCACCGTCGGTGCCGACAACTGGCACACGGTGGTGGTGGATGAATGCCACCGCCTGGCGGCCGATCGGTTCGACGTATTCGCCAGGGCCGTTCGTCCCAGCGTGTTGCTCGGGCTGACGGCGACGCCTGAGCGCAGCGACGGTCAACCCATCGCGCCGTATTTCGATTCGCGTCCCGACGGGAGCCCTGCGGTCGAGCTGCGGCTGTGGCACGCGCTGGACCTGCAGCTGCTGGCGCCGTTCGAGTACTACGCATGCGACGACGCCACCGATTTTTCGGAAGTGCCTTGGGACAGGCCAGGGGAACGCGAGGCGGTGAACAACCTGGTCACAGGCAACGACGTGCGCGCCAAACTGGTCATCAATGAATGGCGTCGTCTGGCTTCCGATGCGCGGCAGTCTCGGGCCATCGTTTTCTGTGTGTCGGTGGCGCACGCAGAGTTCATGACCGATTGGTTCAACCGCGCCGGTCTGCCAGCAGCCTGCGTGGTTGGCACGACAGCATCCGAAGAACGGCGACGTGCGCCGCAACGCCTGCTCAGCGGCGAGCTGTGCGCGTTGGTCACGGTGGATCTCTACAACGAGGGCATCGACTTGCCGATGGTGGACACGCTGCTGTTGCTGCGCCCCACTCAGAGCCCGGTGCTGTTCCAGCAACAGATCGGCCGTGGTCTGCGTTTGGCCCCCGGCAAGGAGAGTTGCCTGGTGCTCGACTTCGTCGGGCAACACCGGGCCGAGTTTCGGTTTGACCGACTCTTGTCGAGCCTGACCGGCCTGTCGCGACGCGAACTGGTGGACGGCGTTGAGAACGGCTTCGGCAGCTTGCCGCCCGGATGCCACATCCACCTGCAGCGCCAGACGCGAGAACAGGTGCTGCAAGGCCTGCGATCCCTGACGTCCCAGAACTGGCGCCGTCTGAAGACCGAGCTGCAGACCTATGCGGCGCTGCGTGGCCGATCGTCGATTCAACTGGCCGACTTCCTGCACGACCAGGCACTGGAACTGGAAGACATCTACCGCGCCGGTACCGGACAAGGTCGTAGCGGCTGGACATCGCTCAAGCGCGATGCGGGCTTGATCGTCGCAGAGCCAGAACCTGAAGAGGACTACTTCAGCCGCCGCTTTGGCGATCTGCTGCATGTGGACGATCCACGCCGGCTCGATGTGATGACTGCTGTGGGTTCGCGCCAAGGGAGTTCACCAGCACTTAGTGCTGAGGAGGCGCTGGGCGTGCAGATGCTGGCCTATCAGATCGATGGACGCCACGAACAGGCAGCGGGGTATGAAGCCTTCCTGGCACGCTTGGAGGGTCACCCAACCATCGCTGCCGAGCTGGTGGAACTGTCCGCCCTTCTGCAGGCCCGCAGCACCTTGGGCGCGCATCCTGTGCCTGGACTCGAAGACACGCCCTTGTGCCTGCATGCGGGCTACGGTGCGCGCGAAATCCTCACTGCGGTGCGCTGGCTGACGGCGTCGCGCCGCGTGCCGTTCCAGGCCGGCACACTGTCTTTGCTCAGCCGCCAGACCGAGCTGCTGTTCGTCACGCTCGACAAGAGCGAGGGCTACCACGACCGCATCGCGTATCACGACTACGCGATCAGCGCCGAGCGCTTTCACTGGCAGTCCCAGAACAGCGCAGGCCCAGACACGCCTGGCGGTCGGCGCTATCTCGAAAGCGCGACCAACGGATGGCAGTTCCAGCTCTTCGTGAGACCGCGCAAGGGCGAGGCCTACCGCGCCTGCGGCCCGGTCACGCTGGAGTCGGCCGAGGGTGACCGACCGATGAGCATCGTCTGGAAGTTGGAGACGCCGTTGCCAGCGCGGCTGTTCCGAGAGTTCAGTGTGCTGCGCGGGGTGTAGCGACAGTCTGGCAAGAAATTGCCGTTCGTCGGCGAAATGAAGTCGATAGCGCGAAGCCGCACAGGCAACGGCTCATCGTTGCTTGACCACCACAAAACCAAGACTTGAGAAGTCTCAGCCGCCGGGATGGTGATTCCTGTCGTCCTGGGCGTTTTCTGGTCCGTTGAAGATCTCACAGCACTGCGGCTGTTTACCCCAACGTTTACCCCATAGGCTCTGGAAAGAAAAACGGGTTAGCTCATTTCTGAGCTAACCCGTTGATTTTAATGGTCGGCGTGGCGGGATTCGAACTCGCGACCCCTTGCACCCCATGCAAGTGCGCTACCAGGCTGCGCTACACGCCGACAAGCCTTAGATTATAGCCAGCAATTGGGGCAATTCAGACCTGAAGGCTCAGAAGCTCACGAATTTCCATGAGTTCGCGGCGCATCCCGATCAACGCTGATGCTGGAATGGCAAAAGGGACCTCGTCGACAGGCACGTCAACGACGTCATCACCCGCACCAACGGCCTCTCCGAAGTCAACCACATCGACCGCGTCCTCCTCGTCAGTCCGCCGCCGGTCGCGTTCGGACTGCACCATCTCCTGCAGCTTGTTGCGAGCGCCGCTGATGGTGAAACCCTGGTCGTACAGCAGTTCACGGATGCGCCGGATCATGAGTACTTCATGGTGCTGGTAGTAGCGGCGGTTGCCACGGCGCTTCATCGGCCGCAACTGGGTAAATTCCTGCTCCCAATACCGCAGCACATGCGGTTTGACACCACACAGTTCGCCCACTTCACCGATGGTGAAGTAGCGCTTGGCTGGTATGGGTGGGAGGTTTTTTTCCATGAAAATCAAAGCGGTACAAACCGAACCTTGAAATTTACTCTAACAATGGCTGGTCCGCACAACGAGGCACAAATTTCTGTAAGCACTGTTGTGATTGTGACAAGAAGTAAAAGAACGCCTCGCTCGCGTCGTTGTCACTCCAACAAAAAACGGTGACAAAAGTCACCGTTTTTCTTATATCTGTCCCTGAAGGGGATTGCCATCAGCTTCCAATCACGGCAGTCTGAACCTGCTCCTTGAGTTTGGGGCTGGCGTGGAAGGTGACCACGCGACGGGCCTGAATTGCCACGGGTTCACCCGTGCGGGGGTTGCGACCCGGTCGGGGCGCCTTTGTGCGAATCTGAAAATTGCCAAAACCCGAAATCTTCACGTCGGTGCCCTCCACCAGGCTGTCGGTGATCAGATCAAAAAACGCGTCAATCATGTCTTTCGATTCGCGTTTGTTCAGACCGATCTGGTCAAACAGCAACTCCGCCAGTTGGGCTTTGGTCAGCGCCGGGGTTTCCAGGCTTTCGACGGCAAGTTCCATGAAAATTCTCCTCGTTTGTTCTGAGATTCAACGCCAACTCAACGCAACCGGGCGCTCACACAGCGGGACAGCGCATCGAGTGCGTCTTTGACCACTGTCTCGATTTCTTCTTCAGTCAGTGTAGCGTCGTCGCGGTTGAGCGTCAGTCGCACCGCCAGACTCTTCTCGTCTGCAGCCAAGCCGCCGGACAAGGATCCATCGGCCAGCCGCTTGGGTCGGTACACGTCGAACAGCACCACGTCGCGCAGCAAGCGGCCGCCGCCCGAGCGGATCGCATCCACGACGGAGGCATGCGTCACCGACTCCTTGACCACAATGGCGAGGTCGCGCTCCACCGGCTGGTGGCGGCTCACGGTCTGGAACACCGGAACATCGCGCAGGAGCACGGCGTCGAGCGCCAGTTCGAACATCACCGGCGCTTGCGTGAGGTCGTAGGCTTGGCGCCATTTCGGATGCAGTTCACCCACATGACCGACACAACGATCGCCCAGCCAGACGCTGGCACAGCGACCAGGGTGCATCGCGGGGTGCTCTGCGGGCTTGAAACCCGGCTGCAGCGGCGCCAGCAGCGTTTGCACATCGCCTTTCACGTCGAAGAAATCGGCGCCACGTTCGGCGCTGCCCCACTGAAGGCTGTCCACACTTCCGTAGGCCAGACCGGCCACGCGCATGGGCTGATCGAATCCGGCCACGCTGGTGTCGCTGTCTGGCACCGAGGCGTCCTTGCGGAACACGCGGCCCAGTTCGAACAGGCGCACGCGCTGAGCCTTGCGGTCCAGGTTGAACTTGAGCACCGCGATCAGACTGCCGAGCAGCGAGGAGCGCATCACGCTCATCTGGCTGGCGATCGGGTTGAGCAGCTTGATCGGGTCGGCGTTGCCAGCCAGCTCGTGCTCCCAGCGCTCCTCCACGAAACTGAAGTTGATGGTTTCCTGATATCCCAGCTGCGCCAGTTGCCGACGCACGGCGAAGGGGCCACGCTTGGCCTCGGCGCGCAGCTTGGCGGTGATGGGCGCCAGCGGCGGGTTCGTGGGCAGTTGCTCGTAGCCGATGACGCGCGCCACCTCTTCGATCAGGTCTTCCTCGATCTGCAGATCGAAACGGAACGCTGGCGGAGCCACGGTCACCCTGCCCTCGCCTTCGGTCACGTCCAGGCCCAGGCGGCGCAAAGCGCCCGCACACTGCGCTTGCGTGACCGGCATGCCGATGACCTTGGCCGCACGCGCGACGCGCAGGGTGACCGGCTTGCCTTCTGGCAGCGCCAGTGTCTGATCGTCCAACGGACCTGCCTGACCACCACAAATGTCCAGCACCAGCTGCGTGATGCGTTCCACGTGTTCGACGGTCGTGGACGGATCCACACCGCGTTCAAAACGGTGACCAGCGTCGGTGCTGAAGTTGTAGCGGCGCGAGCGGCCGGCGATGGCCTTGGGCCACCAGAAGGCAGCCTCGATGAAGATGTTCTGGGTGTCGTCGGACACCGCCGTCGCATCGCCGCCCATGATGCCGGCCAGCGACTCGACCTGCTGGTCGTCCGCGATCACGCCGACCTCGGCGTCCACCGTGATGGTGTTGCCATTGAGCAGCTTGAGCTGTTCGCCCTCGCGGCCCCAGCGCACCTGCAGGCCACCGTGGATTTTGTCGAGGTCAAAGATGTGCGAGGGGCGGCCCAGCTCAAACATCACGTAGTTGGAGATGTCCACCAGCGGCGAAATGCTTCGCTGACCGCAGCGCGCGAGCCGCTCGATCATCCAGGCTGGCGTCTGCGCCTTCGTGTTCACGCCGCGCACCACGCGTCCACTGAAACGGCCGCACAGGTCGGGTGCCTGCACGCTCACCGGCAGGCGGTCCGTCACCTGCACGGGGACTTTGGGGAACTCGGGCTGCAGCAGCGGCGTGTCGGTCAATGCCGACACCTCGCGCGCGATGCCGTACACGCTCAGGCAGTGCGCCAGGTTGGGTGTGAGCTTGAGCGTGAACAGCATGTCGTCCAGAGCCAGCTGCTCGCGGACGTTGCGGCCGATCACGGCGTCATCACCCAGCTCCAGCAGGCCATTGCTCTCATCGGAGATCTGCAGTTCCTTGGCCGAGCACAGCATGCCCTGGCTTTCGATGCCGCGCAGTTTGCCGAGCTTGATCTCGAAGGCTTTGCCATCTTCACCCGGTGGCAGCAGGGCACCCACAGTGGCGCAGGGAATCTTGATGCCGGCGCGGGCGTTTGGCGCACCACAGACGATGCTCAGCGGAGCACCTTGCCCCACGTCCACCTGGCACACACGCAGGCGGTTGGCATTGGGGTGTTGTTCAGCGCTCAGGATCTGGCCCACCACCACGCCCGTGAAAGCAGGCGCAAACGGGCGCAGTTCTTCGACCTCCAGACCGGCCATGGTCAGGGTGTCGGCCAGATGCTGACTGGTCAGGGAAGGGTTGCAGAAGGCACGCAGCCAGGATTCGGGGAATTGCATGAAACGACTCAGTACGTGGGCAAGCGGCGCAAGTGATCAAGCGAACTGACGCAAGAAACGGATATCGCCGTCGAAGAAGAGGCGCAGGTCGTTCACGCCATAGCGCAGCATGGTCAGGCGGTCCGGCCCCATGCCGAAGGCGAAGCCGATATAGCGTTCGGGGTCCAGACCCATGTTGCGCACCACATTCGGGTGCACCTCACCGGAGCCCGCCACCTCCAGCCAGCGACCGGCCAACGGGCCGCTCTGAAACTGGATGTCGATCTCGGCACTGGGTTCGGTGAACGGAAAAAAGCTGGGACGGAAACGCAGCACCAGGTCGTCGCTTTCGAAGAACGTGCGGCAGAAATCGGTGAACACGACCTTCAGGTCCTTGAAGCTCACGTTCTCGCCGATCCACAGGCCTTCGCACTGATGAAACATGGGCGAATGCGTGGCATCGCTGTCCACACGGTAGGTGCGGCCCGGCGCAATGACGCGGATCTCGGGCATGGGCAAACCAGCGTCCAGCGCGGCGCGGTGTCGCTTGACGTGCTGAACCGCATGACGGATCTGCATGGGGCTGGTGTGGGTTCGCAACAAGTTCGGCGCTTTATCGCTGCCGCCTTCCACGTAAAAAGTGTCGTGCATCGAACGCGCCGGGTGATCCTCAGGCGTGTTCAATGCAGTGAAGTTGAACCAGTCGGATTCGATCTCGGGGCCTTCGGCGACCTCAAAACCCTGTGAACTGAAGATGGCCTCAATGCGCTCCAGCGTCAGGCTCACAGGATGCAGGCCACCCTGCCCGCGCTGACGGCCAGGCAGGCTCACGTCCAGCGCTTCGGCCTTGAGTTGGGTTTCGAGTTCGGCATCCGCCAGCGCCTGGCGACGATCGTTCAGCGCCGCCTCAATGGCCTGCTTGGCCACGTTGATCGCCGCACCGCGGGTCTTCTTTTCTTCGACCGGCAGGGCCGCCATGCCCTTCATCAGCTCGGTGATGCGGCCCGACTTGCCCAGATACAGGGCCTTGGTGTTTTCCAGATCGGCCGGGGTGGCGGCTTGCGCGAAGCCAGCGCGGGCGCTGTCAACCAGTGCGTCCAACTCGTTCATGTGTGTTCAGGATTGGGCAAAACAAAAAAAGGGGTTGAGAGCACCGAGGGAATCCCTCAAGCCTCAACCCCTTTGAGCGACGGGAAACCACTTTCACCCTTGCGGGCAACCGTGGCCTCCGCCGTGAATCAAGCGGCCAGCTTGGCTTTGACTTGCTCCACGATGCTGTTGAAAGCAGCAACGTCGTTGACGGCCAGATCGGCCAGGACCTTGCGGTCGATCTCGATCTGGGCCTTCTTCAGGCCGTTGGCGAACTGGCTGTACGTCAGGCCGCAAGCACGTGCACCGGCGTTGATACGCGCGATCCACAGCTGACGAAAGACGCGCTTCTTGGTACGGCGGTCGCGGTAGGCGTATTGCCCAGCCTTCATCACCGCCTGTTTGGCGATGCGGAAGACGTTACCGCGGCGACCGCGAAAGCCCTTTGCAAGGGCGAGAACTTTTTTGTGACGGGCGCGTGCCGTTACACCACGTTTGACGCGAGGCATGTGTAGCTCCTTGTTCGTCGTTGATCAAATGCCCATGCCGGGCAGCATCTGCGCCATGTGACCCATATTGGTCTCATGGACAGTCACCGCACCACGCAGATGGCGCTTGTTCTTGGTGGTCTTCTTGGTCAGGATGTGACGTTTGAAGGCTTGACCGCGCTTGACGGTGCCACCGGGACGAACGCGAAAACGCTTCTTCGCGCTGCTCTTGGTCTTCATTTTGGGCATCTTCATGCTCCTTTTCATTTGTGCTCGTGAGGCGCCGCGAACCTTCCGCGGACTTGTTGGCCCCGAGCCACTTTTGATGAAAAGCCTTTCGGCTTCCCAATTCGGCACCACAGCTTCCACCGCAGGCCTCGAACCGGCAGGAGACTACCCTGCCCGTCCAATCTTGTTACTGCACGGTCTCAAGACGCCGAAGACTCGGTGCTTTGCACTGGAGTCTCAGCCTTGGGCGCGCCACCACCAGCTTTCTTGCGCCCTGGTGCGATCATCATGATCATCTGGCGCCCTTCGAGCTTGGGAAACTGCTCGATCACGATCGAATCGGCCAACTCATCGCGGATGCGGTTGAGCAAGGCCAGCCCGAGTTCCTGGTGCGTGATCTCGCGCCCGCGAAAGCGCAGCGTGATCTTGCATTTGTCGCCATCATCCAAGAAGCGCCGAATATTGCGCATCTTGATGTTGTAGTCACCGTCGTCGGTGCCCGGGCGGAACTTGATTTCCTTGATCTCGATGACCGTCTGCTTGGCCTTGGCTTCCGCTGCCTTTTTCTGCTCCTGGTACTTGAACTTGCCGTAGTCCATCAGGCGACACACAGGCGGCACAGCGGTCGCAGCGATTTCAACCAGATCCACGTCCAGCTCACCGGCCATGCGCAGCGCTTCCATCAGACTGACGATGCCCAGCGGCTCGTTCTCGGGGCCGTTGAGGCGAACCTCTGGGGCCATGATTTCACGGTTCAGTCGGTGTGCGCGCTCTTCGCGTTGGCGGCGGTCGCGAAAGTTGGTAGCTATGGTGAATTCCTTTGTGTGGGCAGAAATGACAGATGGGCAACCCCTCGGTCGCCCCATTGCATCTGCGATGTGCGCAGCAGCCGCAAGGGGATCAACCGGATGTTTGAGATCAAACCTTGGATGAAACGTCTGCCGCAATCAATCTGGAAAAGTCTTCCAGCGGCATGACACCGAGGTCTTTGTTACCTCGCGCCCGCACAGCCACGGCGCCAGCTTCTTTCTCTTTGTCGCCCACGACAAGGATGTAAGGCAGCTTTTGCAACGCGTGCTCCCGTATTTTATACGTTATTTTCTCGTTGCGCAGGTCGGTCATGACCCTAAGCCCTTGATTTTGCAGCGATTTGACAATTTCGCGACAGTAATCGGCCTGCGAGTCGGTGATGTTGAGCACCGCGACCTGCACCGGCGCCAGCCAAACGGGCAAGGCGCCGGCGTGCTGCTCGATCAGGATGCCGATGAAACGCTCCAAGCTGCCCACGATGGCGCGGTGCAACATGATGGGGCGGTGGCGTGAGCCATCCTCTCCCACGTACTCGGCATCCAGGCGCTCGGGCAGATTCGGGTCCACCTGAATGGTGCCGCACTGCCACGGACGACCCAGCGCGTCTTTCAGCGTGTACTCGATCTTCGGACCGTAAAAGGCCCCCTCACCCGGCAAATATTCGAAATTGCAGCCGGAGGCCTTCAAGCCCTCTGCCAATGCGGCCTCGGCACGGTCCCAGCTTTCTTCTGTGCCGATGCGCTTTTCTGGCCGGGTGGACAGCTTGTAAATGATGTCGGTGAAGCCGAAGTCCTTGTAGACCTTTTGTAGCAGTGTGGTGAAAGCCACCACCTCAGCCTGAATCTGATCCTCGGTGCAGAAGATGTGGCCGTCGTCCTGGGTAAACGCGCGCACCCGCATGATGCCGTGAAGCCCGCCCGAGGGCTCGTTGCGATGGCACTGGCCGAACTCGCCAAAACGCAGCGGAAGATCACGGTAGCTCTTAATGCCCTGCTTGAAGATGATGATGTGACCCGGACAGTTCATCGGCTTCAAGGCGTAATCGCGCTTTTCCGACTCGGTCACGAACATGTTCTCACGGTACTTGTCCCAGTGGCCGGTCTTCTCCCACAAGCCCTGATCCAGGATCTGCGGACCCTTGACCTCCTGGTAACCGTTGTCGCGATACACCTTGCGCATGTACTGCTCAACCTCTTGCCAAACCGTCCACCCCTTGGGGTGCCAGAACACCGTCCCTGGCGAGTATTCGTCAATGTGAAACAGATCCAGCTCACGACCCAGCTTGCGGTGATCGCGCTTCTCCGCCTCTTCCAGCATCGTCAGGTACTGCTGCAACTCGTCTTTGGTCGCCCAAGCCGTGCCGTAGATGCGCTGCAGCATCTCGTTGCGATGATCGCCGCGCCAGTAGGCACCGGCCACTTTCATCAGCTTGAAATGCTTGAGCTTGCCGGTGCTGGGCACGTGCGGGCCACGACACAGGTCTTCAAAAGCGCCTTCGCGGTACAGCGACACGTCTTCGTTGCTCGGGATGCTGGCGATGATTTCGGCCTTGTAGTGCTCACCCAGGCCTTTGAAATAGGCAACAGCCTCATCGCGTGGCAGCACGCGACGCACGACCGGCTCATCCTTGCCCGCCAGCTCGGTCATGCGTTTTTCGATCGCCACCAAATCTTCGGGCGTGAAGGGGCGTTTGTATGAAAAGTCGTAAAAGAAGCCGTGCTCGATCACAGGACCGATGGTCACCTGGGCGTCGGGAAACAGCTCTTTCACCGCATATGCCAGCAAGTGGGCTGTGGAGTGACGGATGACCTCCAGGCCATCGGCGTCCTTGGCGGTGACGATGGACAGCGGGCTGTCGGAAGTGATCAGAAAACTGGTGTCCACCACCTTGCCATTGATCTTCCCAGCCAAGGCGGCCTTCGCCAGCCCGGCGCCGATGGAAGCAGCGACCTCAGCCACTGTGACCGGACCGGGAAATTCGCGTTGTGAACCGTCGGGAAGCGTGATGTGAAGCATGGGAAGTCCAGAAACAAAAAAGCGCGGCAAGGGCCGCGCTGAAGATGGAGAAGAAAAGGAACGGGCAGGCGCGAACTGCAGACCTCAATAAGTCAAAGACATCGTCTTCGTAGTTCGCGGTGTCATAACCAGACTTGCCTTTCTCACTCTTGCATGATCTAAAGCGGTAATTTTCCCATAAAAATGCGTTCACCCCACTGCGTCAATGCATCAGTCGTCACTCCATCTACCGACCGATACAGATTCTTCAAACGTCGTGAACCGAAAACGCCACCACAAGCTGGCCGCGAAACGAAGCGAGTCACCCGTGTTCAAGGCGATGCCATCTGATTTTCCACAAGATGCCCAAGTTGCCTGAGGTCAGCAAGCTGACCCTGCGCCCGATCCAGTACCGCTTGGAAGCAGAGATTTCCGGCCCCTCTAAGATCGTCATCGAATCCCATTGCCAGCAAAGTTCGGTGGGGTGGCCCAGCCTCGCGTTTGAGGCTTTGTCCAACGTCGATGGCCAGACACTCCCGTGTGAACAGATCGACCACCGTCAGCGTCCGCAACTCAAGCCTATCGAACAACGCATCAGCGACGAAGTCCGTGCTCCAGATTTCGTTCATGGCGTGCGCCAGTTGCTTGGGCTGACGCAGCTGTGCTGCCTTGTTGCGCCAATAGCTGACGCCCCCGGATGATCATAGGCACGTTGTGAATGCCGGAGCGCCCGAGCCTGGCTTGTCCAAGCAGGAGTGGGCAAACCCGCCCCAACCTGAACCCGGTTGGCCCCGAAAAGGCGAAAAAAAACCGAGGAGCTCTCGGGTTTTTTGCTTCAAGCCACCACAGGCGGCCAGCGCGTCAGTTGCACTGCGTTTCCAGCCAACCGGGGATTTCACACGAAACCCCGCCCTTGGCAATGCACTGGGACAAGGCGCGGGAATCAGCAACCTCTTTGGAGCTCGCGCTGCCCACCCCCCACACGCCATTGCCAGCAGCCCACGCAGCCGAACCGCAGGTCCCGTTGCCGGAAAACTCCAGGACCACAGCACAGCCTGCGCCACTGTCGTCCGCGCATTTGTCGACCACATCGCTGTTGGCTTCAGGCTGTGACGTGTAGTTGACCACGATCGCCCCATAACCGTTCGACGTGTTGACGGCAATGGCACCCCTTGCAGTCGTGTCACCACCGCCACCACAAGCCGCCAAAGCCGCCGCGATGGACAGCGCAGACACCCATTTCCAATTGATCAACACTTGAATCTCTCCTGTTTGTGACGGGCGGGCATGCCAGCCCAGATCGGCAAATACGCCAACGGCGTCTAGTCTATCGCCGGGCAACAACGCTGCCTGTATGAAATTGGCGACACACGCCAGCCCCCGTCGTGGTGCGCGCGGCAACGGTTGTGCGCCGCAATGCTCACAAAAACGGAATGGCCCCTGGAGCACCGCAGCGCTCAGGGGCCATATCGCAAGTTGCTGCACAGGACGCGCCAGCGGACCAGCGCACACCCGCAGCAGCGCGCTATCTCAGTGGAACTGCTCTTCTTCGGTCGAGCCGGTGAGGGCCTTCACACTGGAAGAACCACCCTGGATCACGGTGGTCACGTCGTCAAAATAACCCGCGCCCACCTCCTGCTGGTGCGAGACAAAGGTGTAGCCCTTGTCGCGAGCGGCGAATTCCTGCTCCTGCACCATCTCCGTGTAGTGCTTCATGCCTTCACCACGGGCGTAAGCGTGGGCGAACTGGAAGGTGTTGAACCAGTTGATGTGAATGCCGGCCAGCGTAATGAACTGGTAGCGGTAGCCCAGAGCGGCCAGGTCTTCCTGGAAGGAAGCGATCTGCTTGTCATCCAGGTTCTTCTTCCAGTTGAAAGAAGGCGAGCAGTTGTAGGACAGCAGCTTGCCAGGGCAGGCGGCTTGCACAGCCTGCGCGAATTCGCGGGCAAAGCCGATGTCGGGCACGCCGGTCTCGCACCACACCAGGTCGGCGTAGGGGGCGTAGGCCACACCGCGGCTGATGGCTTGCTCCAGGCCATTCTTGACACGGTAGAAGCCTTCTTGCGTGCGCTCACCGGTCAGGAACGGCTTGTCGTTGGCGTCGTGGTCGCTGGTGATCAGGTTGGCGGCTTCAGCATCGGTACGGGCCAACACGATGGTGGAAACACCCATCACGTCGGCAGCGAAGCGGGCAGCGATCAGTTTTTCGCAAGCCTCCTGCGTGGGCACGAGCACCTTGCCACCCATGTGGCCACACTTCTTCACGGCGGCCAGCTGGTCCTCGAAGTGAACGCCAGCGGCACCGGCGGCGATCATGTTCTTCATCAGTTCGAAGGCATTGAGCACGCCACCGAAACCGGCTTCAGCATCGGCCACGATGGGCAGGAAATAGTCCACGAAATCGCTGGAGCCTGGCTCGATGCCACGGCCCCACTGGATTTCGTCGGCGCGCTTGAAGGTGTTGTTGATGCGGCGGACCATGGTCGGCACCGAGTCGTAGGCGTACAGCGACTGGTCGGGGTACATGGTCTCGCTGGTGTTGCCGTCGGCGGCGACCTGCCAGCCCGACAGATACACGGCTTCCAGACCAGCCTTGGCCTGCTGCATGGCCTGGCCGGCGGTGATGGCACCGAAGGCGTTGACGTAGCCCTTCTTGGCGCCGCCGTTGACCTTGTCCCACAGCTTTTCGGCGCCGCGCTTGGCCAGCGTGTGCTCGATCTGCATGCTGCCGCGCAGCCGCACGACGTCAGCGGCAGAGTAGCCGCGCTTGACACCCTTCCAGCGGGGGTTGGTGGCCCAGTCTTTTTCCAGGGCGTCGATCTGCTGTTGGCGGCTGAGTTGTTCGGTAAGGGACTGGGGCATTTGAACTCTCCATGAGGTTGAAAGAAGGGGGCTGGCAGCGCCCGCCTGCAAACGGGATGCTGATGGGCCTACTTTAAGTCTTATAGAAGACTTTTTAAAGCTCTTATGTCTTATATAAGACAAAAAAAGTTTTGTTTTAAATCAACAAGATTTAAGCAGAATGCCGCATTATGGAATAATTTTTCTTGTATCAAGAAAATTTCTTGCAACGCAACATTTCCGTTTTTCATATTAAGAAAACATGTTCTCTCATGCCGAAAGTGGGCGGCCCTGAAACCCTGATGAGGCATGATCGCCCCCCATGACCGATCCGAGCAACACCTCCCCGCATGGCCCACGGTGGATGGCCTACCTGAGTTTGGCTCTGAGTATGTCGCTGGTCGGCGGCTACGTTGCGCTGTCGAAACCGCTGGTGGCGGTGTTCCCCGTGTTTCTGCTGGCCTGGCTTCGTTTTGGCATCGGCGGTGTGGCCATGCTCCGCTGGCTGCTCAAGCCGCCGGACGAACCTGCCTGGAGCCCACACACCCGGCGCCTGCTCTTTCTCGAATCCTTCCTGGGCAACTTCCTTTTCTCCATCTGCATGCTGTTCGGTGTCGGCCTGACCACCGCCGTGGCCGCGGGGGTGGTGATGTCGTCCATCCCCGCTGTGGTCGCGGTGCTGAGCAGGGTGTTCCTCAAGGAGCGCATCGGCAAGCGCACCATGGGCGGCATCGTCTGTGCCGCCATCGGGATCGGGCTGTTCTCGCTGCAGAAAGACGCCAACACCCATGCAGCGGGGCGCCCCGGGCCGCTGGGTCTGGATCTTCAGGTGTGGGGCAACCTGCTGGTGTTTGCCGCCGTGGTGTGCGAAGCGTCCTATGTGGTCATTGGCAAGCGACTCACGGAAGGCCTGGGTCCCAAACGCATCTCGGCCATCATCAATCTGTGGGGCTTTGCGCTGGTCACGCCACTGGGCATCTGGGCCGCGTGGCGCTTCGATTTCGGCGCCGTGCGTTTTGACATTTGGGGTCTGCTGGTGTTTTATGCGCTGGCTGCGAGCGTCTGGACGGTGTGGCTCTGGATGACCGGACTGAAAACCATTCCAGCCTCCAAGGCCGGTGTGTTTGCCGTGATGCTGCCCATCAGCGCGGCAGCCATCGGCGTGGTTTTCATGGGTGAGCGGCTCACGCCCCTTCAACTGCTGGCGTTCGGCATCGCCCTGTTGGGCTTGTTGCTTGCCACCTTGCCCAGCCGAAAGGCCTGATCAGGCACACCACAGCCCGGTGGGGTTGGTGATGCCCATCCAGAGCGCCCAGCCCGAGGTGGCCGCCAAGGCCAGCCCAGCGAGGCGAATGCCCCAGGCACCCGAACGGCCACCACGCAAACGCAGCAAGAGCCACGGCCCGGCGGTCAAAGAGATGGAGGTGCCCGCCGAAAAGAGCGCCATGATGAGTGCGCCCTCCATCGCGTTGGCGGAGAGCGAGGCGACCAACAACGCCGAGTACAGCAAGCCGCAAGGCATCAAGGCCCAGGCCACACCCAGCACCACAGGCGCCTTGCCGCCGAGCCGGCCGAGCACGGGGCGCACCTTGCGCCAGACATTCTGACCCAGCCCCTCCAGCCACGCGGGCTGCCTGGCCTGCCAGATCAGCACTGCACCCAGCAGCAACGCCGCCACATGAAACATCGTCCAGACCGGACGGATGACGGCCGTGTTGGTGCCCAACCAGGCCAGCCCCTGCACGGACCCGGCAGCAAACGCACCAAAGAGCGCGTAGCCCAGCATGCGGCTGGCCTGAAACGACCACAGCGCTTGCGTGCTGCGCTCACCTGCGGCGCGGCCAATGCCCGCACACGCGGCCCCACACATGGCCACGCAGTGCGGGCCACCGGCCAGCCCCATGAACAGGGCCGTGATCGCCATGGAAGTCTGCATCTCGGAACTCTAGCAGGCGGAAAAGAAATGGGCGCTGGAAGTCCACACAAGCGCCATGCGTGTGGAGCGCTTGACCGCGCTCGCAGCGAGCATGGACCGCGGCGCCAACGACCGCTTCAAGTCAGATGATTTTGGAGAAGCGGGCCCGGTCCTGATCCACTTGAAGGTTCTTGTCAAACACCATCGCAATGGCGCGCACCAGATACCAGCCTGTGGCAGTGACCTGCACACCCGACTCGTCAATGCTCACCAGCCCCTGCTCGGCAAAGCCGGCCAAGACTTCCAGTTCGCGGGCAAAGTACTTTTTGCAATCGATGAGATGCCCCAGGTTGATGGGCTCGTACTGCAACTGCCCCTGACACATCAAGGACATGATGACGGACCTGCGCAGCAGGTCGTCGCGCGTGAGCGCCAGGCCGCGAACGATCGGCAACCGGCCCTGATCCAGCGCGTCGTAGTAGTCCTCGATCGTCTTGGCGTTCTGGCTGTAGGTCGCGCCGATGCGTCCGATGGCCGACACACCCAGGGCGATGAGATCGCAGTCGGGCTGCGTGCTGTAGCCCTGGAAATTGCGGTGCAGGCGCCCCTGCCGCTTGGCCACCGCCAAGGCATCGGTGGGCAGTGCAAAGTGATCCATCCCGACATACACGTAGCCGGCTTCGCTCATGGCATCCAGCGAGGCCGAGAGCATGGACAGCTTGTCCCCGGGGCTGGGCAGTTCTGCCGCGATGATGCGGCGCTGCGGCTTGAAACGCGAAGGAAGGTGGGCGTAGGCGTACAGCGCAATGCGGTCCGGGCGCAGCTGGTTGACCTGTGCCAGCGTGCGGGAAAACGACTCCGGCGTTTGCAGCGGCAGGCCGTAGATCAGGTCCACGTTCACCGATTCGAAGCCGATCTTGCGGGCGGTCTCCACCAGCTCAAACACCTGTTCGGCGGGCTGTACCCGGTGCACGGCCTTTTGCACCGCAGGATCGAAGTCCTGCACGCCAAAGCTCAAGCGATTGAACCCAAGTCGCGCGAGGGTCTGCAAACGCTGGCCTGTCACCGTGCGGGGATCCACCTCGATCGAGTACTCCCCCCCCGGCACCAGCGTGAAGTTGCGACGGATCATCGCCATCAGGTCTTCGAGCTCGGCATCCGACAGGAAGGTCGGCGTCCCGCCACCGAGGTGCAGCTGGGACACGCTGTGGCCCTTTCCGAAGTGCTGCACTTGCAGATCGACCTCGCGTGAAAGGTAGCGCAGGTACTCCGCCGCCCGCTCGTGGTGCTTGGTGATCACCTTGTTGCAGGCACAGTAGTAACAAACCGATTCGCAAAACGGCACGTGCACGTACAGCGAGAGCGGCAAGGCCATCGAGCCCGCCCGCCGCTGCTCCAGGGCCTGGATGTAGTCGGCTTCGGTGAAGGCTTCCACAAACCGATCAGCCGTCGGGTACGACGTGTAGCGCGGTCCAGGGACATCGAACCGCTTGAGCAATTCGTCAGAAATGGCGTGACTCACAGGCAATTCTCCAATGCAGAAGTTGAATGTGCCCCAAGCGCCCACCCGAGCCCTTGATCAAGATCAAGGGCGCATGACGGCCAAGGGTTTCTGCTGACTGACGCCAGCGAAACGAATGGGTACATCGACAGCGGCGACACCCATGCGTTAAGCTTCGGCCCAATTGCGGGATATTTATGGACATTCAAAGCATCAAAGTCGCCTGTTCCAGCTGCAATTTGCGGGAGCTGTGCTTGCCCATGGGCCTGAACCCCAACGAAATGGACAAGCTTGACAACGTCATTTCAGCCCGTCGGCGCGTCAAACGGGGCTCGGCCTTGTTCAACACCGGCGACAAGTTCACCTCCCTCTACGCCGTCCGTTCGGGTTTCTTCAAAACCTGCGTGACCACCGCCGATGGCCGGGACCAGGTCACCGGTTTCCAGATGACGGGCGAAATCATCGGCCTGGACGGCATCGTGAGCGATCGCCACTCGTGTGACGCCATCGCACTGGAGGACGCCGAGGTCTGCATCATGCCTTTCGATCAGGTCGAAGAGTTGTCCCGTGAGTTCACCACCTTGCAGCACCATGTGCACAAGATCATGAGCCGCGAAATCGTGCGAGACCACAGCGTGATGCTGCTGCTGGGCAGCATGCGCGCCGAGGAACGCCTGGCGGCGTTCCTGCTCAACCTGGTGCAGCGCCTGCATGCCCGAGGCTTCTCTCAGTCCGAGTTGGTGCTGCGCATGACGCGCGAAGAAATTGGCAGCTATCTGGGCATGAAGCTGGAAACGGTCAGCCGCACGTTCTCGAAGTTTGTCGAGGAAGGCATCATTGAAGTCAAGCAACGCTACGTGCACATCAAGGACACCGAAGCGCTCAAGCTGATCGTGAATCCACAGACCTGCCGCTGATTTCACCGTTCATAAGAAAACCCCGCCGGACCGCTCCGGCGGGGTTTTCTTTTGGGCTTTTCAATGTCAGCGACAGGCGCCGTTTTGTGCGCAGTCTTTGGGTCGTGCGGCCTCGGGCACCGGGCATCGGTTGACCTCGAAGGGTGACATCGACAACAGGGTGGTCAGCGCACTGGACGCCATGGTGACGCCCCAAAACACAAAAAACGCCAAGGTGTAGACGGCCTGGCGGGAAAGCCCCAGCGGGTTGCCAAACCAGTGCAGATCACCCGGGTCCACCATCGCAAAAACGATCATCTCCAGCACCCCAGCCAACAGAAAGGCCGGCCAGGCAATCCACATCCAGCGCTGTGACCACATGTTCTTGTCTCCTCAGTGTGTGTGAAAGTCGGGTCCAGAAGGTCTTGGCGGCCAGTTCCCCGGCCTGAGCACGCTATTTGGCCGGAGGAGGCTCTGGCAGAGGTGAGGCCGCGTGGTTGCGCGCCTGTTGCGCGGGCTGCAAGGTTTCCAGCGCTTTGGCTTTGGCCTGTCCCTCCAGGGCATGCGCGGCTTTCAGGTCTCGCTCGAAATCGGCCTTGTTGAGCACCGGATCAGCGCCCTTGACCGCGATGATGGCCGTGGCGATGGCAGCGACCACCACCACGAGTGGTCCACCCACCACGAGCCACATGTGGGGCACTTTCCACCATGGGATGGGCAGCGAGGGCTGGGCGGGGCGGGTGTTGGAGGGGTTCATGCGTGGGTGGTCGATGTGGAATGGCGGGTGTCACTTTACCGGGGGATCAGGAACGCGGCTTTTTCTTTCACCTGAGACACATCATCCCCTGTCGAGCGGACATCGAACTGAATGGGATGAGAACCGCTGGAAGCGGCCCCGGGGGGCACCTGCACCCGAATGACGGCAGAACGCACTTCGGTGGGCAGCACCTCCACCTCGCTCTCGGAAGCGATGGTGATGCCAGGCAGCCCGGTGACAGCGATCACATAGCGCTGCGTGGACTCGGTGGCGTTCATGACCTGCAACCTGAACACGTTCTCGATGCGTCCTTGCTCCACCATGCGGGCCAGCGTGCCCCGGTCACGGATCACGTCCACCTTGAGCGGGGTGCGCAGGTACAGACTCACCATCACGGCGGTCGTGATGGCCATCAGGATGCCGGTGTAGACGAGCACGCGCGGGCGCAGACCTCGACGGACCATCTGTGCCGTCGTCCAGCCATTGGCCATGCCGTTCTGCGTCGCGTACTTGACCAGTCCGCGGGGATAGCCCACCTTGTCCATCACCTCGTCACACACGTCAATGCAGGCGCCGCACCCAATGCACTCGTATTGAAGGCCCTTGCGGATGTCGATGCCAGTCGGGCACACTTGCACACACAGCGTGCAATCGACACAGGCGCCCAAGCCCAGCGCCTGGGGATCGGCTTTCTTGGAGCGTGGTCCCCGCGGCTCACCCCGTTTCTCGTCGTAGGTGACGATCATCGTGTCCTTGTCAAACATCGCGCTCTGGAAGCGGGCATAGGGGCACATGTACTTGCACACCTGCTCGCGCATGAAGCCGGCGTTGCCATAGGTGGCAAAGCCATAAAAAAAGATCCAGAAGGTTTGCCAGGGCCCCAGGGAAGCGGCCAGGGAAACCACAGCCAGCTCGCGAATCGGCGTGAAGTACCCGACGAAGGTGAAGCCCGTCCAGAGGGAAAACAGAATCCAGAGCGCGTGCTTGAGCCACTTCTTGCCCAGCTTCTGAGCGGACAGTTCGGCTTTGTCCAGTCGCATGCGGGCGGACCGATCCCCTTCGACCTTCTTCTCGATCCAGAGGAACACCTCGGTGTACACCGTCTGGGGGCAGGCGTAGCCGCACCACAGGCGACCGGCCACGGCCGTGAAAAGGAACAAGGCGAGCGCCGAGATCACCAGCAACCCGGTCAGGTAGATGAAGTCCTGCGGGTACAACACCAGGCCAAAAATGTAAAAGCGGCGGGCTTCAAGATCAAAGAGCACCGCCTGCCGCGCGTTCCACTCCAGCCATGGAAGGCCATAAAACACGATCTGGGTGATCCAGACGGTGAGCCAGCGCCACTTGGAGAACAGGCCCGACACGGATCGGGGGTAGATCTTCTGCCTCGAGGCGTAAAGGGAGACCATCTCCTCATCTTCCGCGGCGCCGCCCTGGGGGTTGCCTGCAGAAACGGGAACCATGGGTTTGTTGGCGTCGGAAGAAGCGGTACTCACAACATGCCTATATCAGTAAATAACACCAAAAGGGACCGCCTTTCGGCGACCCCTTCTCGATCAGGCGCGAATCACTTCGCGGGCTTGTTGGACATGCCCCAGACGTAGGAGGCCAACACATTGATCTGGCTCTCGTTCAGCTTGCCGGCCTGAGCGGGCATCTGGTTGGTGAAGCCATTGTTCACGGCGCGCACGATGGCGTCTTCGCCCCAGCCGTGCAACCAGATTCCATCGGTCAGGTTGGGAGCGCCCATGGCCTGGGTGCCTTTGCCATCCTGCCCGTGACAGGCCGCGCAGGCCGCAAACTTGCCCTTGCCTTGTGAGGCGCGCACCGCATCGTGCGGGCTGCCTGACAGGCTGAGCACGTAGTTCGCCACGTCGCGCACATCTTCAGCGGTGCCCACAGCGGCAGCCATGGGCGGCATCACGCCGATGCGACCGTTGGTGAGCGTGGTCTTGATCACGTCGGGCGAGCCGCCGTGCAGCCAGTCGCCGTCGGCCAAGTTGGGGAAGCCCTTCGCGCCGCGTGCATCGGAACCATGGCACTGAGCGCAGTTGTTCATGAACAAGCGTTCGCCGATGGCCATCGCGGTGGCATCGCCGGCGAGTGCTTCGGGCTTCATGTCCTGGAACTTGGCATAGATGGGCGCGATGGCCTTTTCCACTTTGGCCACTTCGGCGGCATGCTGGCCCTGTGACGTCCAGCCCAGAACGCCCTGGAACTTGCCAAAGGTCGGGTAGAGCACGCCGTAGACCAGCGCGAACACCACGGTCAGGACGAACAGATAGACCCACCACTTGGGCAAGGGGTTGTTCATCTCTTTCAGGTCACCGTCCCAGACGTGCCCGGTCGTGTTGTCGCCGTGTGTCGCGGCCTTGGTGGTGCCGCTGATCCAGAGCAGGACCAGGCAGGCAATGATGCTGACGAGTGTCAGACCGCCCACATAGAGATGCCAGAATTCACTTGTAAAGTCGCTCATGATGTTTCTCTGTTGGGGTGCTGCGGGTTAGTCGTCGTGGAGGGGCAGCCGCGCCGCCTCTTCAAAACCGGCCTGGTTCCGTTTGGACCAGGCCCAGACCACGATGCCCACAAAGGTCAGCATGCTGACCACCGTCACGATGCTGCGCAGGTCGTTGATGTCCATGATGGTGTCCTGCGTTATTGAATGCTGACTTCCACCCGGCGGGCTTCGGGGTTGGCACCACCGCCCTCGGTCGCGGTGGGCTTCACCAGCTCCACCTGAGCAGCGTCTGCGCCCAGGGCCACGAGGGCGTCGCGCACCGCAAAAGCGCGCTTCTTGGCCAGCTCCTGGTTGGTGGCGAGGTCGCCGGTCGAGTCGTGGAAACCGCTCACCTGCAGCTTCTTGCCGTCTTTGGCGGCCTTGGCCGCGTCGGCCAGGGCCTCCGAACCGCCTTGTGCCAGGTCGGCCTTGCCCGAGGCAAAGTAAAACTTGACCATGCCGTTTTCCACCACCACCCGAGCGTCGTCACCAGCGGCAGGGGCTGCAGCAACCACAGGTGCCGTGGCCGCAGCGGGTGCCGCGGCGGCCGCGACCGGCGCCGCCGTGCGGGCGGTTCCGAGCACCTGCAGGTACGCGATCACCGCTTCCATCTGCGTCTTGCCCTTGGTGTCTTCCACCGACTTGGCGATCTCTTCGTCCGAGTAAGGTGCACCCAGGGTGCGCAGCACCTGCATGCGCTTGGGCATGGACTCTGCGTCCACCGTCTTCTCGCCCAGGAAGGGGTAGGCCGGCATGTTGGACTCGGGCACCAGATCACGCGGGTTGTTCAGGTGGATGCGGTGCCATTCGTCGCTGTAGCGGCCACCCACGCGGTGCAGGTCGGGACCCGTGCGCTTGGAACCCCACTGGAACGGGCGGTCGTACACAAACTCGCCCGCCACGGAGTACGGGCCATAACGCAGCGTCTCGGCCTGGAAGGGACGGATCATCTGCGAGTGGCAGTTGTAGCAACCCTCTCCCACATAGACATCGCGACCCGCCAGCTGCAGCGCGGTGTAGGGCTTGAGGCCCTCGATCGGCTGGGTGGTGGATTTCTGGAAAAACAGGGGAACGATTTCGACCAGACCACCGACCGCCACCACCAGCGTGATCAAGACGATCATGAGGAAGTTGTTGGTCTCGATCTTGGCGTGGCCGACAGGAGTTTCGTGTGAAGACATGTTGTTTTGCTCCTCAGGCATGAGCCGGGTTGACGGCGAGCACAGGCACATCCTGCACCCTGCCCTGACGGGTCGTCATGATCACGTTCCACAGCATGATGACCATGCCGCCCAGGTACAGCAGACCACCCAGCAGGCGGATGACATAGAAGGGGAAGGTGGCCTTGACCGATTCAACGAAGGTGTAGGTCAGGCTGCCGTCGGGGTTGACCGAGCGCCACATCAGGCCCTGCATCACGCCGGCGATCCACATCGCGGCGATGTACAGCACGATGCCGATGGTGGCCACCCAGAAGTGGACTTCAATCGCGGGCACCGAATACATCTTCTTCTGGCCGTACAGGCGCGGAATCAGGTAGTACAGCGAACCCATGGACACCAGGCCCACCCAGCCGAGCGCGCCGGAGTGCACGTGGCCCACGGTCCAGTCGGTGTAGTGCGACAGCGCGTTGACGGTCTTGATGGACATCATCGGGCCTTCGAACGTGGACATGCCGTAGAACGACAGGGACACGATCAGGAAGCGCAGGATGGGGTCGTCACGCAGTTTGTGCCAGGCGCCCGACAGGGTCATGATGCCGTTGATCATGCCGCCCCAGCTGGGGGCCAGCAGGATCAGGGAGAACACCATGCCGACCGATTGCGTCCAGTCGGGCAACGCGGTGTAGTGCAGGTGGTGAGGACCCGCCCACATGTAGGTGAAGATCAGCGCCCAGAAGTGGACGATGGACAGGCGGTACGAGTAGACCGGGCGCTCGGCCTGCTTGGGGATGAAGTAGTACATCATGCCCAGGAAGGCGGCCGTCAGGAAGAAGCCCACGGCGTTGTGCCCGTACCACCACTGGATCATCGCGTCCTGCACGCCGGCATAGGCCGAGTAGGAGTGCGTGGCACCGGTCGGGATGGCCAGGTTGTTGAAGATGTGCAGCAGGGCAATGGTGATGATGTAGGCACCAAAGAACCAGTTGGCCACGTAGATGTGCTTCACCTTGCGGGTGCCGACCGTGCCGAAGAACACGATCGCATACGACACCCACACCACGGTGATCAACAGGTCAATCGGCCAGATCAGTTCGGCGTATTCCTTGCCCTGGGTCAGCCCCAGGGGCAACGACACGACGGCCCCCACGATCACCGCGTTCCAGCCCCAGAAGGTGAGCCAGGCGAGCTTGTTGGAAAACAGGTTGGTGTGGCAGGTTCGCTGCACCACGTAGTAGCTGGTCGCAAACAGGACCGACCCACCAAACGCAAAAATCACCGCGTTGGTGTGCAAGGGGCGAAGACGGCCGTAGGTCAGCCATTCAATGCCCATGTTGAGCTCGGGCCAGGTCAACTGGGCCGCAATGATCACCCCCACCAGCATGCCGACCACGCCGTAGATCACGGACATGATGGCAAACCCGCGGACCACACTGTCGTTATAGACCGCCGGCTGGCTGGTCTTTGATGTCACGGACATACACAACTCCTCATTAATGTCACCGGGCAAGTGTCCACATGTAACCTCACAGGTGCCTTGACTTAAGTCAATCGCCCCTCAGAACACGCTCACCTTCACGATCGATGTTGTCAAACTGGCCTGCGTTGAGCGCCCACCAGAAGATGCCGATGATGATGAAAACCAGCACCACCGACACGGGGATCAGCAAATACAAAACGTCCACGGTAAGTCCCTCGAAAAAAATAGGTGGGCCCCACCCCGGTCAGGGGGTGGCAGCCATAGCGTCCGGTGAATGGAGGTCCGGCACAGGCCCCATGTCGCGGGTCAGTCGCAGCGCGTTGGCGATCACCAGCAACGAACTGGCCGCCATGCCCAGACCCGCCAGCCAGGGGGGCATCCAGCCGACCAGCGCCAGCGGCACGCTGACCAGGTTGTAGATCGCCGCCCAGGCGAGGTTCTGCCGCACGATGCGCATGGTGGAGCGTGCCTGCCTGAGCGTCAACACCACGTCCATGACCTTGCCACCTTGAATGACATAGTCCGACTGGGCCTGCGCCAGCGGTGCGGCATGGCCCAGCGCGAACGAGGTGTCGGCCCTGGCGAGCACCGGGCCGTCGTTCAGACCGTCGCCCACCATCGCCAGACGGACACCGCGCGCCTGCAAGGCCACCACCTCGGCCAGCTTCTGCTCGGGTGACGCACCGGCGATCACATGCTCCACACCCACGGCCTGAGCCACCTCCCGCGCCGCGCTCTCACGGTCGCCGGACAACAGCCAGGTGGCCAGGCCCATGCTGCGCAGCGCAGCCACCGCGGCCTGCGCGTCGTCCCTCAGGCCCTCCTGCAGCTCGAAACTCGCCAGCCAGCCATGGCCATCGGCCAGGTGAACCCGCGAACCGCCCTTGTCGCCCTGTGGCCCACGCCGGACCTCCAGCCCGCAAAAGACGGCCGATCCGAGCCTCGCTTCGCCGCCGTTGTCCCAACGGCCCTGCATGCCCTGCCCGGCCGCTTCTGTCACCTCGACCGGCGCGGGTCGTGCCGGCGGCAGCCCCGCCGCGCGAGCCGCCTCGACCAGTGCCCGCGATACCGGGTGCAGCGACCCTGCCGCCAGAGCGGCCGCCAGTGCCAGGGCCTGGTCGCGAGCCACGCCATCCCGCAGGGTCATGCCGCGGAGCACCAGGCGGTCGTGCGTCAGGGTCCCGGTCTTGTCGAACACCACGGCGTTGATCCCCGCCAGGTTCTCGAACGCCTGCAGGCGCCGCACCAGGATGCCGCGCCGCGCCAGCGCACCGGCGGCGCTCAGCATGGCCGCCGGCGTGGCCAGCGACAACGCGCACGGACAGGTCACGATCAACACCGCCACCGCGACCGCCAGGGCCTTGGTGTGATCGATCTGCCACCAGTACCAGAAAGCCAGGGCCGCCGCCGCCAGCACCAGCGCGAGGAACGGCGCAGCGATGCGGTCTGCCAGGACGGCCAGCCGGGGCTTTTCGGTCGAGGCTTTTTCCATGAGCGCCACGATCTGCGCAAACCGCGTGTCACGGCCCAGCCGGATCACCGTCAGCAAGACAGGCCCGGCCAGGTTGAAACTGCCGGCCACCACCGCGTCGCCCGCGTTGCGGGTCACGGGGTGGGATTCGCCCGTGAGCAGGGCTTCATCGACCGTGGCCGACGCACTCAACAAGTCACCGTCGCCCGGGAAGGCCTGACCGGCCTGCACGCGGACCACGTCGCCCACCAGCAGCCGGCGCACCGAGACGGTCTCAAACACGCCCTCGCCCTTCTGCCGGTCGCAGACTTCAGGCAAGCGGTTCATCAGCGCATCCAGCGCACCCGCGGTGCGATCGCGGGCCTTGAGCTCCAGGTAGCGGCCACCCAGCAGGAAAAACACGAACATCGTCAGCGAGTCGAACCAGACCTCCTGCCCCCAGGGGCCAGTCGGATCGAAAGTGGCCGCGGAACTCGCCAGAAAAGCCACGAGGATGCCGATGGACACCGGTGTGTCCATGCCCACACGACCGAGCCGCAGGTCGCGCCACGCGCCCCTGAAAAACGGTCCGCTGGCGAAAAAAACCACCGGGACGCTCAGGATCCAGCTGGCCCAGCGCAGCAGCTGGTCGATGTCGGCCGGGATCTCGCCCGGCACCGTCACGTAGGCCGGGAACGCGTACATCATGACCTGCATGGCACAGAAGCCCGCCACGAACAGGCGCCACAGCGCCTGCCGGGTTTCCTTCAGCCGCTCGCTGATGGACAGGGCCTGCTGCAAGGGCAGCAACCGGTAGCCGGTTTGTCCCACGGCCTGCGCGAGGCTGGAAATGCGGGTCAACGAAGGGTCCCAACGCAAGGTGAGGCGCCGGGTGGCGGCGTGCACCTGGGCGAACTGCACACCGGGCAGGTCCTGCAAGGCGCACTCCACCGTGTCGGCGCAGGCAGCGCAGTACATGCCCTGCACCATCAGCACCGATTCGGCGACCGGGCGACCGTCAATTTCTGAAAATTCGGTGAAATCCTGCTGCTCGACCGGGTCGTCGAGGACCAGGAAATCGTCGGTCACCGTCAACGGACCCCGGTGGATTCCGAACAGATCAGGCTCCGCGCCCGCCCCGCCCGCCGCCACAGGCTCAGACTGGGAGAGCCCAAGCAATGACCCCACCGGGGGCGCGGTGACGGCCTCGTTCATGCCGCGAGGGTAATTCAGGTCAGGTTCCATGGGATTGATTTAAGTCAACCACCCACGGGCGGTCATTGCGTAGCCTAATGCTTCTTCAACAACAACCCACAGGAGAAGAGACATGTACAAGCGCATTCTGGTGGCCACCGACGGCTCCAAACTGTCCAACATGGCGGTTGACCACGCCATTGCCCTGGCCGACATCACCGGCGCCGAAGTGATCGCTCTGAAAGTGGTTCCCCGCTACCCGCAGACCTACTTTGAAGGTGGCGTCGCCCTGGCGGCGGCTGAGGTTGCCCGCATCGAGAAACAATGGAACGACGATGCCATGGAAGCCGTCAACGCGGTGAAGGCCGCGGGCCAGAAAGTGGAAGTGAAGGTCAAGCCGGTGACGGTGAAGTCCGATCTGATCGCAGAAGCCATCATCGCGGCGGCCAAGCGCAACAAGGTGGACCTGATCGTGATGGCCTCGCACGGCCGCAAGGGCATCAAGCGCCTGCTGCTGGGCAGCGAGACGCAGCAGGTGCTGACGCACTCGCACATCCCTGTGCTCGTGCTCCGTTAGTCCCCCCGCGCCGCCTTCGGCGTCACCCCCCAAGGGGCAACGCGAGTGGCCCGGCGAAGCCGGTTCCACCGCGTTCTGGGTCTTGTTCATGCGCTCCGGATGGCATGCCGCAGCACGTTTTTTGTTTTCAGGCGAATTCGCCTTTGTATTGATCTCGCAGCAGGTTCTTCTGCACCTTGCCCATGGTGTTGCGGGGCAGTTCGTTGACCACCCAGCAGCGTTTGGGGATCTTGAAATTGGCGAGTTGGGACTTGAGCACGCCGATCACCTGGTCCGGGTCCACGGCGGCGCCGGGTTTGGGGATGATCACCGCGACGCCGACCTCGCCGAAGTCCGGGTGCGGCACCCCCACCAGCGCGCTCTCGGCCACGCCAGGCATGTCGTTGATGTAACCCTCGATCTCGGCCGGGTAGACGTTGTAGCCACCGGAGATGATCAGGTCTTTGCTGCGACCGACGATGACAACGTAACCCTGTTCGTCCACGCGCCCCACGTCGCCGGTCTTGAAGAAACCGTCGGCCGTGAACTCCTCGGCCGTTTTTTCCGGCATGCGCCAGTAGCCCTTGAACACGTTGGGCCCACGCACCTGGATGCCACCGATCTCGCCCTGTGCAACGGTCTGGTCGCCATCACCGACCACCCTCAGCTCCACGCCCGGCAGCGGAAAGCCCACCGTGCCTCCGCGTCGCTCGGTCTGCCCCGGGTAACGCGGGTCGTCGCCGCAAGGGTTGGACGTGAGCATGACCGTCTCGCTCATGCCGTAGCGCTCCAGAATCGTGTGGCCGGTGCGGACCTGCCACTCGGTGAAGGTTTCGATCAGCAACGGTGCCGAACCCGAAATGAACAGCCGCATGTGGCGGGCCTGCGCGGGCGTGAGCGTGGGCTCGGCCAGCATGCGCACGTACAGCGTGGGCACACCCATGAACACGGTGGCCTCGGCGAACTTGGCGATCGCCCGCTTCGGGTCGAACTTCGAGAACCAGATCATCTTGCTGCCGTTGATCAGCGCACCGTGGATGGCCACGAACAGGCCGTGCACGTGGAAGATCGGCAGCGCGTGGATCAGCACATCGTCGGGTCGCCAGCCCCAGTGGTCGCGCAGCACCCGCGCGTTGCTGAGCATGTTGCCGTGCGTGAGCATGGCGCCCTTGCTGCGGCCGGTGGTGCCGCTGGTGTACAGGATGGCAGCCAGGTCGTCGCTGCCCCTCACTGCGGGCGTGTGGCGGTCGCTCATGTGCGCAGCACGGTCCAGCAGGCTGCCGGTGCGGTCGTCACCCAGCGTGAAGACGAATGCCGTGCCGGCGGTGAAGGCGATCTTGCTGACCCAGCCGTGGTTCTTCGGGCTGCACACCACGACGGCCGGTTCGGCGTTGCCGATGAAATACTCGATCTCGGCGCTCTGGTAAGCGGTGTTGAGCGGCAGGAACACATGGCCCGCGCGCAGCGTGGCCAGGTACAGCACCATGGCCTCGACCGATTTTTCCACCTGCACCGCGATGCGCGAGTGGGCCGGCAGGTCGAGCGAGTCGATCAGGTTGGCCACCATGGCGGTCGCGCGGTCGAGATCGCACCACGAATAGACCAACCCGTCGTCGGTCTCCACGGCGGTGCGGTCGAGGTCGGCGGGAAAGGCATCGCGCAAGGCGACGAACAGGTTGTGGTTGCTCATGGGTGGATCGGAAAAATCGTTCAGAAAATCGGGGGGCGTTTGGCCAGGAAGGCGGCAATGCCTTCCCGGTGTTCGGCGCTGTCGGCGTAATCGTAGGCGGTGGCCAGCAGGGCTTCGGCGTTCTGCCCATGGGACAGCGCGCGCAAGGCCTGCTTGTTCATCCTGGCGGCCTGCGGCGCCAGGCGCGTCATGCGCAGCACCCGCTGCAAGGCCTCGGCGGGCACATCGGCATCGTGCAGCACCCCCTGCAGGAAGCCGCGCACCAGCATCGTGGGCGCGTCCAGCACCGCGGCTTCCAGCAGCATCTGCCGCGCCGTGGCCAACCCCACCTCGCGCACGACCAGTTCGGCCTCGCGCGGGGCCATGGGAAAGCCCAGCTTGGCGATGGGTGCACCGAAACGCGCGCCCTGCCCTGCCACACGGACGTCGCAGCAGCTGGCGATTTCGACCCCGGCGCCCATGCAGTTGCCTTCGATCTGCGCGACGATGGGCAGGTCACAGGCCAGCATGGCCGAGAGGCCACCCCAGACGTCGCTTTCATGGAAGTCGCGCAGGCCCTCGGGGTGGAAACGGAAGTCCGTGTACTCGGCGATGTCACCGCCCGCACAGAAATGCCCGCCCTCGCCCGCCACCCGCACGGCGCGCACGTCGCTGCGCTGCTGCAGCTCGTTGAACACCTGCCGCAGTTCACGCCACATCGCTCGCGACATGGCGTTGAACTTGGCCGGGTTCGACAAGGTCACCAGCGCGGCAGCGCCATCGATCAGCAGACGGACGTGGCCTGACATCGGGTGTCTTGTCGGAGGACTCAGTCCAGCTTGGCGCCCGAGGCCTTGACCACCTGCGCCCATTTTTTCAGTTCGGCCTTGATGAATCCGTCGAACTGCGCGCCGGTGAGGTTGGGGAAGTCGGCACCTTGTGAGGCCCAGACGGCCTTGGCTTCGTCGGTCTGGGCGGCCTTGCGGATTTCCTCAATGGCGCGGGCCTGTGCATCGGCCGGTGAGCCCTTGGGCGCCCACACACCGTACCAGGTGGTCACGTTGTAGTCGGGCAGGCCCACCTCGGCCGCGCTGGGCACATCGGGGAAAGCCGGGTTCCGTTTGTTGCCGGAGACCATCAGCGCCTTGATGCGGCCACCCTTGATGTGGGCCGCCGAAGAGCCCAGGCCATCGAACATCATGTCCACGTTGCCCGCGATCAGGTCGTTGAGCGCCGGGCCAGCGCCGCGGTAGGGAATGTGGGTGATGAACGTCTTGCTCTGCAGCTTGAACAACTCGCCAGCGAGGTGGTGCGAGGTGCCACCACCGGCCGAACCGTAGTTGAGCTTGCCGGGGCTGGACTTGACCTGTTCGAGAAACGCCTTGAAGTCCAGGTTGCCGAATTTCTTGGCGTTCACCACCAGCACCTGCGGCACGCTGGCCACCTGGATCAGTGGCACCAGATCACGCTCCAGGTCGTAGTCCAGCCTGGGGTACATGCTGGGCGCTATGGTGTGATGCACCGCGCCCATGAACAGGGTGTAGCCGTCGGGCGTGGCCTTGGCCGCGATGCCCGCCCCCAAGGTCCCGCCAGCGCCACCGCGGTTGTCGATCACCAGCGCTTTGCCCGACAGCTTGGCAAACTGGGCGGCCATCGGACGGGCAAAGGCATCGGTGCCACCGCCGGCCGGGAACGGCACGATCATGGTGACCGGCTTGCTCGGCCAGCTGGACTGGGCGTGGCCCATCGTGCTGTACAGCGTGGCGCCGACCATCGCCGCTCGCAGGACGTCTCGTCGGTTCAGACCTTGTTGCATGGGGTTTGTCTCCTGTTGTGGTTGGGATGGCAGCGTCAAAGGTAAAGATCCTTGATCGCCGTGGCTATCGGGATTTTTCCCTGCGTGAGCGCGGCCCGGTTCTTGTCAAGCCGCTTGGGATCGTAGAGGTAGTTCACCATCAGGCCATAGGACTGCTTGAAGCCCTTGGCCGACGGGTCGCCGGCCCAGTTGAGACGCTCAACGCGCGCGCCGTTGCCCAGGTGGAAACGCGCCACCGGGTCCAGCGGTTTGCCGTCCTGCAGCTCCATGCCCAGGTAACGTGCGGCCCAGCCCAGCAAAGCCAGGCGCTCTGGGGCCTTTTCCCCCAGCTCGGCCGCGTTGTCCCAGGCCTTGAGCAAATCAGCGGGCGCCGCCTTGTTCAGCCAAGTGCGCAGCCCCGGTATCGGCGAGAGCGTGGCGAAGGTCTTGAGGCGGGGGAACTCCTGGTGCAGGGTCTCGACCACGCGCTTGATGAGCGAGTCGCCGAAGCTCACGCCACGCAGGCCCGCCTGCGTGTTGCTGATGGAATAGAAGATGGCGGTGGTGGCTCGGTCCAGATCGGCCGGCGCGGCGGCTTCGTCGAGCAGCGGGGTGATGCTGGTCGCGATCTCGTTGACCAGCGCCACCTCCACGAAGATCAGCGGCTCGCCCGGCAGGCGCGGGTGGAAAAACCCGTAGCAGCGGCGGTCGCTGTCGAGCCGGTTCTTCACGTCGTCCCAGCTGCGGATGTCGTGCACCGCTTCGTACTTGATGAGCTTTTCCACCAGCGATGCGGGCGAGTCCCAGCTGATGCGGCGCAGCTCCAGGAAACCCACATCGAACCAGGTGGAAAACATGTACTCCATTTCGACATCCAGCGCCCGCAGACGCCGGTCGGTCTTCAATTGGGCCTGCATCTCGGCGCGCAGGTTCACCAGAAAGGCAATGCCCTCCGGGTGGGCGCTGAAGCGCTGCAGCAAGCGCCGCCGCGGCGACACCGTGGCGCGGCGGTAGAGCACCTCGGCGGCGGCCTCGTCGGGTGTGCCCACGGTGGCCAGGTAGGTCTCCTGCGCCGCCTTCACCTGCGCCGGGTCGGCCACGAAACGTTCGCTCATGAGCAGCCAGAGATCGCGCCGGTGCGCAGGCGTTGCGCTGGCGTACCAGTCCACCACCGCCTGGGCCCGGCGCCCGCCCTCCACCTCGCTCACCAGCGGGTCCACGATGGCTTTGAGCTCGTCGAGCTTGTGGCGCAATGCGCGCGGCGACATGGCCTCCTCACCCTGCCGCAACCGGGCCTGCAAGCGCTCCTGCGTCGAACGCGTCACCGCTGGGGACGGCGCACGCAGGCGGGACACACGCTGGACGATCCATTCGGTGGTGTTCATGCCGAAATCCTCGACGTCTGGTTGCGGGCCAATTCGCGCAACGCCACGCGCTGGCGGGTCAGGTGAGTGCGCATCGCCGCTTCGGCACCCTCGGCGTCGTGCGCCTTGAGGGCGGCGTACACCGCCATGTGCTCCGACAGGCTCTGCTCAAGCCGACCGGGCGCATGCAGCTGCTGCAGGCGGGCGAGTTTGACGATCTTGCGCAGGTCACCGATCACCTGCGACAGCCAGCGGTTGTTCGCCAGCAGGATGATGGCCTCGTGGATCGCAAAGTTGGTGTCGTAGTACTCGGTGATGCGCTTGGCCTTGGCGCTGCGCTGCAGCCGGTCGTGCAGCTGCTCCAGCGCGGCCAGATCGGCATCCGTCGCGTTGTTTGCGGCCTCGAAAGCGCAACGCCCTTCGAGCAAGGCGATCACGGGGAAGATCTCGTCCAGATCGCGTTCGGTGATCTCGCTCACGAAGCATCCCCGGCGCGGCTCGTGGCGCAGCAAGCCCTCCGCCGTCAGCACCTTGAGCGCTTCGCGCAAGGGCGTTCGGGAGATGGCCCACTCGCTGCACAAGGCCGGCTCGTCGATGAAGCTGCCAGGCGCCAGTTCGCCCGCAAAGATGCGCTCGCGAAGCCTCGCGGCCACTTCGTCATGCAGGGAGTTGAGCACCAGTCGCATTCGTGATTATCTGTAATTACAAATAATATTAATGCGGTACTCACATTCCGAAACGGGTGTTTACCCGAAGGCCCTGCCTTCACAGATGAACGGCGGGATGGCCATGTGGTGCCCCGCCCGGTGGCCAGCCGCCGCCCTCGCGTCAACGCTCGCGGCGACTCAAGTGCGCCGGCCGCACCACCACCACAGCGCTGCCCCACCCAGGATCATGGGCACACACAGCCACTGCCCCATGCTCATGCCCAGCGAGAGCAGGCCGAGATGGGCGTCGGGTTCGCGGAAGAACTCGGCAATGAAGCGGAACACGCCGTAGCCGAACAGGAAGGCCGCGCTCACCCGCCCGGTCGCGCGCGGCTTGCGCGCGTACAACCACAGCAACACGAAGAGCAACACCCCTTCCATGAGGAACTGGTACACCTGAGATGGATGGCGCGGCAGCTCGCCCGCGCCGCGAAACACCATGCCCCAGGGCAGCGACGGGTCGGCCACGCGGCCCCAGAGTTCGCCGTTGATGAAGTTGCCCACGCGACCGGCCGCCAGCCCGGTGGGCACACAGGGCGCCACGAAGTCCATCACCTGCAGCCAGGGCCGCTGGCGGCTGCGTGCGTACCAGACCATGGCCACCAGCACCCCCAGCATGCCGCCGTGGAAACTCATGCCGCCCTGCCAGACCGCAAAGATTTCCAGCGGATGGCTCAGGTAGTAGGCGGGTTTGTAGAACAGGCAATAGCCGATGCGTCCACCGAGCACCACGCCCATGACGCCGAGAAAGAGGATGTCCTCCACATCTCGCGCGGTCCAGGGGCTCGGCGCCGTGATGGACGCATAGGGCTGGTGCTTCAGCCGCGCACGGCCCAGCAGCACAAACAAGCCAAACGCCGCGAGGTAGGTCAGCCCGTACCAGTGGATGGCGATGGGGCCGAGTTGCAGGGCGACAGGATCGATGGTGGGATGGATCAACATGGCTGTGGATTGTGCACGCGGCCAACAAAGCACCGCACTGACGAGGTCAACGGGCGGCCAGAAGACAAACAGCCCCCGAAGGGGCTGCCTGGTGGCCGGGCCAGTGGGGCTTCAGTCGCCCAGCAGCGACAGGTCGCGCACCGCACCCTTGTCGGCCGAGGTGGCCAGCAAGGCATAGGCTTTGAGCGCCGTCGACACCTTGCGCGGGCGCGGCAACACGGGCTTCCAGCCCTTGGCGTCCTGCTCGGCGCGGCGTTTCGCCAGCTCTTCGTCGCTCACCAGCAGGTTGATGCTGCGGTTGGGGATGTCGATGCGGATCCTGTCGCCGTGCCGCACCAGACCGATCGCACCACCCGCCGCCGCTTCGGGCGAGCAGTGACCGATAGACAGGCCGGAGGTGCCGCCGGAGAAGCGGCCGTCGGTCAGCAGCGCGCAGGCTTTGCCCAGACCCTTGGACTTGATGTAGCTGGTCGGGTAGAGCATCTCCTGCATGCCCGGGCCACCCTTGGGGCCTTCGTAGCGCACGATGACCACGTCCCCGGCCTTCACGTTGTCGGCCAGGATCTGTGCCACCGCCTCATCTTGCGATTCGGTCACGAAGGCCGAGCCCTCGAACACCAGGATCGATTCGTCCACACCCGCGGTTTTCACCACGCAACCGTCCACCGCGATGTTGCCGTGCAGCACCGCCAGGCCACCCTCTTGCGAGAAGGCGTGCTCGCCCGAACGGATGCAGCCCTCGGCACGGTCCACGTCCAGACTGGGCCAGCGCGTGGCCTGGCTGAAAGCGACCTGCGTCGGGATGCCGGCCGGGCCGGCCATGTAGAAGGTCTTGACCTCTTCGGACGGGTTGCGGGCGATGTCCCACGCGTCCAGGGCGTCCTTCATCGTCTTCGCGTGAATGGTGGGCACGTCGGTGTGCAGCTTGCCAGCACGGTCCAGCTCCCCGAGGATGGCCATGATGCCGCCCGCGCGGTGCACGTCTTCGATGTGGTACTTGTTGGTGTTGGGCGCCACCTTGCACAGCTGCGGCACGACGCGCGAGAGGCGGTCGATGTCGGCCATGGTGAAGTCGATCTCCGCTTCCTGAGCGATCGCCAAAATGTGCAGGATGGTGTTCGTCGAGCCGCCCATGGCGATGTCGAGCGTGATCGCGTTCTCAAACGCCTTGACACCCATCGAACGCGGCAGCACCGATTCGTCGTCCTGCTCGTAATAGCGCTGACACAGCTCAACCGCAAGGCGGCCGGCGCGCTTGAAGAGCTGCTCGCGGTCGGCGTGCGTGGCCACCACCGTGCCGTTGCCGGGCAGGGAGAGGCCCAACGCCTCGGTCAGGCAGTTCATCGAGTTGGCGGTGAACATGCCCGAACAAGAACCGCAGGTCGGGCAGGCCGAACGCTCGACCTCGGCGAGATCGGCATCGCTCACTTTGTCATCCACGGCCATCACCATCGCGTCCACCAGGTCGAGCTTCTTGAACTCCATCACATGGGTTTGCGGGTTGGCCAGTCGCACTTTGCCGGCCTCCATCGGACCGCCCGACACGAACACCACCGGGATGTTCAGCCGCATCGCGGCCATCAGCATGCCGGGGGTGATCTTGTCGCAGTTGGAGATGCACACCAGCGCGTCGGCGCAATGGGCGTTGACCATGTACTCCACCGAGTCGGCGATCAGGTCGCGGCTGGGCAGTGAATACAGCATGCCGTCATGTCCCATGGCGATGCCGTCGTCCACCGCGATGGTGTTGAACTCCTTGGCCACACCGCCCGAGGCCTCGATCTCGCGTGCCACCAGTTGGCCCAGGTCTTTCAGGTGCACGTGACCGGGCACGAACTGGGTGAAGCTGTTGGCGATGGCAATGATGGGTTTGCTGAAATCGCCGTCCTTCATGCCGGTGGCGCGCCACAGCGAGCGGGCGCCGGCCATGTTGCGGCCGGCGGTGGAGGTCTTGGAACGGTAAACAGGCATGGTGTGTGGGTGGGTGTGAGGTCAGAAAACAGAGAATCGATTATCCCGCACCCCAACGGGAGTCAGAGCCCGCAGCCCCACGGGGCGCAAGGGCTACAGACGGGTGGCGGATCAGCGGCGCTTGGTCCGGATCCCCAGGGCGGCGCGCTGCTTGTCGATACGCTCCTGTTTTTTCTGGTCCATCTTTTCCATTTCCTTGCGTTTGGTGTAGCCCGTGGCATCGGCCCAGGCCCACCAGACCACCGCCAACGCAAACGGCGACAGCACCCACAACCACGAAAGCCCGGCAACGAATCCGATCTCCAGGTACTTCAACACCATCAGGGCAATGCCCAGAATCAGCAAATACATCACAGTCTCCGGTAAAGGTCCGATAAAGCTTGGCAAGTTCCTGTAAACACCGAGGGACGTCTCGGCCAACTCGCTAAAATCGCGTCCTGTGAGATGCTCACGACACCCCCACGAGGACAACACCATGAAACGTGCTTTGATGATTATGGCTGCGATGGCCGCCATTTCCGCCCCCGCCATGGCGGACCAAGCCCTGGCCACTGCCAAGAACTGCATGGCTTGCCACGCCACAGACAAAAAGCTGGTGGGCCCTGCCTACAAGGACGTCGCCAAGAAATACGCTGGCGATGCCAAAGCCGCCGACATGCTGGCCGCGAAGATCATGAAGGGTGGCGTGGGTGTCTGGGGTGCGATCCCCATGCCCGCCAATGCGCAGGTCAATGACGCCGATGCCAAGAAGCTGGCGGCCTGGGTGCTGAGCCTGAAGTAATCACGGTTCGCGCTCTAAAGAAAAACCCCGCTGGAGTCCAGCGGGGTTTTTTGTTGCCTGGCGTCTTTCGATGCCAGGCACGGGGTCAGCACAATCAGTTGTTTTCAGACAATTGATCGAGGATGGCCGGGTTCTCCAGGGTGGAGGTGTCCTGCGTGATCGCTTCGCCCTTGGCGATCGAGCGCAGCAGGCGGCGCATGATCTTGCCCGAGCGGGTCTTGGGCAAGTTGTCACCGAAGCGGATGTCCTTGGGCTTGGCGATCGGGCCGATCTCCTTGCCCACCCAGTCGCGCAGCACCTTGGCAATCGCCTTGGCTTCGTCACCCGTGGGGCGCGAGCGCTTGAGCACCACGAAGGCCACGATGGCTTCACCGGTCAGGTCATCAGGGCGCCCCACCACGGCGGCTTCAGCCACCAGATCGGTCTTGCCCACCAGCGCCGATTCGATCTCCATCGTGCCCATGCGGTGCCCCGACACGTTCAGCACGTCGTCGATGCGGCCCGTGATGCGGAAGTAGCCACGATCCACACTGCGCACCGCGCCGTCTCCGGCCAGGTAGTAGCCTTTGAGTTCGTCAGGGAAGTAGCTCTTCTTGAAACGCTCGGGGTCGCCCCAGATGGTGCGGATCATCGACGGCCAGGGTTTCTTGACGACCAGGATGCCGCCCGCACCGTTGGGCACATCGTTGCCGGTTTCATCGACGATGGCGGTGGTGATGCCCGGCAACGGCAGCGTGCAGGAGCCTGGCACCAGCGGCGTGGCTCCTGGCAGCGGGGTGATCATGTGACCACCGGTCTCGGTCTGCCAGAAGGTGTCCACGATGGGGCAACGCTCGCCACCCACGTGCTTGTAGTACCACATCCAGGCTTCGGGGTTGATGGGCTCACCCACCGAACCGAGCAGGCGCAGGCTGCTCAGGTCCGAGCGCGCCGGGTGCACCTTTTCATCGCCTTCGGCGGCCTTGATCAGCGAGCGGATCGCCGTGGGAGCCGTGTAGAAAATCGTGCACTTGTGTTTCTCGATCATCTGCCAGAAACGACCGGCGTTCGGGTAGGTGGGCACGCCTTCAAACACGATCTGAGTGGCACCAGCGGCCAGTGGGCCGTAGGCCACGTAGGTATGGCCCGTGATCCAGCCGATGTCGGCGGTGCACCAGAACACATCGCTGGGCTTCAGGTCGAAGGTCCAGTTCATCGTGAGGTTGGCCCACAGCAGGTAGCCACCGGTGCTGTGCTGCACGCCCTTCGGGGTGCCGGTAGAACCGGACGTGTAGAGCACAAACAGCGGGTGCTCGGCGCTCACCATCTCGGCGGGGCAATCGGTGGAGGCGGCGGCCATCACCTCGTGCATGAAGCTGTCGCGGCCTGCCACCATGTTGACGGCGGTGGGCGTGCGCTGGAACACGATCACGTCCTTCACGCACTCGCATCCACCCATGGCGATGCCTTCGTCCACGATGGCCTTCAGTGGCAGTTCCTTGCCACCGCGCAACTGGTAGTTGGCGGTGATGACCGCCACGGCGCTGGCGTTCTGGATGCGTTCCTGCAGCGCCTTGGCCGAGAAACCACCGAACACCACGCTGTGGGTGGCGCCGATGCGGGCGCAGGCCTGCATGGCCACCACGCCTTCAATGGTCATGGGCATGTAGATGACGACGCGGTCGCCCTTCTTCACACCGCGGGCCTTCAAAGCATTCGCAAATTGCGACACCTTGGCCAGCAGTTCCTTGTAAGTGACCTTGGTCACCTCACCACCGTCGGCCTCGAAAATGATGGCGGTCTTGTTCTCGACCGGCGTGCCCATGTGGCGATCCAGGCAGTTGTACGAGGCGTTCAGCTCGCCATCTTCGAACCACTTGTAGAAAGGCTTGTTGGACTCGTCGAGCACCTTGGTGAACGGCTTGCTCCAGGTCAGGGTTTCACGGGCACGCTTGGCCCAGAAGCCTTCGAAGTCGTTCTCGGCCTCGGCGCACAGCGCGTTGTACGCGTCCATGCCGGAAATGCAAGCCTCTTTGCGGAAGGCTTCGCTGGGTTCAAAAACACGGTTTTCAACCAGGGTCGATTCAATGGACGACGACGGCGTTGACATGGGCAAGTCTCCTCTTGGGGGTGTGATGACAGTGAACCTGGCGAATGTGCGCAAAGGCTCTTACGAGCCGCTTACTGGTGCAAGAGCCCCCCAGCGGGGACATCGCGCGCGCGCAGCGACATTGTGAGGGAGACCTACAATCGCGCTCAAGCTTTCCCGCGCCAGCGGCCCTCCATTCTTGACAGCCATTCGATGAGCCACCCACCCAAAACCAACAGCAACCTGCAGGCTCTGCCCAACCTGATTTTCGCCAGCCGCTGGCTGCAGTTGCCGCTGTACCTGGGCCTGATCTTGGCGCAGGGCATCTATGTGTTCCATTTCTGGGTGGAACTGGTCCATCTGATCGAGGCCGCATTCGGCAACAAGGATGCCCTTGCCGCCCTGGTCAAGAGCATTGGCTACAAGGAATCCTTCGAGGTCACCTCGCTCAACGAGACCATCATCATGCTGGTGGTGCTGGCGCTGATCGATGTGGTGATGATCTCCAACCTGCTGATCATGGTGATCGTGGGTGGCTACGAAACCTTCGTGAGCCGCATGAACCTGGAAAGCCACCCCGACCAGCCCGAGTGGCTCAGCCATGTGAACGCGTCGGTGCTGAAGGTCAAACTGGCCACCGCCATCATCGGCATCTCGTCGATCCACCTGCTCAAGACCTTCATCAACGCCGCCAACTACGACGAAAAGGTGCTGATGTGGCAGACCATCATCCATGTGGTGTTCCTGCTCAGCGCCATGGCCATCGCGGTGACCGATCGACTGATGAGCAAACCCGTTGGCAGCGACCACTGAACCCCCAGCAACGGATTCCCGGAAGCGGCCCTCGTGGCCGCTTTTTTGTTCTGGTGCCTGATCAAGCTCAGCGGCCGACCATCCGCTGTGGCACCACCCAGCGGTCAAAGTCCTCCGCCGAGACGTGCCCCAGCGCCAAAGCGGCCTCGCGCAGAGTCAAACCCTCACGGTGCGCCTTCTTTGCGATCTGTGCCGCCCGGTCGTAGCCGATGTGCGGGTTCAGCGCGGTCACCAGCATCAACGACCGCTCCAGCAGCTCGGCGATGCGTTCGCGGTTGGGCTCGATGCCGACCGCGCAGTGCGCGTTGAAGCTCGCCATGCCATCGGCCAGCAGGCGCACGCTCTGCAGGAAGTTGTGCGCCACCATCGGGCGGAACACGTTGAGTTCGAAGTTGCCCGAGGCCCCGCCAATGTTGATCGCCACATCGTTGCCCATCACCTGACAGCACAACATGGTCAGCGCCTCGCACTGCGTCGGGTTGACCTTGCCCGGCATGATGGACGAGCCGGGTTCATTTTCTGGAATGGACAGTTCGCCCAGCCCGCTGCGCGGACCACTCGCCAGCCAGCGCACGTCGTTGGCGATCTTCATCAGGCTGGCCGCCAGGCCTTTCAAGGCGCCGTGTGCATGCACCAGCGCATCACAACTGGCGAGCGCTTCGAACTTGTTGGGCGCGCTCACCAGCGGCAGCCCGGTGTGGCGGGCCAGCTCGGCCGCCACCTGATCGGCAAAGCCCGGCGGTGCGTTGAGCCCGGTACCCACGGCCGTGCCGCCCAGCGCCAGCTCGCACAGGTGAGGCAGCGCGGCGCGCACATGGCGCTCCGCATGTGACAGCTGCGCCACCCAGCCCGAGATCTCCTGCCCCAGCGTGAGGGGGGTCGCGTCCTGCAGGTGGGTGCGGCCGATCTTCACGATGTCGTCAAAGGCCACCGCCTTCGCGGCCAGGGTCTCGCGCAAACCCGCCAAGGCCGGCAGCAGGCGCTGCGTCAGCCCCTCCACCGCCGCCAGCTGCATGGCGGTGGGGAACACGTCGTTGGACGACTGGCTGCGGTTCACGTCGTCGTTCGGGTGCACCCGCCGGTCTGCGCCCTTCGTGCCGCCCAGCAACTCGCTGGCGCGGTTGGCCAGCACCTCGTTCAGGTTCATGTTGCTCTGGGTGCCCGAACCGGTCTGCCAGACCACCAGCGGAAATTCGCCGCTGTGCCGCCCAGCGATCACCTCGTCGGCCGCCGCCACGATGGCCTGCGCCGTGCCCGCATCCAGGCCCGCCAGCGACGGGTTCACCACCGCGCAGGCCCGCTTGACCTGCGCCAGCGCGCGGATCAGCTCCACCGGCAGGCGCTCGCCGGAGATGTCGAAATGTTCGAGCGAGCGCTGGGTTTGCGCGCCCCACAGGCGGTCGGCGGGCACCTCGATCGGCCCCATGCTGTCGGATTCGGTCCGGGTGTTCATGCTTGGCCTCCAGTCGTCAGCCGTTGAAAGGCTGGGCCTGTCAAAATAACGGGCTGATCCCACCGTAGCAGACCTTGCGCCGCGCCACCAGCGCGGCACGCCTTGTCCACGTCCCCACCATTGCCCCACGCCATGACCACGAGCATCCGCCAGAACGACCTGATCGAATCCGTCGCCGCCGCCCTGCAGTACATCAGCTACTACCACCCGGCCGACTACATCGCCCACCTGGCCCGCGCCTACGAGCGCGAGCAAAGCGCCGCCGCCAAGGACGCGATCGCGCAGATCCTGACCAACAGCAAGATGAGCGCCACCGGCCACCGCCCGATCTGCCAGGACACCGGCATCGTCAACGTGTTCCTGAAGGTGGGCATGGACGTGCGCTGGGAAGGCTTCACCGGCAGCCTGGACGACGCCATCAACGAAGGCGTGCGCCGTGGCTACAACCACCCCGACAACACGCTGCGCGCCAGCGTGGTGGCCGACCCGCAGTTCGCCCGCAAGAACACCAAGGACAACACGCCGGCCGTGATCTTCACCGAGATCGTGCCCGGCAATACGGTGGAAGTGACCGTGGCCGCCAAAGGCGGTGGCTCCGAAAACAAGTCCAAGATGGTCATGCTCAACCCGGGCGACAACGTGGTCGACTGGGTGCTGAAGACCGTGCCCACCATGGGCGCCGGCTGGTGCCCGCCCGGCATGCTGGGCATCGGCATCGGCGGCACCGCCGAAAAGGCCGTGCTGATGGCCAAGGAAAGCCTGATGGACGACCTGGACATGTACGAACTGCAGGCCAAGGCCTCCAAAGGCGAGAAGCTCAGCAAGGTCGAAGAAATGCGCCTGGAGCTGTTCGAGAAGGTCAACGCGCTGGGCATCGGTGCGCAGGGCTTGGGTGGTCTGACCACCGTGCTCGACGTCAAGATCAAGATGTACCCCACGCACGCGGCCAGCAAGCCCGTGGCGATGATCCCCAACTGCGCCGCCACCCGCCACGCGCACTTCGTGCTCGACGGCAGCGGCCCGGTCTACATCGACCCGCCGAGCCTGGACCTGTGGCCCGACGTGGCCTGGACGCCCGACTATGTGAAAAGCAAGAAGGTCGACCTCAATGCGCTCTCCGCCGCCGAGGTGGCGAGCTGGAAGCCCGGCGACACCTTGCTGCTGAACGGCAAGATGCTCACCGGCCGCGATGCCGCGCACAAGCGCATCCAGGACATGCTGGCCAAGGGCGAGAAGCTGCCGGTGGACTTCACCAACCGCGTCATTTACTACGTCGGCCCGGTCGATCCGGTCAAGGGCGAGGCCGTGGGCCCGGCCGGCCCCACCACCGCCACCCGCATGGACGGCTTCACCGAGATGATGCTGGCCCAGACCGGCCTGATCGCCATGGTCGGCAAGGCCGAGCGCGGTCCGGTCGCCATCGAGGCCATCAAGAAACACCAGTCGGCCTACCTGATGGCCGTGGGCGGTGCCGCCTACCTGGTGTCCAAGGCCATCAAGACCGCGAAGGTGGTCGGCTTTGCCGACCTGGGCATGGAAGCCATCTACGAATTCGACGTGGTCGACATGCCGGTCACGGTGGCGGTGGACGCCGGCGGCACCAGCGCCCACATCACTGGCCCGGCCGAGTGGAGCAAGCGCATCGCCTCCGGCGAGTTCAAGGGCATTCCGGTGGGCGCTGCTTGAACCAGGGCAGCCACACCGTCGGGGTGTTCGACAGCGGGGTCGGGGGCCTGAGCGTGCTCCGGGCCCTGCTCGCCGAAATGCCGCGGGCGCACTTTGTCTACCTCGCCGATGGCGCTCACGCGCCTTACGGCGAACGCAGTGCCGAGCAAGTGGCCGAGCGCGCGCACCGCATCACCCGGCGCCTGCGCGACAGCTTTGGCATCGACGCACTGGTCGTGGCCTGCAACACCGCCACCGCACTGGCCATTGAAGGCCTGCGCGAGCAACACCTGGGCTGGCCCATCGTCGGGGTGGAACCGGCGCTCAAGCCGGCAGCGGCCCTCACGCACACCGGCCATGTGGGCGTGATCGGGACGCGGGGCACCGTGGAGAGCGCCCGTGTCGCCCGATTGCGCGATCGGCTCCAGAGCGAGGCCCTCACGCCCCTGCACTTCAGCCTCCAGGCATGCGACGGCCTCGCCGACGCCATCGAGCGGGACGACCAACCCGCCATCCAAGCGCTGAGTCAGCGCTACATCGGAGCGCTGCTTTCCCAGACAAGCACCTTGGCCCCGATGGACACGTTGGTGCTGGGTTGCACCCACTACCCTTTCGCCTCAGAAATCTTGCAGGCGCTCTGTGGTCCGAACGTCACGATGGTGGAAACCGGTGCGCCCGTGGCGCGACGCACGCGCCAGGTGCTGGAAGCCTTGCCCCGCCTTGAAACCCGGCCGGTCGTTGCCCCGGGTGTCACGCTGCTCTCGACGGGAGACCCTGAACCGCTGGCACGCGCCGCGCGGCGCTGGCTGGGTCTGGACGTTGCGGGTCAACACCTGGCCTGCTGATCCCTGTACCGCTCAATCGGTGGCCAAGGCGGCCCGGCGACCACGCGCCATGTTCACCGGCTGGAGCAACACCAGACCCACGGCAAACAACACCGCGGTGGATGCGATGGCCAGTCGCTGATTGCCATCGGTGGCCCAGGTGATCGCGCCGTAGGTCAAAGGTCCGATGATGCTGGCCAGGCGCGTCGCGAAGGTCCAGAGACCATAGAACTCGGCCAGTTGAGCTGGCGGCGCGAAAAGCCCCGCCATGGCGCGCCCGGACGACTGGCTGGATCCCATGCACAGTCCGGCAATGACGGCGGCGTACCAGAAACCGCCTTTGGTGGTGGTGAGCGCCGCAATGACGCAGGTCGCCATCCACCCGACCAGCGTGATGCCCAGGGCCAGCTTGTGACCGATGCGATCCTGCCAGTAACCGAACGCAAAGGCCCCCAGCGCAGCGGCGATGTTCAGCACAAAGATCAGCACCATCGTTTCCTGCTGCGCGAAGCCAATGACCTGCTCAGCGTAAATGGCCGCAAGAGCGATCGTGACCGCCACCCCGCCCTGATAAGCCACCGCGCAGGCCAACAGCCACATGTAGTCCTTGTAGTGCTTGGCACGTCGGTAGGTGCCGAGCAAACGCCGCCAGGCAGACCCCAGGTTGCCCGCCGGCTGGTTTTGGCTGGGGATCGTGCGCTCTCGCAGCAAGCCGAATGTGAACAAGGAAGCCACCGCGAACAGCGTCGCGGTGAGCAGCATGGTCAGCGGCACAAATTGCTCAGCGGTCTTTCCTGCGGCCTGAGACTGCAGCACGATCACCAAGCTCAAGCCCAATGCCAACATGCCCCCCAGGTAACCAAAACTCCAGCCCCAGCCACTGACACGGCCCATGGAATCGGGCCGAGCCAGTTCAGGCAGAAACGCGGCGATCAGCGACTCGCCCCAAGAGAAGAAAACGTTGGACACGATGACCAACCCGATGGCCAGCGCCACGCCGCCCGGCGCCACCAGTGAGAGCGCCGCCGTGCTCACCACACAACCCAAGGTCGTGAGCACCAGCAGGCGCTTCTTGGCGCCATGCCGGTCGGCCCACGCACCGATGGCCGGCATGCTCAACATGACGATCGCGTGCGAGGCACTGAGCGCAGCCGTCCACGCAAACGTTGCCCAAGGAGCGCCACCCGCCACGGCACCCACGAAGTAGGCCGCAAAAACGGCCGTGAGCACGACCGTGGTGTAACCCGAGTTGGCGAAGTCGTACATCGCCCACCCCAACAGCTCGCGCTTGCGAACCCCTGGGTTGAGGGCGTCGGTAGAAAACACCGTCATCCGGATCCTATTCGGAGGTTGCTGGAACGCGCCCGCCCTGATGGTGGCGCGCCTCGGACAAACGAAGCCTGGGCGTCAATGGAGGTGCCGGGGCTTGCGCCCACCACCATGACCGGACGATCCTCCATGCCCGCGGGGTGGTTTCCCAAGCTGCATGGAGCTCACAAGCGCATCAAAGCGCTCCGTGAACAACCCGTCGATGGCAGCCACCACGCTGCCCAGCTCCGAGGCGTCAAAGTGCCGCTCCATGACGTGCACGACATCTTCCACCAGCAGGTCGCGCTGAGCCTGCATGATCGCCGCCGGCGTCGGACCGACAAAACACATCATGAAGTCGTCACGCGCCTCTTCTTCCGACGCCCCATCCTCTTCGTCGAACTCCGTGTCGTAGAACGACACCTCCAGGGGAGCCCCTGAAGCCGCAATGTCATTCAGCCCCATGCAGGCCTCTTCGATCACCTGCCGGAAATCTTCGTCACCCGGTACTGTCCAGCACATCTGGAGCAGGTGCGCCTCGGCATCGAACCGGATGCCGGGCTCATCTTCGTAGGTGCTCTCGGCGGCGGCGGCCAGCGAACGCGCGCCAGCGTACTGCCAGAGCGGCTTGAGCGCATCCTGAATCTGGCTGTAGGCCACATCCTCGCGCAGGGGCACATCCCCATGCACATGGATTTCAAAAGGCGCGTTGTATCGGGTCATGGAAACTCACTGTAGCGACGAAAACCGCAAAAGCCTAGAGGTGTGGTGCCTCGAACCGGAATCGAACCGGTACGGCCTGTTAAAGCCGGCGGATTTTAAGTCCGCTGTGTCTACCAATTTCACCATCGAGGCCACCGGTGATTGTCGCAGGTTCACTCGGACACCTTTGGCCAGGGTTGCGGCCAAGGCACGCGCCCAGGAAGCTTTGACTGCCGAAGGCACGCCGGCGATGGAACAATAAAAAGGGAAGCACTGCTTCCCTTTTTTGATATTGGAGCGGGAAACGAGACTCGAACTCGCGACCTCAACCTTGGCAAGGTTGCGCTCTACCAACTGAGCTATTCCCGCATTGCCTGACACCAGTTGTGACTGGAGGCGCGACCCGGAGTCGAACCGGGCTAGACGGATTTGCAATCCGTTGCATAACCGATTTGCTATCGCGCCCAAAACGCCGGATCGGGAAACCCCTCTCCACCGCCATCGACAAAAAAGGGAAGCCGGGCTTCCCTTTTTTTGAAACTGGAGCGGGAAACGAGACTCGAACTCGCGACCTCAACCTTGGCAAGGTTGCGCTCTACCAACTGAGCTATTCCCGCAAACTTCCGACGTTTGGTGATGTTCGTCGGAAGCTGAAATTCTAGCTTAGAAAACGCCCTCTTTTCAAGCCCCCTCAACTTTTTTGAATCAGTGCTTCACGGCGTCTGGCGCCGTCGCCGGAGCGCGCACGGCGGCCGCAGCCAGTTGTGCCGCCACTTCTTCGTCGGTCAATGGAACAGGCATGCGCTCGAGCGCGATGGACAACACCTTGTCGATCCACTTCACTGGAACAATCTCCAACCCCTGCTTCACGTTGTCCGGAATCTCGGCCAGATCTTTCACGTTCTCTTCGGGAATGATCACGGTCTTGATCCCGCCGCGCAGCGCGGCGAGAAGCTTCTCTTTCAATCCACCGATCGCTGTCACCTCACCACGCAAGGTGATCTCACCGGTCATGGCGACATCGGCACGCACGGGAATCCCCGTGAGCGAAGACACCAGCGCCGTGGTCATGGCAGCACCTGCGCTCGGACCGTCTTTCGGCGTCGCGCCATCGGGCACATGGATGTGGATGTCGCGCTTGTCGAACTGCTCGTCCTTGATGCCGAGCGAACGGGCGCGACTGCGCACCACGGTGCGAGCGGCTTCCACCGACTCCTTCATCACATCGCCCAGCGAACCGGTGCGCGTGATCACGCCCTTGCCCGGCATGATCGCCACCTCAATGGTCAGCAGATCCCCGCCCACTTCGGTCCACGCCAGACCCACCACCTGACCCACCTGGTTTTGCGCTTCGGCGCGGCCGTAGCTGTACTTGCGCACACCCAGAAAATCGTTGAGGTTGTCCGCGTCCACCACCACTGTGGGCGTGTATTTTTTGAGCAGAAGACCCTTCACCACCTTGCGGCAGATCTTGCCGAGTTCGCGTTCCAGCGAACGCACGCCCGCCTCGCGGGTGTAGTAGCGGACGATGTCGCGCACCGCTTCATCTTTGACGTTCAACTCACCCTCGCGGATGCCGTTGTTCTTCAACTGCTTGGGCAACAGGTAGCGGATCGCGATGTTGGTTTTTTCGTCCTCCGTGTAGCCCGACAAGCGAATCACTTCCATGCGGTCCAGCAGCGCTGGAGGGATGTTCATCGAGTTCGACGTGGCCACGAACATCACGTCCGACAGGTCGAAATCAACCTCAACGTAATGGTCACCAAAGGTGTGGTTCTGCTCGGGATCAAGCACCTCCAGCAACGCGCTGGACGGGTCACCACGGAAGTCGGTGCCCAGCTTGTCGATCTCATCCAGCAGGAACAGCGGGTTGCGCGTGCCCACCTTGCTCAGGCTTTGCAGCACCTTGCCAGGCATGGCGCCGATGTAGGTGCGGCGATGGCCACGAATTTCTGCCTCGTCCCGCATGCCACCCAGCGCCATGCGCACGTATTTGCGACCCGTGGCCTTGGCCACCGACTGGCCCAGAGAGGTCTTGCCCACTCCGGGTGGGCCCACCAGACACAGGATGGGCGCCTTGACCTTGTCCACGCGCTGCTGCACCGCGAGGTATTCAAGGATTCGGTCCTTGACCTTGTCCAGTCCGTAATGATCCTCGTTGAGCACTTCTTCGGCGTGCGCGAGGTTGTGCTTGATCTTGGTCTTCTTGCTCCAGGGCAACGCGACCAGCGCGTCGATGTAGTTGCGCACCACAGTGGCTTCGGCCGACATGGGCGACATCAGCTTGAGCTTCTTGAACTCGGCATCGGCCTTCTTGCGCGCTTCGGCGGGCATCTTGGCGGCCTTGATCTTCTTCTCGATCTCTTCGATGTCGGCGCCCTCTTCGCCTTCACCGAGCTCTTTCTGGATCGCCTTGACCTGTTCGTTCAGGTAGAAGTCGCGCTGGTTCTTCTCCATCTGGCGTTTGACGCGGCCACGGATCTTCTTGTCCACATTGAGGATGTCGACCTCGCGCTCCAGCTGCTCAAAGAGGTTCTCCAAGCGCTTGTTGACCGGATCCAGATCCAGCACCACCTGCTTGGACTCCAGCTTCAACGGCAGATGCGCCGCGATGGTGTCGGCCAGCCGGCCCGGGTCATCGATGCTGGAGATCGAAGTCAGGATTTCCGAAGGGATCTTCTTGTTCAGTTTGACGTACTGATCAAACTGCTGCATCACCGCACGGCGCAGCGCTTCCAGCTCGTTCGATTGCGTGGCCAGCTTTTCCTGGGCTGGATCGACAGGCGCCACGTTCGCCACAAAATGGCTTTCACCATCGTGGATTGCCAGCACCTTCGCACGCTGCACGCCCTCGACCAGCACCTTCACGGTGCCATCGGGCAGCTTCAGCATCTGCAAGATGGTGGCAACACAGCCCATTTCGAACATGTCGTCCACCGCGGGTTCGTCTTTGGCCGCGGCCTTTTGCGCCACCAGCATGATGCGGCGCTCGGCCTCCATGGCCGCCTCCAGCGCCTTGATGCTTTTGGGTCGTCCCACAAACAGCGGGATCACCATGTGCGGGAAGACCACCACGTCGCGCAACGGCAACAGGGGCAGGTCTACGGGCGTGCTGGGCAAGGGAATTTGTCCGGACATTTTTTAACCTCTACAAGGTTTCGGTGAAACAACGCGATGGCCTCGCATCAGCCAGCGCGTTGCACACCCACACAGCGCACGCGCTCAAGCCTGCTTGGCCGCCTCTCGGTACACCAGCAGGGGGGGTTTGTTCTCTTCAATCGTGGACTCATCGACCACGACTTTTTCAACATTGCTCATGCCGGGCAGATCGAACATGGTGTCGATCAGCGCGTTTTCCAGGATGGAGCGCAGCCCGCGCGCACCGGTCTTGCGGGCCAGCGCCTTTCGCGCGATCGCCTTCAGCGCCGCTGGGCGCACTTCCAACTCCGCACCTTCCATGGCGAGCAAACGCGAAAACTGCTTGACCACCGCGTTCTTCGGCTCGGTGAGGATCTCCACCAGCGCATCCTCGCTGAGTTCCGACAGAGCGGCGATCACGGGCACACGGCCGACCAGCTCGGGAATCAGCCCGAACTTGATCAGGTCTTCGGGTTCAATTTCCTTGAAGGCATCGGTCAGGCTGCGCTGCTGTTTGCTCTTGACCACCGCGCTGAACCCCATGCCGGAGGCCTCGGTGCGGTTCTCGATGATCTTCTCGAGACCGGCAAACGCGCCACCGCAGATGAACAGGATGTTGGTCGTGTCGACCTGGAGAAAGTCCTGGTTCGGGTGCTTGCGGCCACCCTGGGGCGGCACGCTGGCCATCGTCCCTTCGACCAGCTTGAGCAGCGCCTGCTGCACGCCCTCACCCGACACGTCGCGGGTGATGGAGGGGTTGTCGGACTTGCGGGTGATCTTGTCGATTTCGTCGATGTAGACGATGCCCTGCTGGGCGCGCTCCACGTCGTAGTTGCAGCTCTGCAGGAGCTTGGCCACGATGTTCTCGACGTCTTCGCCCACGTAACCGGCTTCGGTCAGCGTGGTGGCATCGGCCATCACGAACGGCACGTTGAGCATGCGAGCCATGGTCTGTGCCAGCAGCGTCTTGCCCGAACCGGTCGGACCGATCAGCAAGATGTTGCTCTTGGCCAGCTCGACATCGTCCTTGCGGGCGTTCTGCTTGTGACGCAGGCGTTTGTAGTGGTTGTACACCGCCACAGCCAGCGCGCGCTTGGCGGCCTCCTGCCCGATGACATAGTTGTCCAGGTTGCCTTTGAGATCGGCCGGCGTGGGCACATCGTCGCTGGACGACTTGACCGACTCCAGGCCAGGCAGTTCGTCGCGAATGATGTCATTGCACAGGTCAATGCACTCGTCGCAGATGAACACCGATGGGCCGGCGATCAGTTTCTTGACCTCGTGCTGGCTCTTGCCACAAAACGAGCAGTAGAGCGCTTTTTCGCTGGAGGCGGATTTTTTGTCGGCCATGGGTCTGGAGGTCCGGAATGCCTGTTGGGAGCGGTGGAATCAATGATAGTTCAAGCCTGCACAGGCTCAAACGAGGGAAAAGAGGGCCAATCAGGCCCATTCCGCAGCCAGAACGGGCCCTTTCTGGCGACCAGCCAAGGGTGGTTCCGCAGTCAGGCGGCGGTCGGACGCTTTTCAATCACTTTGTCGATCAAGCCGTACTCGGCGGACTCGGCGGCGGACATGTAGTAGTCGCGCTCGGTGTCCCGTGCGATGCGGTCCAGCGGCTGGCCAGTGCGTTCGGCCAGGATCTTGTTGAGCTGCTCGCGGGTCTTGAGGATCTCGCGGGCCTGGATTTCAATCTCGGTCGCCTGGCCACGGCTGCCGCCCGATGGCTGGTGAATCATGATTTTCGAGTTGGGCAGTGAAAACCGCTTGCCCTTGGTACCGGCCGCCAAAAGGAAGGCGCCCATGCTGGCGGCAAAACCGCAGCACAGGGTGGACACGTCGGGCTTGATGAAGTTCATCGTGTCGAAAATCGCCATGCCCGCGCTCACCGAACCGCCGGGCGAGTTGATGTAGAACGAAATGTCCTTGTCGGGATTTTCACTTTCCAGAAACAGCAACTGCGCCACCACCAGGTTGGCCGAATGGTCGTTGACTTCACCGACCAGGAAGATCACCCGCTCCTTGAGCAGACGGGAATAGATGTCGTAGGCGCGTTCGCCGCGGCCCGAGGTTTCGATGACCATGGGCACCATGCCCAAACCCTGAATGTCCATTGCGCTCATGCGTTTCTCCGGTGTGTGTTTGAGACCATGTCACTACTGTAACCAACCCGACAAAGCCGCAACCTCGCAGCGGCTTTGTCAGAGGCTTGCATATGGCGTGCCGACCACAAAAGACAAGCCGCGCGGCAAAAAAAAGGGCGGATTCCTCCGCCCTTGTCGCTCGCGTCGGCTGCCTGCGTCAGGCCTTGCCGATCAGGCCTGACCCATCAACTCGTCAAAACCGATCGCCTTGTCGGTGACCTTGGCGTTGGCGAACAGGAATTCGGTGACATTGTTTTCGATCACGATCGCTTCCACTTCGGCCATGCGGCGGTTGTCACTGGTGTACCAGCGCACGACGTCGGCCGGCTTCTCGTAGGACGCAGCCAGATCTTCGATGTGGGACTTGATCTGCTCGGGCTTGGCGTGCAACTCGTTGGCACGCACCAGCTCGGCCACCACCAGGCCCAGGCGCACGCGGCGCTCGGCTTGCGGGCGGAACAGGTCGTCAGGGATCGGCGCCTTGTCGGCATCCTTCACACCGCGCTGCTTGAGGTCGGCGCGCGCGCCTTCCACCAGACGGTCGAGTTCGGACTGCACCACCGACTTCGGCAGGTCCAGCTCGGCCTTGGCAGCCAGGGCATCCATGGCGGCTTGCTTGTTGCGGGCCTGCAGGCGGTGCTTGACCTCGCGCTCCAGGTTTTTCTTGATGTCGGCGCGCAGACCTTCCACCGTGCCTTCGGCGATGCCGAGGGACTTGGCCAGTGCCTCATCCACTTCGGGCAGGTGGGCGGCTTCGATCTTGTTGACGGTGACCAGGAAGTCGGCCGTCTTGCCGGCCACATCTTTGCCGTGGTAATCGGCGGGGAACGGCAGCGGGAAGGTCTTGGACTCGCCCGACTTCATGCCGCGCACCGCGTCTTCGAATTCCTTGAGCATCTGGCCATCGCCCACGATGAACTGGAAGGCCTCGGCCTTGCCGCCCTCGAAGGGCTCGCCGTCGATCTTGCCGGCGAAGTCGATGGTGACGCGGTCGCCGTCCTGTGCGGCCTGGTCTTGCGCGCGCTGCGCGAAGGTGCGGCGCTGCTTGCGCAGGATGTCCAGCGTGCGGTCGATGGCGGCGTCGGTCACTTCCGACGACACCTTTTCGACCTCGGCGGTCGACAGGTCGGCGATCTTGACTTCGGGGTACACCTCGAACACGGCGTCGAAAGCCAGCTGGCCTTCAGGCGACTCTTCCTTCTCGGTGATCTTGGGTTGACCGGCCACGCGCAGCTTGGCTTCGTCGGCGGCGGTGGCAAAGGCCTCACCCACCTTGTCGTTCATCACTTCGTAGTGCACGGAGTAACCGTAGCGCTGGGCCACCACGTTCATCGGCACCTTGCCAGGACGGAAACCGTCCATCTTGACGTCACGGGCCAGGCGCTTGAGGCGCTTGGCGACTTCGTTCTGGATCACGTCGGCCGGCAGCGTGAGCGTGATCTTGCGTTCCAGTTTTTCCAGGGTTTCTACGGTCACGGTCATGGTTTTCTCCAAATAGGGACGGCGGGTCAGAAGGTGCTGCCTGCCGCAGGAAATCGCTGTATCTGAGGTGGTGCGCGGGGGGGGACTCGAACCCCCACACCATTGCTGGCGTCAGGACCTAAACCTGGTGCGTCTACCAATTTCGCCACCCGCGCGCCTGCACGGTGATCAAGCCCCGCAGCACTGACACTGCAAAGCATGCTTTCCGCTTTTCGGCAACCTTCGATTGTAGCCGCAGGGCTCAAGCCTCCCGCTTGACGCGGAACCAGGCGGCGTACATGGCCGGCAGGGCCAGCAGCGTGAGCACGGTCGCGACGATCAGGCCGCCCATGATGGCCACGGCCATCGGGCCCCAGAACACGCTGCGCGAGAGCGGGATCATGGCCAGCACGGCGGCGGCGGCCGTCAGCACGATGGGGCGCATGCGGCGCACCGCCGCCTCGACGACCGCGTCCCAGGCCGGCACGCCTCGGGCGCGGTCCTGCTCGATCTGGTCAATGAGGATCACCGAGTTGCGCTGGATCATGCCCATGAGCGCGATCACGCCGAGCAGCGCCACAAAGCCGAACGGACGGTTCAGCAGGAGCAACGCGCCCGCCACACCGGCCATGCCCAGCGGGCCGGTCAGGAACACCAGCAACGAGCGGCTGAAGCTCTGCAACTGCAGCATCAGCAGGGTGAAGGTGATGAACAGCATCAGCGGAACACCCGCCGCGATGGACGATGAGCCTTTGCTGCTCTCTTCCACCGCGCCCGCGACCTGCACTCGGTAAGCGCCCAGCCCGCGTTCGGTCCACCCCGCCTCGATCTTTTGCAGCGCCGACAGCAGCTCGGCCGTGACGGTCGCGCCCTGAAGCCCCTCGACCACATCCCCCTGCACGGTGATGGCGAAGTCGCGATTTTCTCGCCAGATCACGCCCGGCTCCCAGTCGAACACCGGCCGCGCGATCTGCGACAGCGGAATGCTCTTGCCGCTCGCCGTGGGCAGGTAGGCGTTGGCCAGGCTGGAGAGGGCGTCGCGCTCGGACAAAGGCTGACGCAGCACGATGTCGATCAGTTTGTCGCCGTCGCGGTACTGCCCGACGGTGCTGCCGCTCAGGATGGTGCGGGCGGCCTGTGCAATCGACTGGCTCGACACACCCAGCGCACGCGCCTTGGTCTGGTCCACGTCCAGGCGAAGCACCTTGACCGACTCGTTCCAGTTGTCGTTCACGCCGCGCATGTTCGGGCTCTCGCGCAGGACAGCCTTCACCTCGTCGGCCAGGCTGCGCAACACCGCGGGGTCCGTGCCGACCACGCGGAACTGCACCGGGTACGGCACCGGAGGCCCGTTGGGCAGCAGCTTCACGCGACCCCGGACCTCGGGAAACTCGGTCGCCAGCAAAGCGGGGAGGGCCTTGCGGATGCGCTCACGGGCTTCCAGGTCCTTGGGCAACACGATCAGCTGCGACACGTTGCTCTGCGGGAACACCTGGTCCAGCGGCAGATAGAAGCGCGGCACGCCCGAGCCCACCCAGGTGCTCACGCTGCTCACCCCCGGCTCCTTCGCCATGCGCGCCTCGACGCGGCGCGTGATCGCGTCGTTGGCCGTCAGGCTCGCGCCTTCGGGCAGCCAGAGATCGACCATGATCTCGGGGCGGCTCGAATCGGGGAAAAACTGCTGCTGCACCTTGCCCATGCCGACGATGCCCAGCACGAAGGTGGCGATGGTCAGGCCGATGGTGATCCAGCGGTGTTGCACGCACCAGTTCACCAGCACCCGGAAACGCACGTAAAACGGCCCGTCGAACACCTCGTGGGCGGGGCCGACATGGGGCTTCACCTTCAGCAGCTTCACGCCGAGATAGGGCACGAACATCACGGCGACGATCCACGACAGCACCAGCGCGATCACGGTGACCGCGAAGATGGCGAAGGTGTACTCGCCTACGGTCGAGTTCGCCATGCCGATGGGCAGGAAGCCCGCGGCGGTGATCAAGGTGCCGGTGAGCATCGGCATGGCGGTGGCGTCCCAGGTGAAGGTTGCGGCCTTCATCATCGAGTAGCCCTCTTCCAGCTTGCGCACCATCATCTCCACCGCAATGATCGCGTCGTCCACCAGCAGGCCCAGCGCGATGATCAGCGAGCCCAGCGAGATCTTGTGCAGGCCGATGCCCCAGTACCGCATGGCCAGAAACGTGATCGAGAGCACCAGGGGAATCGTGATCAGCACGACCAGGCCCGGGCGCGCGTCGAGCCGGTAGCGGCGCCATCCGGTTCCGCCCTCGCGCCGGTGCAGGCCCAGGCTCAGGAAGCTGACCGCCAGCACGATCAGCACGGCCTCGATCAACACCTTCACGAACTCGTTCACCGACCGGGTCACCGCGCTGGGCTGGTCCTGCACCTGCACCAGCTGCATGCCGGCCGGCAACTGCCGTTCGATGTCGGTCACGGCCGTCTTCAGCGCCTCGCCCAGGGCGATGATGTCGCCGCCTTTGGCCATGGAGATGCCCAGGGCCACGCTGTCCTTGCCGTTGTGGCGCACCTTGACCTGCTCGGGATCGACATAGCCCAGCCGGATGTCGGCGAAGTCGCCGAGGCGCAGCTGGGTGCCGTTGGCGGCGCGCACCGGCATCGCACGCAGTTGTTCGACCGAGTTGAACGCCCCGCCCACGCGCACCTGCACCACGTCGTGCGGCGCCTGCACCGCGCCGGCCGACTCCAGCACGTTCTGCTGGCCCAGTGCGGCCAGCACCTGCTGCATGTCCAGACCCAGGGTGGCCAGGCGCTGGTGGGAAATCTCGATGTACAGCTTCTCGTCCTGCACACCGAACAGCTCGACCTTGTTCACGTCCTTCACCCGCAGCAGCCGCTGGCGCACGGTGTCGGCCACCTGCTTCTTGTCGGCAGGCGAAAAACCGTCGCCCTGCAGCGCGTAGATGACGCCGTACACATCGCCGAACTCGTCGTTGAAGAACGGTCCGACCACGCCCTGCGGCAGCGTCGCCCGCATGTCGCCGATTTTCTTGCGCACGGCGTACCAGGTCTGCTGGACCTCGGCCGCTGGCGCGTTGTCCTTGACCTGAAACAGGATCAGCGTCTCGCCCGGCTTGGAGTAGCTGCGGATCTTGTCGGCGTAAGGCACCTCCTGCAGCGTCTTCTCCAGGCGGTCGGCCACCTGTTCGGCCACTTCTTGTGCCGTGGCGCCCGGCCAGTAGGCGCGAACCACCATGGCGCGGAAGGTGAACGGCGGGTCTTCGTCCTGGCCGAGCTGGAAATACGCCGCCACGCCCAGCAGCATCAGCACGATCATCAGGTAACGCGTGAAGGCCTGGTGGTCCAGGGCCCATTGCGAAAGATTGAATCGCGACACCCAGGACGTCTCTTCGGGATGGGCGCTGTTGGTTTGCGGATGCATGTGCGGCCTCACTCGGTGGCGGAAGCCGCGAAGCGCGTGACCTTCTGGCCTGGCGACAACACATGCACACCCGCCGCGACCACCTCCTCGCCGTCCTTCAGACCCGTCGCGATCAAGAGGTGATTGCCATCGGCACCGCTGACGACCACCGGGCGCAAGGCCACCGTGTGGCTCGCGGGTTCAAAGACCCACACGGCGGTCTCGCCTTTCGTGCCACCGGGCGCACGCATCAGGGCGCTGGTGGGCAGCTTGATGGCGGCCACCGCCACGCCGCCGGTCGCCGACAGCGACACCGTGGCGGTGGCGCCCAGCGGCGCACTCGCGCCCGCCGGCAGGGCCAGCTTGACCTGGAAGGTGCGGGTGACCGGGTCGGCACTGGCCGCGACCTCGCGAACGGTGCCCTCCAGCGGTGCCTGCCCGGGCATCCCGTGGCCCCACAGCCGCACCTGAGCCACCTGCCCGATGCGCACCTGGGCCAGCTTGTCCTCGGGCACGGCAATGACCACATCGCGTGCACCGTCCCTGGCCAGGCGCACGACCGGCGTGCCGGCGGCGACCACCTGCCCCACTTCGGCCTCCACCGACAGCACCACGCCGGCGCCATCGGCCAGCAGCCGCGCATAGCCCGCCTGGTTGCCTTGCACCGAGCCTTGGGCGCGGGCCTGCCGCAGGCTCGCGTCCGCCGCCTGCAGGGTGGCCTGTCGGCGTTCGATCTCGGCGCCGCTCACAAAGCCCTGGTTCTTCAGATCCATGTACCGCTTCAGGTCGGCCGCGGCCAGGTCGCGCTGCGTCTGCGCCGCGCTGACCTGTGCCTGCGCCGCCTGGCTGGACAGGGCGAGGTCCTGCGCATCGAGCTGCGCCAGCAACTGGCCCGCAACCACCCGCTGCCCCACCTCTGCCGGGCGCTGGGTCACCTTGCCGCCCACCCGGAACCCCAGGCGCGACTCGGTGCGCGCCTTGACCTCGCCCGCGTACTCGCTCTGCCCGCTCACCGCGCCACTGCTGACCTTGAGCAGCTTGACCGCACGGATCGGCTCTTGCGGCGCCTCGGGCTTGGAACACGCGGCCAGCAACAGGGCGGCCGTCGAAACAAGGATGAGCAGGCGGATGTTCATGGTGTCGGTCGGCTGATGGCGGCGCCCACCACCGCGGTTTGCGCCGAAAATCGGAAGAAAACCGGGCGGCCACGTTAATGACTGACCGGTTAGTAATCAAAATTGTAGTGCAATCTTCGCGGATGTGCACCCGTTCAACGGCGGGCCACTCTGCCCGACGCCGACGACAGCCAGCGCCGTTCACTGACAAACCCTGCAACCACCGAAGCCCTGCCCGAATGACCCCGCCCGCCCCTCCCTCTCCAGCCACCGCCGACGCCCTGGCGCCCCTGTCGGCGGGGGTGGGCCACTACGAAAACTTTCCGGTGGCCTCGTTGCTGTGCCCGCCGGCCCTGCGCCCCGCGGTCATGGCGATCTACCACTTTGCCCGCACGGCCGACGACATCGCCGACGAAGGCGACGCCTCGCCCGGGCAGCGCCTGGCCGAACTGGCCAGCTACCGGCTGGCCCTGACGCACGCGCTGAGCGACCGCCTCCCCGCCGGGCAGGACACGCCCTGGGAACATGTCTTCCACCCGCTGGCCCGGGCCATCCAGCAACACCACCTGCCCGGCCACCTGCTGCACGACCTGATCAGCGCGTTCGAGCAAGATGTGCGCCACACCGCCGTCGGCCACCGCTACGCCGACGAGACCGAGCTGCTGGCCTATTGCAGGCTGTCGGCCAACCCGGTGGGGCGCTTGCTGCTGCACCTGTATGGCATCCACGACGGGGCCTCGCTCCAGCAGAGCGACGCCATTTGCAGTGCCTTGCAGCTCATCAACTTCTGGCAGGACATCAGCGTGGACCTGCCGCGCCAGCGCAACTACCTGCCGGCCGACGCGCTGAAGCGCCACGGATTGCAGCTGGCCGATTTCTCCGGCCCCATCGATGCCGAGCGCACGGCCCGCTGCGAGGCGCTGGTGATCGAACTGTGCGGCCAGGCACGCACGCTCATGAACCGGGGCGCCCCGCTGGCGCTGAGCCTTCCCGGGCGCGCCGGATGGGAACTGCGGCTGGTCGTGCAAGGGGGTCTGCGCATCCTCGACAAGATCGGCGTCCTCCACCACCGCAGCTGGCAGACGCGCCCCACGCTGGGCAAGGCGGACCTGCCGCTGCTGCTGTGGCGCGCCGCGTTCGGGATGGGCCTCAGCCCGCGCGATCGGGCAGGCTGAAACCAAAGCGGGCGCCTTCGCCCGGGCGGGCCGTGGCCCAGACCCGGCCGCCGTGGCATTCGACGATGCGCCGCACCATGGCCAGGCCCAACCCCAAGCCCGGATCGGGCGCACCCCGTGCGCGCTGGAACAGGCCGAACAGCTCGGCCGCTTTTTCAGGCTCGAAGCCCAGCCCGTTGTCGTGCACAAAGTAGGCGTGTCCGCCCGGCACCGCCTCGTAAGTCACCTCGATGCGCGGCGACACATGGCTGCGCGCGTGGCGCCAGGCGTTGTCCAGCAGTTCCTGCCAGACACGCCGCAGCAAACCCGCGTCGGCCACGGCGGGTGGCAGATCGGCCGCCAGCACACACGCCACACGCGAACCACCGGCGCGCTCGTCCAGTTCCTTGATCACACCGCGCAGCAGCTCGGCGGTGTCCACCGTTTCCAGCTGCACGTCGGCCACCTGCAGCCGGGCCAGCGCGGCCATGGACTCCATCAGCCGCTGGAGCCGGCGGCCGGAGTCGAGCACCTTGTGCGAGATGCGCGCGGCCGCCTCGGGCTTGTCGGCGTAGGCGGGGTCGCCCAGCAACTGCGCGTAGCTGACGACATGCCGCAAGGAGGTCCGCAGGTCGTGGGCCAGGGCGTGTGCGATGTCGCGCAGCGTCTGCTCGGCCGAATCGAGCCGCGCCGCCAGCGCCGCCGGCACGGCGTGTGACGGCCCCGAACCCGAATCGGTTTCCATCGCAACGGAACGCAAGGCCAGCGGGTGGGGGGAGTCGCGGTGGGACGTCATGGGTCAATGAAAAGGTGGCGAAACGCTGGGCCTCACACCCAGAGACGCAACACTAACGCCTGACGGCACGCAAACCTTCGTGTGCCACCCCGCGCGCCACCGTCCGTGGCATTTTCAACACCCAATGTGACGGGCATCACATTTTCCGGCCCACAGTGCCCCGGGTCTGCGGCATACCTCCGGGATGGACACCCACCGAACAGACCCTGAACGCAGCCGCCCGCCGACGCCGGAGCGGGCCTGCCCCGTGCGTCCGAGCCCGTCCCCGTGATGGATGACACGCCACCGGGCCTTCAATCACACGCACAGTGGCCGATACATCAGGAACAGCCGGGCGCTTCCCGGCCGTCGAGCCACCCCGACCCAGGCGCGATCCCCGCACCCCGCGATGCCCACGACCACGCCCGCATGACCCAAACCCCGGCCCCCAGCACCCCACCCTCCGCCCGCTGTCTGGTGTGCGCGGCCCGCCTGAACTGCCTGATCGGCGGTTTGCCGCGCGCACGTCAGGTGCGCCTGGATCCCTGGATCAGCGAGGTCGAATTCCACAAAGGCGACACCCTGCAGGCCGAGGGCGCGGCCACCGAGGTGGTCCGCACCATCAAGCTCGGCACCGTGATGCTCACCCGAGAGGGGATCGACGGCGTGGCGCGCCCGGTGGCCATCGTGGGCCGGGGTCACTTGCTTGGCCAGTGGCGCCTGCTCGATCAGCCCACCCAGGTCGGCGCCCTGGCCTTGTCCAGCGGACGGGCATGTGAATTGCCCGTCGCCTCGCTGGGCGAATCGCTGTTGCAGGACCCGGTGTTCCTGAACACGCTGCACACTGGCATGGCCCACACCTTCGCGCGGCTGGCGGACTGGAGCCAGGTCGTGCGCCTGCGCGGCCTGCCCCGGCAACTGGTGGCTTCGCTGGTGCTGCTGGGCGAAGCGCAGGGCGCCAGCGCGGTGCGCCTGCCCAGCCATGTGGCGCTCGCGGCGGTGCTGAACACCACGCGCGAATCGGTGGCCCGCACCTTGCGCCAGCTCGAGACCGGCGGACACCTGCGGCGCATCGACCGCTGGCACGCGGAACTCAGCCGCAGCCACCGCGAAGTCTTCACAAACGACCTGACCTGACCCAACCCTGACCTCTGCCGGCAGCGGGCAGCGGGCAGCGGTGAAACGGCTGTTTACACTCAGGCAACCCCGCCTGAGTCCATGAATCCACAAGACTACGTCCAGCAAAAAGCCGCCGCCTCCGGCAGCAGCTTCTATTACGCCTTCCTGTTCCTGCCTGCCGAGCGCCGCGCCGCGATCACGGCGTTCTATGCGTTCTGCCGCGAGGTGGACGACGTGGTCGACGAAATCAGCGACCTCGGGGTCGCGCAGACCAAACTGGCCTGGTGGCGCCACGAGGTGGCGCAGGCCTTTGCCGGCGAAGGGAACCACCCGGTGATGCAAGCACTGATGCCGCACACCGCCCGCTTCGGCATCGAGGCGCGCCACCTGCTGGCCGTGATCGACGGTTGCCAGATGGACCTGGACCAGAGCCGCTACCTCGACTTCCCCAACCTGCAGCAGTACTGCCACCTGGTGGCCGGTGTGGTGGGCGAGGTGGCCGCGCGCATCTTCGGTCAGACCCAGCCGCAGACCACCGACTACGCCCACCGCCTGGGCCTGGCATTCCAGCTCACCAACATCGTCCGCGACGTGGGCGAAGACGCCGCGCGTGGCCGCATCTACCTGCCGGTCAACGAGCTGCAGCGCTTCGACGTGAAGGCGCACGAACTGATCAAGCGTGGCGCAGCGCCGGGCATGGACACCGCCGACTTCCACCAGCGCTTCCTGGCGCTGATGCGCTTCCAGTGCGAACGCGCGCTGAACACCTACGACGAGGCCCTGGCCCTGCTGCCCGAGGCCGACCGGCGCGCACAGAAGCCGGGCCTGATGATGGCCAACATCTACCGCACCCTGCTGCGGGAAATCGCCGCCGACCCGCTGCCCGTGCTCACCCAGCGCGTGAGCCTCACCCCGCTGCGCAAGTTCTGGCTGGCGTGGAAGGTGCAGGCGCTGGGGCGGTTGTGAGGGTTGCCCCCCAAGCATGCTCCCGCCAACGGCGGGAACCCAGGGTTCCGCCGCTGCGCGGGTCGTTGCCCCTCCCAAGGGGGGCTGATCCGGCCTGGGGCGGCCAGGCGGCTGGCCCGGTGGCCCCCACACTCCGCGGTTGCGTGGTGTCGGTCGCATGAACATCGCGATCGTCGGGGGCGGCTGGGCGGGCATGGCGGCAGCGGTGGCGGCGGCGGGGGCCGGCGCGGACGTCACCGTCTTTGAAGCCACCCGGATGCTGGGTGGCCGGGCCCGCGCCCTGAGCGCCGAGCGCCCCGATGGCACGCCGCTGACCCTGGACAACGGGCAGCACATCCTGATCGGCGCCTACACCGAATCGCTCTCGCTCATGCAGCGCGTGGGGCTGGACCCCGAGCACCTGCTGCTGGGCCTGCCCCTGGCCATGCCCTACCCCGACGGGCTCGGTCTGCAGACGCCCGGCTGGGCCGCGCGCTGGCCCGCGCCGCTTGACGCCGTCGCGGCCATCGCCACGGCGCGCGGCTGGCGCTGGAGCGAGCGGTTCGCGCTGGTCCGTGCCTCGCTGGGCTGGCAACGCTCAGGCTTTGCCTGCGACCCATCGCTGACCGTGGGCGCGCTGTGCCAATCCCTGCCCGGCCGTGTCATGGACGAACTGATCGAGCCTCTGTGCGTGTCGGCGCTCAACCTGCCGGCGGCGGCAGCGAGCGCCCAGGTGTTCCTGCGCGTGATGCGCGACGCGCTGTTCGGCCGGGGTTTCGGGCGCTGGGGTGCGTCCAGCCTGCTGCTGCCACGCGACGACCTGGGGGCGCTGTTTCCCGAGGCAGCGGCCCGCTGGCTGGCGCGCACCCACGGCACCCACGCGCGCGTGCGCCTGGCCGCGCGGGTGCATTCGATCAGCGCCCGGCCCCCAGGCTGGCGGTTGGCGGGAGACGGCTGGCAGGAGGACTTCGACCGGGTGATCTGGGCCACGGCGGCCAGCCCTGCGGCGCAGGCCATGAACGCTGCCGCCCCGGTGGCGCTCGACGCGGGCGACACGGCGCTCGCGCAAGCCCTGTCGGGCTGGGCGCACACCACCGCCTCGCTGGCGTTCACCGCCATCACCACCGTCTATGCGTGGGCGCCGGGCGTGCGCCTGCGCGCGCCCATGCTCGCCCTGCGCGCCCAGCCCGACCCGCTGTCGGCGCCCGCGCAGTTCGCCTTTGACCGCGGGCAGCTGCGCCCGGACGACCCGTCGATGCAGGGCGTGCTGGCCTTCGTGGTCAGCGCGAGCGAGGGTGAGCGCGAGGCGCTGCAGGCGCGCGTGCTGCGGCAGGCGGCGGATCAACTCGGGCTGAGCGACCTTCGGCCGATCCAGACGGTGGTGGACAAACGCGCCACCTTCGCCTGCACGCCGGGCCTGGTGCGCCCCGCCGCGCAGATCGCGCCCGGCCTGTGGGCCGCGGGCGACTTTGTGGATGGGCCCTACCCGGCCACGCTGGAGGGCGCGGTGCGCAGCGGCCTGGCCGCCGCGCAAGCCGCCAGCAGCTAAGCAGCTCCCGCGCCGCTGCGCATCACCCCCTCATGCCTCGGGGTGGCGCGCTGGCGCCATGACACCGGGTGCCCGGACCGCGGGCCGCCGTCAGCCGCCCAGCGCCTTGGCGGCCTCGTGGGCCGGTCGCTCGGTGCAGCGGGCGATCCAGTCCTGCGTCAGCGGGTGGGTCACCATCAGTTCGCGCGCCGGCCGCACCCAGTTCAGCACGCTGGCCACACACAGGCGGCCACGGTGAAGCGCTCGGCCGCCAGGTAAAGCGAACCCGCCGCCCGCTGCGCCGCCAGGTGCTGTTCCAGCACACGCAGGCGCACCGCCAGCCGCTTTTCGGCGGCGCTGGCCAGCTCGGGCCTGCGGCGTTCGACCGGCATGGCCTCGCGGTGCATGAGCACGGTCAGCGCGTCGGCCTCGCACTCGGTCACAGCCCAGAAGCCCCAGCGCAGCGCCTCGGCGTCTTCGCGTGGGGTGGCCGGCGTGATGCCCAGCCCGTCGGGTTGCCCGTGATGGCGCGCGAGGTACAGCGCGCAAGCCATGCTTTCCCACACCACCACCTCGCCCTCGGGCCGGGCATCCACCAGCACCGGGATGTGGCCATTGGGGTTGAGCGCCAGAAACCCGGGGGTGCGTGTGGCGCCGCCCAGGTAGGGCATGGGCACATGGGTGAAGGTCAGCCCCAGCTCGCTCGCGGCCCACAGCGGACGGATGGCGCGCGAGGCCGCCAGGCCGTGGATGGTGATGGGCATCGCGGAAGCCAGTTTCAACCCAGCGCGCGGCACAGCGCGAGCAGTTCGCTCACGGTGATGTGTGGTGCCAGGGGCGCGTGTTCCCAGGCGTGGGCCGAGCGGTTGACCCAGGCCAGCTGCATGCCGGCGTTGAGCGCGCCCACACCGTCGAGGTGCGCGTCGTCGCCGATGTGCAGCACCTGCGATGCCTCCACGCCCGCGGCTTCGGCCGCCGCGTGAAAGATGCGTGGGTCGGGTTTGCCGACGCCGAACTCGCGCGCGCCGATCGATGCCCGGAAATGCGCCCCGATGCCCACGCGGTGCACGTCGGCATTGCCGTTGGACAGCGCCACCACCGGGAAGCGGCCGCTGAGAAACTCGAGCGCGGGCAAGGCGTCGTCGAACAGATCGACACGCTGGCGCTCGGCGAAGAAGGCCTCGAAGGCCGGCTCGGCCAGCGCCGGGTCGTCGCCCGCGCGCTGCAGCACCAGGCGGATGGACTCGCGGCGAAGGGCGCTCAGGTCGTGCGCGAGGTCGGGCCGCTCGGTGTTCATCTGGTTGCGCACCTCGCGCAAGACGCCCTTGTCGCGGCACAGCGCGGCAGCGGTCGGCGCGTGCGTGTCCAGCCAGGCCTGCAGCACCGCTTCGGCGCGGGCAATCGTCGGCCAGATCGGCCAGAGCGTGTCGTCCAGATCGATCGTGATGGCGCGGATGCGGGACAGGTCCAGCCCCTGGTCTGCGACCACACCGGTGGCGGGGGATTCGGCAGGTTCTCGCTGCCCGGATGGGGAGGTTGTCATGTCTGCGTGAGAATAGCGCATGCCCTTTCAACCCGAACCCGCTTTCTCCCATGGCCAGGCGCCGCGCACGGCCGTGGTGCTGTGCAATCTGGGCACTCCTGACGAACCCACCGCGCCCGCGCTGCGCCGCTACCTCGCCGAGTTTCTGGGCGACGCCCGCGTGGTCGAGATCCCCAGGGCCGTGTGGATGCTGATCCTGCACGGCATCATCCTGCGGGTGCGGCCCAAGAAGTCGGCCGCCAAGTACGCCAGCATCTGGACGCCCGAGGGTTCACCGCTCAAGGTCTGGACGGAGAAGCAGGCCACGCTGCTGCGCGGCTACCTGGGCGAGCGCGGCCACCAGGTCACGGTGCGCTACGCCATGCGCTACGGCAACCCGTCGATCCCCTCGGTGCTCGATGAACTCAAGGCAGACGGCGTGACCCGCGTGCTCATCCTGTCGGCCTACCCGCAGTACAGCGGCACCACCACGGCCAGCGTGTTCGACGCGGTGGCGAACTGGGGCCTGAAAATCCGCCACCTGCCCGAGCTCCGTTTCATCAACCGCTACCACGACGACCTGGGCTACATCGACGCGCTGCACCGCAAGGTGCGCGCGCACTGGATGCACAACGGCCAGGCCGAGCACCTGGTGATGAGCTTTCACGGCGTGCCCGAACGCACCCTGCTGCTGGGCGACCCGTACCACTGCGAGTGCCTGAAAACGGCGCGCATGCTGGCCGAGAAACTGGGCCTGAGCAAAGACCGCTACACCGTGACCTTCCAGTCGCGCTTCGGCAAGGCCAAGTGGCTGGAGCCCTACACCGAGCCGACCCTGATCACCATGGCGCAGAAGGGGATCAAGAGCGTGGACGTGGTCTGCCCAGGCTTCACCAGCGACTGCCTGGAGACGCTGGAAGAAATCCGCATGGAGGCGCAGGAGGCGTATCTGCACGCGGGGGGCGAGCGGTTCAACTACATCGACTGCCTCAACGACAGCCCCGACTGGATCCGCGCCCTCACCCACCTGACCGAGCAGCACCTGCAAGGCTGGCCCACGAAGCAGGCCGACGACCCGATGCAGCTCCAGGCCAGCCGCGAGCGCGCGCTGGCTCGGGGAGCGAAGGACTGAAGATCCGTGTGTCGGTGGTTCGATCGGTCCCATGCCACCAGCCTTTATGTGCCCCAGCGTCCGTTCAAGGTTCTAGGGCGTTTCTACGTCTGGTTCCGCATTTCTACAATCGCTTCGTCGGAGGACTTTATGTTGAAGAACAACGCGAAGGTGAAACGTAGTCAGGCGGACTTGCGTGCTGCACTGATTGAGCAGGTCGATTTATTGCTTGGCTATTGCGAACATGTGGACCGAGGGGAGAGTGCGTTTGCGAAGCCAATGGCAACCTCGGTACGAGTTCTCCTGCACCAGAGTCCGAGCTCCCATTCGATTCTTCATCAGCTTGGCCTTAGGAGTGGAAGGTACTTCTCGATGGCGCCACCATTGAATCCTCACAACATTCTTTCTGAATGCAATTTGGTTTCAATGCGGATCGGGGCGACGGACTCTCGGTTTCTACCAGTACTGCACCCCCCGTGGTCTATGCCCAAGAGAGTTCCGTTTCCGGAATGGTGGACGCGGCCCGTAGCAAAAGCGCAAGACAAAAGAACGATGTCGAGGATGGATATCGTTCGAGCAGTGACCGACATGGATGGAGGAGCCCATGTGGACCCCGGTTTCACCGAAATTTACGCACGGTTCCGATCTGGCGAATTTCTCGGCTGGCGTTTATTGCGGGAGGACCAAGCTTCGACATGGCTGTCCTCACCTCAATATTCTTGCATTCGAACAATCGCCCATGAGCTTCTGTTGAGTTTGCAAAAGTACTCGCCGTGGTGCTTTTCTCGGGAGTACACATTCCCTACCGAAGCGGCCTGACGCTAGCTCCAAGGCGGGCGGGCGCGTAGTGTTCAGTCATGTCCCGATTCTTGTGAGCTAGAAGCATCTGGGAGTGGGCGCGGTTGCCTGTGTCTGTGGCCGCCTTTGCGCGAATGTCTCTGAACTGAAAACCCACTTTTGCCCGATTGGAACATGGCGCACGTTTGCGAAGATCTGAATCGACAAGGAACAGGTCAAGCGAGCCTTAGCCACCCACGCTTCACACGGAGGTAGTGCCAGCGTCATTTCCGGACCTCACTGCCCCGCCAGAAACCGGCTGACCAACTGCAGCTGTTCGGGCACATTGAGCGCCGGCGCATGGCCGCAGCCCGCAATCGTCACCACCAGCGCACGCGGTCCGCGGTCGCGCATCTGCTCGGCGGTGTCGGCCAGCAGCAGGTCGGACTCCGCGCCACGCAGGCACAGCACCGGCACGTCGATGCGGTCGTACTCGGGCCAGCGGTCGTAGTCGCCCGGGTGCTCAGTGAACTGCATCACCATCGCCGGGTCGTAGTGGGGCGTGACGCGGCCGTCCGGCAGGCGGCGCACCGAGCTCTCGGTCAGCAGCGTCCACTGCGCGTCGGTGAGATGGCCGTAGGGCTTGTAGACGGTGCGGAAGTACCGCTCAAGTTCGCCCACGGTGGCAAAACTCGCCGGGTTGCCGGCGTAGCTGCGGATGCGCTGAATGGCCGCCTCGGCCAGCTGGGGGCCGTTGTCGTTGAGCACCAGGCGCTGGATGCGCCCGCGCAGCAGGCCGTCGGCACACACCATGCCGATGGCGCCGCCCATCGAGGTGCCGACCCAGTGGAAGCGCTCCAGCCCGAGCTGGTTCACCAGCGAACGCGCCAGCTTCGCGTAGAAGGCCAGGCAGTACTCGGTCTTGGGCTCGGGGCTCCATTGCGAGAGGCCGCGCCCGATGGTGTCGGGGCAAATCACGCGGTAACCCAAGGCACTCAGGTGCGCGGCCAGGGCGTCCATGTCGCGCCCGGTGCGTGCCAGGCCGTGCCAGGCGATCACCGTGCCGTGGTCCGGTGTGCCCGGTGCCGGCGCCCAGTCCATGAAATGGATCTCGCGGCCTTCGCAGGTGAGATAGCGCGATTGGGGCGCATGGGTGGCAACGGCGTTCATTTCAGCCCCTTGAGTTTTCCGAGCACCGCGCGCTCGCGCAGCTTGCCAACGATGCCGGTCGGGAAGTAATAGACGGACAGCACAAACAGCACCCCCAGCCAGAGCAGCCAGCGGTCGGGCGTGAGCAGCGCGGGCAGCAGCGGAATGCCCTCGGTCGCTTCGCCGGCCAGACGCAGCAGGTCCTGCAGGTAGCTCTGCGCCAGCACGAAGAGCACGCTGCCGATGAGCGCACCGTACAACGTGCCCATGCCACCGATCACGACGATCAGGAGGATGTCCAGCATGATCTCGAACGACAGCGAGGTGTCCGGCCCGTTGTAGCGCAGCCAGATCGCGAGCAGGCAGCCGGCCAGCGTGGCGAACAGGGCCGAGAGCACGTTGGACAGGGTGCGGTAGATCACCGTGCGGTAGCCCAGTGCCTCGGCGCGAAAGTCGTTCTCGCGGATCGCTTGCAGCACGCGGCCGAAGGGCGAGTTCACGATGCGCAGGATGGTGAGAAAGATGGCGCAGACGCTGGCGAAGATCAGGTAGTAGGTGAGCAGCTTGCCGTTGAGGTTGACCTCGCCGAAGGGCGTGACCAGCGGTTCTTCGCTCAGCTCGAAGCCGGGCGTCAGCAGCTCGGGCACGCTGAATGTCAACCCGTCTTCGCCGCCCGTGAAGTCCGACAGCTGCGAGGCCAGCGTGAGGAAGGCCGAGGCCACGGCCAGCGTGATCATGGCGAAGAAGATCGCGCGCACCCGCAACGAGAACAGCCCGATCAGCAGCGAGAGCACGCTGGAGACCACCAGCGCCCCCAGCACCCCCAGCAGCAGCGCGCCCCACGAGGCCTCCTCCACCGAACTCAGCGCGATCGCCACCCCGTAGGCGCCGATGCCGAAGAACATGGTGTGCGCGAAGCTCACGATGCCGGTGTAGCCCAGCAGCAGGTCGAAGCTCGCCACCAGCGCGACGAAGATCAGGATCTTGGCCGCGACGTTGAGCGCCTTCACGCCCGGGAACAGGAACGGCGCGAACGCCAGGCCCAGGAACAGGATCACCAGCAAGGCCGCCAGCCAGGGGCTGCGGGGCAGGTCTTTGGAGAGGAGTCTTTGCAGCATGGTCAGGCCTTCAGCGGCTGGTCACCGGGTAGACGCCTTGCGGACGCCAGAGCAGAATCGCCACCATCAGTGCGATGTTGGAAAACAGCGCCACCTTGGGCACCAGGAAGCCGGTGTAGTTGGCCATCAGGCCCACCAGCAGCGCGCCGATCAGCGCGCCCAGCGTGGAGCCCAGGCCGCCGATGATGATGACGATGAAGATCAGCACGTTGACCTGCGCGCCCATCTGCGGCATGACGCTCTGCTGGTACAGGCCCCACATCACGCCGCCCAGGCCGGCCAGCGCGCTGCCCACCACGAACACGCCGATGAAGAGCTGGCGGATGCGGTAGCCGAGCGACTCGACCATCTCGCGGTCCTGCACGCCGGCGCGCACCAGCAGGCCGACCTTGGTGCGGTTCAGCGTCCAGACCATGGCCGCGAACACGGCCGCGCCCACCAGCACCGCGAGCAGGCGGTACTTCTCCACCGCGGCGTCGCCGAAGATGAACGAGCCACGCAGGCTCTCGGGCAGCGGCAGCGCGATCTGCTCGGGCCCCCACACCACCTTGATCATCTCCTCGCCGATGATCATGCCGCCCATGGTGATCAGGATCTGCTTGAGGTGCATGCCGTAGACCGGGCGGATGATGAAGCGCTCGAACACCAGGCCCAGCGCACCCGCCACCGCCATGGCCACGAGCATGGCGGGCAGGATAGCCATCAGGTTCAGCCACAGGCTGTCGGCCGTCGTGTAGGCGCTCATGCTGCCCAGCACCGTGGTCGCGACGAAGGCGCCGAGCGCGATGAACACGCCGTGGCCGAAGTTCAGCACGTCCATCAGGCCGAACACCAGCGTCAGGCCCGAGGCGATGATGAAGACGATCATGCCCATGGCCAGCCCGGCCACCGTGAGCGTGAGCCAGGTCGAAGGGCTGCCGATGGCGGGCAAAGCGGCCAGCGCGAGCAGCGGCACCAGGGCCATGGGCTTCCAGTCCATCTCTTTCAGGGATGTCATAGAACGGCCTCCCACCGGGCCGCCCCAAGGGAGGCCAGCCCCTCCTGGAGGGGCAGTGAATACACGAAGTGATGAACGTGGGGTGTCACTGGTGTGCTCCGAGTGAGAGGCCCAGCAAACGCGACTGCATCGATTCATCGGCCGCGAGTTCGGCCATGGAGCCGCTGTGCACCACGCGCCCGTCGTCCATCACGGCCACGGTGTCGCCCAGCTGTTTCGCGAAGTTGAAGTTCTGCTCGACCAGCAGGATCGTGGTCTGCGCCGCCTTGAGCTGGCGGAAGGCCTCGATCATGTTCTGGATGATGGCGGGCGCCAGGCCCTTGCTGGGCTCGTCGATCAGCAGCAGCTGGCGCGGCTCGACGATGGCGCGCGAGACCGCGAGCATCTGCTTCTGCCCGCCCGAGAGCTTGCCCGCCGGGTGGTTCCAGAACTTCTTCATGGCCGGGAACAGACCGAAGATCCATTCGAGCCGCGTGGTGTCGATGTCGTCCAGCGTGCGTGCGCCGCGCGCGGCCAGCAGCATGTTCTCGCGCACCGAGAGGTCCGAGAAGATGCCCATGCTCTCGGGCACATAGGCCACGCCGCTGTGCGCAATGTCGGGTGTCTGGCGCGCGGTGATGTCCTGCCCGGCCAGCGTAATGCGGCCCTGGCTGGCGTGCCACAGGCCCATGATGGTGCGCAGCGTGGTGGTCTTGCCGGCGCCGTTGCGGCCCAGCAGCATGGTCAGCTGCCCCTTGGGCACGGTGAGGTCGACGCCGTGGAGGATGTGATACGCCCCGATGTGGGTATGCACCCCTTCGAGTGTCAGCAGTGCTTCGCTCATGCTGCGGCCTCTTCTTCTTTTTCTTCGGGGTTGATGCCGAGGTAGGCCTGCTGCACCACGGGCGAGGCAATCACCGTCGCCGGGTCGCCGTCGGCCACGAGTTCGCCGTTGTGCAGCACGATGATGCGGTCGGAGAGTTCGCGCACCACGTCCATCTTGTGTTCGACCAGCAGGATGGTCTTGGTCT
>NZ_JADMKB010000045.1 GCF_018780075.1 Hydrogenophaga sp.
CGGGCCGGCGACAGCTGGCGCAACCGCTACAAGACGCTGTGCCTGCACGACCCGGTCTGGTACGACCACCTGCCCTACATGCCCTTCCCCGACGACTGGCCGGTGTTCGCGCCCAAGGACAAGGTGGGCGACTGGCTGGAGATGTACACCAAGGTGATGGAGATCAACTACTGGGGCTCGACCACCGCGAAGAAGGCGACCTTCAACGAGGCCAAGGGCGAGTGGGAGGTGGTGGTGGACCGCGACGGTGAAGAGGTGGTGTTGCGGCCCAAGCAGCTGGTGTTTGCGCTCGGTGTGTCGGGCTACGCCAACGTGCCCAAGATCGCGGGTGCCGAGAGCTTCGAGGGCGACCAGCACCACTCCAGCAAACACCCCGGTCCCGAGCAGTACAAAGGCAAGAAGGCGGTGGTGCTCGGCTCCAACAACTCGGCCCACGACATCTGCGCCGCGCTGTGGGAAAACGGCGCCGACGTGACCATGATCCAGCGCACCAGCACGCACATCGCACCGTCGGATTCGCTGATGGAGCTGGCGCTTGGCGGGCTGTACAGCGAGGAGGCGCTGAAGAACGGCATCGACCACCACAAGGCCGACCTCGTGTTCGCCAGCGTGCCCTACAAGATCATGCACAGCTTCCACATCCCGGTGTACGACGAGATGAAGAAGCGCGACGCCGACCTGTACGGCCGGCTGGAGAAGGCGGGCTTCATGCTCGACTTCGGTGACGACGGCTCGGGACTGTTCATGAAGTACCTGCGCCGCGGCTCGGGCTACTACATCGACGTGGGCGCGAGCGAGCTGGTGGCCAACGGCAGCATCAAGCTCAAGAGCCACAACAACATCGAGCGCATCAACCCGAAAAGCGTGACGCTGACCGACGGCACCGAGCTGCCCGCCGACCTGCTGGTCTACGCCACCGGCTACGGCTCGATGAACCACTGGCTGGCCGACCTGGTGTCCCCCGAAGTCGCCGACCGCGTGGGCAAGGTCTGGGGGCTGGGGTCGAGCACGACGAAAGACCCGGGACCGTGGGAGGGCGAGCTGCGCAACATGTGGAAGCCGACCAACCAGAAGCAGCTGTGGATCCACGGCGGCAACCTGCACCAGAGCCGCCACTACTCGCAGTTCCTCTCGCTGCAGCTGAAGGCGCGCTACGAGGGTCTGGACACGCCGGTCTACGGGCAGGCGGCGGTGCACCACCTGCGCTGAAACCACACCGCCGGGGCTGTGCCAAGGCGACCACGGTGCCCGTGGTCGCCTGGGCACGGCGACGTGAACCGGCCGAGCAAGGCCAGGCACCTGCAGCCTCGCCAACGCAAGCTCAAACGTGCGTGCCGTGCCCTACTCGCCCAGTCGATTGCGGTGGCAGCCGCTCCACGCCTTCCAGGCGGTCCACTGGGCGGGGTACACCACGGCATGTCGTGGGCATCAAACAACGCATGGGTTCCACCATCCGCTGGCATACTGGCGCTCTGATTGGCCGGGGACTCCATCGCTGTTCAGCACCATCCTCATCGCTTCATGGAAGCTCCGAAGAACCTTTTTGTCACCCGCCCAACGCTGCCGCCGCTGGGCGAGTACCTCCCGCTGATCGAGAAAATCTGGGCCAGCCGGATTTTGACCAACTCTGGTCCCTACCACGCCCAGTTCATCGACGGGCTGAGTCATTACCTGGGTGTGGAGCACATCTCGCTGGTCACCAATGCCACGGTGGGCCTCATGCTGGCGGCCAAAGCGCTCCATCTCACCGGGGAGGTCATCACCACGCCGTTTTCTTTCGTGGCCACGGGTCATGCACTGCTGTGGGCCGGCCTGAAACCGGTGTTCGTCGACATCAACCCCAATACGCTGAACATCGACGCCAACAGGATCGAGGCCGCCATCACCCCGCGCACCTCCGGCATCATGGCCTTGCACTGTTATGGGCGCCCCTGTTATGTCGAGGCGATCGAAGACATTGCGAAGCGGCACAGCCTGCGGGTCATTTACGACGCGGCCCACGCTTTCGGCATTCGCCACAAGGGCCAGAGCGTGCTGAGTTTCGGTGACCATTCGGTGTTGAGCTTTCACGCCACCAAGGTGTTCAACACCCTTGAAGGGGGCGCCATTGTTTCCCGAAGCGCCGAAGCCAAACTACATATCGACCGGCTGATCAACTATGGCATCGTTGACGAACAGACCGTCGAGTCCACCGGTTTCAATGCCAAGATGAGCGAGTTGACCGCTGCGCTTGGAACGGTTCAGCTCAAGCACATCGATGGCTATATCGAGCAGCGACAGCAGATAGATTTTCGCTACCGCAAGCTGCTGGGCAACATTCCTGGCCTGCACTTCGTTCATCCCCCTGAGGCTGCACCCTCAAATTACTATGCGCTGCCGATCCTGATCGGGGCCGGGCACCATCGATCGCGCGATGAGCTGTATTTCCGGCTGCGGGAAAACAACGTGTTTGCGCGTCGCTACTTCTACCCCTTGATTTCGGACTTCCCGATGTATGCGGAGCCTCATGGCCAGGCGCCCGAAATGCCCAACGCCCGCAGTGTGGCTTCCCGTGTGCTGTGCCTGCCGATGTACCCGGACCTGACAGAAGACGAGCAAGAGCGGATCGCGAACGTCATTCGATCCTGAGGAGGCTTTGCACGATGACCGACAACGATCGCGCTTTCCAAGTGTCGGCTGTGCTGGCGACGCACAACTCGGCCGCCGAGGTGACGGCAACCCTCCAGAGCATCGTGCGGCAAACGCTGGACTGCATCAGGGAAATCATTGTGGTTGACGATGCGTCGACCGATGATTCGCGTGCTCTGGTCATGGGTTTCGGCGACCCTCGAATCCGGCTGGTGGCGCTGGAGACCAATCAGGGCGTGTCTCGCGCTCGCCAGATTGGCATGGAGGCCGCCCAATTCGACTGGATAGCGTTCAATGATGCGGACGACGTCTGGCTCGACGACAAGATGGAGCGGCAGTTTGACCTGTTGCGGGCGCATCCGGAAGCCATCGCCTGCGTCGGCGGCAGTGGCAGGCTGCACCGCGATGGTCGTCGGCAATGGCGAACCGGTTTCGGCCGCTGGCAATGGTGCCCGGAAGAAACCCCTTCCGCGTCAGCGCCGCCTTTTTTCAGACCCGTGCTGGATGGGCATGTGTATTTGCAGAGCTTGGTTGTTCGGCGCGAAGCAGCGCTGGCTGAGGCCTTCAAGCCCGAGCTGACGTTGATGCAGGACCAGGACTACCTGCTTCGACTCGGTCGCCATGGGCGATTTGTCATCACCGACCGGCCGGTGTTTCTTTACCGCCTGGGTTTCTCCAACACCACGGCGCCAGGTCGGATGCGGGCGCAGGTGTTTCTGGCGAACCGCGACTACCTCTATCGCGCGACGGACGCCTTCAACCAGGGTGTTGCCGAGCCGGACGTGGCCAGCTTCCTGCGTGACCACACAGCCCTGCCGGCCGATGTCGAAGCGTTTGAAGTCGGCCAGCGGTTTCGCCACATCAATACCGTCTGGGTTCAACGGGGTTTGCCTGCGGCAGTTCGGGCGCTGGCTGGCATGTTCGCCCGGCATCCGCTGCAGACCTCGAAATTCGTTGCACGCCGTCTGCGCTACTGGAGGCGCCGCTAATTCCATGGAGAAATCAGCCAACGCCACAAGGCCAACGAGAATCGGCTACCTGGTCTCCGAGTTTCCAGCACAGACCCACATCTTCTTCTGGCGTGAAATTTCCGCATTGCGCGACCTTGGCGTCGACACCGTCTTGATCTCCACGCGCCAACCGGCCCAGGGCACGATTTCGCATCGGTGGGCCGAATCTGCGATCCGGGACACGCACTACCTGCTCTCGAAGAATTGGTTTGACTGGATCGCGGCGCTGTTTTTTCTTTTGCGCCGATCTGCAGGGCGCATGGGATCGCTGGTCGCCGCGCTGGGCGACGATGAATACGCTGGGGCCCGCAGTCGGTTCAATTTGATGGTGTGCCTTCTGGTGGCATCGCGGCTGGCGCGTTTTGTCCATGCTCATCGACTGGACCATGTGCATGTGGGCAGCTGTGGTCGCTCTGCTGAAATTGCCGCACTGGGCTCCATCCTGGGGGACTTTACCTACAGCCTCTCGATGCTGGGCCCTACGTTCTCAACCTATGGCAGGCAGCATCGGCTCAAATGGCGCCATGCCGCGTTTGGCCTTTTCCAGTCGCAGATGCTTGTTCAGGAAGGGCGGCAGCGTCTGGGCCCTGATTTCCCCAAAAGGTACGCGCAGGCGCCGGTGGGTGTGGATACCGATCGCATGGACAGAACCCAGCCCTATCAGGCCTGGAGGCCAGGGGACCCCTGTCGCCTGTATTCCTGCGGTCGCCTCAATCCGGTGAAGGGCCATGAAGATGTCATTGATGCGGTCTGTCTGCTGCGGGCGCGTGGAATTGACGCCCGTCTGATCATCGGTGGCGAGGATGAACGGGGCGGCACCGGCTACCGTCTGGATGTGCAAAAGCACATCGCCAAGTGCGAGGCATCATCGTTCGTGCAGCTGCTGGGTGCGGTGTCAGAAGAAACCAACCGTTCGCAGTACGAGGCTGCCCATGTGTATGTGATGGGCAGCCACGACGAGGCAGCCGGCGCTGTGGCGGCGATGGAGGCGATGGCCATGGCGACGCCTGTCGTGATGTGCCGGGCGGGTGCCACCGCCGAGCTGATCACGGATGGGGAAGACGGTCTCCTGACGGAACCGCGTTCTCCTGCGCAGATGGCCGACGCCGTGGAAAGGGTGCTGCGAGATCCTGCACTCGCCGACCACCTTCGCCTCAATGGGCGCAAGAAAATTCAGTCTCGCTATTCCCACCGCGTGAGCGCGGAAGCCCTGCACCGGTTGCTCGACGCCTGATCGGGACGCCCGTGTTGGTTGCGGGTCTTCAGGATGTCGAACCCACACCGTCGTCTTTGAAGCATCTCCGGAGCCCGCATGCATCAGGGCTTCTGGCGTGACAGCCAATGGTCAGCATTTCCGGTTTGACCTCCCGCAAGCGCCGCGTTCCGGACGTGCTGCCGCTGTGTTGGTCTGCCCCACCATCGACGAGCTCCTCCGCTCGCGCACCGATCACATGATCCGACCGAGGCGCGCCCAGCGGCGCGCGGGCGGCGAGTCCACTGCGCAGGAACGCACAGCAATGGAAGAGAGGCTGCTCGGGCTGTTCAGCGCCACGCCTGCGATCTATCATCCGCCTGCTTCGGCACTCTTCTTTCACCAACAGGAGCGAACATGGCAGGCAGCTACGAACTGGGTTCCAACGACAAGGGTCAGTTTTCCTTTGTCTTGAAGGCGGGCAACGGCGAGGTGATTCTGCGCAGCGAGCAGTACGCCACCAAGGCCTCGGCGGAGAACGGCATCAAGTCGGTGCAGGCCAACTGCGGCACCGACGCGCGCTACGACCGCAAAGACGCGTCCGACGGCCGCTGCTACTTCAACCTCAAGGCCGCCAACCACCAGGTGATCGGCACCAGCCAGATGTACAAGGCGGCGGCGGGGCGCGACGCGGGCATCGAGTCGGTGAAGACCAACGGCACGAGCACGACGGTGAAAGCGGTCTGAGCGGCGGCGGGTTTCAACACCGCGGCAAAAAAGGCGACCCGTGGGTCGCTTTTTTTCGGCCGTTCACATCACGCGGTAGACCCGGCCGGTCTGCGCGCCTTCGACGCTGCGCTGGTAGGCCAGGCCCACGCGCTGCGCCGGCACGGTTTCGAAGCCGGGGAAGAACGGGCCGTAGGTGGGCAGCGATTCGGTCAGCAGCGTCGGGCTGACGGCGTTGATGCGGATGCCGCGCGGCAACTCGATCGCCGCGGCGGCCACAAAACCCTCGATCGCCGCGTTCACCGCCGTGGCATTGGCGCCGTTGCGGATCGGCTCGATCCCCACCACACCGCTGGTCAGCGTGATGGAGCCGCCATCGTTCAGGTAGCGGTGGCCGGCCAGTGCCAGCTGCACCTGGCCGAGCAGCTTGTCCTGCAGGCCGAGGTTGAACTGCTCGGCCGTCATCTCGGTCAGCGGGCCGAAATGCAGGTTGCCGGCGGTGCAGATGATCGCGTCGACCCGGCCCACCGCGTCCAGCAAGGCCACCAGGCTGTCCGGTTGCGACAGGTCAGCGCGGTGCTGGCCGCTGTGGCGCCCGGCGCTGACGATCTCGTGGCGCGAACCCAGGGCCTGCACCGCGGCCTGTCCGATGGTGCCGTTGGCACCGATGAGAAGAATCTTCATGGCTGTTTCCTGTTCAGTGGGAGTGGAGAAGGCGCCATTGTTTTCCGAATGTTTCATGGCATAAAGTAGCAATCTCTTCTCACACCACAAACCATTGATTAGGAATCAACATGGACAAGCTGCGCTGCATGGAGGTGATGGTCGCCGCGGTGGACGCGGGCAGCTTCGCGGCGGCGGCGAGCCGGCTGGAGATCTCGGCGGTGATGGTGGGCAAGCACATCCAGCAGCTCGAAGCCCACCTGGGCGCCCGCCTGCTCCAGCGCAGCACGCGCCGCCACAGCCTCACCGAGGTGGGCGCGGCGTTCTACGAAGACTGCAAGCGAGTGCTGGAGCAGGTGCGCTGGGCCGAGTCGTCGGTGGAGCGCAGCCGCGCGGCGCCGCAAGGGCTGTTGCGTGTGAGCGCGCCGGTCACGCTGGGCAGCCACACCATCGCGCCGCTGGTGGCGCAGTTCCTGTTGCGCTACCCGAAGGTGCGGGTGGACCTGCAGCTCACGGACGGTGTGGCCGATCTGGCCGGTGACGGCATTGACGCGGCCGTGCGCATCGGCCGTGTCGCCGACGAAAGCCTGGTCGCCCGGCCGCTGCGGCCCTACCGCATGGTGATCGCTGCCACACCGGCCTACCTGCAGCGCCATGGCACCCCTCAGAGCGCCGCCGATCTGGCTCGGCATGTCTGCCTGAGCCACTCGGTCTGGCAGCGCCGCACCGAGTGGACGCTGCACGAAGGCTCACAGTCGTTCCAATGGCCCGAGCAGGCCCGCCTGACCTGCAACCACGGCGACGGCCTGCGCGGCGCCGCGCTGGCCGGGCTCGGCCTGGTGATGCAGCCCGAGGTGCTGCTGGCCGACGACCTGGCCAGCGGCCAACTGGTGGCGGTGCTGCAGCACTGCTCGCCGCCGGCCCGGCCGGTGCATCTGGTGTACGCGTCCGACCGCCGCCAGCTGCCCAAGCTAAGCCGCTTCGTGACCCACGTGCTGCGCACGCTCGGGCCGCCACCGCCATGAGACTCCAGTGCCCGTGCCCTGCGGTTCAGGACCCGACGGCGCCGAGTTCGGCGCACAGCCGCTCGCGCACCGCCGCCATGCCGCGATAGGCCACCACGGCCTCGCTCATCGACAGCAGCGCCTCGCGCAGCTCGCCTGCGCGCCCGGGTGACACGGCCAGCGCCTCGGTGAGCGGGCACACCATCACGCGGATGAAGAACACGCCGCGCCGCAGCGCGGGCAGTGGCAGCGTGGTCTGGCGCTCGACGCGGAAGAACACCTGATCGATCAGCCGCTGGCCCGTGGAGTCGGCCTGGGCCACCGCGTCTTCCCAGCGCGTGCGGCGCGTCTCGGGGTGCTGGGCCAGGTCGCCGTTGGGCGTGAGCAGCCAGACGTGGCGCAGCATGCTGGCCTGGCGAAAGGCCATGTCGACGATGCCCTGGCCGCCTGCCTGCAGCAGCGCGTTGTCGGCGACCGGCGCGTGGATGGCGGCGAAGTCCAGCCCGAGCTTTTCAGCGGGCGCCCAGTTGGAGGGGAAGCACACCGAGAGGAAGCGCGTTCGCATGGTTGTTCGTGCGACGGCCTCGCCTTCAGGTTCGTCGTTCAGGATCACGAAGTCTTCCTGCAGGCCCTGCGCCAGCGCATCGGCTTCGGGTGCGATCACGATGCCGGTCTGCCGCTCGTAGGCCGCTGCGATGGCCTGCAACACGGCCGGGTCGGCCTCGCCGATCTGGCAACGTGCGCGGTGCTGTTGCAGCGACACGCGCTTGTGCTCGGCGTAGGCGGAGGCCTGCGGATCGCGCACGAACAGCGGTGGCGCTGCATCCCGCGTGTCGTGCGCAGAGGCGAGCCGAGCAAGGCCAGGGCGCATGCGGAACGGGCTGCTCACGGCCCAGGGGACTTGGGTGGCGGGGGTCAGGACGCTCATCGGCGCATTGTGCCGGGGGCAGGGAGTCGCCCCGCCGCCACAGCGCCCGACCCGAAGGGAACCCCGCTCACATCGTCACACAAACGTCACCCATCTGACTTATCTTGAAGTCGGACAAGAGGAGCAGAACACAACAACCAGAAAGGAGTCCCCATGACAGACAGCCTTCCCCACACCGCCACCGACGGCATCGCCAGAGACGCGCTCTGGCAGCGGCTGGCGCACTGGTCACCTGACACCCCAGGCGAGGTGCCGCTGCACCAGCGGCTGGCCCAAGACAACGGCTGGACGGCAGCCCACACACAGCGGGTGATCGAGGAATACCGCCGCTTTCTCTGGCTGGCGGTTCGGCACCGGGGCGAGGTCTGCCCGAGCGATGCGTTGGACGAGGCCTGGCACGCGCACCTGCTGCACAGCCACCGCTACTTCCATCACTTCTGCCCGAACGTGCTGGGGCACACGCTGCACCACTTCCCGAACACGGGCGGCGCAGCCAACCACCGCCTTCACCGCCAACGCTATGCCGACACGCTGCTGCGCTACACCGAGGCGTTTGGTGACGCGCCGCCGCTCGACATCTGGCCCGGCGTCGAAGCGCGATTTGCGACCCGCGCCCGGCGGGTGAACACGGCGACGCACTGGGTGTTGCCCAGACCGCGCTGGCCCGCTCACGGCCTGCCGCGCTCGCTGCGCGGGCTGATGGTGCCGCTGGCCCTGCCGGCGCTGCTCTTCAGCGGCTGCGTGCCCATCACCATCCACCCGGACTGGAGCGGCGAGCGGTTTCTTGCGATCTACGGGCTGTGTCTGGCGGCATGGGTGGCGCTGGGTGTGGTGATGGTGTGGCGCGCGCCCAGCGGATCACCCCGGGCCAGCGCGCGCCCCGTTCCGCTGGATGCGCTGGAGCTGGCCTACCTCGCCGGCGGCAGCGCGCGCAGCGTGCACACCGGCTTGGCGCGGCTGGTGCAACAGAGCCACCTGGCCCTGCAGGCCTCCAGCGGCACCTGGCGCACCACCGCCCAGCCGCCCATCCACGCCCACCCGCTGGAGCAGACCCTGCACGCACAGATCGCCCAAGGCCTGCAGCCCGGCGCGGGGCTCGGCCTGTCCGAGACACGGCGCGAGCTGGACGCACTGCATCAGACCTTGCTCGACAGGGGCCTGGTGCATGCGCCCGGGCGTGAACAGCGCCGCCACCAATGGCAGGACCGCCTCTATTTCTATGGGTGGCTCGGCCTGCTGGTCTGGGGCGGCCTTCGCTTCGCGCACGGTGTGCAGCACGGGCACCCGGTGGTCTTTTTGTTTTTCCTGATGATGCTGGCGCTGGTGTCGCTCGCCGCCTTCTGGAAGCAGCTGCCCCACCGGCTGACACAGCAAGGCCTGGCTGCTGTGCGCAAGGCCCGATTGCTCTTGAGACGACGCGATGCACTGGGCCTCAAGGATGCGCAGATGCCGCTCGCTCTGGCGTTGCTGGGCACCGGCGTGCTCGCCGCCGACCTGCAGCCCCTGAAAGACGCCCTGGTTCAGACGGGCGGCAAAGACACGGGCGGCAGCGGCTGCGGGGCATCCGGCGGTGGCTCGGACGGGGGCGGTGGCGACGGCGGCGGCTGCGGTGGATGCGGAGGCGGGGGTGGCGACTGAGGGGCGGAGGGTCTCACACCGCCGCAAGCAGCTTCTGCACCAGCGGGTGCTGCACCTTGCGCGCGGTGCCGATGGCGAAGAAGTGTTCCTGCACGCCCTCGCAGGGGCCGAACCATCGCATGCCATAGCCTTGCGAGAGCTTTTCGCGCATGCGCTCCGACGCGGGAAACACACCCATGCCCGAGGAGCCGAAGGTGGCGAGCAGCGCGCTGTCTTCGAACTCGCCCACCACGTTGGGCACCACGCCCTGCTGCTCGAACCACTGGTCGATGCGCATGCGCACCGAGGCCTGTGAACTGGGCAACAGCACCGGCACCTGGGCCAGGCTGTGGGGGAAATCGGCGCTCGCCTGCGCCAGCCATTCCTTGGGCGCGTACCAGCCCAGCGGCGAGGAGCCCATGGCGTGGCTGTAGAGCTTGAGGTTGGGGTTGGCGGGCGCGGGCCGGTCGGAGAGCACCACGTCGAGGCGGTGCAGCGCGAGGTCGGCGAGCAGGTCGTCGAAGTCGTCTTCGTGGCAGACCAGGCGCAGGCGTGGCTCTTCGAGCGCGGGCGCGAGCAGCTCGCGCACCGCGAGCTTGGCCAGGCCGTCGGAGATGCCGACCACAAGCCGCACGGTGCTCTGGCTGGTGGCGTCGCGCACGGCGGTGTGCAGGTGTTCGCCGAGGTGAAAGATCTGCTCGGCCACCTGCAGCGCGGCCTGGCCGGCGTCGGTGAGCGCGAGGCCGCGCCCGGCAGGCTTGAACAGCGCGTGGCCCAGCGACTGCTCCAGCAGGCGCACCTGCGCGCTGATGGTCTGCACCGCCATGCCCAGCCGCGCGGCGGCGTGCGACATGCCGCCCTCCTTGGCCGTGACCCAGAAGTAGTAGAGATGCTTGTAGTTGAGTTCCTGGTTCATGCTTCGCCTTTTTGGGACTGATCGTTCGTGATTGTCTGCTTTTTCAAACCTGTTCGCAGCCCTATCTTCGAGCCCCCCATGTTCACCCTGAAAGGAGAACCCTCATGGAAACCGTTCGCCGCCCTTCTTCCATCGCGTCCCGCCCCTCGCTGGGCGTGGACCGCCCGCAGGCCGCCAAGGTCCTGCGCAACACCTACGCCCTGCTCTCGCTGACGATGCTGTTCGCGGCCGGCATTGCCGCGCTGGCGGTCGCCGGCAGCTGGCCCGCGCCCGGGCTGGTGATCACGCTGGTGGGTTACTTCGGCCTGCTGTTCGCGGTGCACAAGCTGCAGAACAGCGGCTGGGCCCTGCCCGCCGTGTTCGCGCTCACCGGCTTCATGGGTTACACGCTCGGCCCGCTGCTCACGCACACCCTGGCCCTGCCCGGGGGTGCCGGCACGATCACGGCCGCGCTGGGCGCCACCGGCGCGACCTTCCTCGCGCTCTCGGCCTACGTGCTGACCACGCGCCGCGACTTCAGCTTCATGGGCGGCTTCCTGTTCGCCGGCATGGTGATCGCGATCGTGCTGGGCATCGCGGCCTACGCCTTCTCGATCCCCGCGATGGGAATGGCCGTGTCCGCTCTGGTGGCGCTGCTGTCGGTGGGCCTGATCCTGTTCGAGACCAGCCGCATCGTGAACGGCGGCGAGACCAACTACGTGCTCGCGACCGTGGGCCTGTTCGTCTCGGCGTTCAACCTGTTCACGAGCCTGCTGAGCCTGTTCGGCATGAACAACGACTGACCCCCCGCAGCGCTTCGCGCTACCCCCCAGGGGGCGATGCGAGTGGCCCGGCGAAGCCGGTTCCACCGCATCCCGGGTTCCGGCAACTCGCTCCGGAGTGATCGGATTCCCTTCGTTTGCTCAGAAAGGAAACTCTCATGCGTTCTTACCCGACCGACAGCCCTGAAGCCGCCGCGCGCCTGCTGGCGATGGCGCTGGTGGCCGACGGCCAGTATTCGATGAACGAGATCAAGACCATCGACCGGCTGCACGCTTCGCAACGCCTGGGCATGGCGCCCGAGGCGATCAAGGCGGTGATCGACGGCTTCTGTGAAGACCTGCTGCTGGTCGCAGGCGGCCGGTGGGCCGGCTCGGCCGGCATGGACGAGGCCACGCGCGAGCGGCTGCTGGCCGAGGTGCAGGACCCGGCGCTGCAGGAAACCGTGTGGCACCTGTGCGAAGCGGTCGCGCTGTCCGACGGGCACCTCGCCGACGGCGAGGTGGAGTTGCTCGACCGCATGGCCATCGCCTGGCGCCACCCGGCGATGGCCAGCGCGGCCTGACGACCCCTTTCACGATCGGAACCAACACATGAAAGCCCTGATCTGGCTGGTCGCGGGCCTGCTCGCGGCGGTGTGGACGGGCATGGTCGCCCTGACCGTGCAAGTGAGCGGTTGGCTGCTGAACGCCGTGGCCTCGGCGCCAGCGGTGGGTGGGGCGACTGCACCGCTGCCCGTGCCCGCCTGGCTCGCGCCCTGGGCCGACACCGAGTGGTTTGCCGCGCTGCAGGTGCTCTGGATGAACGGCGCGCAATGGCTGGCGCACTGGCTCCCCGGCGCGGGCGGCCTGATGGAATGGATCACGCCGCTGCTGTGGACCGGCTGGGCGCTGGGCCTGCTGCCGCTGCTGGCGCTCGCGGGGTTCCTGCACTGGCTGGCCGGCCGCGGCAACCCGCCTGCCGCACTGCGCAACGCACAGGCATGAGCGCCGTGCCGGGCCGCCCCAAGCCAGCTCGCACCGCAGCCCGCCGGGCGAAGGTCTTCCCGTGATCAAAGCGCGCGCCCAGCACCTGCGCCGGGCCGCTGGCGAGCCGGGTGCCGCGTGTGAGCGGCTGAGCCTGAACGCGCTGCTGCGCCTCAACGGCGAGGGCTCGGGCCCGGTGCTGATGCTGTTGCTGGCCCTGCTTTCTTCGTTGCCGGTGGCCGGCGCGGGCGGGCTGTTCAGCCTCGGGCTGCTGGCGCTGGCCTGGGCCTGGCTGCGCGGCCGCGAGACCGTGACCATGCCGCAGCGGCTGGGCGACATCACCCTGAATGAAACCTGGAGCCGGCGCTGCCTGCACGGGCTGGCCTGGATCTACGAGCAGGCCGAGCGCTGGCTGCGCCCGCGCTGGCAGGCCTGCTGCCACACGCGCACGCGGGTCTGGTGGGGCCTGTGGATCGCGGTGATGGCGGTGGTGATTTTCCTGCCGCTGCCCCTGGGCAATGTCTTGCCCAGCCTGAGCCTGATCCTGCTGAGCCTGGGCTGGATGTTCCGCGACGGCCTGGCGATGCTGCTCTCGGCGGCCACCGGCGTGGGCGCGCTGGGCTACGTGGTGTCTTTCGGCCACCTGGCCTTCGCCACCTGGCAGCACGTGGGTGCCTGGCTCGGCCTTTGAGAGAGCGGTTCGCCGCCGGGCCGCACCGACAAGGCGCGGGCCACTTGGGGGCCTTCCTACATCCGGTAGAAAAACACCGTGCTCATCACGAGGCCGGTGACGATCACGCCACCGCGCACCCAGGCCACGGGCAGGCGCTTGGACCAGCGCGCGCCCATGAAGCCCCCCGCGGTGGCGGCCACCATCATCAGCAGCCCCGGCTGCCAGGCGATGGCCCCCGCGATCACGAAGGCCGCGACCGACAGCCACGACAGCACCAGCGAGTTGAGGTTCTTCAGCGCGTTGACGGTGTTCAGCCGCGTCTCACCGGCCACGGTGTACAGCGCCATGAGCAGGATGCCCAGGCCCCCGTTGAAATAGCCGCCGTAGACCGCGACCGCGAGCAGCGCGGGCTCGCGCCAGCGGACCGTGGCCGGGCCGTGCGGCGCCGCGGCCTGCGCGCGGCGCGCGATGCCCGGCCCGGCGGCGAACAGCACGGTCGCGAACAGCAGCAGCCAGGGCACGATGCCCGAGAACAGGCGCGCCGGCGTGACCAGCAACAACAGCGCGCCCACCACGCCGCCCACGGCGCAGATCAGCATCTCGCGCAGCAGCCGCTCGCGCGGCAGCGCGCGCAGCTCGGGCTTGAAACCCAGCGTGCTGCCGAAATAACCAGGGCTCACCGCGAGCGCGCTGGTGGCGTTGGCCGTGATCGGCGGCACGCCCGCGAACACCAGCGCGGGGAAGGTGAGAAAGCTGCCGCCGCCCGCGATGGCGTTAAGCACACCGGCGGCGAAAGCGGCGGCCGCGAGCAGCGGGGCGGAGGTGAGAAAGTCCATGCGCCGATTATTCCCACCCGCCCGTGCTGGATTGCCTTCATGGCAGGCAAAACTGTTCGGCGAGAACCGTGCTTCCGCACTGTGCGGCGCATCACCGGAGCACAGTGTCCGAGCCGGGAACGCGGCGGAGCTGGCTTCGCCAGGCCGCACTGCGTTGCCCCCTTGAGGGGGTCGCGCGCAGCGCGGCGGGGGTGGGCCTTCTACCTCGAGCGACCGAGCTTGTCCTGCAGGCGCTCGAGCACCTCGCTGATCGCCTGTGCGTCGGGGCCGTCGCCGTCGGGGCGGGCCAAGGCCTGCTCGGCCAGCGAGAGGTTGAGCCGCACGTAGGTGCTGTCCAGCGCGCGGCGCGTGGCGAGCAGCTGCTGGGCAATCTTGACGCAATCGGCGCCTTCTTCCAGCAGCTTCTGCAGCCCGCGCACCTGGCCCTCGGCACGTCGCAGGCGGTGCATCAGCTCGGCCTTGCGCGCGGTGGCCAGCGGTGGGCTTGGGTTCATCGCATTCGCCGAGGGGGCATTCAGGCCGACGCCAGAACGATGTTGGCCACCGGCTCGGGCGCGAGCAGCGAGCCGTCGCGCAGGCCCTTCACGGTGGCGAAGGCCAGCCAGAGAACGACCATGGAGGTGGCCGCGAGCAGCAGCACACCGGCCATCTGCAGGGCGCCACCCGTGCCGCCCTGCAGCGTCACCAGGCGCAGCGTGAGCGCGGTGAAGGCCGCCAGCGGGAAGGACAGCGCCCAGAACGCGACGCCAAAGGGCTGGGCGATGGCGCGCTTGAGCACCGGCAGCACCCAGAGCACCAGGAACAGCGCCAGGCCCCAGAGCGCCTGCACGGCGACCAGCGGCGCCTGCATCTGCGCCAGCACCAGGCCGATCACGGCGGGCGGCGCCACGACGATGAACCAGGCCGGCAGGAGGCGGTCGGGCAGCGGGCTGTGGGCGATGCGGCGCGCGAGGATCAGCGCGATCACCACCGGCCAGAGAAACGCGCCGATGCCGAACTGCGCCAAGGCCCAGCCGGTGTGCCCGAGCGGCAGGCCGGCGAGCGGCGCCAGCACGTTGCCCACCACCGGGATCAGCAACACCGGCGTGATCGAAGGCCACAGCCCGGTGTTGCCCGGGCCCTGGCCCGGCGCGGCCACCACCGGCGCCAGCCAGCGGCCCAGCACCCAGAGCGTGGCCCAGAGCTGACCCAGGCTGCCAACCCACCACACGACGCGCCACAGCGTTGACAGGCCGCCCTCGGCACCGCCGAGCGCCACGCCCACGGTGGCCAGCAGCAACAGCGACACCGGGAAGGCGGCCACGAAGGCGTGGCGCACCGGGTGCTTCAGGTCGTCGGCCAGCGCGGCGGGGTAGCGCGAGGCGCGCAGCAGCGAGGCCACGAGCAGCACCCCGAACACCCCCAGCGCCAAGACCCCCGTCACCAGCGCGATGCCGCTGGCCATGTCACCCAGCACCGGCTGCGCGCGGTGCCAGGCCAGCGACAGGCCACACAGGCCCATCACCAGCGAGAACCAGCCGGGCATGAGGAATTTCAATGGGGTCGGGCTGGACATGGTGGATGAGGAGGTGTTGATCGAAGGGAAAGCAATCCGCCGCCGGGCCGCCCCAAGGCGGATCAGCCCCCTCGGGGGGCAGCGACCCGCGAAGCGGCGGAGCGTAGGGGCATCAGCTGCATTTTCCGCCGGAGCACGAGCCATTGCCCTCGGGCACACCCAGCTTCTTGAACAGGATGGCGGGCGGGCAGAAGCCGGTGATGCCGGACTGCGCCAGGTTGAAGCCGGCGAAGGCGGTCAGCGCGAGGAACCACTCGCTCACAAAGATGGGGCTGCCGTGGTAACCCAGGGCCAGCGAGATCAGCACGACGGTGCCGGCCATGATGCGGATGTAACGTTCGACGGTCATTTCAGACTCCTGTAAACAAAGGGACCAGAAAACTTGGTAGGCCGGGGCGCGTGCCTCCCACCAGGGCACCCGTGGAACCGGCTTTGCCGGGCCACAGGGGTGCGTCCCCCCTCAGGGGGGAAGACGCGAAGCGGCGCAGAGGGGTCATCCGAACCTCTTGCGGTAGGTGGCGTAGTACAGAACCGGAATCACGACCAGCGTCAGCAGCGTGGACACCGCGATGCCGAAGATCAGCGAGATCGCCAGGCCATTGAAGATCGGGTCGTCCAGGATGAAGAAGGCGCCCATCATCGCGGCCAGGCCGGTGAGCGCAATGGGCTGCGCGCGCACCGCGGCGGACTGCACCACGGCTTCGGCAAAGGGCACGCCGCGCTTCGTCTCCAGCTCGATGAAGTCCACCAGCAGGATGGAGTTGCGCACGATGATGCCGGCCAGCGCGATCATGCCGATCATCGACGTCGCGGTGTACTGCGCGTTCAACAGCGCGTGGCCCGGCATCACGCCGATGATGGTCAGCGGGATCGGCGCCATGATGATCAGCGGCGTGAGGTAGCTCTTGAACTGCGCCACCACCAGCAGGTAGATCAGGATCAGGCCGACGCCGTAGGCGGCGCCCATGTCGCGAAAGGTCTCGTACGTGATCTGCCACTCGCCGTCCCACTTCACCGCGTACTGGCGGTACGGGTCCTTGGGCTGGCTGATCCAGTACTCGCCCAGTTCGCCCGTGTTGGGCAACGCGGCTTCTTTCATCGACGAGCGGATGCCGAACAGGCCGTACAGCGGCGAGTCGAGCGAGCCCGCCATGTCGCCGAACACGTAGGTCACGGGCAGCATGTCTTTGGTGTAGCGCGGCTGGTCGATCACGCCGCGTTCCACCGTCACCAGCTCGGAGAGCGGCACCATCGCACCGTTCGCTGCCTTCATCGGCAGCGCGAGCAGCGCATCGAGACCGACCTGCTGGTCCAGCGGCAACTGCAGGCGCACCGGCACCGCGAACTTGGCGTGGCCGTCGTGCAGGTAAGCGGCGTCCGAACCCGACAGCGCGGCATAGACCGTCTGCGCGATCACCTGCACCGGGATGCCCAGCGACTCGGCGCGCTGGCGCTGGATGCGCAGGAAGGCGCGCGGTGCGTGTTCCTTGAGTGAGGTGTCCACGCCCACGATGTCGGGCGTGCCGGCAAAGGCCTTGGCCACGCGCTGCGCCAGTTCGGCACGGCCGTCCTGGTCGGGGCCGTAGACCTCGGCCACGATGGGCGACATGACCGGCGGGCCGGGCGGCACTTCCACCACCTTCACGCGCGCGCCGTGGGCGGCGGCGATTTTCTCCAGCGCGGGGCGGTGGCGCTGCGCGATGGCGTGGCTCTTTTCGCTGCGGTGGTGCGCACCGATCAGGTTGACCTGCAGGTCGCCGCCTTCGGCTTCGGCGCGCAGGTAGTACTGGCGCACCAGGCCGTTGAAAGTGATGGGGCTGGCTGTGCCGGCGTAGCCCTGCACATTGGCCACCTCGGGCTGCTGCGCGAGGAAGGCCGTCATGTCCTGCAGCGCGGCGGTGGTGCCTTCGAGCGGCGTGCCGGCGGGCATGTCCACCACCACCTGGTACTCGCTCTTGTTGTCGAAGGGCAGCATCTTCAGCACCACGCCGAGAAACGAGTTGGGCACCAGCGCCAGGCTGACCGAGAGCAGCAGCGCGCCGCCAATGCCGGCCGCCAGCAGCCAGCGCTTCTTGGCGCTCTGCAACAGCGGCGTGAGCGTGCGGGTGAACACGTTCTGCAGCGTGCGCGTGATCTTGCCAGGGCCGTGCGCGGCGTGGCCTTCGCCGGTCTTCGTGAGCTTGAGCGCGAGCCAGGGCGTGACGGTGAAGGCGATGGCCAGCGAGATCGCCATGCCCATGCTGGCGTTGATCGGGATCGGGCTCATGTACGGGCCCATCAGGCCGCTCACAAAGGCCATGGGCAAGAGCGCCGCGATCACGGTGAAGGTGGCGAGGATGGTGGGGCCGCCCACTTCATCGACCGCGCGCGGGATGATCACCGACAGCGGCACGTCGGGCGTGAGCATGCGGTGGCGGTGGATGTTTTCCACCACCACGATCGCGTCGTCCACCAGGATGCCGATGGAGAAGATGAGCGCGAACAGCGACACGCGGTTGAGCGTGAAGCCCCAGGCCCAGCTGGCGAACAGCGTGGCCGTGAGCGTGAGGATCACCGCCGCGCCGACGATGATGGCTTCGCGCCGGCCGAGCGCCAGCCCCACCAGGATGATCACGCTGCCGGTGGCAAAGATCAGCTTCTGGATCAGCTTGTTGGCTTTGGCCGCGGCGGTTTCACCGTAGTCGCGGCTGATGGCGATCTCGACGTCGTCCGGGATCACCGTGTTCTTCAGATTCTCCAGCCGCTCGCGCGCACCGGCCGCCACGTCCACCGCGTTTTCACCCGGCTTCTTGGTGACGGTGATGGTCACGGCCGGGTGGTTCTGGCCTTGTTGACCGGGGTGGGCCGCGTCGGCCGCGCCGGGGGTGAACCACACGTAGCGCTGCGGCAGCTGCGCACCGGCTTCCACACGCGCCACTTCGCGCAGGTAGATCGGGCGGCCGTTCGACACGCCGACCACGATGTCGCCCACGTCCTGCGCGTTCTGCAGGAACTCGCCGGTCTCGACCGACAGCATGCCGGGCTCACCTTTGGCAGGGTTCGGGTTGATCACCGAGCCCGAAGGCATGGCCTGGTTGGCCGAGGCAATGGCGCCCTGCAGCGCCTGCACGCTCACACCGCGCTCGCGCAGCTTGTTCGGCTCCAGCCACACGTGCACCGCCCGGCCCGGGCCGCCGATGGTGACCACCTCGCGCGCGCCGGGCACGCGCTTGAGCTCGGTCTCGACCGCGTGCGCCACGCGCTCCAGATCGAGGGCGCTCTGCGCGTCCTTCGTCCACAGCGTGGCGGCGAGCACCGGCACGTCGTCGATGCCTTTGGGCTTCACGATGGGGGTCAGCACGCCCAGGCCCTGCGGCAACCAGTCCTGGTTGGCGTTGAGCACGTCGTACAGGCGCACCAGCGCTTCGGTGCGCGGCACGCCGACCTTGAACTGCACGGTGAGCACGGCCACACCGGGGCGCGCCACCGAGTAGCTGTGTTCGATGCCCTGGATCTGCGAGAGCACGTGCTCGGCCGGCGCGGCGACCATCTTCTCCACGTCGGCGCTGGACGCGCCGGGGAACGGGATGATCACGTTGGCCATGGTCACGTTGATCTGCGGCTCTTCCTCGCGAGGCGTGACCAGCACGGCGAACAGGCCCAGCAGCAGCGCGACCAGCGCGAGCAGCGGCGTGATGGCGTTGGCCTGAAAGGCCCGCGCCACGGAGCCGGAGAAGCCCAGCTTCTCCAGCGTGGAAGGATCGTTGGGGTGGCTCATGGCATCGCCTTATTTCGCCACCGGCTGCGCGCCGGACAGGCCCGCACGGACCGGATCGAGGGCCACGCGGTCACCGGCCTTGAGCCCGGCCAGCACCTCCACACCGTCACCGTGCGTGGCCCCGGTGCGCACCGCGCGCAACGCAAAACCCTCGCCCTGGCCTTCGCCCTTGGCCGTGACCACGTAAACGCCGGTCAGCTCGCCCCGGCGCAGCACGGCGCTGGCGGGCACCACCAGGCGCTGGCGGTCGGACTGGGCGCTGCCGCCCACAAAACGCACCCGGGTCTGGCGGCCCGGCACCTGGTTCGCGCCGTCGGCCTCGCTCAGGTTCAGGCGCCACTCCACGGTCTGGGACACCGGGTCGGCGGCGGGCAGGCTGGTCTGGGACGAGGGCGCCACCCACTGGTCGGTGCCCGGCAGCTGCACCTCGATCTTCTGCGCCGACAAGGCGAGCGCCTGCATTGAGGCCGGCACATGCACCACGGCGCGGATCGGCTGCGGCGCATACACCGTGAGCACGGGCGCGCCCGGCGTGGCCAGCGCGCCGGCCTCGGCGTGGGTGGCCAGCACCCAGCCGTCCCAGGGGGCGGTCAGCCGCGTGAAGCCCTGGGCCACGCTGGCCTGCGTCTGCCCGGCGCGGGCGGAGGCGGTACCGGCCTGCGCGGCCTTGTACTGGGCCAGGGCGGCATCCACCGCCGCCTGGGCCAGGAAGCCCTGGACGCGCAGGTCGCGGGCGCGCTCATAGGCCGCTTTGGCGTTGCTCAGGTTGGCGTCGGCCTGGGCCAGCCCGGCCTGGGCCTGCGCCACACCGGCCTGGGTGGCGCGGTCGTCGATCACGGCCAGCACCTGGCCGGCCTTGACGCGGTCGCCCGCCTTGACGGAGAGCGAGGCGATGCGGCCGCTGGCCTGGGCCGAGAGCACGCTCTGGCGCACCGCCTGCAGGCTGCCGTCGAACACCGCGCCGGCGCCCACGGCCTGGGCACCCACGGCGACCACCGGCACCTGCGGCCCGGCGGCGGGCGCCTCGCCCGCGGCGCGCGCAGCGCCCAGGGTCAACACCGCAGCCACCCCCAGCGCGAGCGGCAAAGCGCCCCCGGCCCAGCGGTGGGACAGCGCGGAACGAACGGCCAGGGCCGACGGCAGACGGAAACCAATGGAACGGGCAGGCATGGACTTCTCCTATACGGCCTGCAGTATACCTACATACCCCCAGGGGTACAATAGACGCACCACCCCAATGCACGAAGCAGCGCCACCCAGGGCACCGCCGGCCCGGCTTTGCCGGACGGCCCGTGCCGCCCCCTTGAGGGGGTCGCGCGCAGCGCGGCGGGGATGCTCGCTTCTACCGGAGCGCCACCCCAATGCACGAAGCAGCGCCACCTAGGTGTGAAGCTTCAATAGGTTGTATCCGGTGTTCATCCGGATTGGGTTTGAG
>NZ_JADMKB010000168.1 GCF_018780075.1 Hydrogenophaga sp.
AGGCTTCGCGCTTGTATTCCTGCTTGGGCTGCTTCTGCGCGTAGCCGCGCAGGTGAATGCCCTGGCGCAGGTAGTCCAGCGCCGACAGGTGGTCACGCCACTGGCTGTCAATGGTCTGCAGCAGCACCATGCGCTCGAACTGGGTGAAATTCTCGTCACCCACCTGCGCCACCTTGTCATCGAACACCTGCTTCGATGCCGCCAGCACGCGCGCCACCACCTCATCGACGTCCATGGACTCCGCATCCGACACCCATGAAGTCACAGGGACGTCCACCGACCACTCTTCGCGCAGCACCCGCTCCAGCCCCGGCAGGTCCCACTGCTCTTCCACGCTGCCCTCAGGCACGAACTGGTGAACCAGATCGGTGAAACAGCCTTCACGCAGCGAGTCGATCTGAGCGCGCAAACTTTGCGCGTCCAGAATGTCATTGCGTTGTTGGTAGATGACCTTGCGCTGGTCGTTCGACACGTCATCGTATTCCAACAGCTGTTTGCGGATGTCGAAGTTGCGCGCTTCCACCTTGCGCTGGGCGCTTTCAATGCTGCGCGTGACAATGCCGGCCTCGATCGCCTCGCCCTCGGGCATCTTCAAGCGGTCCATGATGGCCCGCACCTTGTCGCCAGCGAAGATGCGCATCAGCGAATCGTCCAGGCTCAGGTAAAAGCGCGACGACCCCGGGTCACCCTGGCGACCCGAACGGCCGCGCAGCTGGTTGTCGATGCGGCGGCTTTCGTGGCGTTCCGTGGCAATGATGCGAAGGCCTCCCAGCGACTTCACCTTGTCGTGGTCCTGCTGCCACTGCTGGCGAAGGGCGTCGATGCGCGACGACTTGGTCGCTTCATCCAGCGACTCGTCGGACTCGATGGCAGCGCTCATTTTTTCCAGGTTGCCGCCGAGCACGATGTCGGTGCCGCGCCCCGCCATGTTGGTGGCGATCGTGATCGCTCCCGGGCGACCCGCCTGCACGATGATGTCCGCTTCACGGGCGTGCTGTTTGGCGTTCAGCACTTCGTGGGGCAGCTTCTCGGCCACCAGCAACTCGGCAATGATTTCAGAGTTCTCAATCGACGAGGTGCCCACCAGCACCGGTTGACCGCGCTCGTGACACTCGCGGATGTCCTGGATCGCAGCGACGTACTTTTCTTTGGTCGTCTTGTACACGCGGTCGAGCTGATCGGTACGTTTGCTGACCCGGTTGGGCGGAATCACCACCGTCTCCAGGCCGTAGATTTCCTGAAACTCGTAGGCTTCGGTGTCCGCCGTGCCCGTCATGCCGGAGAGCTTGCTGTAAAGGCGGAAGTAGTTCTGGAACGTGATCGACGCCATCGTCTGGTTTTCAGGCTGGATGGCAACACCTTCCTTGGCCTCAACCGCCTGGTGCAAGCCATCACTCCAGCGGCGACCCGACATGAGGCGCCCGGTGAACTCGTCCACGATGACAATCTCGCCACCCTGGTTCACATAGTGCTGATCACGGTGATAGAGGTGGTGGGCCTTGAGCGACGTCACCAGGTGGTGCATCAGTGCGATGTTGGCGGGGTCGTACAACGAAGCGCCTTCGGGCAACAGACCAGCCTGGCTGAGCAGGCGCTCGGCGTTTTCGTGGCCCTGCTCCGTCATGTGAATGGAATGCGCCTTCTCGTCGACCGTGAAATCACCGGGTGTGATCACGCCCTCCCCGGTGCGCGGATCGGCTTCACCCACTTGGCGGGTCAGGTGCGGGATCAGCTGCTTGATGGCGTTGTAAACCGGCGTCTGGTCTTCGGCCTGCCCACTGATGATCAGCGGCGTGCGCGCCTCATCGATCAGGATCGAGTCCACCTCGTCCACGATCGCATAGTTCAGGCTGCGCTGCACCCGGTCGGCTGCCTCGTACACCATGTTGTCACGGAGGTAGTCGAAACCGTACTCGTTGTTGGTCCCGTAGGTGATGTCTGCGCCGTAAGCGGCTTGCTTGTCTTCGCGTGGGGCTTGCGGCAGGTTGATGCCCACGGTCAGCCCCAGGAAGTTGTAGAGCCGTCCCATCCACTGCGCATCGCGACTGGCCAGGTAGTCGTTCACCGTCACGACGTGCACACCCTTGCCGGTCAACGCGTTGAGGTACACGGGCAGCGTTGCGGTCAAGGTCTTGCCCTCACCGGTCCGCATCTCCGCCACCTTGCCATGGTGCAGGGCCAGTCCACCCACCATCTGCACGTCAAAGTGACGCATCTTCATCACGCGCTTGCTGGCCTCACGCACGACGGCAAACGCCTCTGGAAGGATGGACTCCAGCGAGGCCCCTTCGGCAACGCGCCGCTTGAAGGTCTCGGTCTGCGCCTTCAGCTCCTCATCGGTGAACTTTTCAAACTGGGGTTCCAGACCATTGATGTGCTCCACCGTTTTGCGGTAGGTCTTGAGCAACCGGTCGTTGCGGCTACCAAATATTTTGGTGAGGATGTTTGTGGCCATAGGTGCAGCCCGGTGCCGGACAACCGTCCGGCCAGGCAAAAAACTCGTTAATCTCCCGCCAGCCTGAGCGGTTAGGCGGCCACAAGGAAGGTGCCGACGAACGCTGCTGATTCAAGAGCAAAATCACGATTTTACCCGGCACCCCGGGAGCACCTTCAGGGCTTGCGCCGGGCACCCGGAACAAGCTGTGCAGCTGCCAGGGTTTCACCGGCAGCCAGGAAGCGAGCAGGGTCTTGAGGCACCCCGCTCACCCACACTTCAAAGTGCAAGTGGGGACCCGTTGATCGACCGGTCGAACCCACTTCAGCGATTCTCTGGCCCCGCTTGACGATGTCCCCCTTCTTGACCAGAACGCGCGAGCTGTGCGCATAGCGCGTGATCAGGTCGTTGCCGTGATCCACTTCAACCATGTTCCCGTAGGCCGGGTGAATCTCCTGGACCACGACCACGCCACCAGCCGCAGCAAGGATTGGCGTGCCGATGTCGGCTGGGAAATCCAGGCCCGTGTGCAACGCCGAACGACCCGTGATGGGATCGATGCGGAATCCGAAGGGTGACCCCACTCGCCCACCCGACACCGGCTCCTCGGTGGGCACCATCGTGCGCTGGATCTTCTGGTCGAACAACCGGGATTCGACCACGGTCAACCAGTCGACCCCCGATCCGCTGGCACGATCAAGCTGTTCCATGGCTTGCGTCAATTCCGTCAGGCCGAGATCCCTGCCGGCGACAAGTGCGCCGCCCGACCCTGGTGTCGGATTCAACTTGAACTCTTCCGGCTTGAGACCGGCCAGACCGGCCACTCGCTCACCCAATGATTCGATCTGCATCATGCGCGCCTGCATCTCCCCGAGCTTTCGCGCCATGGCGTCGAGGTTTTCCCGCATGTAGAGCTCTTTGGAATCGACTTCGCCCTGAGTCACCAGACGAGCAACAGGTCCAAAACCCAGCCACCCTTGTCGTACCCCTTGCAAAAACACCCAGTGGTACGCCGCAACGGAACCCAGCATCACCAGCAACGATGTCAGGACGGCGATACCCGCCAGTTTGATGCCACTGAGGTGCATCGCGCGGCTCTTCGCTAACCAAGCATCCGTGATAATGATGTGCACAGTTTCACCTTTAGAAACGGCCATGGGCCACACCTGTAGCCGACCCCGCCATGACAGCCTACAGCCCATCCCGCAACACGTTCAGCCTCGAACAGGCAGTGGGAGCAGCACCCAGTCTGGCGGCATTGCAAGAACGCATCCGGGCTTCCACCCACTGCTTGAATCAGGTAAGGCACCTGATTCCTGTCCCCCTGCAACGACAGGTCCAAGCGGGCCCGATTGAAGACGGCGAATGGTGCTTGCTGGTGGGCAGTGGCGCAGCTTCGACCAAGTTGCGACAGCTGTTGCCCGCTTTGCAGCAGGAACTGACGCAAAACGGTGCGCAGGTTACCTCGATTCGCCTGAAAATCCAAACGCAGGAACGATGAAGCGCTTCCCTGCAGTTTGTGGTGCCGCTTGTCTGACTCGAACAGACGACCTATCGCTTACAAGGCGAGTGCTCTACCAACTGAGCTAAAGCGGCGAAACCTGTAGCGGATTTTACTTGACTCGCTTGAGTTGAGGCCTCGGACCACCCTTGCCAGGACCATCGTGCGGAGGCTCATCTCCCGGCTCCGCAGAAGAGGAAGCCGTCACTTCACTGGGAACAGCTCTCAAAGGGCTGCGCACGGCGGCGTCCGACGGAGAGACGGGTTCAGCCGCCGGACTGATTGCGGATCGCATGCTGGAAATCACGGGCGCAGGAAACGCCATGCCCTGTCCATTTTCACGGGCATAGATCGCGACGACATGTGTCACGGGAACCACGATGTCTCTTGCAACCCCACCAAAGCGTGCCTTGAACTCGATAAAGTCGTTTCCCAAGCGCAGGGAGCTGGTGGCATCAAAACTGACATTGAGAACGATCTCGCCGTTCTTCACAAACTCCTGCGGGACCTGAACAGAGGCATCCACATGCACCGCGATGTGCGGCGCAAACCCGTTGTCCATGCACCATTCGTGCAGGGCGCGAATGAGGTAAGGGCGGGTGGAGGGCGTATCTCGATCAGGAAGATTCATGGTCGCTGTGTTGCGGTCAGGCGCAATGATGAACCCAAAGGGGATCCATCATCGCAATCCCTTACTTGCGCATGACTTTTTCTGACGGTGTCAGAGCCTCGATGTAGGCTGGCCGCGAAAAAATGCGCTCTGCGTATTTGAGCAGCGGTGCCGCGTTTTTGCTCAGTTCAATACCATAGAAATCGAGGCGCCACAGCAAGGGAGCGATCGCCACATCCAGCATGGAGAAGTTGTCGCCCAGCATGAACTTGTTCTTCAGGAACACCGGGGCAAGCTGTGTCAGGCGGTCGCGAATGTGCGCACGCGCTTTCTCAAGGGCCTTGTCATTGCCTTTGCTGGTGCGAGACTCCAGCACCGAGACATGGGTGAAGAGTTCTTTTTCGAAGTTCAACAGAAACAGGCGAACGCGGGCGCGGTCCACCGGGTCACCAGGCATGAGTTGCGGATGCGGGAAGCGCTCGTCAATGTATTCATTGATGATGTTCGACTCATACAGGATGAGGTCACGCTCAACCAGAATGGGCACCTGCCCATAGGGGTTCATGACGCTGATGTCTTCAGGCTTGTTGTAAAGGTCAACATCGCGGATCTCAAAATCCATGCCTTTTTCAAACAAGACGAAGCGGCAGCGGTGGGAATAGGGGCAAGTCGTGCCCGAGTACAAGACCATCATTGTGGAGTCTCCTCAATACAAAACAGTGGTTTGCCCTACCGCCGATTCGCGGAGCAACAAACCACTGTGAAATCTCCAAAACGCCCAGGAGGTACCCGTGCGTTTTGAAGGGGGTTTACTTGATGTCTTTCCAGAAGGCAGCGTTCATGCGCCAAGCCACCAACGTGAAGGCGGCAAGGAACAGGAGCACCCACACACCAATGCGCACGCGACTGTTCTGCGCCGGTTCGGCCATCCACTGCAGATAGGCCACCAAGTCACCGACGTTCTGATCGTACTGGTCCTGGCTCATGGTGCCGGTCTTGACCGGCTCCCAGCCTTTCAGCAGCTGCACCTCGTGACCGTGGCTGTCGTGCTTTTCGTACACGGGCTTGCGCTCACCCTGCAACTCCCACAACGGATGAGGCATGCCAATGTTGGGGAACACGAGGTTGTTCCAGCCCGTCGGCTTGGTGTCATCGCGATAGTAATTGCGCAGCAGCGTGTAGATGTAGTCAGCACCCGTGCCGGCGCTGCTGGAGCGCGAACGCGCCACCAGCGTCAGGTCGGGAGGATTGGCACCGAACCAGGCCTTGGCTTGCTTGGGATCGATGGAAGCCTTCATGGTGTCACCGATCTTGTCGGTGGCAAAGGTCAGGTTCTCGGCAATCTGCTTGTCGTTCAGGCCAATGTCACGCAAGCGGTTGTAGCGCATGAACGAGGCTGAATGGCAACTCAGGCAGTAGTTGACAAACAGTTTGGCGCCGTTCTGCAAGGCGGCCATGTCGTTAGTGCGCTGAGGTGCTTTGTCAAGAGGGAAGCTGGCTCCAGCAGCGAGTGCGGCGCCACTCAACCCCACGGCCATCAACAGGCCCAAAAGGACTTTTTTCATTTGTTTGACTCTCCGGATGGGGCTCAGTGGGGCTTGAAGGTGACGCGGCTGGGCACCGGCTTGAATTCACCCAGGCGACTCCACCAGGGCATCAGCAGGAAGAAGCCAAAGTAGAACAGCGTACCCACCTGCGACACGCGCTCACCCACCGGCGATGGAGGCTGCACACCCAGGTAACCCAGGATCAGGAAGTTGATGACAAACACGGTGTAAAGCCATTTGTTCCAGCTCGGGCGGTAACGGATCGACTTGACCGGGCTGTTGTCCAGCCAAGGCAGGAAAAACAGGATCACGACCGCGCCACCCATGGCCACCACACCCCAGAACTTGGCATCGATGGCCAGCATCAATGCGACGGTGACCACCGCTGCACCCAGCAAAGCGCCTTTGAACATGACGTTGAGCTTGGTCTTCAGAACGCCAAACAAGGCCGCCAAGAGAACGCAGGCGATCAACGCATACATCATCTGACTGGTGATGGCACGCAGCATGGAATAGAACGGCGTGAAGTACCAGACCGGCGCAATGTGCAAAGGCGTCACCAGTGGGTCGGCGGGGATGAAGTTGTTGAACTCCAGGAAGTAGCCGCCCAACTCTGGCGCAAAGAACACGATGGCGGAGAACACCATCAGGAACAACGACACGCCAAAGATGTCGTGCACGCTGTAGTAAGGATGGAACGGAACACCATCCAGGGGAATGCCGTTAGCATCTTTGGTGGCCTTGATCTCCACACCGTCGGGGTTGTTGGAGCCGACTTCGTGCAGCGCAATGATGTGCGCAACCACCAGACCCAACAGCACCAGCGGCACGGCAATCACGTGGAAGCTGAAGAAGCGGTTCAGCGTGGCATCGCCCACCACATAGTCACCCCGGATCAGCAGCGCCAGATCCGGACCCACAAAAGGAATTGCAGAGAACAGATTCACGATCACCTGGGCACCCCAATACGACATCTGCCCCCAAGGCAACAGGTAACCCATGAACGCTTCGGCCATCAACACCAGGAAGATGCCACAACCGAACACCCAGACCAGTTCACGTGGCTTGCGGTAAGAACCGTAGATCAACCCACGGAACATGTGCAGATAGACCACCACGAAGAAAGCCGACGCACCGGTGGAGTGCATGTAGCGGATCAACCAGCCCCAGGGCACATCTCTCATGATGTACTCGACCGAAGCGAATGCCACCGGCACGCCAGCGGCGTTGAGGTTGGCATCGGGCTTGAAATGCATCACCAGGAAAATACCGGTCACGATCTGGATCACCAGCACCAGCAGGGCCAGCGAACCGAAGATGTACCACCAGTTGAAGTTTTTCGGTGCGTAGTACTCGGCCATGTGCTCGTTGAAGAGCTTGGAGAGCGGGAACCGGTTGTCGATCCAGTTCAGCGTCTTCTGAGCCAACGGTGCGTCGGGAGAGATTTCTTTGAATTCAGCCATGGAATGCCTCTGTGGTCGGGATGCCTGCAATGAGCAGGTCAGGCCTTTTTGTCTTCGCCGATCAACAACGTGGTGTCGGACACGTAGTAATGCGGCGGCACTTCAAGGTTGTCAGGTGCCGGCTTGTTCTTGAACACGCGGCCAGCCAGGTCGAACGTGGAGCCATGACAGGCACAGAGGAAGCCACCTGCCCAGTCATCCGGCAAAGAGGGTTGAGGACCTGGCGTGAACTTGTCCCCAGGCGAACACCCGAGGTGGGTGCAAATGCCCACACCGACAAAGACGTCCGCCTTGATCGAGCGATGGCGGTTTTGAGCGTATTCGGGGGTCGGGAACGCCTTGCGCTCCGACTTGGGATCTGCCAATTGGGGCTCGACTTTTTCCAGATCCGCCAGTTGCTGCTCGCTGCGGCGCATGATCCACACAGGCTTGCCACGCCACTCCACCACACGCTTTTCGCCGGGCTGAAGCGTGGAAATGTCCACTTCCACCGCCGCGCCAGCGGCCTTGGCGCGCTCCGAGGGCTGGAAACTGCTCACAAAGGGAACGGCGACAGCGGCTGCTCCCACGCCACCCATGGCGCAGGAAGTGATCAGCCAGGTTCGGCGACTGTTGTCCACGGTCGCAGCGACGGTTGCTTCACTCATGGGGATCTTTCAAAGACGGTTCGAGACAGGATCGTAGGGTCAACCCTGTATTGTACCGGAGCGTTACAAGGCCTTTCCCGGTTTCAGGGGCAGCGCGCCAGGCCCACGGGCTCGTTGGCAAAGCCTCTTCCTACCCCGTCAGCCGCGGGTAATACTTATGTGGTCTGTGCGAGAATCCGCGGACCGTGCCGCAGGCCCTGAGGCAGGCAAACCAAAATACAGGAGTAACCCATGGCAGTGATGCAGGAATTCAAGGAATTTGCCCTCAAAGGCAACGTGATGGATCTGGCTGTCGGCGTGATCATTGGCGGGGCATTCGGCAAGATTGTCGATTCCATCGTCGGGGATCTGATCATGCCCGTTGTCAGCAAAATCTTCGGCGGCCTGGACTTCTCCAGCTACTACATCGCGTTGGCGGGTCAGGCAGCGGGTCTGTCACTGGCGGAGGCCAAGAAGGCAGGGGCGGTGCTGGCGTATGGCAACTTCATCACCATCGCCCTGAACTTTGTCATTCTGGCCTTCATCATCTTCATGATGGTCAAGCAGATGAACCGAATGAAGCGGGAAGCACCTCCTGCGGCACCCGCAGCGCCGGCAGAAGATGTGTTGCTGCTTCGCGAAATCCGGGACAGCCTGCGCAAGTAACGCCGAGCGCTTCAACCGCCAAAGCCGCTGCGACTCCCAGGTTGCGGCGGCTTTTTCTATGGCGATGGGCCTGGCCCAACGCTCATGCGCATGGCCGCATCGATGGCCGCCAGCAGGCTGGCCGCACTGGCCCTCCCGGTACCCGCCAGATCGAACGCCGTGCCGTGATCGGGACTGGTGCGAATCAGCGGCAACCCCAATGTGGTGTTCACCCCGTGCTCCAACCCCAACAGCTTCACGGGGATGAGCCCTTGGTCGTGGTACATCGCCACCACCACATCGAACTCGCGTTGACGTGCCCTCATGAACACCGTGTCGGGCGCGTGCGGACCGCTCACATTCAGCCCCAACTCTTTTGCCTGGGCAATGGCTGGCGAGATGATGTCGATCTCCTCTCGCCCGAAAAGACCGCCTTCACCCGCATGGGGGTTCAGCGCCGCCACCGCGATTCGGGCCTGCGGCATGCCGCTGCGCAGAAAATGGGCGGCCGTGATGCGAATGGTTTCGAGCACACGTGCCTGCGTGACCGCTTCCAGCGCCTCCCGCAGCGACACATGAATGCTGACGAGCACGGTAGAGAGACACGGGCTGCTGAGCATCATGCGCACAGGCATCTGGTCCAGCATCACACCGGCATGCTCCGCCGACAAGGCCTGCAGAAACTCGGTGTGCCCGGGATGGGTGAGTCCGGCCGCTGACAGCGCCTCCTTGTGAACCGGCGCCGTCACCATGGCTCGCGCCTTGCCGCTCAAGACCAGTTGCGCGGCATACGCAATGCAGTCAGCCGCTGCACGTCCCGCAGCCCCGCTGATCTCCCCCCACGGAACCGGCTCCAACAGAACGCAGGCTTGTACCGCACACAAACGATCGGCAGGTGCCTTGGCCCAGGCGGCAACGTCAACGATCTCTTCCAGCAGTGGTGGCTTATCCTTCGTGGCATCAAGAGCACGGGTCACTTCGATGGCGCGCCGAAGGGTGGGGATGTCAGCCGCCACCAGAACCTGGCCACAGAGTTCCGGTCGCTCGCGCAAGGCGCGGGCAATGATTTCCGGACCAATGCCCGCCGGATCACCCATGGTGATGATCACCGGTCGCCCTGACGAGTTTGGCTTGTGGGTCATGTCTCAGGCTGGATTGGGGATGTCGATGAAGAGATGTTCGATACCCAATTGATCGGCCACATGCGCGGCCACGGCAGGGGCACCATAACGCTCAGACGCGTGGTGCCCGCAGGCGATGTAGGCCACAGCACTTTCCCGGGCATAGTGGGCCTGCGGTTCGGAGATTTCCCCAGTGATGAACACATCCACACCGGCCGCAATGGCGGCTTCAAAATACCCTTGTGCACCACCGGTACACAAAGCCACTCGACGCATCGGGCGATCAACGTCTCCAACCAGCGTCACAGACCGGCCCAGGACCGCTTGCACGTGGTCTGCCAGCTGGGCCGCCGAGGCACTGGCACACTGCCCAAGAAACCCCAAGGACTGATCGCCAAAGCGACCCTCCGCAGGGTCCAGCAAAGTCACACCGAGCCGTTGAGCCAGTTGAGCGTTGTTGCCCAGCGAGGGATGAGCGTCCAACGGCAGGTGGTAGGCGAAGAGGTTGATGTCGTGTGCCAGCAACCGGGCAAGGCGCTGCTTCATCCAGCCGGTGACTCGACCGTCCTGGCCACGCCAGAACAACCCGTGGTGGACGAAGAGCGCATCGGCGCCCACCTCGATGGCCGCGTCGATCAAGGCTAGGCTGGCCGTCACACCACTGACCACCTTGTGCACCCTGGGACGCCCTTCGACCTGCAGACCGTTGGGACCGTGATCTTTGAACAGGGCCGGTTGCAGCAGCGCGTCAAACGCAGCGAGCAGGGTTTCGCGGGCAACGCTGCCCGACGTGGGTGCATGAATGGTCATGAGCGGGAGCCAGCAAGGCAGGATTGAGCAAAAGCACGCCAAGTGCTTCCGACGTTACCGCCCTATTCTGTCACCGCTCCATGGCCTTGGCGCAGCACTCCCGCCATGCGCGAATGGATGGGTCCGGTCAGCCCTTCGCGCGCTGAGCGCGCTCCGACTCTTCCATCTTGCGGTTGAAGAAGCGATAGAACCAGATGGCCATCCCGATCATGAAGGTGATACCGGCAATGCTGAACAGGCCATAGTCGGTGGAAAAAAGGTCGGCGATGGCTTTCATCGTGCGCTCCAGTCTTGGTGAACAGATGTCCATTGCACCGCCGATGCGACAGAAACGCCTTGACCTGGGTCAATCGGCTTGAACGCCCAAAAGCCGCAACCATATGCAGGACAATGCAAACTCACAAGGGCTTCACGGCCCCCGTGGCGCTCACGCACAACCGAAACCTCTTTCTCATGAAACGCATCTGGCTGCTTTTTGCCCAATCCGTCACCGTGTTGCTGGCGGCCCTGTTCGTGGTGGCCACACTCAAGCCTGAATGGCTCAACCGCCGTTCCGTGCTGCCCACGCTGGTTCCCGTTGTCGAGTCGACCGGCTCGGCGCTTCCGGGCAGTGGTGCGCCAGCGACCAACAGCCTGCGCGAAGCCGCCAAGGCCGCCTCTCCGGCGGTGGTCAGCATCAACACCAGCAAGGCCCCTGAAAATGCCCCCCAGAGCAACGACCCGTGGTTCCGTTTTTTCTTCGGCGAACAAAATCAGGGACAGCCCCAGGCGGGACTCGGTTCGGGCGTGATCGTCAGCCCGGCCGGCTACATCCTGACCAACAACCACGTCATTGAGGAAGCCGATCAGATCGAGGTCATCCTCAACGATGGTCGCAAAAGTGCCGCGCAGGTGATCGGCACCGACCCTGAAACCGATCTTGCCATTCTCAAGGTCGAACTGACCGGCATGCCCGTGATCACGCTCGGCAATTCGGATGCGCTGTCCATTGGCGACCAGGTGCTGGCGATCGGCAACCCTTTCGGCGTTGGTCAGACTGTGACCAGCGGCATCGTCAGTGCATTGGGTCGCACCCAGCTGGGCATCAACACCTTCGAGAATTTCATCCAGACCGATGCGGCCATCAACCCAGGCAACTCGGGCGGAGCGCTGGTGGACATCAACGGCCACCTCATGGGCATCAACACCGCCATCTACTCCCGCTCCGGCGGATCCATGGGCATCGGCTTTGCCATCCCCACCTCCACCGCACGCAGCGTGATGGACGCCATCGTGCGCGACGGGAAAGTGACGCGGGGATGGATTGGCGTTGAGCCACAGGACCTGACGCCGGAACTGGCCGAGAGTTTCGCTGTCACCCCGGGCTCCGGCGTCATCATCACAGGCGTGTTGCAGAACGGCCCTGCTGCTCAAGCGGGCATTCGACCTGGCGATGTGGTCACCCATGTGGCGGGCGAGCCCGTGGGCAACGTCGCACAACTGCTCTCGGCGGTTGCCGCACTCACCCCCGACGCCCCGGCCAAACTGGAACTGGTGAGAAAAGAAACCAAGCTCAGCGTGAACGTCACGCCCGGTAAGCGCAACTTGCCGAAACGGCAGGCGAACCGCTGAACCTCTCCACGAGATCGAACGCTCAGCTCGCTGCGCTGTTTGCGGGCTCTTCAGGTGCCGCGGTGTTTCGAATGAACCACTGCGAGCCCCAGATGCCCAGCTCGTACAGCACGCACATCGGCACGGCCAACGCCAGCTGCGAAATCACGTCGGGCGGCGTCACGACAGCGGCGACGATGAAGGCCACGACGATGAAGTAGCCACGGAATTCCTTGAGCTGCTTGACGGTCACCATCTTCATCTTCACCAGCAAGACCACCACAATCGGCACCTGAAAGGCCAGGCCAAAGGCTAGGTACAGCGACAAAATCGCTTCCACATAAGAGGCGATGTCCGGTGTCGCAGCCACGCTCTTGGGGGTGAACTGCTGGATGAACCCGAACATCTTGTCGAGCACGAAAAACTGCACGAAAGCGATACCCACATAGGCCAGCAAGCTGCCCAGAATGATCAGCGGCACCGCAAAACGCTTTTCGTGGCTGTAGAGACCCGGTGCGACAAAGGCCCAGACCTGGTACATCCACCATGGCAGCGACAGCAGCAGTGCGGCCATGGCCAGCACCTTCAGTGGAATGAAAAAAGGTGAGAACACACCCACCGCAATCAGTTTCGCATCCGGCGGCATGTGGGCACGGATCGGCACCGCGATCAGGTCGATCAGGCCACTCGGACCAGGCCAGAACGCGAGGAGGGCCATGCAAATGCCCAGCCCCACCATGCCGTAGAGCAAGCGATCACGCAGCTCCATGAGGTGCTGGACAAAAGGCTGCTCTGTACCGGCGAGCTCGTCGGTGGATTTGTCGGTGTCGGACATCAGCGGGGAAGAGAAGTGGAACGGGGCCGGAAACGGGCCACGCGGGCCGCGCCTGATTGTGTGCGTGTGCGCACACCTGCTCGGGCCTTGTACCACTGTGGCATGGCTTTTTGCTTGATCCGCCAGTTCTTCCCAGGATGCTTGTAGCTCGGATAAAGGTCGGAGCCGAGTCGGCTGAGGGCATCGTCATGGTCCGTGGACGATGTGCTATCCAGTCCGTTGGTGGCCTCGGACCACGACTTCTCGAAATCGTTGGCGCCGGTGCTCACCGAGGTTTCAACATCCCGCGCAGCGCTCTCGACCGAGTCCTTCATCTTCCTGAGTTCTTCGAGGTCCATCGAACGGTTGACCTCGGCCTTGACGTCAGCGACATAGCGCTGGGCTTTACCCAGCAAGGCACCCACGGTGCGCGCCACCCGAGGAAGCTTCTCCGGGCCAATCACCAACAGCGCCACAGCACCGATCAGGGCCAGCTTCGAAATACCGAGATCAATCATGTGTTGTCCGCACCAAAAGGACCCGGGAGACCGGTCCTGAAAAGGTCAGCAAAGCAGCGGTCAACGGCCTCAGGCATTCAGCTCTTCTGCTTGGCTTCGACGTCGATCGTGTTCTTCTCACTGCGAACGTCTTGCGTGACCTGCCCAGCAGGCGTCGATGCCGATTCGGTGGCGGACTGGCCACCGTCCTTGATGCCATCCTTGAAGCCCTTGACCGCACCGCCCAGATCAGAACCGATGTTCTTGAGCTTCTTCGTGCCGAACACCATCACCACGATCAACAGAACGATCAGCCAGTGCCAAATGGAAAATGAGCCCATGAATATCTCCAGAAACAGGGAAGTGCAGCGCGAAGCGCCGAGTGTCTGATTCTAAGCCCCGGTGAATGGTTCAACCGCGCAGCCAGGGGCGCGGCCCCCCCATCACGTGCCAGTGCAGGTGCTGAACCTCCTGCCCTCCTTCTGCACCGGTGTTGCAGACCATGCGAAAGCCCCCGTCGGGGTAGGGGTTGCAGCCCTGTTCGAGCGCCAGCTTCGGCGCCAGGACCATCAGTCGCCCCATCAGACGCTCATGCTCAGGCGCGAGATGGGCCATCGAGGCGATGTGCTGCTTGGGCACGATGAGAAAGTGCACCGGGGCCCAGGGGTTGATGTCGTGAAAGGCGTAAAGATCTTCGTCCTCATACACCTTTTTCGATGGAATCTGGCCGGCGATGATCTTGCAGAAGATGCAGTTGGGATCGTGTGCGCTCATGTTGGTGATGGTGTTCAATCAGGCATGGCCTGGCTGGCGTTCATGCGCACCATGCCTTTGACGATGCGGTAGAGGAACCAGATCGAGATGACCGCCCAGGCGATGGCGCCAGGCAAGTACAAGAGCAGAAACAGCGGGAAGGTGAGCACGTAGAGCACACCGGCCCAGATCACCGTGCGGATGCGCCAAGCAAAATGACTGGCCTGCCAAGTGCCTTCGGCGTCGCCCTTCTTCACCAGGTCGATGATCAGCGCGACGATCAGCAGGCCCGCACCCACCTGGGCGCCAGGAACCACCGCCGCCACGGCCACCACCAGATGCAGCAGGTAGCTGACCCAACCCACAGTCTTGAGGGACTCGGCCTTCTCGCTGTCAATGGCTTTCACGTCGATGATGTCGCTCATGTCGCTTCCTTTCAGGATTTGGACTCGGCTTCGCGAGCCACCGCCTTGCGCAGCGCTTTCTCTTCCAAGCCACTCAGACCTTCACGCCGCGAGAGTTCATCCACCACATCGGAGGGCGTCTTGCCGTAGTGCGCCAGCGCGATCATGCAGTGGAACCAGAGATCGGCCACCTCGTTCACCAGCTTCTGCCGATCACCACCGTGATCACAGTCCTTCGCGGCCATCACGGCTTCGGTGGCTTCTTCACCGATCTTCTTCAGGAACGCGTCCGGGCCCTTGTGCAGCAAGCGGGCGACGTAGCTCTTCTCGGGGTCACCGCCGTTGGCCGGCTTGCGGCTTTCGATGACGGCGGCCAGGCGCGCGAGCGCATCGGTGTCAGACATGGAACTCACTTGTAGATGGATTCAGGGTCCTTGAGCACCGGATCGACCGCGTGCCAATGGCCGTTTTCATGGCGCTGGTAAAAGCAGCTGTGACGTCCGGTGTGGCAGGCGATACCGGGTTCGTGCCCCAGCTGGGTCACCTTGAGCAGCACGACGTCGTTGTCGCAGTCGAGGCGGATGTCGTGCACGGTCTGCACGTGCCCCGACTCCTCGCCCTTGAACCAAAGCCTGTTGCGCGAGCGGCTGAAGTAGACGGCGCGTCCCAGCTCGGCGGTTTTCTGCAACGCCTCACGGTTCATCCACGCGAACATCAGCACGTCGCCCGTGGCGACTTCCTGCGCGATCACAGGCACCAGGCCCTGCGCGTCCCATTGGATGGCATCAAGCCAGTCGGTTGTCATGTCAAAGCCTGACCGGAATACCGCGTTCGGCCATGCGTTGCTTGGCCTGCGCGACGGTGTACTCACCGTAGTGGAAGATGCTGGCGGCCAGCACCGCGTCCGCCCCGCCCTGCTGCACGCCGTCGGCCAGGTGATCAAGGTTGCCCACTCCGCCAGAGGCGATGACCGGCACCTCCACCGCATCGGCCACGGCGCGCGTCAGCGCAAGATCGAAGCCCGACTTGGTGCCGTCGCGGTCCATGCTGGTGAGCAGGATCTCGCCCGCGCCGTACTCAGCCATCTGCCTGGCCCAGACCACGGCATCGAGTCCGGTGTTCTTGCGGCCGCCGTGGCTGTAAACGTCCCAGCCTTCGCCGCGCAAGGCCAGGTCATCGCCGAAGCGGCGCTTCGCATCGATGGCCACCACGATGCACTGTGCACCGTATTTGTCGGACGCGTCGCGGATGACCTGCGGGTTGGCGATCGCCGCCGAGTTGAAGCTGGTCTTGTCCGCGCCCGCGTTGAGCAGGCGGCGCACGTCTTCCACCGTGCGCACACCACCGCCGACCGTGAGCGGAATGAACACCTGCGAGGCCACGGCCTCGATGATGTGCAGGATCAGGTCGCGCCCGTCGCTGGTGGCGGTGATGTCGAGGAACGTGAGTTCGTCGGCGCCCTGCTCGTTGTAGCGCGCCGCGATCTCCACCGGATCGCCCGCGTCGCGCAGCTCCACGAAATTGACACCCTTGACCACGCGGCCACCGGTCACGTCCAGGCAGGGAATGATGCGTTTGGCGAGCATGCTCAGCCGTTCAATTCGTCGGCCAGCCGCTGCGCGGCTTCGAAGTCCAGATCACCGCTGTAGATCGAGCGGCCGCAGATCACGCCTTCGACGCCCTCGTCTTCCACGTCACACAGCTGGCGGATGTCGTCCATGTTCGACAGGCCACCCGAGGCGATCACGGGAATGGACAAGGCCTGCGCCAGCTTGACCGTCGCTTCGATGTTGATGCCACTCAGCATGCCGTCGCGGCCGATGTCGGTGTAGATGATGGATTCGACGCCGTAGTCTTCGAACTTCTTGCCCAGATCCACCACCTCGTGGCCCGTGAGCTTGCTCCAGCCGTCGGTGGCGACCTTGCCGTCCTTGGCGTCCAGGCCCACGATGATGTGGCCGCCGAACGCGGTGCAGGCATCCTGCAGAAAGCCCGGGTTCTTCACGGCGGCGGTGCCGATGATCACGTAGCGCAGGCCGGCATCCAGGTAGCGCTCGATGGTGTCCAGATCGCGAATGCCGCCGCCCAGCTGCACGTCCACCTCGGAACCCACTTCTTTCAAGATGGCACGGATGGCCTGCTCGTTCTTGGGCTTGCCGGCAAAGGCACCATTCAGGTCCACCAGGTGCACGCGGCGCGCGCCCTTGTTGACCCAGTTGCGGGCCATGGCCGCCGGGTCTTCTCCGAACACCGTGGATTGGTCCATGTCGCCCTGTTTGAGGCGAACGCACTGGCCGTCTTTCAGATCAATGGCAGGAATCAGCAGCATGATGGTGTGGTGAAAGGCCTAGGGTTTCCAGGAGAGGAAGTTGCGGTAGAGCGCCAGCCCCTGGTCGGCGCTTTTCTCGGGGTGAAACTGGGTGGCAAAGATGTTGTCGCGGGCAATGGCGGCGGCGAAGCGGCCACCATAGTCGGCTTCGCCCACGCAGTGCAAGGCCTGGGCGGGGCGAGCATAAAAGCTGTGCACGAAATAAAAATAGGAGCCATCCCCGATGCCGGCCCACAGCGGGTGCACCGGGCGCCCCAATTCGTGGAACACCGGGTTCCAGCCCATCTGCGGCACCTTGAATCGGCTGCCATCGGCCTGTAGACGGCCTTCCAGCCGAAAGCGCACCACTTCGCCGGCAATCAGGCCCAGTCCGTCGGTCGGACCTTCCTCGCTGCGGTCAAGCAGCATCTGCATGCCCACGCACACGCCGAACAGCGGCTTGTTGGCTGCCGCGTGCAGCACGGCGTCTTTCAGTCCGGAGGCGGCGAGCTCGCTCATGCAGTCGGCCATGTGGCCTTGACCGGGCAACACCACACGGTCGGCGTCGAACACGTCTTGCGCACGCGAGGTGACCAGCACCTCCACGTCTTCGGTGCGTGCCACATGTTGCACGGCCTGCGACACGGAGCGCAGGTTGCCGCTGCCGTAGTCCACCACGGCGACTGTCTTGCGTTTCATGGCCGGGAAGGGGTTACAGCGAACCTTTGGTCGAGGGAATCACGTCGCCCATGCGCGGGTCGCGCTCCAGGGCCATGCGCAGGGCGCGGGCGAAGGCCTTGAACACCGTCTCGGCCTGGTGGTGGGCGTTCTCGCCGTGCAGGTTGTCGATGTGCAGGGTCACGCCGGCGTGGTTCACGAAGCCCTGGAAGAATTCGAAGGCGAGCTGGGTGTCGAAGCCGCCGACCATGCCGCTCTTGAACGGCACGCGCATGTGCAGGCCCGGACGGCCCGAGAAATCGATGACGACGCGCGACAGCGCCTCGTCCAGCGGCACGTAGGCGTGGCCGTAGCGGCGGATGCCCTTCTTGTCGCCCACGGCCTTGGCGAAGGCCTGCCCGAGCGTGATGCCCACGTCTTCCACCGTGTGGTGACCGTCGATGTGCAGGTCGCCCTGGGCGTTGATGTCCAGATCGATCAGCCCGTGACGGGCGATCTGATCGAGCATGTGGTCAAAGAACCCGATGCCGGTGGACAGCTTGGACGCACCCGAACCGTCAAGGTTGATGCGCACGCTGATCTGCGTTTCCGCGGTGTTGCGCTGGACGTCGGCCACTCGGTCGGCGGCAGCGGCAGGGGAAACGGGGGACATGACGGTCATAGGGTTTGTTGCAGGGCGCTGATCAGTTGTGCGGTCTCGGCGGGGGTGCCCACCGTGAGGCGCAGGCAGTTGGCCAGCGATGGGTGCATTTTAGAAACATTCTTGACCAGAATGCCGCGCGCCTTCAGGCCGTCGAAGCAGCGTTGTGCATCGGGCACACGCGCCAGCACCATGTTGGCGTCGCTGGGGAACGGCGTCACCCCCGGCATCCGGGCCAGCGCGTCGATCAGCACCGCCCGCTGTTCGCGGATCTGCGCCGCCTGCTGCGCGAACACATCGGCGTGCTCCAGCGCGAACAGTGCGCATTCGGCGTTGAGCACGCTCACGTTGTAGGGCGGGCGCAGCTTGTCCACCTCGTGCACCAGGGTCTGGGCCCCCAGCATGTAGCCCAGGCGCACACCGGCCAGCCCGAACTTGGAGAGCGTGCGCATGAGCAGCACGTTGGCGTTCGCCACCGGGTTGGTGCGGATCTCGTCGAGCCAGCTGCGGCTGGAGAAGGGCTGGTAGGCCTCGTCCATCACCACCAGACCGCCGAACGTGGCGGCCTCGGCAATCAGGCGGCGAATGACGCCTGCGTCCCAGAGGTTGGCGGTGGGGTTGTTCGGGTAGGCGATGTAGGTGATGGCGGGCTGGTGTTCGCGCAGCGCGGCCAGCATGGCGGCTTCGTCCAGCTCGAAATCGGCGGTGAGCGGCACGCCGTGGAAGGCCAGGCCCTGCAGCTGTGCGCCCATGGCGTACATCACGAAGCCGGGCATGGGCGCCAGGACGGACGCACCGGGCACGTCGCAAGCCATGGCCAGCAGCGAGATCAGCTCGTCCGAGCCGTTGCCCAGCATCAGGCCAAAACCGTCGGGCAGGTCCACATAGTGCGCGAGCGCCTGCTTCAGCTCGTCGATGCGGCCACCGGGGTAGCGGTTGATGGCGACAGCGCCGAGCCGTTCGCCCAGCTTCTGTTGCAGTTCAGGCGACAGCGAAAACGGGTTCTCCATCGCATCCAGCTTGACCATGCCGGCCGATTCCTGGATGGCGTAGGCGTGCATGGACTGGATGTCCTGGCGGATGAAGCGCAGCGGGTTGGGGGTGTTCATGGCGTTCATTTCGCGACTCGCATGGGGGGGACTTCGTTCAAACGCAGCTCTGCCGCACGCGCGTGGGCCTGCAGGCGTTCGCCATAGGCCAGTTCGGCGGCGATGGCACCCAGTGTCTGGGCGCCTGCGGCGCTGACCTCGATCAAGCTGCTGCGCTTCTGGAAGTCGTAGACACCCAGCGGTGAGGAAAAACGGGCCGTGCCGCTGGTGGGCAGCACGTGGTTGGGGCCGGCGCAGTAGTCGCCCAGGCTTTCGCTGGTGTAGGCACCGAGGAAGATGGCGCCGGCGTGCTTGAGCAGCGGCTCCCAGCGGTGCGGCTCACTGCTCGACACCTCCAGGTGCTCGGGCGCGATGCGGTTGCTGATGGCACAGGCCTCTTCCATGTCGCGCGTCTGGATCAGCGCGCCGCGGTCGTTCAGGCTCTTGGCGATGATGGCCGCGCGCGGCATGGTGGGCAGCAGGCGGTCAATGGCGGCCTGCACGGCGTCGATGTACGCCGCATCCGGGCACAGCAGGATGCTCTGCGCGAGTTCGTCGTGTTCGGCCTGGCTGAACAGGTCCATCGCCACCCAGTCGGCCGGTGTGCTGCCGTCGGCCAACACCAGGATTTCGCTCGGGCCGGCGATCATGTCGATGCCAACCACACCGAACACCCGCTTCTTGGCGCTGGCCACGTAGGCGTTGCCCGGGCCGGTGATCTTGTCGACCTTGGGCACGGTGGCCGTGCCGTAGGCCAGCACGGCCACGGCCTGCGCGCCGCCGATGGTGAAGGCGCGCGTGACGCCAGCCACGTAGGCGGCGGCCAACACCAGCGGGTTCTTCTCGCCACGCGGTGTGGGCACGACCATGATGATCTCGCCCACCCCGGCCACATGGGCGGGGATGGCGTTCATCAGCACGCTGCTGGGATAGGCCGCCTTGCCGCCGGGCACGTAGATGCCCACGCGGTCCAGCGGCGTGACCTTCTGACCCAGCAGGGTGCCGTCTTCGTCGCGGTAGCTCCAGCTCTCGCCGCTGGCCTTCTTCTGCGCCT
>NZ_JADMKB010000063.1 GCF_018780075.1 Hydrogenophaga sp.
CGCGGGTGCACATGATCTCGATGACGCAGGTCTTGCCTTCGTTCATCTGCATGTCGGTCGCCTTCTTGAGGGCCGGGCCCACGTCTTCCAGGCGGTCGACCACGATGGCTTCGGCGCCCATGGCGCGGGCCATTTCGGACCAGCTCTCGTTCTCCAGCTCGGCGGCGACGAAGCGGCGGTTGTAGAAGTCGACCTGGTTCTTCTTCTCGGCGCCCCACTGGCGGTTGTGGAACACCACGGCGGTGACCGGGATGTCGTGGCGCACGGCGGTCAGGATCTCGACCATGCTCATGGCCCAGGCGCCGTCACCGGCGTAGGCGATGGCGGGGCGGTCCGGCGCGGCCAGCTTGGCACCGATCATGGTCGGCAACGCGTAGCCGCAGTTGCCGAAGCTCATGGGCGCGAAGAAGCTGCGCGGCTCTTCGAAACGCAGGTAGCTGTTGGCGACCGAGTTGATGTTGCCGATGTCGGTGGACACCATGGCGCGCGGCGGCATGGCCTTTTCCAGTTCGCGCAACACCTGGCGCGGGTGCAGGTAGTCACCGCCGTTGAAGGTTTTCTCTTTCTTGTTCTCCTCGATCATGTCGAGGCTGAAGGCGTCCTTCTCGTGGGTCCACTCGTCGAGTTCCTTTTCCCAGGCGGCCTTTTCGCTGGCGATGGTCTGGGCGCGCTCGGCCTTGGTGGCGTCGCAGGCCAGGGTCTTGCCGCTCAGGCGCTTGGTCAGTTCCAGCGCGGTCGCCTTGGCGTCGCCGCAGATGCCGACCGAGATCTTCTTGACCAAACCCAGGTTGGTGTGGTCGGCCTCGACCTGGATGATCTTGGCGGTCTTGGGCCAGTAGTCCATGCCGTGCTGCGGCAGCGTGCCGAACGGGCCCATGCGCGAACCCAGCGCGATCACCACGTCGGCCTGGGCGATCAGCTTCATGCCGGCCTTGGAGCCCTGGTAGCCCAGCGGGCCGGCCCACAGCGGGTGGCTGGCGGGGAAGGCGTCGTTGCGCAGGTAGCCGGTCACCACCGGTGCGCCCAGGCGCTCGGCCAGGGCCTTGCACTCTTCCACCGCGTTGCCCATGACCACGCCACCGCCGGCCAGGATGACCGGGAACTTGGCCGTGGCCAGCAGTTCGGCGGCCGCCGCCAGGCTGGCTTCACCACCGGCGCCGCGCTCCACGCGCTGGGGCTTGGGAATCTCGCACTCGATCTCGCCGTAGAAGTAGTCGCGCGGGATGTTGAGCTGGGTCGGGCCGTTGTCGCTCATGGCGCGGTCGAAGCAGCGCGCCGTGTACTCGGCCATGCGCTTGGGGTGGGTCACGTGGCCCTGGTACTTGGTGAACTCTTCGAACATGGGCAGCTGGTTGGCTTCCTGGAAGCCGCCCAGGCCGATGCCGGTGGTGCCGGTCTCGGGGGTGATGATGACCACCGGGCTGTGGGCCCAGTAGGCCGCCGCGATGGCGGTCACGCAGTTGCTGATGCCGGGGCCGTTCTGGCCGATGGTCACGCCGTGGCGACCCGAGACGCGGGCATAGCCGTCGGCCATGTGGGCCGCGCCCTGCTCGTGCACCACCGGGATCAGGCGGATGCCGGCGGGCGCGAAAATGTCCATCGCGTCCATGAAGGCCGAGCCCATGATGCCGAACATGTCGGTCACGCCGTTGGCCACCAGGGTTTCCACAAATGCCTCGGAAGGCGTCATCTTTTGCACGCCGCTGACGACGGTGCGGGTGTCGGTTGGGTTCTTGCTCATCGAGAGTCTCCTGCGGCGCTGGCCGGTGATGAAACGGTTAAATATGAAACGCTGCATTCCGTTTTTTGAAACGCATGGCGACTTTATGGCCTCTTTTGGCCATCGTCAACTGAAATCTCATTTTTCGGAACAATTTTTGTCGTTTATCGAAATTCAGCTATGATCAAACCCATGAAAAGCGTCCCCGCTCCGGCCCAGGCTCCGACCGAAATCAACGGCGACACCCCCACGCTGCGCCTGTTCGCGCTGCTGGAAGTCGTCGCGTCCAAGGACCAGTTCTTCTCGCTGCAAGGCCTGGCCGAAGAGACCGGCATCCCCAAGCCGACGCTGCACCGCATGCTCCAGCAGCTCGAAAGCGCCGGTCTGCTCGAACGCAGCGGCGACAGCCGCCAGTACGGCACCGGCGTGCGGCTGCGCAAGCTGGCCGAAAACCTGCTGCTCAACGACACCTTCCACGGCGCCCGCCACGGCGTGCTGCGCGCGCTGGTCAACGAGATCGGCGAGAGCTGCAACCTCACGGCGCTCAGCGGCAGCGAGGTGATGTACCTCGACCGGGTGGAGACGCCCGCGCCGCTGCGCTTCTATCTGCACTCGGGTTCGCGGGTGCCGGTGCACTGCTCGGCCAGCGGCAAGCTGTTCCTGGCGGGCATGACGCCGGCCCAGCGCCAGCGCCTGCTGGGCCACGCCCCGCTGGAGGCCTTCACGCCCAGGACCCTGACCCACCTGGAGTCGCTGGAAGAAGAGATCAAGCAGGTCAAGCGCCAGGGCTTTGCGCTCGACAACGAAGAATTCCTGCCCGGCCTGATGTGCGTGGCCGTGCTGGTGCCCAGCCCCGAAGGCCGCTCCAACCTCTGCGTGGCCGTGCAGGCGCCCATCATGCGGCTGACCCCCGACAAAGCGCTGGGCCTGCTGCCCGCGCTGCAACGCGCCGCCGACGCGCTCAGCCAGATCGAACACGACGCCACCGACACCCTTGACGACGGCACGCTCGACTGAGCCGCCGCCCCACCTGAAAGACCCGATCCCATGTCCGAACTGAGTTCCCTGCGCCCGACCCAGACCGTTTCGGTTCGCGACGTGTTCGGGATCGACACCGACCTGCGGGTGCCGGCCTTCGCCGAGCGCGACGAACACGTGCCCGAAATCGACAGCTGCTACCGCTTCAACCCGGCGGTCACGCTGGCGCTGCTGGCCGGTTTCAGCCGCGACCGCCGCGTCATGGTGCAAGGGCTGCACGGCACCGGCAAATCGACCCACATCGAGCAGGTCGCGGCGCGGTTGAACTGGCCCTGCGTGCGGGTCAACCTTGACGGCCATGTGAGCCGGCTCGACCTGGTGGGCAAAGACGCGGTGGTGCTGCGCGAGGGCCAGCAGGTGACCGAGTTCCAGGAAGGCATCGTGCCCTGGTCGCTGCAGCGCCCGATGGCCCTGATCTTCGACGAGTACGACGCCGGCCGCCCCGACGTGATGTTCGTGATCCAGCGCATCCTGGAACGCGACGGCCAGTTCACGCTGATGGACCAGAACCGGGTGCTGCGGCCCCACCCCTTCTTCCGGCTGTTCGCCACCGCCAACACCGTGGGCCAGGGCAACCTCAACGGCCTCTACCACGGCGCCCAGCGCCTGAACCACGCCCAGATCGACCGCTGGAACATCGTGGTCGCGCTCAACTACCTGGAGCGCAAGGAAGAGGTGGCCATCGTCACCGCCCGCGTGCCCACCTATGCCGACGCGGCGGGCCAGGACATGATCAACGCCATGGTGGCGGTGGCCGAGCTCACGCGCCAGGGCTTCCGGGTCGGCGACCTGTCGACGCTGATGTCGCCCCGCACCGTGATCACCTGGGCCGAGAACGTGGAGATCTTCCGCGACCCGGGCCTGGCGTTCCAGCTCTCGTTCGTCAACAAGTGCGACGAGTCCGAGCGCCCCATCGTCGCCGAGTACTTCCAGCGCTGCTTCCACCGCGAGCTCGAAGCTTCGTTCGCCCACAGCGAAGCCTGATCGCCATGGTCGAGCCTCTGGCCACGGCCGGCGCGACGCGACACCAACAGCGCATCGACGACCTCTGCGCGGCCTCGATCCGGGCCCTGAGCGGCCAGGCCGGCCTGCATTTCCGCGGCCGGCGCCTGTTCCGGGACGACAAGGCCCTGCCCCCGTTCGCGCCGCACCTCAGCCCCAAGCCGGCGCTGGACGATTTCAGTTCGTTCCGCGGCGCCGCCGACGCGATGGC
>NZ_JADMKB010000047.1 GCF_018780075.1 Hydrogenophaga sp.
AACATCGGGTAGACCTTCTCCACCACCGGGCCGTTGAAGTCCCAGGCCAGGCACTGGCCCAGGTGCATCGGCGGCTGGCCGTCGGCCGTTGGCGCGAACGAGGCCGAACGGGTCTGGAACGCGGCGGTGGCGAGGTTGAACAGCAGCTCGCGCAGGTGGGTGCAGCCCTGAATGCCCCCCAGGTGGCGCTCGATGGTCGTGCGCCAGCCGCGCCCCACCGTCTCGCCGATCAGGCGCTGCATCGGCACCATGGCCTGCGGGCAGGGGTCGTGCGGGTGAGCCTCCATGGCGACCGCGATGTCGCGGATCACCATCGCATCGTCCAGCGTGACGCGGATCAGCATGTGGTGGATGGCCTCGTTCGGCGCCCACACGCCTTCACCCTCGATCTCGAACGCATGGGGTTTGGTGTCGTGCAGTTCGCCCTCGATGTCCCAGAGGCCGTCCTCGCGCTGGAAGCCGCGGTACTCGACGCGGCGCGTGTGCATGGGGGTGCGGGGCTGGGGGGTGGGCAATGGCAAGGCAGACCTCGAAGACAAGGGAACGAAGGCGTGATTTTCCCTGATCGTTCAGTCCGCAGCCCGCACCAGCGCGACGCCGGCTCGCACCAGACGTTCCACGTCGTTGGCAGAAGTCACCGGCGCCCGGCGTGCCAGGCTCACCCTGCGACCCAGCCACAGCACCCAGGGACGGCCTCCGTCGTCGGACAGTGCACTCTCGGCATCACCCACCTGCGCTTCGACCACGGCTCGCAGGCCTTGCCGGTCAAGCCAGAACGCGCCCTCGCCCGCGTTCAATGCCATCACGATGAAGCCGGGCAGCGTGGGCTCCTCGACCACCTGCAGCGTGCGGGCGTCCACCTGTCGACCGGCCTCTTCACCAAAGAAGATGTCCAGCGACTTGTCCAGCGCGAAGCCTACCGCTTTCTGCGCCATGGAGGCGAGCAGCCCCTCGCCTTGCGCCAGCTTCACCGTCAGGGTCTCCTGCCCTTTGGGCACACCCATCAACAGCACCGGCGATGAGGGCCCGTGAAACCCGTCCGCCCACCACCGCAGGTTGTGGGTCCGCGTCTGCCCCTTGCGCTTGTGGCGCAGGCGGCGGTGTTCGGCCGTCCAGCGCACGCCGTCGGTCTGCCCCTGCCAGCGGGTCAGGTCAAACACGCCCTCGATGGACATCTCACACGACCAGCCGCGCACTTCCGATTCCGCGCGCAAGGCGTCCAGCCGTTGCTGCTTCTGGCGCTGCGTCCAGCGGGACAGCACCAAGCCCACCAGCACGAGGGCGGCGACGAGCGCCAGCAGGGGGAACAGGCTCTGGAACATGGGGAACCGCCTTTCCAGTGGATGGGGAGATGCCGGCGCTCAACGTGTTGCCGCCGGGCGCACGCGCGGCAGCGGCACCCGCTCCAGCGCATCGGCCCACATGACCTTCCAGGGCGCCCAGTCGTGACCGCCGGGCGCTGACAACAGGCGATCGGGCGGCAGGATGCCGGCCATCAGGGGCGGCATGAACGGCTGCAGGCGGTCGGTTTCGCCGTAGCCCATGTACAGCGGCGGTCGCGCCTGCGCGGGGTCGGCGTGGCCCTTGAGCCAGAGCAGCAGCGCGCGTTCGTGTTGCGAGGGGTTGAGCGGTGCGTCGGGCTGCCAGCGTTGCAGCCCCCCTGCGTGCCACACCTCCTGCAGGTCCTGGCGCGGCGCCACATAGGGCGCGAGCGCGATGATGCCCGCCACCTCTTCCGGGTGTGCGCGCGCGTAGCGCAGGGCGCCGAAGCCGCCGAGCGAGATGCCCGCCATCCAGATCGAGCGGTAGCCCTGCGCGCGGGCCGGGCGGACCACGTCGTCGTGCAGCCGCTGCTCGAAGCTGCCGTTGTGGAAATAGCCCAGGTGCGCATCGGCGATCACCACGTCGGCGTCGATGCCGCGCGCGCGCACCTGCGCCACGAAGCCCTCGCGCACGATGTCCTGCGGCACCTCCTGCGCGCCGGGCATGAACACGATCAGCGTCTGGCTGCGATCGGTGGGCGACAGCGGCAGGGTCAGCGTGGCCATCGGCACCTGGGGCGCGCGCAGCAGCAGGCCGCACCCGCCCAGGCCGGCGGCCAGCACCGCGGCGGCCAGACAGCGCCAGACCACTCCGCGCCAGCGATTCATGGTGACTTGCGCCTGTGCAGCAGCCATTGCGCGCTGGCACCGCACACGGCAAACAGCAGCATCAGCCAGCCGAGGTTGATCGCGCCCTCGTGATGGAACAAGCCCACGGCAAACCCGCCCACCGCCCCCATCAGCTGCTGCGACAGCCCCGCCACCGCCGCGGCCGAGCCCGCGAGCGCCGGCAACAGGCCGACCGTGCCGCCCAGCGCCGGCGGCACCAGCAGACCATGGCCGATGCCCAGCAACACCAGCGGCAAGGCAAACGCCAGCGGCGTGTTCAGCCCGGCGAGCGCGAGCAGGAGCATCAGCGCGATCCCACCCACGGTCAGTACCTGGCCGAAACGCATGATCCGGCGCTCGCCCGTGAGGCGGGCGAAGCGCGAGGTCAGGTAGTTGCCCACGATGTACGCGCCCGGAATGGCCATGATGTAGAAGCCGATGCCGTCGGGCCTCACACCGTAGCTGCCGAGCACGATGGGCGCTCCGCCCAGAAAGGCGTAGAAGGTGGCCGTGGTCATCGCCAGCAGCAGCACGTGCAGCAGGAAAGACGGCTCGCGGCCGAGCGTGGCGTACGAGGTGAACATGGCGCGCAGCCAGTGCGGCTGCACCGTGGTGGCCTTGCGGTGGTCGGGCAGGCCCCGCCAGGCCGCGACAAAGAGCACGGCCGCCAAGCCGGCCATCAGCACGAAATTCGCCTGCCAGCCCAGGCGCACGTGCAGCTGCCCGCCGATGATGGTCGCCAGCGGCGGGCACAGGCCCATGGCCATGCCCACATAGGCCATCACCCGCGTGCGCTCCGGGCCGTCAAACAGGTCCTGCACCATGGCGCGCCCCACCACCATGCCGGCCGCCGCGCCCGCGCCCTGCAGCACGCGCGCGGCCACCAGCAACGGCAGGCTGGGCGCGAGCGCCGCCAGCACGGAGCCGGTGAACGACACCACCAGGCCAAACATCAGAATCTTCTTGCGCCCGATGCGGTCCGACAGAGGTCCATAGAGCAGTTGCATTGACCCATACGTCACCACAAAGCCGGAGAAGGTCAGCTGCACCGCCGCCTGGCTGGAGCCGAAGATCGCGCCCCATTCCTGCATGGACGGCAGGCAGATGGTCATGGCCAGCAGGCCGAAGGCGAGCTGGGCCAGCAGGTTGGCGATCAGCAGGCCGTGGGGCGCGGCCTTGGAGGGAGCAGACGTCATGGATGAAGAAACGGGTTCGGGTCAGGCGGGAATCTGGCTGGGGGTGGGTCGTAGGCTACCCGGAAACGCCCGCCCCCGTGGCGGCGGGGCCGGCGTCCAAAACCACCCGGGAAACACGCCCCCAGAGACAGGCGCCATGGCAAGCTGGCACACTGACCGCTCCACCGAAGGAGACGCCATGCCCCCCCATGATCACCCGCACTCTCACGGCGATCACGATCACCCCCCCAGCGACACCACCCCCTGGAAGCACGACGGCGTTCGCGTGGTGCCCGGCAACCAGCTCGACGGCAACGTGCCCAGCACGCCCGGCATGGACCGCAAGGCCGCCATCAACTTCGCCCGCGTCGGCGCGCAGAAGCTCTGGGCCGGCACCGTGACCATCCACGCCAACGCCAAAACCGGCGCCCACCACCACGGCCCGCTGGAGAGCGTGATCTACGTGGTGAAAGGCCGCGCGCGCATGCGCTGGGGCGATCACCTGGAGTTCACCGCCGAGGCCGGCCCGGGCGATTTCATCTACGTGCCGCCCTTCGTGCCGCACCAGGAGATCAACGCCAGCGCCACCGAGGTGCTGGAGTGCGTGCTGTGCCGCAGCGATGGCCAGGCGGTGGCGGTGAACCTGGACATCGAACCGGTGGAGAAACCCGAGCAGGTGCTGTGGCTGGACCCGACCCACCCGAACGGCGGGGTCTGACACCATGGCGCAATACTGGCTGATGAAATCCGAGCCCGAGGAGTGCTCGATCGACGACGCGCTGGCCGCGCCCAGCGCCACCGTGCCCTGGACCGGCGTGCGCAACTACCAGGCCCGCAACTTCATGCGCGACGGCATGCGGCTCGGCGACGGCGTGCTGTTCTACCACTCCAGCTGCGCCGAGCCCGGCATCGTCGGGCTGGCCCGGGTCGCCTCGGGCACCCGGCCCGACCCGACGCAGTTCGACCCGGCCTCGCCCTACTTCGACCCCAAGTCGCCAGCAGACAAGCCGCGCTGGCTGCTGCTCGACGTGCAGGCGGTGAAGAAGACGCGCCTCATCGGCCTGCCCGAGCTGCGTGCCACGCCCGAGCTGGCCGAGATGGTGGTGCTACAGCGCGGCAGCCGCTTGTCGATCACGCCTGTAAGTGCCGAACACTGGCGGTTCATCACGCAGGAGCTGCTGGGCGGCTGAAGCGCAACGCCCTGCACGGTGTCAGCCGCGCGGGTCGGCGAACCGCTGTGCCGAACGCTCGCGCGCTTTCTGCGCTTCGACCTCACGGTTCTTCGGCTCCGCGTTGGTCACCATCGACCGGATGAGTCGCCGAGCCGATTCGGCCACCTCGGCCACGGCGCGGTCAAAGGCCTCCTCATTCGCTTTCGATGGCACATTGAATCCGCTGAGCTTGCGCACGAACTGCAGCGAGGCGTCGCGGATTTCCAGCTCGCTGGCCGGCGGCTCGAAGTTGAACAGGGTCTTGATGTTGCGGCACATGATGGGGTCCTGCGTTGGCGGTGGTGAGATGGTACGGAGCCCCGACCAGGGGTTCAATGGAAATCCCGGCTCTCCGTCGCCAGCCGGCCCAGCCACGGCGTGAGGTCTTCCAGGTGACCGGCGATGAGGTTGCAGACCTCGCCTTCGCGCTGCCACACGCCGTGCACCGCCATCAGCCGCGAGCGGGTGAGTTCGCGGCGCTGGCGGTCGCGCAGGGCTTTCCAGACGATGACCTGCACCACGCCGGTCTCGTCTTCCAGCGTCACGAAGACCACGCCTTTGGAGGTCTCGGGTTGCTGGCGGCCGGTGACGATGCCGCAGGCGCGCACGAGGCGTCCGTTGGGGGCGTCTTTCAACATCTCGGCGGTCATGAAACGGCGCGCCTGCAGGCGCTCGCGCAGCAGGGCCAGCGGGTGGCGGCGCAGGGTGAGGCCGAGGGACGCGTAGTCCCAGACGATGGCTTCGCCTTCGGGCGCTTCGGGCAGGTCGAGCGCATCTTCTTCGACCGGCGCTTCTTTGAGCAGCGCCGGCGGGGCCTTGAGGGCGGCGGCGTCCCAGACCTGCTGGCGGCGGTGGCCGCTCAGGGACTGCAGCGCGTCGGCGGCGGCGAGCTGTTGCATGGCCCGCTGATCCAGGCCTGAGCGACGGGCGAGGTCTTCGGCGTCTGTGAACGCGTGGGTTTCTCGCGCAGACATGAGGCGCATCACTTCGTCGTGTGACAGGCCGCTGACCAGGCGCAGGCCCAGGCGCACGGCGGGCCGGGTGGGCTCGGGGACGGCCCTCGCCCCTGCCCTCTCCCAGGGGGAGCGCGGGTCGAAGCCCTGTTCTTCCAGCGTGCAGTCCCAATCGCTCTCCATCACGTCCACCGCGCGCACTTCGACGCCGTGACGCACAGCGTCCTGCACCAGCTGGCTCGGCGAATAGAAACCCAGCGGCTGGCTGTTGAGCATGGCGGCCAGGAACTCGGCCGGGTGGTGGCGCTTGATCCAGCAACTGGCGTAGACCAGCAACGCGAAGCTGGCGGCGTGGCTTTCGGGGAAGCCGTAGCTGGAGAAACCTTTCACCTGCTCGACCACACGCTGCGCGAAGTCGAGCGGGTAACCACGCTCGGTCATGCCGTTGATCAGGCGCTCCTGGTACTTGCCGAGGCCGCCCTTGCGCTTCCAGGCGGCCATGGCGCGGCGCAGACCGTCGGCCTCGCCGGGCGTGAAGCCGGCCGCGATGATGGCGATCTGCATGCACTGCTCCTGGAACACGGGCACGCCGAGCGTGCGCTTGAGTGCGGCGTCCAGGCCCTTGGGGTAATCGATGGGTTCCTTGCCCTGGCGGCGGTTCAGGTAGGGGTGCACCGCGCCGCCCTGGATGGGCCCTGGCCGCACCAGCGCGACCTCGATCACCAGGTCGTAGAACTCGCGCGGCCGCAGGCGCGGCAGCATGCTCATCTGCGCGCGGCTCTCGATCTGGAACACGCCCACGGTGTCGGCGGCGCAGATCATGTCGTAGGTGCTTTCGTCTTCCGCCGGGATGTCCTGCATCTGGAAGTCGAAGCCCTGGCGCTGGCCGATGAAGTCGAGCGACTTGCGGATGGCCGTCAACATGCCGAGCGCGAGCACGTCCACCTTGAGCAGGCCCATGGCGTCGAGGTCGTCCTTGTCCCACTCGATCACGGTGCGGTCGGCCATGGCGGCGTTTTCGATCGGGACCATGCGCGAGAGCGGCATCTGTGTCAGCACGAAACCGCCGGTGTGTTGCGAGAGGTGACGCGGAAAACCCATGAGCTGGCCGGTGAGGGCCACGAGCTGGCGCACCTGCAGGCTGTCCGGATCGAGCCCCGCTTCGGTGATGCGCTCGGGCGCAAAACCATCCTCGCTCCACCAACGGTGGCCGCTGCCCAGCGCGTCCAGCGCGGCGTCGTCGAAGCCCAGTGCCTTGCCCACGTCGCGCAGGGCGCTGCGTGGTCGGTAGCTGATGACGGTGGCGGTGAGCGCGGCGCGCTCGCGGCCGTATTTGGTGTAGAGGTACTGGATGACTTCTTCGCGCCGCTCGTGTTCGAAATCGACGTCGATGTCGGGCGGCTCGTTGCGCTCTCTGGAGATGAAGCGCTCGAACAGCACCGCCGTGCGCGCCGGGTCCACCTCGGTCACGCCCAGGCAATAACAGACCGCGCTGTTGGCCGCCGAGCCGCGGCCCTGGCAGAGGATGTGCTGCGAGCGCGCGAAGGCGACGATGTCGTACACGGTGAGGAAGTAGTGCTCGTACTGCAACTCGCTGATCAGCGCCAGTTCGTGCTCCACCTGTTGCTGCACCGAGGCGGGCGCACCCGCGGGCCAGCGCCGCCCCATGCCTTCGTAGGCCAGTTGGCGCAGGTAGCTGGCCGGTGTTTCGCCCGGCGGCACCACTTCACTCGGGTACTGGTAGGCCAGCTCGTCAAGCGAAAAACTGCAACGCCCGGCGACCTTCAGCGTCTCGGCCAGCAGCGCTTCGGGGTAGCGCTGCGCCAGCGCCAGGCGCGAGCGCAGGCGCTGCTCGGCGTTGGGTGCGAGCGCGTGGCCGCATTCGGTCAGGGGCTTGCCGATGCGCGTGGCGGTGAGCACGTCCTGCAAGGCCTTGCGCGAGCGCAGGTGCATGTGCACATCGCCCACCGCAACCAGCGGCACGGCGGTGAGTTCGCTGCTCTGGCGCAACCGGTGCAGGCGCATCTCGTCGTCCATCAGGCGCAGCTGCTCCACGCCGAGCCAGCAGCGGCCCATGAAATGCTGGAGCAGCCAGCGCGCCACGCGGTCCATCTGGTCCTGACTGCTGCCGCGCTGCGGCACGGCGATGACGAGGCAGTCGGCCAGTGCGTCGGCGCTGATGTGCTTCAGCGTGAGGCGGTACGTGCCCTTGGGCGCCGTGCGGCGCAGCCGGGTGATGAACTCGCAGAGGTTGCCGTAACCGTTGAGATTGATGGCGAGCACGACGAGGGTGAACGGCGCGTCGCACTGCACCTGGAACTGGCTGCCCACGAGCAGCTTCAGGCCTTGCTCTTTGGCCGCCACGTGCGCACGCACGATGCCGGCAAGCGAACATTCGTCGGTGAGGGCGAGCGCGGTGTAGCCCAGCGCCTGCGCGCGCTCCACCAGCTCTTCGGGGCGGCTCGCACCGCGCAGGAAGCTGAAGTTGGAGAGGCACAGCAACTCCGCGTAGGAGGGGATGCCAGGGGGTTGTGGCGTCACGGCAAGAGTGCCCCCTCCGGCGCGAAATGCCCGAACCCAGGATGCGGTGGAACCGGCTTTGCCGGGCCGCTCGCATCGCCCCCTGGAAGGGGGTCGCGCGCAGCGCGGCGGGGGTCAAGCAAAGATGCCATGCAGGAACCACGCAGGCGCCTCGTCCAGCCGCGTCTGGAACACCCACAACACGCCCGCGTGCGCCGACTGCGCGACCCAGTAGTCGCGCACCACGTTGCGGATCTGGCCGGCGGCCTCGTCGCGGTCCCACCAGCCGCCTTCCACCCGCTGCGGGCCGGCGAGCAATTGCAGTTCGCCCTGGTAATACGGCCGGTGGGCGCGCACCAGCAGCTTGAGCGGCGCGCTCAGGATGAAGCCGGGCTGTGGCAGATCGCTGACCGTGGCGGGTTTTCGGGGCAGGGGCTCGGGCGCCGGCTGCCAGCGGCACATCCACTCGGGCCGGTGGTCTTCGCACAGCACCGGGCGCAGCACGCGCTGCGGCCCGAGGCGGGCGGCGATGCGCTCCAGCACCAGGGGCAGCGTCTCGCCGCCGGCGTTGTCGTCGGGCAGCCAGGAGGCGCTTCTTTCTTCCAGTGGCATCACGGCGTCGGCGACCAGTTCCAGGTCGCCCACCGGGGCCAGCAGTTCCACCCGGGTCAGGTGCTCGCCGAGCAGGCGGCAGAGGTGCTCCAGGTTGCGCGTGGGCTCTGCCGTGCGCACGGTGAGGCTGCCGCCCTCGCCCGCCGATTTCGCGCGCATGGCGTCGTGCGCCCAGTGCAGCGTGAAGGCGGTGGTGCCGCTGTGGCGCGCGGCGAGCCAGCCACACAGCGCCAGCAGCAGGCGGCGCGCGCCGAACAGCAGGGCCGTCGCATCGTCCACGCGGAACATCAGTTCCAGCCGCTGCGCGAAGCGCTCGGGCAGCGCGATCCAGCGGTGCACCTCGGGCGCGCGGCCATAGGCCTGGTCGAGCGCGGCGAGCAGCTGTTTGTCAAAGCGCCGGCCGACGCCACCGCGCGGCAGGCGCCGCACATCGCCCAGGCTGCGGCAACCGATGTGCGCCAGCGTGAGGCGGTGCGGGCGCACGGCGCTGAGCGTGTCCATGGGCAGGGCGTCGAGCAAGCCGTTCAGCGGCTGGCAAAAGCCGTCTTCCACGCCCGCGCGCGCCAGCGCCAGCGCGGCCAGGCTGTTGGGCGCCCAGGCGACCTGGCTCACGCCCAGCTCGGCACCGTCCGAGACCACACGCTCCCGCAGCGCGTGCCAGCCACCAAACAGGCGCACGCTGGCCGCCAGCTCCATGACCACGGCTTCGTCAGCGACAGCAACCCGGGGCGTGAATTGAAGGGCCCAGAGCGCCAGCGCCTGCAGCGCCGCGTCAGTGGGCGAGGCGGTGTCGTCGGGTGCCGGCAGCCGGAGCGCTGACCAGAGCATGGCCGGCCTCACTGGGAAGAGGGAGCGGGGCGTTCTGCGGTGCCGGTTCGAGCGGCAGCAGGGTGCTGGGCTTCTGCAGCCGTGGCGTCAGGATGGCCTGCAGGCCGCCGGGCACCGAGGGCAGGTGCAGCGTGGTCTCCAGCGGCGGGCCCTTGCGTTTGAACACGTCCACCAGCAGTTCCCAGTCCGCCCCCACGCGGGCGAGCAGGCGCAGCGGCGCGGCCGACGATTCGCGGGCCGCCGTGGCGGGCCGGCACAGGAACACCGGGCCGGCGCAGCCCGCGGCCAGCACCTGCAGGCGGCGCACCTGCTCGGCGCGCACCTGCGGCAACCAGGCGATGAGCGCACCGCAGGCGTTGGCCTTGACCAGCTGTTCGGTGACCCACAGGCGCTCGGCCGGCGTTTCGGCCATCACCCAGACCAGTTGCCGCTCGTGGATGCCGTCCAGGCGCAGGCCCGGTGGGTGCGGTGGCCGGGGCGGCCCGACCAGCACCACGCTGCGCCCGGCGGCGCACACCCGGCGCAGCAGCGGCCCGAGCAGCCGCCATTCCAGCGTGCCGCTCTGGGCGCTCAACAGTTCGGTGACGCCGTGGCCGGGCCAGCCGCCGCCGGGCAGCACCGCGTCGAGCGCCTCGAACCCGCTCGACACGGTGGCCGCCACCGGGCTGCCCAGCTGGTCGGCGCGCCAGAGCGCGGCCGCCACGGCGGGCGGCAACCCACGCGGCGCGCAGGCCGGGCGGGGGGGAGGACACGCCAGCGCACCCGACAGGTCGTCGGTGGCGCCGGACAGCACGGTGTTCATGGGCGACGGTTCTCGGCAGGGATGGACGGACACATTCAACGGATGCCCGGACAAAGAAGCACCGGCCAGCATGCCTTTCGCCCCCTCCGGCCACTCGATGCCGGGCTCACACCCAGCGCCAGAGCTGGCTCAGGATGGAGGGGATCTGGAACCGGCGCAGGGGGTAGTGCTGACGGAACCGGACGGTCATGGACAGGTGGGGTGCTTGCATTCGGGTACTGTACATAAATACAGTTTTTATGGCAATCGATTCCCGCTGGGCGGACAAACGACCCGATGGCCCGCCCCCACGCTCCCGGGCAGCATGCCGTTCAAGCGCACAGCCTTCATCGCCCACCCCCTAGACTCTGGCCATGCAAGCGTCCGAACAACCCATCCTGCGCGACCTCGTGCTCGTCGGCGGCGGCCACAGCCACGTGGTCGTGCTGCGCATGCTCGCCATGCAACCCGAGCCCGGCCTGCGCATCACCCTGATCTGTACCGACATCGACACGCCCTACTCCGGCATGTTGCCGGGCTACATCTCGGGCCACTACAGCTTTGACGAGGTGCACATCGACCTGGGCCGCCTGGCGGCGTTTGCCGGCGCGCGCTTCATTCACGGTGAAGTGACGGGCCTGGACCGCACCCACCAGCGCGTGCTGCTGCGCGACCGGCCTTCGGTGCCCTACGACCTGCTCTCCATCAACACCGGCTCCACGCCCAAGGTGCGACAGGTGGATGGCGCCCAGGCGCACACCGTGCCGGTCAAGCCCATCGCCCATCTCAACCAGCGCTGGCTGCAGCTGCTGGAGCGCGTGCGCGGTCTGCGGGATCGTTTCACCATTGCGGTGGTGGGCGGCGGCGCGGGGGGCGTGGAGCTGCTGCTGTCCATGCAGTACCGGCTGCGCCAGGAACTGCACACCCTGGGCAAAAGCCCCGATCTGCTGCGCTTCGTCCTGCTCACGGCGGGCGACACCCTCCTGCCCACGCACAACCCCGGGGTGCGCGCGCGCTTTGCCCGCGTGCTGAAAGAGCGTCATGTGGCGGTGCACACCCGCGCCGAGGTGACGCAGGTCTCGCCCGGCTGCCTGCACACGCAGGACGGCCGCACCTTCGACGCCGACGAAACCCTGTGGGTCACGCAGGCCGGTGGCCCGGCCTGGCTTCAAAGCACCGGCCTGGCGCTGGACGAACACGGCTTCATCCAGGTCAACGACCGGCTGCAGACGCTGGACGACCCGAAGATCTTTGCCGCGGGCGACGTGGCCTCGTTCACGGCCCGACCGCTGGAGAAAGCGGGCGTGTTCGCGGTGCGCATGGGTCCGCCACTGGCGAAGAACCTGCGACTGAGCCTGCGCGGCCAGCCCCTGGTGCCTTACCGGCCGCAGCAACGCTGGCTGGCGCTGATTTCCACCGGTGACCGCTGCGCCGTGGCCTCGCGCGGCGCCCTGGGCTTCGCCGGCGCCTGGGTCTGGACCTGGAAGGACTGGATCGACCGCCGCTTCATGCGCAAGTTCACCGAGCTGCCGGCCATGGCCGATGCCCGCCCGGCACGCGCCGCACCCACCAGCAGCCTGGTGCTGAGCGCCGAAGAATCGCGCCAGGCCATCTCGGCGATTGCCATGCGCTGCGGCGGCTGCGGCGCCAAGGTGGGCGCCAGCATCCTGAGCCGCGCCCTGGGGCAGCTGCAACCGGTCGAGCGCGACGACGTGCTGATCGGCCTGCATTCGCCCGACGATGCCGCCGTGGTGCGGGTGCCGCCGGGCAAGGCCATGGTGCACACGGTGGACTTTTTCCGCAGCTTCATCGACGACCCCTACCTGTTCGGCCAGGTCGCGGCCAACCACGCGCTGGGCGACATCTTCGCCATGGGCGCCGAGCCGCAGTCCGCCACGGCCATCGCCACCGTGCCGCCGGGCCTGGAGGCCAAGGTGGAAGACCTGCTGCTGCAGATGATGACCGGCGCGGTCGAGGTGCTCAACGCCGCGGGATGCAGCCTGGTCGGCGGCCACACCGGCGAGGGCCGAGAGCTGGCGCTGGGCTTCGCCATCAACGGGCTGATCGACGAGCAGATGGACGGCGTCATGCGCAAAGGCGGCATGTTGCCCGGCGACGTGCTGCTGCTCAGCAAACCCATCGGCACCGGCACCCTGTTCGCGGCCCATGCCCGGCACGCGGCCAAAGGCCGCTGGATCGACGCGGCGCTGAAATCGATGGTGGTGTCCAACCAGGCCGGCGCCCGCATCCTGCGCGAACACGGCGCCACCGCCTGCACCGACCTGACCGGCTTTGGCCTGCTCGGGCACCTGGTGGAAATGACGCGTCCCTCGGGCGTGGACGCCGAGCTGCAGCTGAGCGCCCTGCCCTTGCTCGACGGCGCGGTGGAATGCGTCGAGGCGGGCATCGTCAGTTCGCTGCAGCCGGCCAACGTGCGCCTGCGCCGTGCGCTGCGCAACGCCGAGGACTTCGTCAAGGACCCGCGCTACCCGCTGCTGTTCGACCCGCAAACCGCCGGAGGGCTGCTGGCCAGTGTGCCGGCCGACCGGGCGGCCGACTGCATCCGCGCCCTCAAGGCCGCGGGCTACCCGCAGACCACCGCCATCGGGCGCATCCTCGGCGCGTCCGACGCGCTGGAGCCCGTGGTGCTGACCCCGTGACTCCCGGACGCCAAGCTTGAAACCCTGAAAATTCTCTTTTCAGATCAACGCCTTGCAGCTCCACGGTCATCAGATGTGCCCGAATTCATGGTGATGCCCCCGACGCCGGTGAGACCCGCAAGGAACTGTGTTTATGAACAGCAACGGAAAACTGAGAGGTTGTCCATCCCCAGGACATCACGGGGATGGAACCATTGCCTTAGCACTCACTCACAGAGAGTGCTAATATTTGTGCAAGACCAACCTGAGGAGGGTCCTTCTACATGTCCACATCCCTGATGACACCCGCCGCGCTGCCGTCCGCCACCTTGGCGGTCGCCAGCCCGTGGGCGAGCCGTTCGCTGACGCTGCCCGCGCTGGGCAACCTCGACGCCTACATTTCTGCCGTCAACCGCATGCCGCTGCTGACGTTCGAGGAAGAGCAGAGCGCCGCGCGCCGCCTGCGCGACCACAACGACCTCGACGCCGCCGGTCAGCTGGTGATGTCGCACCTGCGTCTGGTGGTGTCGATCGCCCGCCAGTACCTGGGTTATGGCCTGCCTCACGGCGACCTGATCCAGGAAGGCAACGTCGGCCTGATGAAGGCCGTCAAGCGCTTCGACCCCGACCAGGGCGTGCGCCTGGTGAGCTACGCCATGCACTGGATCAAGGCCGAGATCCATGAGTACATCCTGAAGAACTGGCGCATGGTCAAGGTGGCCACCACCAAGGCCCAGCGCAAGCTGTTTTTCAACCTGCGTTCGATGAAACAGGGCTTCCGCTCTGAAGCCATGGACGGCGACACCCACCGCGAGGCGTTTTCCGACGGCGAAGTGGACGTGGTCGCGCGCGACCTGAAGGTCAAGCCCGAAGAGGTGCGCGAGATGGAAACCCGGCTCTCGGGCGGCGATGTGGTGCTGGACCCGAGCCCGGGCGACGACGGCGAAGACAGCTTCGGCCCCATCGCCTACCTGGCCGATGCCACCCACGAGCCGACCGCGGTGCTCGAATCGGCCGAGCGCGACGCGCTGGCCACCGAGGGCGTGGCGCGTGCCATGGGCGAGCTGGACGAACGCTCGCGCCGCATCGTGACCGAGCGCTGGCTCAAGGTGAACGACGACGGCTCGGGCGGCATGACGCTGCACGAACTGGCGGCCGAGTACGGCGTGAGCGCCGAGCGCGTGCGCCAGATCGAGGTCGCGGCCATGAAAAAGATGCGCAAGGCGCTGACCGCGTTCGCCTGACCTCGCGCACGGCCCACGCACAACCCCGGACCGGCTCCCGCCGACCGGGGTTTTTCTTTGTGTGCGACGGGGAGCCAGGGCCCATGACACGCCCTCCCACCGGGGCCACTGGCCGTGTCTCCCCGGCCACACCGGCCGGGGAGACACAATCGGTGGGTCATGACCCACACCAACGCCCTCGGCCCACCCGCCCGCACCGCCCGTTGCTGGTGTCGGCTGGGCCTGTGGGCACTGGCCATGGTCTGGTGTTCACTCGTCCAGGCGGCGCCGGCCCCGTCGGGCACCGCGCTCCAGCCGATCGAGCTGGATGGCCGGATGGTCAGTGTGCCGCTGGCGCAGCACAGCGTGTTCTGGGTGGACACGACCGGAACGATGACGGTGCAGGCGCTGGAGGCGCAGCAGGCGGACGTGCCGTTCGCCCTGCGCAGCGCCACGCACCGGGTGCGTCTGGGCGAGCGCGGCGTGCTGTGGGTCCGCTTTGATGCCTGGGTGCGCGACAACCGCTCGCACTGGGAACTGGAGCTGATGCGCTCGGGCACCGACCGTGTGAACCTCTACCACCGTCTGGCGGACGGCAGCTGGAACGAACAACGCGCGGGGGACCATGTGCCGGTGAGCGAATGGGCCTCCCCGGACCGCTACCCGGTGTTCGGCCTGGACACGCGCACCGACGCGCCCGTGACCTACTGGGTGCGCATCGAACACGTGCGGGTGCCATTCTCGGGCGAGCTAGCGATCCACAGCCACAGCCAGTTGCGCGAGCTGCGCATCCTGCAGCAGTTCCTGCTGGGGGCCTACTTCGGCATGGCCCTGCTGCTGGTGCTGGTGGCGGTGGCCAACGCCCTGGTGTTCCGCGACACCAGCTTCGCGGCCTACGCGATCTACATCTCGCTGCTGGGCCTGTCGCTGGCGGCGTCGATGGGGGTGGGCGGGCAGTTCCTGTGGCCCCATTCGGCGGGCTGGAACAGCGTGGCCGAGTTCGTGCTGCTGCCGCTGGCCGCCGTGGCGGCCCTGCTCTTTGTCCGCCACGTGGTGCAGCCGCGCCGCATCGGCCGCTCGCTCGACCGCCTCTCGCTCACGCTGGCCGCCGTGTTCCTGATCGTCACCGCCTGGGACGTGATCGCCCCCACGCAGCTCAGCTTCAACAGCCTCACGGTCGCCGGCACCCTGACCCTGATCGTGGTCTACGCCATGCTGTGGGCGGCGTGGCGCACGGGCGACCGCTGGGTGCGCTGGATCGCGCTGGGCATCCTGCCGGTGCTGCTGGCCGGGTCGCTGCCGGTGCTGCGCAACTTCGGCCTCATTTCCTCGGGTTTCCTGACGCAGTACGCCACCGTGATCGCGGCGGCGATCGAAGCGCCGCTGCTGATCTACGGGCTGCTCCAGCGCTCCTCCCTGCAGCACGAGGCTCAAGCCCGCGCCAGGGCGCTGGTGGTCACCGAGCCGCTGACCGGGCTGACCAACCGCCACAACTTCATGCTGCGGCTGCACGACAGCCTGGTGCGGGCGCAGCGCTACCGACACAAGAATGCCTTGCTGCTGATCGCCCTGGACAACCACGAATGGTTCAACGCCGAGCATGGCCGGGAAGTGGCCGACCGCGCGCTGGTGCTCACGGGTTCGCTGCTGCGCTCGGTGGCGCGCGACGTGGACACCGCCGCGCGGGTGGACGACAACCAGTTCGCCTTGCTCATGGAAGGTCCGGTCCGCACCGCCCAGGCCGTGGCGGCCGCGACCGCCATCGTCGCCGGCGGGCTGCGTCCGTCCGATCAACTGCCCACCGGTTCGTCGCTGCGTTTCAAGGTGGTGCTCGCCCTGTTGCCCGACGACGGGCACGAGCTGCAACTCGATACCCAGGTGCACATGGCCTGGCTGAGGGATGCGCTGCGCGACCTCCAGCGCGACAAGCGCAAGAACATCGAGACACTCAATGTCTAGATTCGAGCGTCGGACATCCATGGCCCTGGCGAGCGACCCTTGCGCTTGAAACGGTGCGGCCCAGGGCACCGCCGGGCCGGCTCTGCCGGACGGCCAGTGCCGCCCCCTTTGAGGGGGTCGCGCGAAGCGCGGCGGGGGTGTTTCAATTCAGCGCACGAGATCCACACGATCGATGGTCGGCCGCACGGCCAGCCTCGCCGGCAGACCGATCGTGCCCACCCCCGGCGTCACGAGCAGCCGCCCCGCCGGCGTGTCATACAACCCGTTCCACCAGGATTGCTGTGAGTTCGTGTGACGGAGGTACCAGGGCGTGAGGCCGGGTATCCATATCTGGCCGCCGTGGGTGTGACCGGCCACCGAAAGAAAGGCAGCGCCCACCGGCAGCAAGGCCACGGTGTCGGGCTGGTGCACGACCACCAGTCGCGGTGAGGCCGCAGACACACCCGCGGGCCAGAGGCTGCGGATCTGCTCCTGCGGCCGGCCGCCCCACTGGTCGTCCAGGCCGACCAGCTCCCAGCCCTTCCAGGGCACGACCTGACCTTCGATCAGGCGCACGCCGTGGGCCTGGAGCGCTTCGCGCAGCGGCAGCGTGAGATCAGGGCCGGGCGCCTGCACGTCGTGGTTGCCGAGCACGCCCCAGACCGGGTGGCGGATGCGCGACAGCGGGGCCAGCCCTTCGCGCAGGTTCAGCGAGGGCTCGTGGGTCCAGTCGCCGGCCACGAGCACCGCGTCCACGTCCATGCCATTGAGCTGGTTCACCAGCGCATCCAGCTGGTGATCGCGGAAGAACAGGCCCCAGTGGATGTCGGCCACCACCGCGAGCCGCAGGGGCTGCGCGGCCGGCGGGATGCCGCTGATGGTGGTGTGCCGCACCTGGATCCACTGCGGCTCCACCAGCGAAGACCAGAGCCCCACCAGCACCAGCGCTGCGTACACCGGCAAGCGCCAACGCCGCCAGCGGGTGTCCAGCGCAAACTGCGTCAACAGGCCCACCAGCAGCGGAACGCCCGCCAGCCGGGGCGCCCAGTAGAGCCAGAGCATGATGAAGTTGCGCAGCTCCAGGCGCGGCGTGTGCCAGCGTCCGCCGTGGTCCCAGGCGGTGATGACCAGCGCGGCCACCAGCCCCAGAACGAACAGCAGCCATGCCCAGCGGTCGAGCCGGTGCAGGCGGTTCACCGAGAGACCTTCGCCCTGCGGGCTGCGGTGCGAGCTTGCTTGGGGCGGCCCGGCGCAGCGCTCATTGGAGGATCAGGCCTCGCGGCGCAGCGCGGGGAACAGGATCACATCGCGGATGCTGGGGCTGTCGGTCAGCAGCATCATCAGGCGGTCGATGCCGATGCCACAGCCACCGGCCGGGGGCATGCCGTACTCCAGCGCGCGGATGAAGTCGGCGTCGTAGTACATGGCCTCTTCGTCACCACCGTCTTTGGCCGACACCTGCGCGTGGAAGCGCGCGGCCTGGTCTTCGGCGTCGTTCAGCTCGGAGAAGGCGTTGCCGAACTCGCGGCCGGTGATGTAAAGCTCGAAGCGCTCGGTCACTTCCGGGCGGTCGTCGTTGGCGCGCGCCAGCGGCGAAATTTCCGTCGGGTGCTCCATGATGAAGGTCGGGTTCCAGAGCTTCTCTTCCACCGTCTCTTCGAAGTACAGCACCTGCAGGCTGGCCAGGCTGCGCGTGCTCAGCTGGTGCTTGGCTTCGGACATGCCCAGCTTTTTGAGCGCTGGGATCAGCCACTCGGCGCTGTCCACACCCTCGCCGGCGTCGGTGTATTTCAGGATCGCTTCGCGGATGGTCAGGCGCTCAAACGGCGAATACACGTCCACCGGTTTGCCGTTGTAGGTGATCGGTGTGTCACCGTGCACCTGCTTCACCACATGGCGGATCAGCTGCTCGTTGAAGTCCATCAGGTCGTGGTAGTTCCAGTACGCCGCGTAGAACTCCATCATGGTGAACTCGGGGTTGTGGCGCACCGAGATGCCTTCGTTGCGGAAGTTGCGGTTGATCTCGAACACGCGGTCAAACCCGCCCACCAGCAGGCGCTTCAGATACAGCTCGGGCGCGATGCGCAGGAACATCTCCTGGTCCAGCGCGTTGTGGTGCGTCTTGAAGGGCTTGGCGTTGGCGCCACCGGGGATGGGGTGCAGCATCGGCGTTTCCACTTCGAGGAAGCCGTGGCTCACCATGAAGTCGCGGATGCTGGAGAGCGCGTGGCTGCGGGTGACAAAACGCTTGCGCGCGCTTTCGTCGGTCATCAGATCGACATAACGCTGGCGGTATTTGATTTCCTGGTCGTGGATGCCGTGGAACTTGTCGGGCAACGGCCGCAGGCTCTTGGTGATCAGCCGGATCTTGTCGGCGTGGATGGTGAGTTCGCCGGTGCGGGTGCGCATGAGCACGCCCTCGGCGGCCACGATGTCACCCAGGTCCCAGTGCTTGAAGGTCTCCAGCATCGGCGCACCCACGCTGTCGGTGTTCAGGTAGATCTGGATGCGACCACCGCTGGGGCCGAACGAGGCGTCCTGCAGGGTGGCGAAGCTGGCCTTGCCCATCACGCGCTTGAGCATCATGCGGCCCGACACGCTGGCGCGCACCGGCGTGGCCTCCAGGGCTTCTTTGGTGGCGTCACCGTGCGTGGCGAACAGCGCCTCGGCCTTGTCCACCGGCTTGAAGTCGTTCGGAAACGCCACACCTTCGCCGCGCTGCTGCGCCTCGCGCAGGGCCTTGAGTTTCTCGCGCCGCTCCGCAATCAGCTGGTTGTGGTCGGTGGCGGGAATGGCGGGGGCGTTTTCGATGGTCATGGTGTGGGGCAAATAAAAACGGGTTGCGCCCAAAAAGGCGCAACCCGTCATTGTAGTTTTTCGAGAACGCTCAGTGCCCGAGGTAGGCCTCGCGCACTTTCGGGTCCACCAGCAGGTCCTTGCCGCTGCCTGTCATGGTGATCTCACCCGAGTCCATGACGTAACCGCGATCGGCGATCTGCAAGGCCCGCTGGGCGTTCTGCTCGACCAGCAGAATCGTCACGCCCTGCCCGGACACGTCGCGCACGACCTCGAAAATCTTGTCCACCATGATGGGCGAGAGGCCCATGGAGGGCTCATCGAGCAACAGCACCTTGGGCTGGCTCATCAGCGCACGGGCCATCGCCAGCATCTGCTGCTCACCGCCCGACATGGTGCCGGCCAGCTGGTCCTTGCGCTCTTTCAGTCGCGGAAAGATGCCGAACATGCGTTCGATGTCGTTCGCAATGCCCGCCTTGTCGCTGCGGATGTAGGCCCCCATCTGCAGGTTCTCGGTGATGGTCATGCGGGTGAACACACCGCGGCCTTCCGGCACCATCGCCAGACCCAGCCGGACCAGATCCCAGGCGCCGCGCCCCTTGATGCTCTGACCCAGGTATTCGATGTCACCGCCTTCGAAACCCAGCGATCCGGTGATCGCCTTCATGGTGGTGGTCTTGCCGGCACCGTTGGAGCCGATGAGGGAGATCAGCTCGCCCTCGCGCACTTCCAGATCGACGCCCTTGACGGCCTTGATGCCACCGTACGCGACCTTCAGGCCGCTGACTTTGAGTAGTGTGTTTGCCATGTTGTTCTTTCCTCAAGCACCACCGGTTCCGAGGTAGGCCTCGATCACCTTCGGATCGTTCTGCACCTCGGCCGGCGTGCCGGACGACAGCTGCTTGCCGTAGTCGAGCACGGTCACACGGTCGCACAGGCCCATCACCAGTTTCACGTCGTGCTCGATCAGCAGGATGGTGCGGTTGTCCTTGCGGATGCGGTCGATCAGCTCGCGCAGCAGCACCTTCTCCGTTGCGTTCATGCCCGCAGCGGGTTCGTCGAGTGCGATCAGCTGCGGGTCGGTGGCCAGCGCGCGCGCGATCTCCAGGCGGCGCTGGTCGCCATAGCTCAGCGTGCGCGACTTGTAGTCGGCAAACTTGGCGATGCCCACGTACTCCAGCAGTTCCCGTGCGCGCGCCGTGATGGCGGCCTCTTCCTTCTTGAAACCGGGTGTGCGCAACACGGCGCCGATGAGTCCCGAGTGGCTGCGCACGTGGCGACCCACCATCACGTTTTCCAGCGCCGTCATCTCCGCAAACAGGCGGATGTTCTGGAACGTGCGCGCGATGCCGGCTTTCGCCACCTCGTGCACCGCGGTCGGGGTGTAGGGTTTGCCGGCCAGTTCAAACGAACCGCTGTCCGGGGTGTACAGGCCGGTCAGCACGTTGAAGAACGTGGTCTTGCCGGCACCGTTGGGACCGATCAGGCCGTAGACCTGACCCCGTTTGATTTCGATGCCCACATCGCTCAGGGCCTGCAGGCCACCGAAGCGCTTGGAGA
>NZ_JADMKB010000129.1 GCF_018780075.1 Hydrogenophaga sp.
CGTTCGGGCCGTGCGCGTTGCTCTTGGGGCCGAGCACGCCGCAGACCATCATCTGCGCGCTCGGAAAGCCCTGGCTGAGCATGTTCATGAGCGGGATGGTGCCGCCCTGACCGATGGTGCCGCAGGCGGCGCCGAAGTGGGCCTGCGAGGCGCTTTGCAGCGCGTCCTCGAACCACGGCGTGGTGGCCGGGGCGTTCCAGCCGGTGGCCGCGCCCTCGCCTTCAAACGTCACCTTGGCCTGGTAGGGCGCGTTGTCTTCCAGCAAGGCCTTGAGCTGTTGCACGGCGGCGGGGGCGTCCACCAGCGGCGGCAGGCGCAGGCTGAGCTTGAAGGCGGTGTAGGGCCGCAGCACGTTGCCGGCGTTCTGCAGCGTGGGGAAACCATCGGCCCCGGTGACGCTCAGCGTGGGCCGCCAGGTGCGGTTGAGCAGGGCCTCCACCGGGTCGGTGGTGGTGGGCAGGGCGAACACGCTGGAACCGCCACAGTCGTGGTGCGCCCAGGGGAAGCGTTTGTAGAGTTCCTCGCCCAGGACGGCGGCCGTGGCCTGTGCCTGCGCCAGCCGCTCGGCCGGCACCTCACAATGAAAGCTCGCGGGCAGCAGGCGGCCGGTGGCGCTGTCTTCGAGACGGTCCAGCACCTGCCGCATGATGCGAAAGCTCGACGGCACCAGGCCCGAGGCGTCGCCCGAGTGGATGCCTTCGGTGAGGACCTCCACCTTCAGCACGCCGCTGGCCATGCCGCGCAGGCTGGTGGTGAGCCAGAGCTGGTCGTAGTTGCCGGCGCCGCTGTCGAGGCAGATCACCAGGCCCACGTCGCCCAGCCGCGTGCGCAGCGCGTCCACGTAGGGCAGCAGGTCGGCCGAGCCGCTTTCTTCGCAGGTTTCGATCAGGCCGACGATGCGCGGGTGGGCCACGCCCTGGGCCTTGAGCGCCTGGACGGCCGCGATGCTGGCGTAGACCGCGTAACCGTCGTCGGCACCACCGCGGCCATACAGCTTGCCGTCGTCGATCTTGGGCGTCCAGGGGCCGAGGTCGCTGCGCCAGCCGGTGAACTCGGGCTGCTTGTCGAGGTGGCCGTACATCAGCACGGTCTGGCCGGAGGCGGGCGCGGGCGTCCCATCTTTGCCCGCGCTGGCCGGCACGTCAAAGAACAGCACCGGCGTGCGGGGTGTGCCGTGGGCATCGTTGAGCCGAACGATCTCCAGCGTGAGGCCCTCGACGGCCTGCGCGCGCACCCAGTCGGCGGCGGATTGCAGCACGCGCTCCAGCAGGCCGTGCGCCGCCCAGTCGGGGTCGAACATCGGCGACTTGGCGGGCACTTCGATGTAGCGCACCAGCTCGGGCACGATGCGCTCTTGCCAGGCCGCGTCCACATGGGTCTGCAACGCGCTGGCGTCCAGCGGCAACGGTTGGGGCAGGCGTGCGTTCATGGCGTTGATCTCCAGATCGGGCCTGGCGGCCCACGATCAACAAGTATAGGCAGGCGAGCCGCCACACCGTGTCACGAGGCCATCGCCGCGCGTGGTCATCTCATTGACGGGCGAAGGGCGCTCAGCCCGGCGCCGCCGCGTCCGTCAACCGGAACACCCGGACCACCTGGGCCAGACCGGCCGCCTGGTCTTTCAGGCTCTCCGCGGCCGCGGCACTCTGCTCCACCAGCGCGGCGTTCTGCTGCGTCATCTGGTCGAGCTGCGTCACCGCGACATTGACCTGCGCGATGCCCTGGCTCTGTTCGGCCGTGGCCGAACTGATCTCGCCCATGATGTCGGTCACCCGCTGCACGCTGGCCACGATCTCGTCCATGGTCGATCCGGTGCCGGCCACCAGGCGCGTGCCGGCATCGACCTTGTCCACGCTGGTCCCGATCAGGGTCTTGATTTCCTTCGCCGCTTCGGCGCTGCGCTGCGCGAGGTTGCGCACCTCGGCCGCCACCACCGCAAAGCCGCGGCCCTGTTCACCCGCCCGCGCCGCTTCCACCGCGGCGTTCAGCGCCAGGATGTTGGTCTGGAAGGCGATGCCGTCGATCACGCCGATGATCTCGCTGATCTTCTGGCTGCTCTGGTTGATCTGGTCCATGGTCGTGACCACCTCGGCCACCATGGTGCCCCCGCGGCGCGCGATGCTGGCGGCCGATTCGGCCAGCTGGTTGGCGGTGCGCGCGGCGTCGGCGCTGTGGCGCACGGTGCTGGTGAGCTCCTCCATGCTGGCCGCCGTCTCCTGCAGGCTCGACGCGGCCTGTTCGGTGCGGGCCGAGAGGTCCTGGTTGCCGCTGGCGATCTCCACCGACGCGGTGGTGATGCTGTCGGTGGCATTGCGCACCTGGCCCACCGTCTGGCGCAGCGACGACACCATCTCACCCAGCACCGCCAGCAGGCTGCCGGCGGGCGCGTGGCGCAATTCCACGGCCAGGTTGCCGTTTGCCACGTCCTTCATCACCGCCACCGCCTCGACAGGATCGCCACCGATCTGGCGCGTCACGCTGCGCAGGGTCGCCCAGCCGATGCCACCAATGACCAGCAGCGCCGCCAGGCCCACCCCGAGGTTGGTGAGGATCGCCTGGCGCACCTGCACGTCGAGGTCGTCCGTGTACAGGCCCGAACCCACCATCCAGTTCCAGCCGTCGACCTGAATCACGTACTGCAGCTTGGGAACCGGCGCGGTGCCACCGGGCCGCGGGAAGTTGGTCTGCACAAAAGCGCGTCCGTTGCCGCTGTGGCGAAGGCCCTTGATCAAGGCCTCGATGATGTCCACGCCGTTGCCGTCCTTGACCTTGCCAATCATGTCCTGACCGGCCCATTCGGGCTTGAGAGGGTGCATCACGCCAGCGCCCGCCAGCGACCAGATGTAGTAATAGTCTTTGCCCTCAGCGCCGTAGCGCGCCATGCGCAAGGCCTCCTGGGCGGCCCGCTGGGCCTCGGCCTCGGTCATCTTGCCGGCGGCAGCCTGGGCACGAAAACCTTCCACGATGGTGTGCGCCGACTGCACGCCGGTGACCAGCTGACCCTGCAGCCCTTCGGTGATCTGCCTGCGCGACTGCACCACCGACAAGCTGGCGATGACGGCGATGCCGACGACCGCAAAAAGCAACAGCGTGATGATTTTCTGGCGAAAGCTCAAGTTGTGCAGCATGGTGATGTTCGGTTGACGATGACAAAACGGGTCAGGCCTGCAAGCGGAACACCTGCACCACCTGGGACAGGCGGGAGGCCTGGTCCTGGAGGCTCGCGGCCGCAGCCGCGCTCTCTTCCACCAGCGCGGCGTTTTGCTGCGTCATCTGGTCGAGGTGGTTCACGGCGGTGTTGACCTGGCCGATGCCGCTGCTCTGTTCACCGCTGGCGGCGGTGATCTCGCCAATGATGTGGGCCACGCGCTGTGCGTTGGCGACCACCTCGTCGATGGTGTGGCCCGCTTCGGCCACCAGGCGGGTGCCGGCATCGACCTTGTCCACGCTCGCGCCGATCAGGCCCTTGATCTCTTTGGCCGCCTCGGCGCTGCGCTGCGCCAGGTTGCGCACCTCGGCCGCCACCACCGCAAAGCCTCGGCCCTGCTCGCCCGCGCGGGCGGCTTCCACCGCAGCGTTCAACGCCAGGATGTTGGTCTGGAACGCGATGCCGTCGATCACGCCGATGATGTCGCTGATCTTTTTGCTGCTGTGGTTGATCTCGTCCATGGTGGCCACCACCTGGCCGACCACCTGGCCGCCGCGCGCGGCGACTTCGGCGTTGGCCACGGCCATCTCGCTGGCCTGGCGGGCGGCGTCCGCGCTCTGGCGCATGGTGCTGTTGAGCTGCTCCATGCTGGCGGCGGTCTGCTGCAGGCTGCTCGCGGCCTGCTCGGTGCGGGCGCTCAGGTCCTGGTTGCCCGAGGCGATCTCCGCCGACGCGGTGTGGATGCTGTCGGTGGCGCTGCGCACCTGGCCCACGGTGGTCTGCAGCGACGACTGCATCGTGCGCAGGGCCTCCATCATCGACGCGGTCTCGTCGCGACCGTCGATCTCGATGCGGCGCGTCAGGTCGCCCGCGGCGATGGCCGAGGCCAGTTCGCGCGCGCGGTCCAGGGGGTTGCAGATGCTGCGCAGGTTGAGCCAGGTGAACGGCACCAGCAGCAGGCCCACCCCGGCGAGCACGCCCAGGTTGAGCAGCGTGGCCTGGGTCGTGCCGTCTTCGCGCTGGGTGCGCGCCTCGGCGGCGTCCGCATCGAGCACCTCGGCGGTCTTGAGCAGCGTGGCGTCGAGCGCACGCATGTGCGCCTTGGCGTTGCCCAGCATCTTGTCGGCCGTGTGGCTGTTGTCGTACGCGCCGTCTTCCACCTGCAGCACGATCTGCTGGGTCGACTTGGCGTAGGCCGCCAGGCTCGCCAGCGCCTCGCCGATCAGCGGCGCTTCTCTATCGTTCGCGTCGGCCCGCATCGCTTCCAGCTGCTGCTGCGCCGCCGCCACCGCCGCGGTCCAGCGGTCCCGGTGCTGGTTGAGCGTGATGCGGTCGTCGTAGTAGATGATCATGTCCTTTTCCGCCCGGTTGACATCCCCGACCTGGCGGTTGACGCTGCTCAGCGCGTGCGACCGCTGCAGCGAGCGGGTGATGAACTGATCGGTGCGCTCGCTCTGCTGCCACATCGACAGCACGCCCGTCGCGGCCACGAGGCACACCAGGACCAGCATGAGCACCACCATGCCGATCAGGCGGGTGCGGATGCGAAAACGGCGCATGGCGTGGATGAGCGGGTTCATGCGTGCTCCTTCGAGGGGGACAACCGGAACGTGGCGACCACGCTGGCGAGCTGGATGGCCTGTTCCTTCAGGCTCTGGGCCGCCGCCGCGCTCTCTTCGACCAGCGCGGCGTTCTGCTGCGTCATCTGGTCGAGCACGCCGACCGCCGTGTTGACCTGGCCGATGCCTTGCGACTGTTCGTTCGCGGCGGTGGTGATGTCGCTGATGAAGGCCGCCATCTTCTCGGCGTTGGCCACGATCTCGCCGATGGTGCTGCCCGCGTCGGCCACCAGGCGGCTGCCGGCATCGACCCGGTCCACGCTGGCCCCGATCAGATCCTTGATTTCTTTCGCCGCCTCGGCGCTGCGCTGGGCCAGGCTGCGCACTTCACCGGCCACCACCGCGAAGCCCCGCCCCTGTTCACCGGCCCGCGCGGCTTCCACCGCGGCGTTCAGCGCCAGGATGTTGGTCTGGAACGCGATGCTGTCGATCACGCCGATGATGTCGGCGATCTTCTTGCTGCTGTGGTTGATCTCGTCCATGGTGGCCACCACCTGGCCAACCACGCGGCCGCCGCGTTCGGCCACCTGGGCGTTGATCACCGCCATCTGGCTGGCCTGGCTGGCGGCGTCGGCGCTCTGGCGCACGGTGCTGTTGATCTGCTCGATGCTGCTCGCGGTCTGCTGCAGGTTGCCCGCGGTCTGCTCGGTGCGGTTGGACAGGTCCTGGTTGCCCGAGGCGATCTCCGCGCTCGCGGTGCTGATGCTGTCGGAGGTGTTGCGCACCTCGCCGACGATGCGCGCGAGGCTGTCCTGCATGCCGGCCAGGGCCTGGGTGAGGCGGGTCAGTTCGTCCTTGCCGCGGACGTGGATGCGTTGCGTCAGGTCGCCTTCGGTGATGGCCGTGGCCAGTTGCTGAGCTTCGCTCAGCGGCTGGCAGATGCTCTGCATGTTGATCAGCGTGGTGGGCACCACCACAAGCGCCGCCAGGGCGAGCGCGAGGGCGAACCACATCTTGGTCTGGTCGCTCGCGGCCTTTTCCTCGGCCAGCAGCGTGTCGGCTTCGGCGGCCACGACGGCCTCGATCTTCTTGATGTCGACCTGCAACAGGTCGAAACGTTCGTGGGCCCGGGCCAGCATGCGGTTGGCCACGGTGGCGCTGTCGTAGCCACCGGTCTTGATGTTGGCCACCACCGGCTCGACCGCTGCGGAGTAGTCTTTGAGTTTGCCCTCCATCTCGCGCAGGATCACATTGTCCTCGTCTTCATCGCCTTCCAGCATGGCGGCGATGTGCCGGCCGATCTCGGTACGCGACTTTTCCCACTTCATGTTGGCCAGCGAAAGCTGCTCGGGCGATTCGTACTGGATCACCATGTCTTTCTCGTGCCGGCTCAGGTCGGCCAGCGCCAGGCGCAGGCGGGAGAGTTCGATGGTTTCCTGGTAGGCGTGACCGACGAAGTGCTCGCTGAGCGCATGCAGCCGCTGCATGCCCCACAGTCCGGCGCTGCCCACCAGCAGCAGCAAGGCGAGCACGACACCGATCGCACCGATCATGCGAACACGAATGGACAACAGGCGCATGATGGGTTGGAGCGACATGTGTGGAATCCGAATGAGAAGTTGAGAAGGAAACAGTGCGCCCTGCCGCTCACCAGGCGCGCGCGGGTCTGAACACCTGGACCGCCTGGGTGAGGCGCTGGGCCTGGGGGTTGCCGCCCACGCGGACAGAAGAAGAAGGGCCGCTCATGGCAACTCCCAGGTCAGAAACGAAGCAAGGGCCGCCGTCAGGTTCCGCTGCGGTGGTCGTGGTGGGGTGATCAGAAGCTTTCCCAATCGCCTTCGGAGGTGGCGCTGGCCACCACCTTGGTGGCGGGGACGGCCGGCGCCGTCGGCAACGGTGCAGGGCGCTTGAGTTCGGTCGCTGCGGCCGGCGCCCGGGGCGGGGTGTCGCGGACGACCGGGTGACCCTTGACCGCGAGGGGGGCAGGGGCCCGGGGTGCGGGCGCTGCGGGCGCCATGGGCGCGGCGGCGTGCGGGGTGCTGCTGCTCGCCCCGTCGATGCGGAAGATCTGAATCACCTGTGCGAGCTTGCTGGCCTGCTCCCTGAGGCTCTCGGCGGCGGCGGCACTTTCTTCCACCAGCGCCGCGTTCTGCTGCGTCATCTGGTCCAGCTGCGTGACCGCCACGTTGACCTGGCCGATGCCGTCGCTCTGCTCGCCCGAGGCCGCCGTGATCTCGCCAATGATGTCGGAGACGCGCTGCACCGAGCCCACGATCTCGCTCATGGTCTGGCCCGCATCGGCCACCAGGCGCGTGCCGGCATCGACCTTGTCCACGCTCGCGCCGATCAGGCCCTTGATCTCTTTGGCCGCCTCGGCGCTGCGCTGCGCCAGGTTGCGCACCTCGGCCGCCACCACCGCGAAGCCCCGGCCCTGTTCACCGGCTCGCGCGGCTTCCACCGCCGCGTTCAAGGCCAGGATGTTGGTCTGGAACGCGATGCCGTCGATCACGCCGATGATGTCGCTGATCTTCTGGCTGCTGTGGTTGATCTCCTCCATCGTGGTGACCACCTGGCCCACCACCTGGCCGCCGCGCACGGCGATCTCCGAGGCCGAGGCCGCGAGCTGGTTGGCCTGGCGTGCCGCGTCGGCGCTCTGGCGCACGGTGGCGGTGAGCTCTTCCATGCTGGCCGCTGTCTGCTCCAGGCTGCTGGCGGCCTGCTCGGTGCGGCTGGACAGGTCCTGGTTGCCCGAGGCAATCTCCGCGCTCGCCGTGCCGATGCTGTCGGTCGCCTGGCGCACCTGCACCACGGTCTTGTGCAAGGCGTCTTTCATCGTGCCCAGGGAGCGCAGCAGATCGCCCAGCTCGTCTTTGCGGTCGGTGCTCACGACCTGCATCAGGTCACCTTCGGCCACGCTGCGTGCCACCGTCGACGCCTGCGCCAGCGACAACGCCACCTTGCGCAACACCAGCCACGACAGCCCGACCACCACACCCGCCGCGACCAGGGACAACAGACTCAACAGCCAGTGCATCCGGGTCGCCGAAACCTCCCCGGCCTGGGCTGCCTGAGCCGAGTGCGCCACCAGCCCGGCCTGCGCCGTCTTGAGCGACTGGGTCAGGGCGGCATAGGCCTCGTCGGCCCCTTGCATGGCCGCCACGCCTGTGTTGGCATCGACCGAGGCCAGATCGATCGCCATGTCGGTTTTTTTGGCATAGCTGACCAGCTGCGCTTGCGCCGCTTCCATGTCGGGGCGCAACGGGCTGCCCGCTTCTTCCTTCGCAATCTGCGTCGCCAAGGTGCCCATCATGGCTTCGCTTTTGGCGGCGACGTCTTTGCGTTTGGCAGCGATCGTGGCCTCGTCCAGCGAACCGATGATGGTCATCATCCGGTAGACCTTCACATGCACCTGGTTCACATCGTCCTGCAGCGCGCCAAGAATGCGCACCTCTTCCATGTGTCCACTGAAACTGGTCACCGCTTGCGCGTTGGACCGGCTCAGCAAATAGGAGTCCAGCTGCCCGGTGGCCAGCACGACGGCGGCCGTGAGCACGGGCGCGAGGAGGAGCTTGTGGCCCAGTTTCATGAGGTGTCCTAGAGAAGGTTCGGGGCGCTGCCGAGGGGAAGCGGTTTACTTGTAGATGCCGCCGCAGACCACGGACTCGTCCAGCTTCTCGCAGTACATCGACTTGGGCTCGATCTTCTTGGTCTCGGGGTTGGTGAACTTGTAGTCCTGCCAGAAAGTGGCTTTGGTTTTGGCCATTTCGACACGCTCCTTCACAAAGGGCTTGCCGTCGATGTCCTTGAGCTCGATCAGGTTCTTGCCGATCATTTTTTCGTTGGCGCCGTGCGCGTGCACCATGCCGTCCAGGCCGTAGACCACGAGGTAGAGGTCGTCCTTCTTGAACTGGCTGGTCTTGCTGCTGATCTCGGCGTGGCCCTTTTCCTTGCCATTGGCCTTGATGAAGGACACGCCTTTCTTGACCATGGCGGTGGCGTCATCGGCGGTGGCTTCGGCGTGGGCAACGAACGGGGTCATCAGCAGAGCGACGGCGGTGCAGGCACCGAGCAAGTGGCGAACGGTTTTCATGAGAATCTCCAGGGTTGAAAGGGACGGGTTGGGGGGAACGGACAGCGGGATCACGAGCTCAAAAACTTTCCCATTCACCCTCGGCACCGGCGGCAACGAGGGCCTTGACGGGGACCTGGGTGGCCGACGGCCTGGTGGGCGGTGGCGCGGCCGGGCGCTGGGGCACGGCAGCCGGTGGTGCAGCAACGCGGGCCTGCGTCGCGGGCGCGGGCTTGATGGCGGGCGGCTGCGCTGCGCCAGGGCGCTGCAACGGCGCGTGACTGTGCAAGGGCGCCGCCCCGTCGGTGCGGAAGATCTGAATCACCTGTGCGAGCTTGCTGGCCTGCTCCCTGAGGCTCTCGGCGGCGGCGGCACTTTCTTCCACCAGCGCCGCGTTCTGCTGCGTCATCTGGTCCAGCTGCGTGACCGCCACGTTGACCTGGCCGATGCCGTCGCTCTGCTCGCCCGAGGCCGCCGTGATCTCGCCAATGATGTCGGAGACGCGCTGCACCGAGCCCACGATCTCGCTCATGGTCTGGCCCGCATCGGCCACCAGGCGCGTGCCGGCATCGACCTTGTCCACGCTCGCGCCGATCAGGCCCTTGATCTCTTTGGCCGCCTCGGCGCTGCGCTGCGCCAGGTTGCGCACCTCGGCCGCCACCACCGCAAAGCCCCGGCCCTGCTCGCCCGCGCGGGCGGCTTCCACCGCCGCGTTCAAGGCCAGGATGTTGGTCTGGAACGCGATGCCGTCGATCACGCCGATGATGTCGCTGATCTTCTGGCTGCTGTGGTTGATCTCCTCCATCGTGGTGACCACCTGGCCCACCACCTGGCCGCCGCGCACGGCGATCTCCGAGGCCGAGGCCGCGAGCTGGTTGGCCTGGCGTGCCGCGTCGGCGCTCTGGCGCACGGTGGCGGTGAGCTCTTCCATGCTGGCCGCTGTCTGCTCCAGGCTGCTGGCGGCCTGCTCGGTGCGGCTGGACAGGTCCTGGTTGCCCGAGGCAATCTCCGCGCTCGCCGTGCCGATGCTGTCGGTCGCCTGGCGCACCTGCACCACGGTCTTGTGCAGCGAGTCTTTCATCGCGCCCAGGGAGCGAAGAAGGTCGCCCAGCTCGTCTTTGCGGTTCGTGTGCACGTGTCCGTTCAGATCGCCTGCGGCCACCGCGGTGGCAATGCCCACCGCCTCGTGCAACGGCACCGTCACCGAGACCGTGATCCGCCAGGCCACCAGGCTGGCCAGCAGCAACGCCAGCGCCGCCAGCGTCATGATCAGCATCTCCTGGCGACTGGCCGCTTCTTTGGACGCCTCGACAGCAGCTGTGACCAGCTCACGTTCGTAGACCTGCAGCTGCACCATGGTGTCGGTGTAGCGGTTGGCGGCGGGCAACAACGCCGAGTCCAGTTGCTGGGCCGCGGCGTCGATTTCACCGCTCTTGAGCGCGTCGAAGTAGGTCTTGCGCACGGCGATGTATTCGGCGCGGCGATCGGCGATGTCCTTCAGCAGGGCCTTGCCCTTGTCGCTGGTGATTTCGGCGTCCAGCGTCTTCTGCAGCTCGTTGATGCGCTCGGTGGTCTGCGCGATCAGCGGCTTGAAGTAGGCGTCCACCTCGGGGTTGGCCCCCGATTTCGCGAGACCCAGCACGCGATTGATGTTCAGGCGCGTGCTGGCCAGCCACTCGTCGGCCAACGCCGCGCGTTGATCCATCTCGACCACGTTTTCCGTGGCCCCCTGGGCAGTCTGCAGGCTGCTCCAGGCGACCGCGGTGATGGCCACCAGCAGCACCAGCACGCTGACAAAACCCAGCGTCAGCCGGTGTCCAATTTTGAGTTTTTCGAACATCATGATGTCCATCTAAGAATGGGGAATGAAAGGAGGCGAGCGCCGGGCGTTCACTGGAGGGAATTCGTGGTGTCCATGAGGCCCATGTCGGCGCTGCTCATGAGCGCTTCGATGTCCATCAGGATCAGCATGCGCTCGCCCACGCTGGCGATCCCCGTGATGAAGCCCGTGTCCACCGTGCTGTTCATCTCCGGCGCCGGCTTGATCAGGTCCCCGGCCAGCTCCAGCACGTCCGACACCGAGTCCACCACCGCCCCCACCACGCGACCGTGCACGTTGAGCACGATCACCACCGTGAAGCCGTTGTATTCCACCTTCTCGCACCCGAGCTTGATGCGCAGATCCACCACCGGCACGATCACCCCGCGCAGGTTCACCACGCCTTTGATGAAGCTCGGCGCGTTGGCGATGCGGGTGGGCTCTTCGTACGAGCGGATCTCCTGCACGCGCAGGATGTCGATGCCGTATTCCTCCGCCCCCAGGCGGAAGGTCAGGAACTCGGCGGCGGCGGCCTTCTGGCTGGCCATCGCACGCGCGCTGTTCGGGTGGCCAGTCTGGCCGGTGGGGAGGGTCGTGTCCATGGTGGTCGGTCCTTGAAAGACGGAAGAGGTCTATGGACTATCGACCGACCCGGCGCTGACTGAAGTCGGAATAAGCGCAGCAAAGCCCGTGCAAACCCGCTGCTTGGGGCCAGCCCGCATACGGAAGTACACGGTTTGACGCGCAGGCCCGCTTCAGCGGGACCCTTGGCCGAAGAAGGGACACCCCCAAAATGCCCACGGGCGCCACCAGGGCGCCCGCTCGGGTCGGAGGTGGGACCGCTCAGCCCCGCCGCCCGTCGCCCGCGAGACGGAACACGCTCACCGCGTGCACCAGTTGGTCGGCCTGGTTGCGCAGGCTGGCCGCGGCCGCGGCGCTTTCTTCGACCAGCGCGGCGTTCTGCTGCGTGGCCTGGTCCATCTGGCTCACCGCTTCGCTGACCTGGCCCATGCCGATGCGCTGCTCCTGGCTGGCCGCGCTGATGTCGCTCATGAGGCCCGACACCCGCTGGATCGACCCCACCACCTGGTTCATGGTGGCGCCCGCCCGATCGACCTCCGTCAGACCTTGCGCCACGTGACCGGCGCTGGAGGCGATCAGGCCCTTGATCTCTTTCGCCGCTTCGGCGCTGAGCTGGGCCAGGTGGCGCACCTCGCTGGCCACCACCGCGAACCCCCGGCCCTGGTCACCGGCGCGGGCGGCTTCCACCGCCGCGTTCAGGGCCAGCAGGTTGGTCTGGAAGGCGATGCCGTCCATCACACCGACGATGTCGCCGATCTTCTTGCTGCTGTCGCTGATGACCTTCATGGTCGCCACCGCCTGGAGGACCGCGTCGCCGCCCTGGCGGGCCAGCGCGCTAGCGGTCTCGGCCAGCAGGCTGGCCTGGCTGACGTTGTCGGCGTTGTGCGCCACGTTGCCGCCCATCTGTTCCATGGAGGCCGCCGTTTCTTCCAGCGCGCTGGCCTGCTCCTCGGTGCGCTGGCTCAGGTCCTGGTTGCCCTGGGCGATCTGGGCGCTCGCGGAGGCGACGCTGTCGGCGTTGTCGCGCACACCCGCCACGATGTGCTGCAGCTGGCTGCGCATGCGCTGCATGGCGGCCATCACGCTGCCGGGCGGGGCGGCGGCGGCACCCAGGTCCTGGCTCAGGTCGCCACGCGCCACGGCCTCGGCCGCCTCACGCACCTCGTGGGGCTCGGCGCCCAGGGTCTGCACCAGGTGGCTGATCACCCACCAGGCCACCGCCCCGCCCAGGACCACCGCCGCCACCGTGAGGGCCGCGATCGTGGCGAGCACATCACCGATGTCGGCCTGGCTGTTTTTGTAGGTCTGTTTGGACACGTCGAGCTGCACCTGGATCAGGCCGGACACCACGGCCTGCAGGGGGTCCAGCGCGGGGTACATGTCCTGCCCGGTGAACTGCCGCAGGGCGTCCAGGTCGCCGGCCGCCAGCAGGGCTTCCAGCCGCTTCACCTCGGCATCGGCCTTCTCGCGCAGCGGCCCCATGCGGGCGATCAGGCGTTTCTCTTCGGGCACCAGCTCGGTGGCGACGTACGCACTCCACTCGGTGCCGATGCCGCTCTTGGCCTGGGCAATCGCGGTCAGCGCGTCCTGCGGGCTCATGGTGCCGGCAGCGGCTTTGTGCGCCGCGTCCACGATGTTCACCGCGTACAGGTCGGCCACGGTCTTGAGCTGCGCGAGCGGGACGACCCGGTCGTTGTAGAGGCCGAGCATCGCGTTGCTTTGCTGGCGCGTGGCGTACGCGCCGATGGCGCCCACGCCGAGCATCATGGACACGAACACAGCGCACAGGATGAGCAACTGGGTGCGAACCCGCAGAGGCGTTTTCATGGTGTTCCTTTTCAGGGGTTGGAGGACACCGTCAACCGGTCAGGCACGCAGGCGGAACACCGCCACCGCCTGCACCAGCTGCTCGGCCTGGCCACGCAGGCTGGACGCAGCCGCAGCGCTCTCTTCCACCAGCGCGGCGTTCTGCTGCGTGGCCTGGTCCATCTGGCTCACGGCCTCGCTGACCTGGCCCACGCCGGCGCTCTGCTCGTTGCTGGCGCTGCTGATCTCGCCCACGATGTCGGTCACGCGGCGGATCGAACTCACCACCTCCTGCATGGTGCTGCCGGCGCGGTCCACCAGGGCGGTGCCCTGCTCCACGCGGTCCACGCTGGCCATGATCAGACCCTTGATCTCCTTGGCGGCTTCGGCGCTGCGCTGCGCGAGGTTGCGCACCTCGGCCGCCACCACGGCAAAGCCCCGGCCTTGCTCACCGGCACGCGCCGCTTCCACCGCCGCGTTCAGCGCCAGGATGTTGGTCTGGAACGCGATGCCGTCGATCACGCCGATGATGTCGTTGATCTTCTTGCTGCTGTCGTTGATGTCTTTCATGGTCTGCACCACCTGACCGACCACTTCGCCACCTTCCACCGCCACCGTGCTGGCGCTGGCAGCGAGCTGGCTGGCCTGGCGTGCGTTGTCGGCGTTCTGGCTGGCGATGGAGCCCATCTGCTCCATGGAGGCCGAGGTTTCTTCCAGCGCGCTGGCCTGCTGCTCAGTGCGGCTGGAGAGGTCGGCGTTGCCCTGGGCGATCTGGGCGCTGGCCGTGGCCACGCTTTCGGCGTTCTGGCGCACGTTGGCCACCACCTTGGCCAGGCTCTCCTGCATCGCCTTGAGGTGGGCCATCAGGCTGGTGCTGTCGCCTGGCCTGACGTCGACGCGAAAGCTCAGGTCGCCGGCCGCAACACTCTGCGCCAGGGCAGCAGCTTCGCCCGGCTCGGCACCGAGTTGACGCCGGATGGACCGCACCAGTGCGAACCCGAACAGCGCGGCGAACAACACACCCGCAACCACCGAAATGATCGAGACGGTTCGAATCGTGCTGTAGCGCGCGGTCGCGGCATTGAAGGCTTTCAGACTCTCGTCAATCTGCAGCTGGGTGAGGGCATTGATCCCGGTTTCGACCGGCACCGCCAGCGGGCGGATCTTCTCCGCCGTCAGGCGCTGCGCCTCCTTGAGATCGTTGGCGCTCAAAGCGGCCATGGTCGGCATCAGCCCCTGCTTCAAGAACGTGCTGCGGTCTTCGGTCAGCGCCTTCGCAAGCCGTTCTTCTTCCGCGGTCAGCTTGGTCGCCATGTAGGCCGTCCAGATCTTGTTGAGCGCAGCGATGTTGTTTTCGATCTCGGTGGTGCGTTCCTTGATGACCTCGGGTGTCGGGGTGACCATCGCGATGTTGACGGCCAGCCGGTTGCGCAACAGCAGCGCCCGGACCTCACTGAGTTGCCCGATCGGTACGGTTCGATCCTCATAGACTGACTTCAGCGCGTCGTTCGACATACCGATGCCGAAAATGCCCAAGCCACCGATGGCGATCAGCAGGGCCGACAAAACGCCGATCAACAGCGTCAATCGGACGGAAATTGTGAGTTTGTTCATGGTGATCTCTTCCGTTCTTTTTAGACAGCAGGTGCCCAATGGAGCAGCAATTACTGCAGGCTGTGCGCGCTGTGGTCCATGAGGCCCATGTCGGCGCTGCTCATGAGCGCTTCGATGTCCATCAGGATCAGCATGCGCTCGCCCACGCTGGCGATCCCCGTGATGAAGCCCGTGTCCACCGTGCTGTTCATCTCCGGCGCCGGCTTGATCAGGTCCCCGGCCAGCTCCAGCACGTCCGACACCGAGTCCACCACCGCCCCCACCACGCGACCGTGCACGTTGAGCACGATCACCACCGTGAAGCCGTTGTATTCCACCTTCTCGCACCCGAGCTTGATGCGCAGATCCACCACCGGCACGATCACCCCGCGCAGGTTCACCACGCCTTTGATGAAGCTCGGCGCGTTGGCGATGCGGGTGGGCTCTTCGTACGAGCGGATCTCCTGCACGCGCAGGATGTCGATGCCGTATTCCTCCGCCCCCAGGCGGAAGGTCAGGAACTCGGCGGCGGCGGCCTTCTGGCTGGCCATCGCACGCGCGCTGTTCGGGTGGCCAGTCTGGCCGGTGGGGAGGGTCGTGTCCATGGTGGTCGGTCTTTCAATTTGGAGGGGTTAGAAGCTTTCCCAGTCGTCGCTGGCGCCGCCACTGCGGGTGGGCACCGCCAGGGGGGGCGGGGCGATGGCTTTGGGTGTGCGGGGGACAACCGCCGGTCGCAGGGCACGGGCGGCGGGCGAGGCGGCCAGCTTCAAGGGCGTGACCCGGGGAAGAGGCTCCACGCGCGCGGCGGGTGCCGGCGCCGGCCTGGCCGTCGGGCCACCCGCGCCGGCGAGTTTGAACACACTCACCGCGTGCACCAGTTGCTCGGCCTGTTGCTGCAGGCTGCCCGCGGCCGCGGCACTTTCTTCGACCAGCGCGGCGTTCTGCTGCGTGGCCTGGTCCATCTGGCTCACGGCCTCGCTGACCTGGCCCACGCCGGCGCTCTGCTCGTTGCTGGCGCTGCTGATCTCGCCCACGATGTCGGTCACGCGCTGGATGGAGAGCACGATTTCCTGCATGGTGCTGCCGGCCTGGTCCACCAGCACGGTGCCTTGCTCCACGCGTTCCACGCTGGCGTTGATCAGGCCCTTGATCTCTTTGGCGGCTTCGGCGCTGCGCTGCGCCAGGTTGCGCACCTCGGCCGCCACCACCGCAAAGCCCCGGCCCTGCTCGCCCGCGCGGGCGGCTTCCACCGCCGCGTTCAACGCCAGGATGTTGGTCTGGAACGCGATGCCGTCGATCACGCCGATGATGTCGCTGATCTTCTGGCTGCTGTGATTGATGTCCTTCATGGTCTGCACCACCTGGCTCACGACCTCGCCACCCTGCACCGCCACCGTGCTCGCGCTGGTCGCGAGCTGGCTGGCCTGGCGCGCGTTGTCGGCGTTCTGGCTGGCGGTCGAGCCCATCTGCTCCATGGAAGCCGATGTCTCTTCCAGCGCGCTGGCCTGCTGCTCGGTGCGGCTGGAGAGGTCGGAATTGCCCTGGGCGATCTGGGCGCTGGCCGTGGCCACGCCGTCGGCACCCTGGCGCACCTCGGTCACCACACGGGTGAGGGAAGCCTGCATGTCCTTCATCGTGACCAGCAGGGGCGTGAATTCGTCGCGCGCGGTGTCTGCCACCGAGTGGGTCAGGTCGCCATCGCGCACACGCTCGGCCACGGCCTGTGTGAAGGCGACGCGGCGGCGCAACACCGAGGCCACATAGGTGGAGAACACCATCAGGACCACCAGAATGACCACCGCCAGCCCGGAAACCAGGTTGGCCGTCGTCAGCGCGTTTTGCTCAATCCGTTCGATGTCGCTGCCCAGCCCTTGGGTCTGGATCTCGCTGCCGCTGTGGAAGGCCTTGAGCAACTGATTGCGTGCGGGAATCGTCACGTCCACCAGGTAGGCAAAGGCCTCTTCCTTCTTGCCCTGCTGGATCAGGGCGATGTTGGCCTCGCCCACCTTCCAGAACCCGGCGATCAGCGGCGGCAATGTGGCGAAGTGCGCCTTGCCTTCGGCTGTAAACAGGCGTTTTTCGTAGGCCGCGAGCACCTCGTCCATGTGTTTGCGTTTGTCGGTGATGTACGCCAGGGTCTCCTGCTGCTCCTGGGGATTGCGCGCCAGAATGGCATGGCGGATTTGCAGCGAGACCTGGGTCACATTGAGTTCCATCTCGGCCATGGCGCTGACCTGCGGCACCCGGGTGCTCCCGGTGAAATCGGCCAGATCCGCGGCTTGGTGGAGGCTGGTGTAGGCATACACCCCCAATGCAGCCAGTGCCACGGAAATGGCGATGCTGACGGCGTAGAGTCGCCGGGCAATGCCGAACGTGAATCCTGGATTCATGATGTCTTGACCTTCTTGGAATTGGCGCTTGAAACAGGTGCCCACCCGGGCTAGCGCAAAGCCCGAAACGGTGCGAACAGACATCCTTTTGACCATACTCATCACGTGGAAAATAGGGGCTCGCTTGACAACTATCGACGTGAACGCCCTTGAATGAAGTGCGAAAAAAGCATGCGTTTGCCAACTTGTTCGCACTGTTTGCGTCCAAGTTGACGTCGCCCAGGTGTCGAGCGCCTGGTGGCCGCTCTGTTAATTTCGCACCATGAACGCGCACAACCCGCACCTGACCGCCACCGCCTGCATCGACAGCGCCCACCCTGCGGTGATGGCGTTCGCGCGCACGCACGCGCAGGGCGGCTCCGACCGCGAGCGGGCGGTGGCGCTGTACCAGGCGGTGCGCGATGGTCTGCGCTACGACCCCTACCGCATCGACCTCTCAGACCACGGCATGACCGCCAGCACCGCGCTGGCGCAAGGTTTCGGCTGGTGTGTGCCCAAGGCCGTGGTGCTGGCGGCCGTGGCGCGCGCGGCGGGCATCCCCGCGCGGCTGGGGTTCGCCGACGTGCGCAACCACCTCTCCACCGAGCGGCTGCGCCAGACCATGAAGACCGACGTGTTCGCCTGGCACGGCTACACCGAGCTGTGGCTGGATGGCGGGTGGCGCAAGGCCACGCCGGCCTTCAACATCGAACTGTGCGAGAAATTCGGCCTGCTGCCGCTGGAATTCAACGGCGTGGACGATTCGCTCTACCACCCGTTTGACCGCGCGGGCCAGCGCCACATGGAATACGTGGCCGAACGCGGCTGCTTCGACGATCTGCCGCTGGCGCAGATCCGGGCGACCTTCGCCGAGATCTATCCGCAATGGACACGGGGCGCCGGGTCGGGCAGTGCCGACTTCGCGGCGGACGCAGAGCGCGAAAACCGCCGTTGAAAGGCCTCAGCGACAGGCGTGGTCGCGCGCAGCGCAAAGGAAGTGGGCCGCCCCGGAGCGACATGCCTCAGCCCAGGATGCGGTGGAACCGGCTCCGCCGGGCCACTCGCATCGCCCCCTTGAGGGGGTCGCGCGCAGCGCGGCGGGGGTGGACCTATCCACTCGTGAACTTGAACACCGCGGTGCTGGCCAGCAGGTTGGGCGCGAAACGCACCTCGCGGCCCTCGTGCAGGCCGAAGCTGTCCTCGATGGTGAGGCTGTTGCGGCGCGCGAGCACCTCGAAGTCGTTGAAGGTGCCGACGCGGATGTTGGGCGTGTCGTACCACTCGTAGGGCAGGCGCTTGGTCACGGGCATGTGGCCCTGCAACACCGCCAGGCGGTTGGGCCAGTGCGCGAAGTTGGGGAAGGCCACGATGCCGATGCGCCCCACGCGGGCGGTCTCCCGCAGCATGGTCTGCGCGTTGCGCAGGTGCTGGAGGGTGTCGATCTGCAGCACGACGTCGAAAGCGTCGTCGCCGAACATGCTGAGCCCGCCCTCGAGGTTGAGCTGGAGCACATTGACCCCGCGCTTCACGCAGGCCAGCAGCTTGGCGTCGTCGATCTCCACGCCGTAGCCGGTGCACTGGCGCGTGGCCTGCAGGTGGGCGAGCAAGGCGCCGTCGCCGCAGCCGAGATCGAGCACGCGAGAGCCCGGCGGCACCAGACGGGCGATGCTCTGCATCACGTTGGGATCAGCCATGGGTCACCTCCCCGGCGACCGCTTTCGCCACCGTCTGTTCAAAGTAAGCCCGCACCGCCGCGTGGTAGCGCGGGTCGTCCAGCAGGAAGGCATCGTGGCCGTGCGGCGCATCGATCTCGGCGTAGCTCACCTCGCGCCGGTTCTCCAGCAGCGCCTTGACGATCTCGCGGCTGCGCGCGGGCGAGAAGCGCCAGTCGGTGGTGAAGCTCACCAGCAGGAACTTCGCCTGGGCGCGAGCGAGGGCGGTGCTCAGGTTGCCATCGTGTTCGCGCGCGGGATCGAAGTAGTCGAGCGCGCGGGTGATGAGCAGGTAGGTGTTGGCGTCGAAGTACTCGCTGAACTTGTCGCCTTGGTAGCGCAGGTAGCTCTCGATCTGGAACTCCACGTCCAGCGTCGAATAGCGGTAGGCCAGCTCGGCCGCGGCGGCGGGGTCGCTGGCGTCGGACGAACGCAGGGTCCGGCCGAACTTCTCGTTCATCACGTCGTCGCTCAGGTAGGTGATGTGGCCGATCATGCGGGCGATGCGCAGGCCGCGGCGCGGCAGCGTGCCTTCGCGCAGGTAGTGGCCGTCGCAGAAATCGGGGTCGGTCACGATGGCGCGACGCGCCACCTCGTTGAACGCGATGTTCTCGGCGGTGAGATTGGGCGCGCTGGCCACCACCACGGCGTGGCGCACGCGGTCGGGGTACTGCAGCGTCCAGCTCAGCGTCTGCATGCCGCCCAGGCTGCCTCCCATCACCGCGGCCAGCGTCTGGATGCCCAACACGTCGAGCAGGCGGGCCTGGGCGTTCACCCAGTCTTCCACCGTGACCACAGGGAAGTCGGCGCCCCAGGGCTGTCCGGTGGCGGGATTGGTGTGCGTGGGACCGGTGCTGCCAAAACAGGAACCGAGGTTGTTGACGCCAATGACGAACCAGCGGTCGGTGTCCACCGCCTTGCCCGGGCCGATCATGCTGTGCCACCAGCCCTCGCTGCGCGGCAGCGGCTGGCCGCGCTCGTCGGCGTGGAAACCGGCGACGTGGTGACTGGCGTTGAGGGCGTGGCAGATCAGCACCGCGTTGGAGCGGTCGGCGTTGAGCGCGCCGTAGGTTTCATAGACCAGCTCGTAGGCGGGCAGCTCGGCCCCGCTTTTCAGGGGCAGCGGCTCGGTGAAGCGCTGGGTTTGGGGCGTGACGATCACGGTGTGCACCTCGGGCCCGGCAAGGCCCAAAAACAAACATCCCGGTGCCGCAAGGTGCGAGACCGGGAGTCCCCCCTTTAGCGGTATTTGTAAAGCGCCCGCAATCCGGACAAATCGGCGCTGGAGGGCAGTATAAATTGAAGCAGACGCCTGCAGGCGCGCATCGCCTGTGGAACAGACAAAACCTGCCGTCGGATGGCGTTGTCGCGTCCCAACCACCGGTCTGGTCTCGCTGTTCTGCGGGAAGCCCATTTCATCACCCGATCTGCCCCCGACAGCGGCCGGCATGGGCGCTGCGCGGCCGTGGGCAGGCGTCCACCGTTCACTGTTGTTATTGCGCACCACGCCAGAAAGCGCCTCGAAGCGACCCCAAAAAAATCACTGGCGCCGGGGCATTCAGCGCATAATCCGCTGGCGAGCGTCTGAAAACCTCGCTTGACAAGTGATCGGTTGGTTTCGCGTGCTACAGGTTTGTTTGCTAACGGGGCTCCATCGCTATTTTTTTCAGTGTTATTAGGAGTCCCAACCATGGGCAACAAACTGTACGTGGGCAACCTGC
>NZ_JADMKB010000100.1 GCF_018780075.1 Hydrogenophaga sp.
CCGCGCCCGCTCGCGGTAGCGGTTGAAGCGCCAAGCACTGGCCTCTTGCGTGATACGGCGCCAGACCACGCGTTTTTCGCTCGGGCTCATCACGGTCCAATGCTGCACCTCGTCGAAACTGCGGCCGCAACCCTTGCAGGTGTCGTCGCCCTGGCTGGTCGAGCAGATGGCAATGCAGGGCGTGTCGGGGGTGCTCTGAAACCACGCCAGCCAGGCCTCGCGCGCCGGGCCGGGCATGGAGCTTTCGTCTGCCTCGCTTTCGCGGAAATACACCATCAGCGCGTACACCTGCGCCAGCGCACGCAGCTCGGACCCCAAGGCCATACCCTCGGGCGAGGGTGAGCGCTCACGCCAGAAGTTGATCGCGGCTTCGATGTCGGTGATGTGGATGCCGGCCATGGGAGGGCGATCATAGCCAGCGTGCCCACCCCTGAGGCGCACAGGGACTCGCCACGAGGTCCCCGGCGGTGCTGTGGAAAGTGCTTATCTCCAACGACAGCCACGGACAGGTGGGGGCCCTTACAATCGCCGGACTCGAAGGGGAGTAGCTCTCCGGCGGGAGTGGCGGGCCAGCACGGCCCTCCCATCCAGCCGTTCGAGCCGTCGTCAACACGAAGCCCCAAGCTTCCGGCGGTTCGAGTCAGGTGATCCGTCACCCGACTGAGCAAGACCTTTGATAGGCCCACCCGGGCCGATCAAGGCCTGCCTGCCCTGGCGTTGGTGTTTGCTGCTGCAAGGACACCACCGTGCGTGAAGCGAGCCGCGAGCGACTGCTACGCGGCCCTGGTCAGGACCGGACAACAACCACACGAGGACCACATGGAATTCCTGACATCACCCGAGTTCTGGGTCGCCCTGGGACAGATCATTATCATCGACATCCTGCTCGGCGGCGACAACGCGGTCGTGATCGCGCTGGCCTGCCGCAGGCTACCCCCCGCGCAACGCACCAAGGGCATCATCTGGGGCACGGTCGGCGCCATCATCCTGCGCGTGGTGCTGATCATGTTCGCGATGACGCTGCTCAGCGTGCCGTTCATCAAGCTGGTGGGGGCAATCCTGCTGGTCTGGATCGGCGTGAAACTGCTGGCGCCCGATGAAGACGGCCACGGCGACATCCAGGGCAGCGACAAGCTGCTCGCCGCCATCAAGACCATCATCGTGGCCGACCTGGTGATGAGCGTGGACAACGTGATCGCCATCGCCGGCGCCGCGCAGAACGCCGGAGAGCACTCGACGCTGCTGGTGGTGCTGGGCCTGCTGATTTCCATCCCCATCATCGTCTGGGGCAGCACCGTCGTCATCAAGCTGATGGCGCGTTTCCCCATGATCATCACCCTGGGTGGCATGTTGCTGGGCTGGATCGCGGGTGGCATGCTGGTGACCGACCCCGCCTTCGTCACCCCCGACAAGTGGACCTGGATGCCCAAGCTGGGCACGGTGGACGCGCAGGGCATGGCGGTCATTTCCGACACGCTGTACTGGACCGCCCACATCGCTGGCGCGCTGCTGGTGCTGGCCATCGGCAAAGCCATTGCGTCGCGCCAGAAACCAGCCGACGAAGAAGCCAGCGCCTGAGGGCGCGTGCACCGGGCCGCTGCGACACAGCGGTTCCGAAACACAGGGCGGCACCTTCGGGTGGCCGCCCTTTTTTGTGGCCTCCGGGGTCCCGGTGCTATGCTGACCGCATGAAACTCCTACTGAAATGGTTGCTGTCGGCCTGCGCCCTGCTGCTGGTCGCTTACCTCTACCCCGGGGTGCAGGTGCAGAGCTTCACATCGGCCCTGATCGCGGCCGCCGTGGTGGGCCTGTTCAACGCCCTGCTGCGCCCGGTGCTGGTGGTGCTGACCCTGCCCGTGACCGTGATCACGCTGGGACTGTTCCTCTTCGTGATCAACGCGCTGCTGTTCTGGGCCGCCGCCAGCGTGCTCGACGGCTTCCACGTCAACGGCTTTGGCGCCGCGCTGCTGGGCTCGCTGATCTACTCGGCGCTGATGCTGCTGGTGGACATGGCGCTCAAGTCAGTTCTCTCGCGCTGATTCGCGCAACTGCTCTTCCACCTCGCGCCGGCGCACGTCGACGATGGCCAGCTCCATCGCGTCGGCGCTGCGCTCCGCCGCCGACAAGGATTGCGCGGCCTTGAAGCGGTCGGCGGCCCCAGCAAAATCAAACTGTGCGGCCCGCGCCTCGGCCTCCGAGCGCACCGAGCGCAAACGCTGGCCCTGCGCCGCCTGAAGGCGCGACAAGGTCTGCCAGGCCTGCGCGTCCTTCGGGTTCACCACCAGCCACTGCTGCAGCCGGGCCACCGCATTCGGTGAAGCGGGCGTGGACAGCGCCGCCTGGGCACCCAGCAACAGGTCGGCGCGGGTGCTGCCGGTCAGCGCCCGGTCGCGCAGCGACGCCAGCAGGCCGTCGTTTAGCCCCCGGGCCTTCGGCCCCAGCAAGATCTCCAGCTGCAACTGGTCCACCACGCCCTGGGTGGCGGCCGGCGCGCCGTCGCGCAAGCGCTGCGCCAGCGCCAGCGCTTGCGGCGCCTGGCCGAGGCGGTGGGCCGACAACGCGGCCGCATACAGATCGGCCGGGCTGGCTTTGGGTCCCTGCCCGACCTGCAACCAGGCGCGCTGGCGCTCGGTCGCGTTTTCCGCGAGCACGCGGGCCCGCGCCGCCATGAGTGCGTGCAACGCCGGCGGCGGCGCGGCGGCCGACAACGGCGCGGCGCCCACACGGGGGCCGGCGGCCAGAGGCGCGTCGGCCAGCGGCAGCCGCGAGCGCATGTCGGCCATGCGCTCGCTGGTCAGCGGGTGGCTGCGCAGGTAAGGAAACGACCCGTCGTCGTTCAGGCGCGCGGCCTGTTGCAGCTTGTCGAACATGGTGACAAACCCGCGCCCCTCGAAACCCGCCGTGGTCAGCACGCCGAAGCCCACGCGGTCGGCCTCGCGCTCCATGTCGCGCGAGAAATTGAGCTGCGACTGCATCGACACCGCCTGGCTGCCCGCGATGGCGGCGTTGGCCACGTCGGCGTTCGCGCGCGCCGCCAGCACGCCGAGAATCATGGCCCCCAGCAGCCAAGGCGCCTGCTGCTCCTGGCGCGAGAGCATGCGCGCGATGTGGCGCTGCGACACGTGGCTGAGCTCGTGCGCCAGCACACTGGCCAGCTCCTGCGAACTGTCGGTCACCGCCACCAGGCCCAGGTGCACGCCCAGATAACCGCCCGGCAGCGCAAACGCGTTGACCCGCTTGTCGCGCGAAATCACCAGCTGCCAGGCCAGGCGCTCCGACAACTCGGGCGGCACATCGCCGCGTGCGCGCGCCGCGCCCAGCAACGGCTGCCAGAGCGACTGCAGGTAGTCGACCAGCACCGGGTCATCGAGGTAGTCGGGGTCTCGGTAGATGTCGCGGGCGATGCTGTCGCCCAGCCGCCTCTCCGCCGCGATCGACATGCCCGAACCATCACCCAGGGTGGGCAGCGCGGTGCTCTGGGCGTGAGACAAAGACACTGGCACCGCCGCCAGCGCGGCGAGCAGCAAACCCGCCGACGCCAGCCGCGAACCCAGTGGGCGCAGGAGAAAAGGACTGAGATGCATCCCCGTATGATGCCGCCAAGCCCCAGAGGTTTCTGTAAAGACCGCGCAAAGAATGCCCACCATGCCCGACACCCCCTCCGCCAGCAGCCCGCTCACCCATTTCGACGCCCAGGGACAGGCGCACATGGTGGACGTGTCCGCCAAAGCCAGCACCCACCGCGTGGCGGTGGCCGAAGGTCACATCACCATGGAACCGGCCACCCTGGCGCTGATCCAGAGCGGCAATGCCAAGAAAGGTGACGTGCTCGGCATCGCCCGCATCGCCGGCATCCAGGGCGCCAAGCGCACCAGCGACCTGATCCCGCTCTGCCACCCGATTGCACTCACCCGCGTGGCGGTGGAGTTCGAGATGGACGAAGGCTCAAGCAGCGTGCTGTGCCGCGCGACCGCCGAATGCACCGGCCAGACCGGCGTGGAAATGGAGGCCCTCACCGCCTGCAGCGTGGCCCTGCTCACCATCTACGACATGTGCAAGGCGGTGGACCGGGAGATGACGGTCAGCGGGTTGAGGTTGATGGAGAAGCGGGGGGGGAAGAGTGGGCCATTTGAGGCGGAACGGTGACGGGAATGACGGTCCAGTGCGGGGCATTCGCGAAAGCCCATTTTTTAGGCAGTCTCACATCGGGCGCTGGAGCCGAGATTGTGCAGATCTTCTTTAGAGCGCGATTGGCAAAAACTGCAGTAGTGGAGCGCTTGGGTTCAAGTACAGCCGCTTGGTTTGTGGCAACTCTGCATCTTTTAAGGTTTTAAGTGTTGGACCGATCCAGCGCACCGTCACTGCGCCCACCCCGCTGAGTTGCACAGCGCCCGCTTGGAGGTGTTGAACAAAAGGATCAGAAATTGGATTTCCGTCGAGTTGGGTAGCGCCTGATATCTCGTACCGACCAACCCGTTTGATTTCAACTGTCGAATCCTTCGGGCTGTCCAAATCATAACCTAAAACCCACAGGGTTGGAGAAACTGGTCTGTACCAAGCGTCAGCCGCATTCTTATCTCTCAGCAGCAACCATGCCCATCGATAGTGTCCACGGACAATCACTGGAGGGAACTCCCGTTCAATAACGTCCGCGAATTGTTCTCTCTTTCGTTTCCGATAGTCGCTCATGAACAGTGAGTGCAGTATCCAGTCCCTGGTAGGAGCCTTCCGACTGGATACAAGACCGGTGCCATCCAGTACCGTATCGTGCGGTTCAGTAAGAGCCTCCACTGCAGCAATCGTCAGCATTTGTTCATGCATGGTCTGGGTCGCCCAATGGGCGCCTGTGATCCTAGCCAACGAAACAGTGGAAGCTGACACAAGAAGTATCACGACCAGAATTCTGTGTTGCCACCAGCGGTCGAGTAAGGATTGCAGTCCTTCGGCTGCTGCTACAGCAATTCCTGCAGACAGCCACACCAGATTGTAGGAAAACGGCTTCGGATTAACCTCCAGTGCCATGATACAAACAAGGAGCATCACGACACTAACCGGCATAGTGTCAATGGCGCGTAGCCAAGACACCTTCCATTGACGCGAAAATCGGACGATTGCGGAACCAATCGCAATGGATGCGAGCATGGTTGCAACTGGAGAGGAAATCAGAGCAGTTTCAAAAGCCGGTGATGATGAAAATCGATCAGATGTGGTGCTGTAGTTGGTAAAGTCTCGCAACCTGTCCAAGTAGGCATAGAGAGATCCGGCTGCAGCCATGATGCTCAGGCCTGCCAGCGCTGCGGCCACACAGGTTATGGCCAGCCGTCCCAACTCAAAAATCAAGGACAAGCACCTCGCCGAGAACCCATCGCGATTTTCACTGTGTCGTCCCGCGACGAAGGCCAGAAACAGCATGGCGGGAATCCAGAGAGTGAAAGCCTTGTGCGAAGTGAGTTGCATGATCACAACGATCAGGGCAGCAAGCCACCGGCCGCCCCACCCGTAGGGTCGTCTCGATGCTGCACGGATCAACCCGACAAACGCTACAACGCCAGCAGCCTGAAAAAGATCATGTCGGATTTCGAATCCGTGCAACCATACTGAGCCCATGGTCAAGGCTATCGTCGCGGGAGCCAGAATCCACCAGGTTTGAGGGGCCCTTGATGTGGTATCTACTGGCGCAGTGATTGGTCGAGCAAAGCCAACGCCGAGCATCGTAAACACGAATATCATGGAAAAAATAAGGCGCAATACTAGATAGTGTTGACTGGCACTAGGGAAACTCCGGGTGATCAGTCCACCGATAACATGGTGCAAATCCACAGGATTGCCGGCACCAGGATCGCTCCATGCCATCACGAGTTGCATGGTGAATACATTGTGCGGCTCATCAATATGCAAATGCCGTACCGATGCCGTCCACAGCGCGAACATCGTGAGTATCGCGATGGCAAGCATCAGGAAAGCGCACAGAGAGCGATCCTGAGTCGCGCTGGCCGTCCGGGTATTCAAATGCATTGCATGTAGCTAATAAAATTGCACCAGTCACACTGAGTCGCGAGAGGAAACGAGGAGAATCACTTGCAGCAGATTGGTGCATCTGCCAAGGGCAAATCAACGCGAGGCAGTCAGCGATACCTGCTCGATGCAGGAAGCAACATGATCAAACTCAACATCTCAAATTAGATGCTAGATGCCGAGATCTTGCAGGCTTGCTATTGAAGGCGCGTGAACTCATAGCACCGAAAAATGCAATGCGGGCACCTTGTCTGCGAAGAATTGCTTAAGCGAATCAGCACCATTGAACAAGGGTGCATGATCCCCTACCACAACCACCTCCACCCCTCGCATAGAATCGCTCTCTATAAGTTTGGTCAATTGCTCAAAAAACTGCACATGTAAATTTTGATAATTACAAAGCTGTTCACTATAATTCACCCCAAATGCCGAATCGCACAGATCGCCACGATATTTGGCGATATCGCGGCGATCATATGGGACATGGGAATTCAAGGTTAGCCAATAGAGAAACACCTTGTCCTTTTGCATTTTCTCTTGTACCACACCAAACAGATCTCGATCACAATAGCCGGGGAAGGAGTGACATTGCGTGCCCTTAAAAGGTAATGTTTCCCTGAACAAGGACTCGCCAAAACCAAGTACTGGGTACCAGAGCAGTCGTCGATACATGGCGCCGAAGGCCGCATGCAGTGAAACTGTCTTGTATCCTTGCTCTGCCAGTCTTGCCGGCAAACATAGACCCACAGTCTCCCGAGTCATCTGACGAAAATTTAATCTAGTCGGCATCCGTCCGCAAAGTTCACGTAACTCACCAGCAGCGGTTGTACCCACGGCATCGATATCCAACAACTTGAAGTTCCGTACGCGGTCACTGGTACGAAGTGCATGAATTTGCTGTTCTATCGATGCTGAGTCCTTGGGTAGTCCCCAGGATTCGACAACAACGAACAGAATGCGTCGTGAGGTAGGTCGTTCACCCAAGGTTAAACTGGATGCGGAAGGGTGTGCAATCGGCAAATATTCTGCGCTCTCGGCATCTGCCCCGATATGGACATGCCGCCGACGGTTTTCTTCCAGCGTCCGGTGAACAAACAGAGCAGAACTGCCAAACAACAACTCATTTCTCTCGGCAAACGGCGGCGAAAAGAACGTTGCCTTCGCAAACGACAGTTGCCACTGAACCAACATCAGAACAGACGCAATAAGCGGAAGCCACACCCAGCGCGCGCCCTTCAGGCGGCTGGCTGCGATCCAGAAACTGGTCGCAGCAAATACCAGCAGCAGAACCAACATCATGAGATAGGACACCCTTGCCTCGAAGAGGTATTCCGCAATGTCCAGGACCTGACCGATATCGATCAAGCGAAACACTGCTGTGGCTCCCAGTGCCATCTCAAGGCCAGCCGTGGCCAGGAACAATCCGATCCCCAGCCACCGCAGCCCCATCACAAAAAGCAGCAGGGCCATCAGCATCTCCGCGCTCAGGAGATAGCGCTTGAAGCCAAAATGGAGCGAAGCCCACTGAAACATCAAGCTGAGGACGGCGAAGCCAGTGAGCGCAAACACCCAATGACCATGACCCTTGCTCGCCAAACCCTCAACCCTGACAGTCGGTTCAGTCATTTCACGGTGAAGTGCAGCATGGGCACCTGCTCAGCCTCAAATCGCCCACGTGCCTCGTCGTCGTAGAAGATGGGGGGATGATCACCGACCACCACTACCTTCACACCCCGCAAGGCTTCATCCTCAATGAGCTTGGCGAACCCCTCAAAAAATTGGGTATGCAGGTTCTGATAGTTGCAGAGTAGCTCACCTTCATTTGCAGCTGAAAATTCACCGCAAAGACCCTTGCGGTAATTCACAATATCTCGACGGTCGTAGGGAATATGGCTGTTGAGTGTCAACCAGTAAACAAACACCTTGCCTTGTTTCAGTTGATCGCTCACCACCGGGAAGATGTTTTTATCACAGTACCCGGGGAAGGAATAACAATCTGTGTCGGCCGAAGGCATGTCGCCTTTAAAAATCATCTGTTCAAACCCTAGCAACGGGTACCACCGGCTTCTTCGGTACATGGAGCTTTCTGCCCCGTGAACAGCCACCGTCTTATAACCTTGTTTTTTCAGCCTCTGCGGTAGACACTCACCAATCAATTCGGGCGTCATTTTCCCTAAGTTCATTCGGCTGGGTATCAGGCCACAAAGCTCACGCAACTCGCCTGCGGCGGTCGCGCCGCGCGCGTGAACACCTTGCACCTCAAGATCTTTGACATTCGGGCTGTTGCGAAGTGCTTGAATACTCTCTTCCAGCACTTTGGAATTTTTTGGCAACCCCCACGCCTCACTGATCACAAATAGTATTCTTTGCGATGATGGAATTTCTTGGATGGCGAAATTCGCCGCCGAAGGATGCCGAATACGGTGGTACTCAATATCTGGATCACCACTGGCCGCTTGCTTCACCCTGTTCAATTCAAGTGAGTCCTTCAAGATGAAGGCTGAACTCCCAAACCAAAGCGTGTTTCGGCTGGCGTGAACAGGTGTAAAGAAGTTCCCATTGTCCTCGGAAAGAGACCATTGGGAGTACGTCAGTCCAACTCCCAAAAATGACAGCATCAACACCACTTGATTAGGTCGAAATTCGCCAAAAAATCTGCCCGTGGCCCAGAAGCAAGCGATCGCCAGCGCAATCAAGACAACGAAGCTGATCAGGTATTCCGTTCGGGCGAGAAAGGCGAACTCTGCCATATCCGACGCCTCCCGCACATCCATAAAATGAAACACGCCAGTGAGACCCAGCATGATTTCCAATCCGACAGCGGCAAGGAAAAGCATCAACCCAATCGATCGGCACCTCAAGCTGAAAGCGAGCACTGCAACCAGAATCTCGGCATTTATAAAATACCGCTTATATCCAAAACGGATGGCGACATATTGAAAAATTGCGTTCAACAGGATGAAAGCAATCAACGCCAACCCAATTTTTATCCAACCCATGCGAGATTGAAAAGGCTGATCAGCCAATAGCGTCTGTTGTCGCATCAGAAAAAACCGTCGTAAAGAAGAAACTCGACAATCCCGCCATCGTGCGTCAATACCACGACCGCATCGTGCTTGGCACGAACAGGTAAAAATCGCAGTCCGTCGCGATCGTCCTGCGTCGGCATTGCAGCCCATATCCGGTCGACTGCGATCTTGGAGGAAGGGTATTTTGAAATAAGAGCGCCCAATGGCCGCCCCGCCGCCGCCGCCTGGGCGCGCGCCTGTTCGTCATAAGGGATCCAGAACTTGGGACGCTGGCCGTTGTCGATTCCCTGGAAAATCGAGACATTCAGCGCTTCGGCACGCTCTTCCGAGGTGGTGGCTTTCCTCACAGCAAACAGCATCGGGCCGTTCAACGGCAATCGGCGAAACATTGACGGCGCTTGAGGCAGCTCGGCGGCGACGACTTCTGCCATTGACACCACACGAAAACGATCAAATTCGAACGCCAAGCCGATGGGACGACCCATGTACATGGCGTGAAGCCCATATGAAAGTGCGAGCATCTGAAGCAGCGCAATGACCGAGATGTCGCGCCGAAGATGACGAACCCCCTTGGCACGGTTGTACACGACGAATGTCAGCAACGGACCCATGACAACATCCACCACCATGACAAGGGTGAACAATTCTGAGCCACCCGCCAGAAGTCGATAGTGGCCTGGATACCAGAACCAAAAAACCAGTACAGCCACCACCCCGGCCAGAGATAACGACGCCAGCAAGTGGAGCCCCGCTGCCCGTGCTCGCGCGCCTAAGGTCTTGAAAAAGCTGGTAGCTGTCGTATTCACTTATGTTTTTTTACCGACCGCGCCTGCCGATTCAGCCCTGGTCTGGTCTAGTCTGGTCTGGCCTAGAACAGCCAAAAGACGCTGGATGTCAATCAGCGGCATTCGCTGGGGGCGAAACGGGATGGTAACGGATTTGAAGGCACAGCGATCGTCATACCTCGTGCCGTCGCGACTCCATTGGCAGATGACGCACAAGCCCAGTCCACAGACCCCGTTTCTCCCGAATATGCGGCGGCAAGCGCCGTTTCCAGAGGCACAAAGCTGCTGCCCACCGACAAAAAAGGCTTCAGCGCCAAAGTGGCGGCATCTGGTATGGCGCCAATGTTTTCCCGATTGAAGGTGATCGCGATCTCACCCGTTGTTCCATCTATCTGAACGCTCTGAACATATTTGCTCACCAGGCCTGCGCTGCCTTGACCTGAGTTGAACGTTATCGACATCGCGGCCAACTCGACTTGCGTCAGTGCTGCGGTAGCGACGATCTGTTTCGCGTCAGACGCCAACGACATCCCCTCGACAACACGAGCGCGGATGGTGTAGTCCTGATACGCTGGCAACGCCACCGCTGCCAGAATGCCAATGATTGCCACCACAATCATCAACTCAATGAGGGTAAAACCTCGAGCGATTTTCTGCTTCATATGCACCTCTTAAATTTGCACCGCGTTGCAATCGTTGGAGCAAATGTCATGCCAATCAAAAAACACCGATTACCGTGATTTCTCTCACAAACTTCTGGCGCATCGCAAATAATTGTCAACCTCATGCGAAAAGTGAGGCAATTATTGACATTTGACGTAATACAGACGTTGAGTTGAGTCTTCACACAATACAGGCAAAAAAAAGGACGCCTGACAGCGTCCTCTTTTTAAACGAATAAGCTGCGTCAGCTCATCGCGAACCGCTTAGCGGCATTCGCTGGGCGCAAACTTGGATGGCAGGCTGCCTGCGGTAAGACCAGCGTCCATGCCGCGCGCCGTTGCCACACCGTTGGACGCCGTAGCACATGCCCAGTCGATGGCGCCGGTCTCACCCGAGTACGTGGCATCCAGCGCATCGTCGAGTGCCACGAAGGTGCTGCCCACGGCCATGAACGGCTTCAGGTTGAGCGTCGAGCCAGTAGGAATGGAGCCCACGTTGTCCTTGTTGTAGGTCACCGTGATCTCACCCGTGGTATCGCTGATCAACACGCTGGTCACGTACTTGCTGGAGGCGCCCGTGCTGCCATTCTGAGCATTCCAGGAAGTGGCCAATGCCGTCAGCTCGGTCGCCGTGGTGGCGCTCGTGCCGATCTGGGCCTTCGCATCGGCTGCCACCGACAGACCTTCGGTGATGCGAGCGCGGATCGTGTAGTCCTGGTACGCCGGCAGAGCAACAGCAGCCAGAATACCGATGATGGCCACCACGATCATCAGTTCGATGAGGGTGAAACCTTTTTGCATGGAACGCTTCATTGAGACAACTCCTAGAGGGGTTTGTGGGTTGGGGACGAGTACTTCTCAGCAGAGAGCGTGCCAGGCGGAAATGGCGGTGTTTTTGAGTGCTTTTTCACGCTTGCCCCCCTGCGTGTGACGATTTGTGTCCTCTGTCAGCTCGCGTCACAGACAATTTTTGTCAGTCATCGCGTCCGGGACAATTTTTGTCACAGCTCGAAGGTCTGCCCGGCGCTGAGCCAGCGGATGTCGTGGCGCACGTCGGCTTCGCGGTTCGGCGTCTGGTCGAAGCGGCGGATTTCTTCCATGATCAGGCCGGTCTCGGCCGGCTTGGTGTGGGTGATGTAGATCGGGAAGCGGTGGTCGCACTGGATCTGGTCGAGCTCTTCGGCCAGGGTGCTGGGCGCGAGGTGCAGGCTGCGCTTGGCGAGCTCTTTTTCGCGGTCGCTGAAGGCGGTTTCGATGATGAGCAGGGCGACCTTGAGCTGGTTGACGCGTTGCCAGAAGGCGGGGTTGCGCTCGGTGTCGCCACTGAAAACCCAGTGGCCACTGGCGCTGTCCACCGCATAGCCGACGGCCGGCACGGTGTGCACGGCGGGCAGCGCCTCGATGCGCTTGCCGCCCACCTGCAGCGTTTCACCCACGGCAATGGGGTTGAAGCGCATCAGCGGCGTGTCGGCGCTGGGGATGGCCGAGAAGTCGGGCCAGATCAGGTTGTTGAAGATGTGCACCTTGAGCGCGTCGATGGTGCCGGGCAGGGCGTGCACCTGCAGCGGTGGAGCACCAGCGGCCAGGCGCAGCGCGGCCACGGCGTCGAGCATGAGCGGCAGGCTGGCGACGTGGTCGAGGTGGGAGTGGGTGAGCAGCACGTGGTTGACGGCGGCCATCTCGTCGAGGCTCAAGTCGCCGACACCGGTGCCGGCGTCGATGAGCACGTCGTCGTCCAGCAGAAAAGACGTGGTGCGGCAGCCTTGTGCGATGGCGCCGGAGCAGCCCAGAACCCGAACCCTCATGTGCAGCTTTGTGTGGTGATGCGCCGCAGAGGCCGGCTCATTTGGTGTCAAAAGTGGCGGAGCCGTCCCAACCTGCGGCAGGTGGTGACAACCTCATGGAGGCTACCCGCTCGGCATAAAGCCGGTAAAGGACTTTTTTGGCATTCTGGCGCTGCACGTTGAGCAGATGCACGTCGCAGGCGTCCCAGTCTTGCGCGCGCCAGGCATTCAGGGCTTTTTGCCACTCGCGAAGCTCGTCTTCCAGCGCGCTGGACATGTGTTCGCGGGTACACAAGGGCGTGTGGATCGCCACCGCCTGGGCCTTGCCTTTCACGCGCACCCGGTCCAGCTCCTGCCAGACAAAACCCGGTGCCTGGCGGCGGGTCGATTCGCTGGCCACGATGTCCACCCCGTAGAGCTTCGAGAGGCCTTCCAGGCGCGAGCCGAGGTTCACCGCATCGCCCACCACGGTGTAGCTGCGGCGCACGTCGGAGCCCATGTCGCCCACACACATCTCACCGGTGTTCAGCCCCACCCCCACGCCGATGGCGGGCAGGCCCGCCTGAGCACGCTCCCGGTTGATCGCCTGGATGGCCTCGGACATGTCGAGCGCGGTCTGGACTGAGAGGCTGGCGTGGTCGGGGGTCTCGACCGGTGCGCCCCAGAACGCCATGACGCAATCGCCCATGTATTTGTCGATGGTGCCTCGATGGCTGCGGATGATGCGGGTCAGGCGGCTGAACACGGTGTTGAGCAGACCCTGCAGCTCGGTGGGCGGCATGGTCTCGGAGATTTGTGTGAAGCCGCGCATGTCACAGAACATCACGGTGAGTTCGCGCGTGGACGCGTCCATGCTGTAGCTGTCGGGGTCCTTGACCATCTCGTCGACCAGCTCGGGCGGCACGTAGGTGCCAAACAGCTGGGCCAGCTCGCGCTTGGCGCGGCTCTCGACCAAGTAGCCATAGCTCATGTTGAGCGCGAACGCGAACCCGGCCATGACCAGCGTGCTGGCCACGGGCAGCACCAGCGCATGGGCAAGGTAGAGCCAGGTGTTGAGCCCCAGCACCACGGTCACCACCAGCACGCTCAAGGCCACGGCGCGCGCGGCGCTGAGCAGGGGCAGCGCGAGCGCGAGCACCAGCCCGGCCAGCACCAGCACCACGAGCTCGTAACCGATGGCGTAGTCCGGCCGGGTTGCCAGACGGCCGTCGAGCAGACCGGCGATGAGGTTGGCATGGGTTTCGACGCCGGGGTAGGTTTCGCTCAGCGGCGTGACGCGCAGATCCTGCAAGCCGGGCGCCGTGGTGCCCACCAGCACGATCTTGTCCTTGAGCTCACCCGGCGCCACGCGCCCCGCCAGCAGGTCGCTCGCGGACACGTAGCGGAACGAGCCCCCGCGAGGCCCCCCGGCGCCGCGAAAGGGCACGAGCGCGGTCAGGCGGTCGTCGACCGGGATCTGCATCGATGTGCCACCCTGGCTCAGCCGGATGCTTTCGAGTGCCCCATAGTCGCGGCCCAGCCATCCCTGCGCCGGAAACCCGGGCTCGACCTGCGGGCGTCCCGTCAGCAGGCGAAACATGGCCAGCGCCAGGGACTCGTAATACGCACCCTGGTACTCGGCCAGCATGGGCAGGGTCCGGACCACGCCGTCGCTGCTGCTGGGGACGGCATTGAAGAAGCCCGCCAGCGGCGCGGCCTGGGCCAGCGGAGCGATGTTGGCTCCGTGGCCGTTCCACTGCGTGCTGCGGATGGTGCGGCCGCCCAGCGCCTCGGCGCCCATGACCGGCGCGGGCAACACGCCGCTGGTGCGGCCCTCTCGGTCGCTGGTGAAGTAATACCCCAGCACCACCGGCCGACCCCGCAGCGATTGGGCCAACCGGCTGTCGTAATCCAGCTTGGGTTGCAGCGCGTTCACCTGCTCGACAAATCCCGGCTGACCGGCCAGCGCACCCCGCGCCAGTTGCTGCAGTTGCCGCAAACCGGAGCTGTCGTCGATCTCGGCGAACACGGTGTCGAACCCGAGCATCGCAATGTGTTGCTGCTCAAAGAGGGTGTCCACCATGGTCGCCATGTGGTGGCGCGACCAGGGCCAGCGGCCGACCTCGGCCAGGCTTTTTTCGTCGATGTCCACGATCACGATGCGCGGGTCGAGCGTGCCCGGCATGGTGGCCCGCAGGCGGGCGTCGTAGATGATGTCGTCCAGGCGCTGCAACACCCCCATGGGCATCACGCCCACGGCATGCAGGATCGCCAAGATCAGGGGGAGCAGGGTGACGGCGATGCGCGGACCGTGTCTGCTCAGGGCCTGCATGAGGAAAGGGGACAGCGTGCGATCAGTCCTGCGACGGTGCCCGCACGCGGGCGCTCATCACAGCTGCACGAACTGCATCTGGGTACCGGCCAACTCGATCATGTCGCCGTGCCGCAAATTGACGGCCTCGGAGTTGAGCTCGACGCCATTCACGGTGGGCTTGACCGCCCCTTCCACCAGCGCCACGACGTAGCCATGCGGACGGCGGGTGATGGCCGCGACGGCCACGCCCGGCTTGCCGATGGTGGTGACCACCTTGACCAAGGGCACTTCGCGCCCGGCCGCCGCACCCGACATCACCTTGATCGCGGCGTTGCCCACCGAGGGCAGGTCCTGTGCACCGACCACGGCCCCGGCGTTGATGACCATGGTTTTTTCGTGGTTGTCCGACGCGCCGTCGTTCACGAACTTGATCTTGTATTTGCCGATTTCGACCGTGTCACCGCCTTGCAGCAGCTGCTTCTTGATCGCCTTGCCGTTGACGTAGGTGCCATTGGTGCTGTTGAGGTCTTCAAGAAACACCTCGGCGCCCGACATCTGCATCACTGCGTGCTCGCCGCTGACCGCGAGGTTGTCGATCACGATGTCGTTGTAAGGCCGGCGACCGAGGGTGGTGCGGTCTTTGGTGAGCTGCACTTCCTTGATGACCACGCCATCGATGGAAACGATCATTTTCGGCATGGCCGACTCCTGTGGAACCTGAAGAAATAATTCTATGTAACTACTGCTGCCCCAGCATACGAGACAACAACCCCCTGCGCACCGGTTTGGCGCGGGCCGTCGCCAGTATCACCGAAATATTATCGCGACCGCCGCCTCCATTGGCGGCATCGATCAAAGCACGCCCGATGTGTTCGAGAGGCGCATCTTCCATCAGAACCGCTGCCAGGCGCTCGTCGGACACCATGTCGCTGAGGCCGTCGGAGCAAAAAAGGTACCGGTCGCCGTCTTCCACCCGGTATTCGTTGACTTCCAGCAACACCGTGTCTTCCACGCCGAGCGCGCGCGTGACCAGGTTCTTGTGCGTCGCGTACTGCGCCTGCTCGACAGAAATCAGGCCCGCGTCGATCTGCTCCTGCAGCAGCGAGTGGTCGCGGGTGATCTGCTGCAGGGTGCCACCCCGCAAGCGGTAACAGCGGGAATCGCCCACATGGCCCACCATCGCGCGGGCGCCCTGGAACACGGCCATGACCAGGGTGGTTCCCATGCCGGCGTACAGCGGGTTGGAGTTGGCGGCGTTGAAAATCGACCGGTTGGCGTTGTCGACGCAGATCTCCATGGCGCGCTTGATCTCGCGCACATTGGCATCCAGGCCGCCTTCGCTCATCCACCGCCCGAGTTCGGTGTGGATGAAACTCGTGGCCATCGCGCTGGCGACCTCGCCCGCGTTGTAGCCGCCCATGCCATCCGCGAGCACCACCACCTGGTTGACGGTGTCGAGCGCGACCGAGTCTTCGTTGTTTTCACGAATGAGGCCGGGGTCCGTCTGGCTGTAGTACTCAAAGATCATGCTGATCGGTTTTATAACTTGAAACGGCGCACAACTTGGGCGTCATTGGCGACATTTGTCACGGATCGTCGGGTGGGCATGGAACTTTTCGCTTAAACCTGCGGAGAGCGAGGTGTGATCAGCGTTTTCTCGAAGGCTTGAGTGCTGTCCCACGCGCGCGTGTCACGGCTTTGGGGCGATGTCTGGGCCAGATCCTGTCCCGTCATGTCCAGAAGGCTGGTCGCGAATTCGGCACCGGTCTGGTAGCGGTCCTTCGACGCCTTGGCCATGGCTTTGCCCAGTATATCGGTGAGGGCCGGCGGCAGTTCCGGTCGCAGGCTGCGCACGTCGGGCGGGATTTTGTTCGCAATCTGGTACATCAGCGCGGCCATCGAATCGGCCCTCAGGGGCAGCGCACCCGTCAACAGCTGGAACAAGGTCACCCCCAGCGAATAGAGGTCTGAGCGGCCGTCGATGCGCTGCCCGGCGAGCTGCTCGGGCGACATGAAGCTGGGCGTGCCCAGCACCAGGCCGGTCCGGGTGCGGCTGGCGTCGGTGATGCGGGCGATGCCGAAATCCGTCACCTTCACACTGTCGGACGCCGGGTCGTACATGATGTTGCCGGGCTTGATGTCCCGGTGCACCACGTTCTGCTGGTGAGCGTAATCCAGCGCCTGCGCCACCTGCACGCCGATGCGCAGCACCGTCGCCACCGGCAGCAACCGACCGGCCTGCGTGTGTGGCACCAGGTCCTGGCCGCGCAGAAACTCCATCGCGATGTAGGCCAGGTCGTGCTCTTCGCCGGCGTCAAAAATGGTCACGATGTGGGGGTGTTGCAGGCGCCCCGCGGTTTCGGCTTCGCGAAAAAAGCGCTCGCGGGCGTCCGTCAACTCGCCGCCTTCAAACTCGCTGCTGAGCGCCAGGGTCTTGATCGCCACCTGGCGGCCGATCTTCGGATCCCGCCCCAGATACACCACCCCCATGGCGCCCTTGCCCAGCGCTTTCTCCACCTGGTAGCGCCCGAGCATGGGTTTCTCGATCTCGCCGCCCGAGAGCAGCAAGGTGCCGCCCGGATGCGATGCACCACCGCCCAGCACCACGGTTTCCGACAGGTTTTTCGCCCGCTTCAGTCGCTGCTGCACATCGGCGTCGGCGCGGTCCAGGCCGACCATGTGCTCGTACACCGCCTGCGCCTTGTTGAACTGGCGCTTGCGCTCAAAGTCCAGCGCCAGCTGCTTGAGGTTGTCCCTCAGCGCCTCGCTGTGCGGCACACGCTTCAAGCGGTCAAAGGCCATGTCGAGCTGGCCCTGGCCTTGCAGCGCCAAGCCCATCATGCGGTTGGTCTCGGCCGACTCGGCATCGGTGGCCACCTTGCGCGCTTCCGTCACGCCGAAACGGCGCGTGACCAGCGCCAGGTGGCCGGTCAGCAGCAGCGCCGCCGGGAACACCAGCGGCAGCCACAGGGCCGCCGACACCAGCAGGCCGAATTCCGTGCCGAGCATGGCCGCGAACAACGCACCCGACACCCAGGCACCACGGGCGGCCGACAGCCGTGGCAGCGCGAACAACAGATAGGCCACCACCACCAGCACCAGCGCCGCCACGGCGATGCCGCCCCACACCGGCTGGGCGATGAAGTGGCCCTGCAGGATGCTGGAGCTGATGTGCGCCAGGATCACCGCCGGCGACATGGCTGCCGCCACGGGCGTGGTGAACACGGTGCCCACACCGGCAGCAGTGGCGCCCACGATCACGATCTTGCCGGCGTATTTGGTGGCCGGGATCTTGCCCGAGACCACGTCGTAGAAGCTGTCCACCGCAAACGCGGGGCGCCCACCGCGGTCCGGGTAGAACTGCGGCAGCACGCGCGCCAGCTCATCGGTGTCGATGCGCTGGCGCCCGAGCTGCACCGCCTCGCCGGGCAGCAGGCGCAGGTCCTGCGGACCCAGGTTCAGGCTGTGGGCCGCCACCGCCAGCCCCATGCTGGGCACGGCGTGGCCATCAAAGCTCAGCAACAACGGCTCCTGCCGCACCGCGCCGTCGCTGTCCTGCAACTGGTTGAGGTGGGCCACGGCCACGGCGGCCTCGCCCACCGCAGCGATGGGCTGCTGCGACTGTGCGGCCGGGAAACCGAAGCCGGTGGCGTCCACCAGCGCGCCCTTCTGCGCAAAGGCCGGCAGCGGCCGGTCGGGCCGGCCCAGGGGCTCACCGAGTTCAAACACCGAGGGCACGATCACGTTGCCTGCCCGCGCCATGCTGGCCACCAGGCGGCCATCGGAATCGAGCTGCTGCTCCGCCTCGGAGATGGTGCGGACCAGACTCTCGCGCGACATCGGACCCAGGTCGGTCAGCGTGCCGCCCTCGATCTGCGTGCGCAGGGCGCGCAGGCTGTCCAGGCCTCGTTCGGTCTGGGGTTCAAAGAACAACGCTGTGTGCGCCACCGTCTTGGCCCCTGCGGCCTTGAGCTGGTCGATCAGCTGCGCGTGCACCTCGCGCGGCCAGGGCCAGCGACCGATGTTGGCGATGCTCTGGTCATCGATGGCGATGATGGCGATGCGGTCGCTGGGCGCACGCGGGTTGTGGCTGCTGGCGAAGTCGTAGAAGCGGCGCTCCAGGCCACTGAACAGATCAGTGGCCGCGTGCAGCGCCAGGACGCCCGCGACCACCGCCAGGCCAATCAGCGCGTCCGAACGCCAGCCCCGGCGGTGAGCGCTCGGTGGCATGGCTTGCGTGCGTTCAGGGGTGCTGGACAATTCCCGACCTTGTTGGCATGAGGAGACCGTTGGGGCGATCCACGCCGGAAACGGCGTGGAGGGGTGTCACGGTGTCGGCACAATCGCCGGGCGCATGAGCGTTGCATTTTGTTGCATTCACCGCGCCGCATCAAGTGCAGGAAGAGGCTGACGCGACGGTTTCTGTCGCACCCAAGAAAAAAGGCAACGCGAGCGTTGCCTTTTTCACGTCGGCCTCAGCGCCGATTTACAGCTGCGCCTTGAGCAGCTTGCCCAGTTCGGACGGGTTGCGCGTGATGATGAAGCCCGACTCTTCCATGATGGCGAGCTTGGCATCGGCCGTGTCGGCGCCACCGGAGATCAGCGCGCCGGCGTGGCCCATGCGCTTGCCGGGAGGGGCGGTCACACCGGCGATGAAGCCGACGATGGGCTTCTTCATGTTCGCCTTGCACCACATGGCCGCTTCGGCTTCGTCCGGGCCACCGATCTCGCCGATCATGATCACGGCGTCGGTGTCGGGATCGTCGTTGAAGGCCTTCATCACGTCGATGTGCTTCAGGCCGTTGATCGGATCACCACCGATGCCGACGGCGCTGGACTGACCCAGACCCACTTCGGTCAGCATGGCCACAGCTTCGTACGTCAGCGTGCCCGAGCGGGACACGACGCCAATGCGGCCCTTGCGGTGGATGTGGCCGGGCATGATGCCGATCTTGATCTCGTCGGGCGTGATCAGGCCGGGGCAGTTGGGGCCCAGCAGCAGGGTCTTCTTGCCACCGGCTGCTTCCTTGGCCTTCATGCGGTTGCGCACTTCCAGCATGTCCTTGACCGGAATGCCTTCGGTGATGCAGACGGCCAGGTCCAGGTCGGCTTCGACGGCTTCCCAGATGGCGGCAGCGGCGCCAGCGGGCGGCACGTAGATCACCGACACGGTGGCGCCGGTCTGCTGGGCGGCTTCCTTGACGGAGGCGTAGATCGGGATGTTGAAGATCGACTCGCCGGCCTTCTTGGGGTTCACGCCGGCCACGAAGGCGTTCTTGCCGTTCGCGTATTCCTGGCACTTTTCGGTGTGGAACTGACCGGTCTTGCCCGTGATGCCCTGGGTGATGACCTTGGTGTCTTTGTTGATGTAGATCGACATGGTGT
>NZ_JADMKB010000187.1 GCF_018780075.1 Hydrogenophaga sp.
TCATCAACGTCGACATCCAGATGCGCACCAACGTGCCGCACATCTTCGCCATTGGCGACGTGGTGGGCCAGCCCATGCTGGCGCACAAGGCGGTGCACGAGGCGCACGTGGCGGCAGAAGTCATCGCCGGGGAGCTGCAGGGCAACAAGGAACTGGCCGCGGCCGCCTTCAACGCCCGCGTGATCCCCAGCGTGGCCTACACCGACCCCGAAGTGGCCTGGGTGGGCCTGACCGAAGACCAGGCGAAGGCACAAGGCATCAAGGTCAAGAAGGGTCTGTTCCCATGGACGGCCTCGGGCCGCGCCATTGCGAACGGCCGCGACGAAGGCGTGACCAAGCTGCTGTTCGACGACAGTCCGGAAGCCCATGGCCACGGCAAGATCCTGGGCGGCGGCATGGTCGGCACGCACGCCGGCGACATGATCGGCGAGATCGCGCTGGCCATCGAGATGGGGGCCGACGCGGTGGACATCGGCAAGACCATCCATCCACACCCCACGCTGGGCGAGAGCATCGGCATGGCGGCCGAGGTGGCGCACGGGTCTTGCACGGATTTGCCGCCGAGCAAGAAGTAAGCGGCTTCAGCGCTCACCACACAGAAAGCCCGAACCGGCAACGGTTCGGGCTTTTGTTTGGGTGGCGCCACTGGGCTGTCTGGGGCCCGACAATGACAGCGACCGGCGCGGACACCTTCGTCCGGCCTTCAAATCCAGTCGAGGAAAAATGCCATGGTTTTTTACGATGTGTTGGCGCGCGTGGTGGCCCTGGTGGGGGCCGGTGCCGTGAAGTGGCGCAGCCTTCAGGGTGGTGCGCAAAGCCCGGCGGTGGGTGAGGCGCCGCAGATTCCGGAGGCCCGCCCGCAAGGCCGCATTCCGACCTTGAAAATGCCCACCGCACAAGGCTGGGCGCCGGGCCAGTTGCCGACCGCCGCTCCCGGGCTGAAGGTCAACGCCTTCGCGTCCGGGCTGAAACATCCGCGCTGGATCCTGGTGCTGCCCAACGGCGACGTCACGGTGGCCGAGGCCTTGCAGTCCGGCGGCAACCCCAGGACCTTGTTCGACCATGCGATGGTCGCGACCATGCGCCGCGCGGCGGCCTTCGGCGAGAGCCCCAACCGGATCACGCTGCTGCGCGACGCCGACAGGGACGGGGTGGCCGAAGAGCGCTACGCGTTGCTGGAGAACCAGAGCCAGCCCTTTGGCATGGCGCTGCTGGGTGACACCTTCTACGTCGGCAACACCGACGGCGTGATGGCCTTTGCCTACGCCGAGGGCGACACGTCGATCAGCGCGCCGGCGCGGCGGCTGACCACCTTCAAGCCCGACGGTCACTGGACACGCAGCCTGCTGCCCAGCCCGGACGGCCAGCGCCTTTACGTCGGCGTCGGCTCGCTCACCAACATCGCCGAGGGCGGCCTGGAGGTGGAAGAAGGCCGTGCCTGTATCTATGAGCTGGACCTGGAAACGAACCATTGCCGTGTCTTTGCCAGTGGCTTGCGCAACCCGGTGGGCATGGCCTGGGAGCCGACCACCCAGCGGCTGTGGACGGTGGTCAACGAGCGCGACGGCCTGGGCGACGAAACGCCGCCCGACTACCTGACCTCGGTCGCCGAAGGCGGCTTCTATGGCTGGCCCTTCTGCTACTGGGGCCAGACGGTGGATCACCGCGTGCCGCAGGACGTGGCGAAGGTGGCGACCGCGCGGACCCCCGACTACGCGCTGGGCGGGCACACCGCATCGCTGGGCCTGTGCTGGATGCCGGCCGGCACGCTGCCGGATTTCGACGTCGACGGCATGGTCATCGGGCAGCACGGCTCGTGGAACCGCAGCACGCTCAGCGGCTACCGGGTGGTGTTTGTGCCGTTCGCTGACGGCCGACCCGCAGGCCCGGTGCGCGACATCTTGTCGGGCTTCCTGGCGCCCGATGAATCGGTGTCGTACGGCCGGCCGGTGGGTGTGGCGATCGGGCCGGATGCACGTTCCTTGCTGGTGGCCGACGACGTGGGCGACGTGATCTGGCGCGTCAGCGGCGCCAGCCCGAGCCCTTGACCGCAGGTTGGCCGTGTTGAAGTCCACCCCATTCAAGGCGCACCAGAACCAGGCCATCGAGATCCGCTTTCCGTCAGCGACCGCCTATGCGGAGCCCTTCAAAGACGTTGAGCTGGACGTGGCCTTCACGGCCCCCAGCGGGAAGACCGTGGTGGTTCCGGCTTTCTGGGCCGGTGAACAAGACTGGTGTGTCCGGTATGCCTCGTCGGAAACAGGCGCTCATGCCTTCCGGACCCTGTGCAGCGACCAAGGCAACCCGTCCCTGCATGGTCAGGTCGGTGAAGTGAACATCGAACCGTACCTGGGCGACAACCCGCTCTATCGACACGGCGGGATACGGGTCGCGGAGGATCAGCGCCATTTCTGTCACGCGGACGGAACACCGTTCTTCTGGCTGGGTGACACCTGGTGGATGGGGCTGTGCGGGCGCCTGTCCTGGCCGGAAGACTTCCAGGCGCTGGCACACAACAGGAAAGAGACAGGCTTCAACGTGATCCAGCTGGTCGCGGGTCTGTATCCCGACATGCCGCTGTTCGACGAACGCGGCTTGAGCGACAGCGGCTACTGCTGGGAGACCGACCTGAGCCGGATCAACCCCCGCTTTTTTGACGAAGCCGATCAGCGGATCTTCCATCTGGTCGAGCAAGGGCTGACGCCTTGCATTCTGGGGGCCTGGGGGTATTACCTGCCCATGATCGGGTTGGAGAACATGCAGCGCCACTGGCGCTACCTGATCGCGCGCTGGGGGGCGCTGCCCGTGGTCTGGGCCGCGGCCGGGGAGCAGACCATGCCCTGGTACCTCGAAAGCCATGCCCAGAAGGTGGCCTCAAGGACCCAGCTGAGATCGGACTGGAGCCGGGTGATGGCCCACATGCGCACCCTCAACGGGTTCGGTCGCCTGATCACCACCCATCCCGTCGAAAGCGCCCGTAAATCGGTGACGGAGACGGGGTTGCTCGACTTCGAGATGCAGCAAACGGGTCACGGGGCGCCCACGGCACACCACGCCATGCGGGCGTGGCAAGGCTGGTGCACGCAGCCGGCCATGCCGGTGATCAGCGCGGAAGCGCGCTACGAGGCTCTGGAGATCAGCCCCACCGTCACCGCCCGGAACGCGCGCGAAGCCTTCTGGGCGCACGCGCTCAACAGCGGCCTGGCCGGGCACACCTACGGCGCCAATGGCATCTGGCAGGTCAATGCGGTTCAACGGCCGTTCGGACCATCGCCTTCGGGGTCCTGCTGGGGCAACATGCCCTGGGATCAGGCCATGCTGCTGCCGGGCGCCAGACAGATGGGCCTGGCCAGAAAATTCCTGGAAACGCTGCCGTGGAACGAGGTCGAGCCGCAGCCGGTTCAGACCGGCCGACTGGAGCGCCTGTTGCAGCATTCACCGCGTCTGAGGCGGGTCGCGCACAAACTGGGATGGCTGCAGGCGCGCCATGCCCCGGTGGCCGTGGGCATCGCGAGGGAACCATCGGTCGCCATCGCCTACACGGTGTCAGACCAGCCGTTCAGCATGGATCTGGCCCTGTTCAAAGGGCCGGTGACAGCGACCTGGATCGACCCCACCAATTTCGATGAACACCCCGTCCAGTTCGATGTGCGGGGCCACCAGATGCACGTTCAACCCCATCGCAAGAACGCCGCCGGTGAAAGCGACTGGCTGTTGTTGTTGCAGCCAGCCGCCTTGCCGTCGGTGTGAGGCCGGGTCGTTCACCCCGGCGCCAGCTGCAGGTGCACCCCGGCGGCCCGCAGCGCATCCTGCATGGGCTCGGGCGTGGTGTGCGGCACCACGAGGGCGCTCAGGTCCTTCAGGCCGGCGACCGTGAACGGTGACGCGGCGCCCAGTTTGTCCACCGTGGCGAGCACCACGGTGTCGGCGGCGCGTTCGTGCAGGGTGCGCTTGACGGCCGCCTCTTCAAAGTCGCCGGTGGTGAGTCCGGCCTCGGGGTGCACGCCGGTCACGCCCATCAGGTAGAGATCGGCCCGCAGCCGCAGGGCCGCTTCGGTGACGCTCGCACCCACGTTCACCATCGAGTGGCGGAACAGCCGTCCCCCCAAGGTCAGCACCTCGATGTGCAGGTGCTCGGCCAGCGCCACGGCGATGCTCGGGCTGTGGGTGACCACGGTGGCCCGCAGGTCGCGGGGCAGGTGTCGCACCACCTGCAGCGAGGTGGTGCCGCCGTCGAGGATCACGGTCTGCCCCGGGCGCACCAGCGCCGCGCCGGCCTGTCCGAGCAGCAGCTTCTCGTCGGTGGCCAGGCGCTCGCGCACCCGCAGGTCGCCCACCGCCGCCGAGGCGGGCAGGGCACCACCGTGCACGCGCTGCAGCTTGCCCTCCGCGGCCAGCTCCCGAAGGTCGCGCCGCACCGTGTCTTCCGACAGCCCCAGCGCTTCGCTGAAGGGTTTGACCAGGACCTGTCCGTCGGTCTGGAGGCGGCTGAGGATCAGTTGTTTGCGCTGGGTGGTGAGCATGGCTGAGTCGGACGGAGACGGGGGTGTTCGGTCGGTGGTTGCACGAAATTCCGTAAATGTGCATGATATCGCACGAATCTTCGAAAGACGAACCATGACCCATTCCCTCGGCCACCCTGCGCCATTGATCTCATGAACCTCGTGCCCCTCGATCACCCGTACGCTCCTGCGTTTGCCGGCGCGCCGCATGTGCGCCTGCAGGGCGTGCAGGTGCTGTCGGACAACTGGTATGTGCTGCGCAAGCTGAGCTTCGAGCTGCGCCGGCGCGATGGCAGCTGGCAGTCCCTGAACCGCGAGGCCTACGACCGCGGCAACGGCGCGGTGCTGCTGCTGTTCAGTCCCGCCCGAGGCACGGTGGTGCTGACGCGGCAGTTCCGTCTGCCGGCCTTCATCAACGGGGGCGGCGACGGCTACCTGATCGAGGCGTGCGCGGGCCTGCTCGACGGCGACGACCCCGAGACCTGCATCCGCCGGGAGGCCGAAGAAGAGACCGGCTACCGCATCCGGACACCCCGCAAGGTGTTCGACGCCTTCATGAGCCCGGGCTCGGTGACCGAGCGGCTGCATTTTTTCGTGGCCGAGTACGAGCCGGCGGACCGGGTTCAGGACGGTGGCGGGCTGCAAGCGGAGGGCGAGGACATCGAGGTCATCGAGATGCCGTTGCAGGAAGCCCTTGAGGGGATGGCCGACGGCCGCATCCGCGACGCCAAGACCATCATGCTGCTGCAGCATGTGGCGCTGTTCGGGCGTGCGTCGTTGTGAGCGCGGGCGGCCAGGGCTTTGGGACCCGATCCTCCCTGTGAAGGGGTCGGGCCAGCTGCGCTCAGGCCTCGACCCGCAGCGGTCCGTCGAGCTGGATCTTCCCTTCTTTCACATAGCGGCGGAAATCGCCGATGGGCATGGCCGCCGAGCCGTGGACATCTTCGTCTACCCAGCTCAGGGTGGCGTCGGCGACCGAGATCGACACCTCCACCGGGCCCTCGCGTATCTCCACGGCCGGGCCATCGCCGCCCCGGTATTCCACCTTGCCCACAATCTTTGCGCTTTGGGTCATGTCGGTTCCTTTCTGTGAAAAACCATCTTGGCGCAGCCCGCGGGAACGGTCGGTTCGGCAGCGCACCAACGCGCCCCGCACCCGACGCACCGAAGCAATGTCTTACACCGCGGACGCCACGTTGGTACGGGGGCGCACAGACCCTCCGAGGAGGCACGCCTACCCTGAAACCCGGTCGGCAATTTCCGGCTGAACTCGACATGTGCTGCTTGCAGCCGAAAGGAAACCTCATGCTCACGTCCAAATTCCTCACCGCCACGCTCACCGCACTCACCGTGGCCGGCACCGTCGGACTGGTCTATGCACAGTCCACATCCGGCAACGTCACGCCAGCGCCTGAGCCCATGGTTCAGGCACAGCCTTCGGTGACGCCTCCCGCCAGCGGCGGCATGACCGCCCCGGCCATGAACCAGGATGCGTCCACGATGGACCAGCCCGTGGCCCGCGCCGACCGCAACTGATCGGCACGCCACACGGCCCGGTGCCCTCTCCAGCGCGAAAGCGCGGGATCGACGCCGGGCCAATGGCCGTGTGCCGCAGGCGCACGCCGACCCCCCATGTGCCCCTCACCTTGCCCGGTCCCGGCGCCCGGCGACCCTGGTGCAGGCCTGCCGGCAGTCCCCGCGGCAGACAGCGCTGCCACGCATGTGCTCGCCGGGCTGCGCACGGGGTTGGTCATGGGCCTGAGCGTGGTGGCGTTGCTCCTGCCGAGCGGTTCGCCAGAGCGGGCCGCGCCGAGACAAGCCTCAGGCACACCAGCACTGCCGGTAGGCCCCCCTCGCTTCGCGGACCTGGCCGGCACACCGGCGTCGGACGCCGTGAAGCGAATCGCTCAATGGAGTGCCGCGACGCAGGACCACGCGGCCATGCCCTTTGTCGTCATCGACAAGCCGGCGGCGCGCTTGTATGTCTTCGACGCCCACGCGCGCCTTCAGGCCCACACGGCCGTGCTGATCGGGTCGGCCCTGGGCGATCACTCGGTGCCCGGCATTGGTCAGAAAGCCATCGCCGATGTGCAGCCCGACGAGCGCACCACACCGGCCGGTCGCTTCAATGGCAAGCTGGGGCGCAACCTCACGGGCGAAGACGTGGTGTGGGTGGACCACGAAGCGGCGGTGTCCATGCACCGCGTGCGCACCCACCAGCCCGCCGAGCGGCGCCCGCAGCGCCTGGCCTCCGAAACCATTGAAGACAACCGCATTTCCTACGGCTGCATCAACGTCCCGGCCGGGTTTTTTGATGCCCACCTGCTGCCCGTGTTCTCCACCCAGGCGGCCGCCATCTACGTGCTGCCGGACCGGCTGAGCCTGGAACAGGTGTTCGGCCCGCTGCCCTGAGTGCCCGAAAAAAGACCGCGCAGCGGAGCGACTGCGAGGCCTCTTGCCCACCTGCGCTTACCGACCTGCACCTGCGGCTGAAGCTGGCAGGGAGGCGCTCAGCTCCCGCGCGGGTCCACGTGAGGCCGGGTGCCATAGACGTCGAGAACGTCGTTGCCCAGCAAGGTGTCGGCACCCATCAGGTTCGGGCCTGTGCCGCGATTGCGGTCGGGCACCGTGTCGTCCAGGACGGTGGCGGCGGCGTACATGCCCAAGCTGTCGCGTTCTTCGTGGTTCATTCGTGGTTCACGGGGTGGCCTTCAAAAAGGGCTGGTGTGTGGGCGGGGCGGAGTCTTGCTGGCCGCCGAGCGGCGGGTGACTGTGTGCCCCGCAAGAGGGAGCGCGGGCGTTGCCCACCAGCGCCCTGGGCACCAGGGCGCATCCCCCGCAAGGGGTCACGCGGTCTGCATGGGCTGGCGGTGAAACACCGGAGCGACCAGCCCCAGCTGGGCCATGGCCGGTGATCGGCGTGGTGCGCCGTGGGCGCAGGACAGCCGGTCGTAGGCCTGCCGGACCACGCCGTAGCACTCGCAACTGCGCGCTTCCAGACCGCTGCGGTCGAGGATGGAGATGTGTCCCCGGTGGTATTCGATCAGTCCGGCTTTCTGCAGCTTGAGCGCACCGCCGGTGACCCCCTCGCGTCGCACACCGAGCAGGCTGGCAATGCGCTCCTGCGTGATCTGCATGTCGCTGCCTTCCTGCCGGTCCAGGTGCTGAAGCAGCCAGCGGCACAGCTGCTGGTCCAGCGCGTGGTGGCGGTTGCAGGCCGACGACTGCGCCATGTGCGTGAACAAGGCCTGGGTGTAGCCCAGCAACTGCTGCATGAAGTCGGGCGAACGGCGGGTGTGGTGCAGCACGTCCGCCGTGCTCATGCGCCAGGCGTGGCCGGGTCGCTGCACGATGGCGTCGCTCAGGGCGTTGGCGTCGCCCATGAAGGCACAGATGCCGACCATGCCCTCACCGCCGACCACGGCCACCTCGGCCGAGGCGCCGTCGGCCATCGAGGACACGAGGGACACCGTGGCGGTGGCCGGGAAGTGCACGTGGCGCAGTGCCTTGCCGCTCGAATGCAGCAAGGTGCCGGCCGACAGCTCGACCCATTCCAGGTCGGGCTCCAGGTGCTGCCATTCGGCGCTGGAGAGGGTGGAGAGCAGTTGGTTCTCGTTGAACCGTGAAGCGGTGGCTGTCATGCGACCTCCTGGGACATGTCGTTCCATCTGGGACCCGGGCGTTGAAGGCCATGGGTCTTTCGATGTCCCTGCGGGCCAGAAAGGCGGGAAGCAGGGTTGAACGCAATGTAGGTCGCCGGTCAGTCTTTCACTGTGTACAAAGACATGTGTGCCGACCCAGTTGTTACCGGTTGTGGGCGGACCAGGCGTGCGCAGACGGGGGCCGCAGGGCCCCGGTCACACCAGCGGGCGCACGGGCGGGCGGCCGTCGCCGTACAGATCGGCGAGGCGCGCGAGCGCCTTCACGTCGCGCATGAACAGCCGACCATCGCCGATGTGGTGCAGCCCCCGGCGCTCCAGCTTGCGCAGCGTCTTGTTGGTGTGCACCAGCGACAGCCCGAGCGCATCGGCCACGTGTTGCTGCGTCAGGGGAAACGGCACACCGCTCGCGCCCGCGTCGGCCTGCAGCGCCGCGGCGCGCTTGAAGAGCAGGATCAGCAGCATGGCGATGCGCTCTTCGGCGCTGCGCCGTCCCACCGAGAGCAGCGTGTCGTCCACCAGCGACTCTTCGTGCGCGGTGAGCCAGGTCACGTTGAAGCCCATGGTGGGCGAGCGGCGGTGGATCTCCCACAGCGAGTCGCGCTGGAACACGCAGAACACGGCCTCGGTCAGCGTCTCGACGCCGTGGGCCGCGGCATCGCCCATCTTCTGCTGCACGCCGATGAAGTCGCCCGCGAGCAGGAAGTTCAGGATCTGCCGGCGCCCGTCGCTCAGGGTCTTGAAACGAAACGCCCAGCCGGCTTGCAGCGTGTAGAGCGGTGCGTCGACCTGCCCCTCCTGGATCAGCGTGTGCCCCACGGGCAGGCGCATGTCCCGGCGTTTGAGCGATTGCACCAGTTCCACTTCGGCGGGTTCATGAGCCTGAAAGAGCGCCAGTGGCCGCAAGGGGCACTGGGCGCACGGGAGGGCGGCGGCGGGCTCGCGTTCGTCGGGGGCGGCTGAGGCTGAGGAGGTCATGGGTGATTGTGGAGCAGGGCGGCATGCCGCGGCAAAGGTGGCGCACCCTCTGTTCAACGACCTGCCGCCCCAACCAGGTGCATCCGGAGGGGCCGAGGTGTTGCGGCTTTCCAACGATGCATTCACTTCTTGGTGTGTCCTTGCGCAGGTGGACATGGAGAAGTGGGGTCGAGGCATAGTCTCTTCGATCGACGTCAATCAGGCTCCAGGCATCCGGCTTCCGTGAACTCCGCCCCCACACGATCAAACCCCAAGGAAGGCGCCATTCGCGTGGCGCTGGTGTATGCCGTTTTTGCCGGGTTGTGGATTCTGCTGTCCGACCGGGCCATGGGGCTGTTGTTCAGCGACCCCGAGGCGCTCGTGCGGGCCAGCATGGCCAAAGGCTGGTTCTTTGTGGCGGTCACCACCCTGCTGCTGTATGTGCTGGTGGGTCGGCTGGTCGATCAGCTGAACACGGCGCACCAGCGCGAACAGGCCGAGGCCGAAGAAAAACGACGGGCCATGCAGCTCCTTGCCGCGATTGCCAAGAGTTCCAGCGATGCCATCTTCGCCAAGGACGACCAGGGGCGCTATCTGCTGGTCAACAACGCAGCGGCGCAGTACATGGGCAAGTCCACCGAAGACCTGCTGGGGCAGGACGACCGCATCGCCTTTCCGGCCGAGCAGGCGGCATGGATCATGTCCATCGATCGACGGGTTTTCGCTTCCGGCCAGGTCGAAACCAATGAAGAGTGTTTGAACACCGCGCAGGGCGAACGGGTGTTCCTGGCCACCAAGGGGCCGCTGCGCGACGCGCACGGCCACACGTTCGGCACGTTCGGCATCGCGCGCGACATCACAGGCCGCAGAAAAACCCAACAGGACCTGCGCGACAGCGAGGAGCGCCTGCGACTGGCCTTGGTGGCGGGCAAGCAGGGCCTCTACGACCTGAACCTGGAGACGGGCGATGCGATGGTGAGCGAGGACTACTCGGTCATGCTCGGCCACGATCCGCAGTCGTTCAAGGAAACGTTTGCCGAATGGCGCGAGCGCCTGCACCCGGACGACCGTGTCATGGTGCTCAAGTCCCTGGACGGCTATGTGGCCGGCCAACTGCCCGCCTACCGCGTGGAGTATCGGCTGCGCACCCACGACGGTGGCTGGAAATGGATTCTCTCCATGGGTGTGCTCCATCAGCGGTCTGCCGAAGGACGACCGTTGCGCATGCTGGGAACCCACACCGACATCCATGCGCTCAAGACAGCGGAGGCCGCGCTGCGCGACGTCAATGCCACTCTCGAGGCCCGTGTGGCCGAGCGCACGGCCGAACTGACCGCAGCGAACCACGAGCTCGAGACGTTTGCCTATGCCGTCTCGCACGACCTGCGGGCACCGCTGCGCGCCATGGGGGGCTACGCCCAGGCGTTGCAGGAGGACTGCGGCGCCTCGCTTCAGGGACAAGCCAAGACCTATCTCGATCAGATGGCGCTGGCTGTCCACAAGATGAGCGACTTGATCGACGGCTTGCTGGCCCTGTCTCGAAGCACGCGTGGCGATCTACGGCAAGACCGTGTGGACCTGTCGGCGTTGGCACGCCGCCGCCTGACCGAACTGGCCGTGGCCGAGCCCGGAAGGCAGGTCGCGCTGGACATCGAGGATGGTCTTGTTGTGCAGGGCGACGAGCGGATGCTCGACAGCGCGCTGAGCAACCTGCTGGACAACGCCTGGAAGTACACCGGGGCCACCGCGGCGTCCGCCATTCGCGTGCATTGGGGCGAGGTCGGCGGCCTGCGGGGCGTCTGCGTGTCCGACAACGGTGCCGGCTTCGACATGGCACACGCGGATCGCCTGTTCAAGCCTTTCCAGCGCTTGCACCGCCAGGACGAGTTTCCTGGCATCGGCATCGGGCTGGCCACCGTGCAGCGCATCGTGCGCCGGCACGGCGGCGAGATCGCTGCGCATGCGGTGCCTGGCAAGGGTGCGACGTTCTGCATCGCGATGCCGCAGGTTACAGGCCACCCGGACCAGGCCCCAACGTCTTGAAGCGGCGGGCCCTCCGGTCGCGTGATGGCCGCATGTTCCGCAAGGCGGCGGAACTCTGGGTTCGCCAAAGCTGAACCGCACCTCCGTTGACGCCCGGCCGACGCTGACGCCTGTCGACTCTGTGGGGTGGAGGCGCCCACCGTGGCAGCTTGTAAATATATGTACATCCACTCAATGTCCCATGACGCTTGTCGATACCTTTCCTGAGAGAAGGGCCGCCTGTCGAGCACTGGGGCGTCGACGGGTTCAACATGCGAAAGGGAACAACATGCGACACATTCAAATCACCTTGTCTGTCCTGGTGGCGGCGCTGGCGGGCTGCGCCACGCCGCAGGCAAATCCACCCGCACCTGAGAAGTTCGTGGCCTCGGTCACCCAATACGATCACTCCGAGGTCAACGAGGCCGCCAGCGCCTATGTGGCCCTGTACCGGCAGACCATCGAACGCAGCCTGTCTGAACGACGCTATCAGGAAGACATGGCCTACAAGCACCTGAGCGCAGAGGCCTGCCTCGATAGCCGGGCGACGCGGTTGCTGGACAAGAAAATCACGCCAGAAGAGAAAAACGCCCTGATGTTGTCTTCCGTCTCGCAGGGCAAACTCAATGCCTACCGAGGCTTGTCCAAGGGCTATTTCACACGGGTCAATGGGCTGGAGTTTTTGACCTGTGAGCTGGCGGGCCTCAGGGTCAGCTCCAAAGACCTGAAATACTGATCCGACACAGCTTTGTTTCAGACAAAGGCCTGAACTGGCGACCTGGTTCAGGCCCTTTTGCCGTCTGGCAACGAAGGCGCTTGGGGGCAGGTGACGCCACGCCATAAAGCAGGGATGTGGCCCAGGCCGGGCGACAGACCACCTGCTTGCCGCCGAGCCAAGAGGCGACGGTGATGAGATCCATTCTTAAATGAATCTTAAGTCTTGACCACTAGCATCCTCAGGCTGCAAAGGGTGCACTGGGTCAGAAGTTGCAGACCGGCTGCTGCTGGAGCGCTGCACCTGTCCGCAGCACCAGCCGGCCACACGGATCGGCCCCCGAAGCAATTTCTGAAGTACTACCGAGGTCTGTATGGACATGGCGACAGTGGATCTGAGTGAACGTTTCGTTTTTGACGATCCCAAATATGACTTGCTGGCCGAGCAAAGCGCGCAGAAGTACGCTGCCGGCTCCCCGTTCCCCCACATCCACTTCGACAACTTCCTGCCGCCAGATGTGGCCGAGGCGGTGCTGGCCGAATTTCCCAAACCGGCCGATATCGACTGGCACAACTACAACCGCCAGACCGAGATCAAGCTGGTCTGCGCGGACGAAACGAAGTTCGGTCCCGTCACGCGCAACCTGTTCTATCAGTTTCATTCCATCCCTTTCTTGCGGTTTCTGGAAAAGGTCACCGGGATTCCGAATCTGATCCCGGATCCTTTGCTGCGCGGCGGGGGCTTGCACCAGATCCGTCGTGGCGGGCTGTTGAAGTTGCACGCTGACTTCAACAAACACGACAGCCTGTTCCTGGACCGCCGGATCAACATCCTGCTGTATCTCAACAAGGACTGGAAAGAAGAGTACGGCGGTTGCCTGGAGTTGTGGAACAAGGACACCACGTTCTGTGGCGACAAGATCCTTCCCGTGTTCAACCGGCTGGCCATTTTCACCACCACCAGCGATTCTTTCCACGGTCACCCGGACCCGCTCAACTGCCCGGAAGACATGACCCGCAAGTCACTGGCGCTGTACTACTACACCAACGGTCGCCCGAAAGGCGAGGACGATGGCATTCACACCACCATCTTCAAGGCCCGGCCGGACGAGAGCTTCAAGGGTGTGATGTGGCGCATGGGCCAGGACTTCGCACCGCCCGTGGTCTGGCGCAGTGTGCGCCGCGTTCGCGAACGGTTCTTCAGCAAGTCGATTCAGAAGCGCGGTTGATGGGCGTGGGGTCAGGCGGGCAGGGTGCTCGCCCACCCCAACAATCGATCACATCTGACAGTGCGGCGTGCGAGGAGCCTTGGCACAGGTGCCAGGGGTTGGGCCCTCGCAAGGCCCTACAAGTGGCCGATCAGCGTGAAGAGGCCGTGGTGTCGCCACCCGGCAAAGGCACGCGCCGGGCACCATTGAAACGCGTCTGCCAATAGGAAATGCGCATGTCTTCCACCCGAACCGATGCACCTGCACGGGGCGCGTGGATGAATTTTCCATCGCCGACATAGATGCCCACGTGGCTGAACGCACGACGCATGGTGTTGAAAAAGACCAAGTCGCCCGGTTTGAGTTCGCTGCGGTCGATGGATTGGGTGGCTGCGGCCTGTTCATCGGCCCGTCGAGGGAGGATCTTGCCGACCGATTGCTCGAACACCGCTCGAACCAGCCCGCTGCAATCAAAGCCGGTGTCTGCGCTGTTGCCACCGTACCGGTAAGGCACACCCAGAAAGCCCATGGCACTCATCACCAGGTCAGAGGCTTTTTCGCCGACATTGCTCCGGGCCAACTTCAGTTGAGATCCGAGTCGGGAGATCACCCCCCGTTCCTCAAGCAGCTGGTCCATGTCGTCGTGACCGACCTCTGCTTCTGTTGGTGCGGCCTGGGCCAAGGCACAGCCCATCAGAAGGAAGATCAGTATCACACGATGCATCGCCGCAGCTTATCGTCATGGAGATGATGCGTCAAGCGAGGAGTGGGTCACAGAAGATTGATTCTGCTCAATATTTTTCGGAAACGTTCATTTCTTGACCTCTCTGAACACAAAAGAATTTACCGGACTCCGTTGCGTTCAGTTGAGCTTGTTGAATCCATCTGTCACTGCCAAATCCATCAAACATCCAGAAAACAGATTGAGTTAGTTTATTAATTTGAACGTCGTTCATATAATTGAACCATTTCCAGTGGCCAACAACCCACCCCAGTCCATGTCCGTCAAATTTGATGCGATCACCCCTGTGCTGACCCCTGAGCAGGTGCGACACCTGCAACAGCGGGCCACCGACCGGCAGTTGCGGCAGCAGCGATTCGGTGATGAACGGCGGGTTCAACTGCTGAATGTGGCGTGGGCGCTCTGGTGCGAGACGGGTGCCCAGGGATTCAACATGCGCCAGCTGGCTCAGCGGGCCGGTTACACGGCAGGCGCGCTGTACGCGTACTTTCCAGGGCGCGACGCCATCCTGTCGGCGCTGCAGCTTCGCGTGATTCAGGCGTTGGGAGAGCTGGTCAGGTTGCAGAAGGCATCCCGCGCCGAGAGGGGTTCGCGCGCCCGAACCGACGGGGTGCCGATCCTTGACCATGTGCAGGTCGCCCGCCAGCTGTTCATGGACCGGTCGCTGGCGTGGTGGGGTTGCCTCGCCGGGGACGCGCAGCGTTTGCAGCTGGTTCTGCATGGCGGCCCAGGCAGCCTTCCAGAGGTGTCCCCCGATCAGGACACGGCTTCGGAGCCGTTTGCGCAGCTGACCGATGCTTTGCAGCCGTGTCTGGACGCTTTGCGTGCCACGGGCTTGCCGCCTGAGTGCGCTGCGCAGCTGCACGATGAGGTGCTGGCCTACGGCCTGGGCCTGCTGGTGTTGCAGGGTCAGAAGCCACCGACCGACCGGGCGGCATTGGAGTCGCGTTTTGTCCAGAGCCTTCAGCGTTGGCTGGACGTGGCGCTCGCGGGCGCGCTCGGTGGAGCAGGTGCCGCCGCCGTCGAGCAGGGTGACTTGTTCGCCGCGTGATTCGCCGTCCGTGTCGCCAGGCGGTCTGGTTTTGTCACAATCGGCGGCTCGCGCTCCCGGCGCGATCCAAGACATTCCACAGGACATTTCATGCTGCTTGACGTAACCGATTCCCAACTGGTTCTGGTGGACTACCAGGAGCGCCTGATGCCGGCCATGCCCGAGCGCGAACAGGTGCTGGCCAATGCGCTGCGCCTGGCGCGCGCGGCGCGCCTGTTGGGCGTACCCACGTTCGGCACCGAACAAAACCCTGAGAAGCTGGGCGCCAACGATCCCGCCTTGCGCGGGTTGTGCCAGCGCACCCTGACCAAGATGAGCTTCAGTGCGGCCAGTGATGGCCTCGTGGAGTGGTTGCGGCCACCGGCCCGTCAACAAGCCGGAGGCAACGCCCGCAGCTTGCCGCGCCATCTGCAGAAGCCTGCCGCACCGGCTGCCGAGCGCAACACCGTGGTGCTCGCCGGTTGCGAGGCCCATGTCTGTCTCCTGCAGACGGCACTGGAACTGGTCGAGCAGGAAATCGACGTCTGGGTGGTCACCGATGCCTGTGGGTCGCGCACCGAGCGCAACCGGGACGCTGCGTTTGACCGGCTCGCCGGCGCAGGCTGCGAGCTGGTGACCACCGAAATGGTGGTGTTTGAATGGTTGCGCAGCGCCGAACACCCCGCTTTCCGTGAGATTCAGGCGCTGATCAAGTAAGCGGCCAGGAGAGGCGCGGTGCCGCTGCCGCAAGGGCAGGGGCCGATCAGCGATCCTGGATAACCATCCGTGTCGGGTGTCAGACTCCCGAAAGTCTGGTCTTCATAATTATGAATTCAGTTTCGATGGGCGCCTCCGTGCGCCAGTCGAAGCCGTTCCAGTCGTTTCGAACCACCACCTGCAGGAGACTCTCATGGGCAATCCACAAGGCTACGCGGCCTTTCACCAACGCTCGATCAAAGAGCGAGACGCTTTCTGGGCAGAGCAGGCGGCGCTGGTGGATTGGCACAAGCCCTTTGACCGCGTCTGCAACTACGACAACCCGCCGTTCGCCCGCTGGTTCGAGGGCGGTCTGACCAACCTGTGTCACAACGCGGTGGACCGGCACCTGAAAGACCGGGCCGATCAGAACGCGCTGATCTTCGTGTCCACGGAAACCAACGTCGAGACGATTTACAGCTTTCGCCAGCTGCACGCCGAAGTGCAGCGCATGGCCGCCATCCTGCAAGACCAGGGCGTCAAGAAGGGCGACCGTGTCCTGATCTACATGCCCATGATTCCCGAAGCCGCGTTTGCCATGCTGGCCTGCGTGCGCATCGGCGCCATTCACTCCGTGGTGTTCGGTGGTTTCGCCAGCCACTCGCTGGCGAGCCGCATTGAAGACGCTTCGCCCGTGGCCATCGTCAGCGCCGATGCGGGTTCGCGCGGTGGCAAGGTGGTGGAGTACAAGCCCCTGCTGGACGAAGCCATCAAACTTTCAGCCCACAAGCCACAGAAGGTGGTGATGGTCAATCGCGGTTTGGCGCCGTTCAGCGCCGAGGCGGGGCGCGATGTGGCCTACGAGGTCGAGCGTGCGAAGCACATGGACACCGTTGTGCCCTGTGAGTGGGTCGATGCCACGCACCCCAGCTATACGCTCTACACGAGCGGCACCACCGGCAAGCCCAAAGGCGTGCAGCGCGACACCGGTGGCTACACGGTGGCGCTGGCCGCGTCCATGAAGCACATCTACATGGGCGAGCCGGGCGAAACCTATTTCTCCACCAGCGACATCGGCTGGGTGGTGGGGCACAGCTACATCATCTATGGCCCGCTGATTTGCGGCATGGCGACCATCATGTACGAGGGTCTGCCGATCCGGCCGGACGCCGGCATCTGGTGGAGCCTGGTCGAGAAGTACAAGGTGTCGGTGATGTTCAGCGCGCCGACGGCCGTGCGCGTGCTCAAGAAATACGACCCGTCCTTCATCAAGAAATACGATCTGTCCAGCCTCAAGGCGCTGTTCCTGGCGGGGGAGCCGCTGGACGAGCCGACCGCCAAGTGGATTTCCGACGAGCTGGGCAAGCCCATCGTCGACAACTACTGGCAGACCGAAACCGGCTGGCCGATCCTGGCGATCTGCAACGGGGTGGAAAAAGCGCCCAGCAAGTTCGGCTCACCGGGCAAGGCCGTGTACGGCTACAACGTCAAGCTGCTCGACGACCAGACGGGCGCGGAGCTGCAAGGCGGCAACCAGAAGGGCGTGGTTGCGGTCGAGGGTCCGCTGCCGCCGGGCTGCATGCAGACGATCTGGGGCGACGACGCCCGATTCGTCAAGACCTACTGGTCCAGCGTGCCGGGCAAAGTCGTGTACAGCACTTTCGACTGGGGCATCCGCGACGAAGACGGTTATTACTTCATCCTCGGCCGAACGGACGATGTGATCAATGTGGCCGGTCACCGCCTGGGCACGCGCGAGATCGAGGAAAGCATTTCCAGCCACCCGAAGATCGCCGAGGTGGCGGTGGTGGGGGTGGCCGACCAGCTCAAGGGGCAGGTGGCGATGGCGTTCGCCGTGGTCAAGGACGCTTCGTTGCTGAGCGACGACGCCGCGCGGTTGAAACTTGAAGGCGAGGTCATGAAACTGGTCGACGAGCAGCTCGGTGCGGTTGCCCGTCCGGCCCGGGTGCGTTTCGTCAACGTGTTGCCCAAGACCCGCAGCGGCAAGCTGCTGCGGCGCGCCATTCAGGCGGTGTGCGAAGGGCGCGACCCAGGCGATCTGACGACCATGGACGATCCGGCCGCGTTGCAGCAAATCAAGGACTTGCAGGCCTGAGGCCGCGTTCCTGGCTGTCAAAAACCGGCGCCCTCCGGAAGGAGGGATGGTTTTTTTTGAACTCCCGGGTGTATTTCGGGCAAGTGACAGACCGCTTGAAGTCAGTATGATCCATGCTTATATTGACAAAAGTGTGGTGAACCATGGAACAAATGATCGGGTCTGACGCCCACATCGAGAAAGTCCGTGTTTTCGAACTGGCCGCCGAGCTGTTCGGTGTGTTGGCCACACCGATGCGCTTGCGCATCCTGAGCGCCCTGTGCGACAAGGAAAAATCCGTGTCCCAGTTGCTGCTGGAGATCCAGACCACGCAGCCCAACCTGTCGCAGCACCTGAACCTGCTGTACCGGGCCGGCGTGCTGGCCAAGCGCAAAGAAGGCACCCAGGTCATTTACCGCGTCCAGAGCGAAAAGGCGGTGACCCTGTGTCGCACCGTCTGCACCCAGATCGCGATCGAGATGGACGAACCCAGCGCAGTGCCCGCTTCCGAGCGCCTGTCGCCCCGCGTCGGCGTCTGACGCGCGCTGGCTGACGGGAGGCTGTCGCTTCGCCGTCGCGCAACACGCGCACTTCAATTCGGTGTCAATGCACCGATAACCCTCAATCTCTGCACCACCGCGGTTCGGGCGATGGCACAATCGCGGACTGCAGTCAGTTCCTTCCACAGCCACTGTCGCATCCGCCAATCGGTTCAGCCGTGTCGCGGGAGGTTTCTTTAACCAGCTAATGTTTCCCAGAGGGAAGCGGAGGTCAGCGGATTTATGAGCAATTCCCCATCGAACGGGAGCAACGTCTATGTTGCCTTCCAGAACAACTCGTACCTCTTCGGCGGCAACGCGCCGTACGTGGAAGAGATGTATGAGAACTACCTGAACAACCCCGGTAGCGTTCCAGACAACTGGCGCAGCTACTTCGACGCGTTGCAGCATGTGCCCGCCGTCGACGGCACCGATGCCCGTGACGTGCCCCACCTGCCCGTCATCAACGCGTTCGCCGAGCGTGCCAAACAAGGCGGCACCCGCGTTGTGGTGGCCGCTGGCGCCGACTCCGATCTGGGTCGCAAGCGCGTGGCCGTGCAGCAGCTCATTGCCGCCTACCGCAATGTCGGCTCGCGCTGGGCCGACCTCGACCCGCTCAAGCGCACCGAGCGCGACCACATTCCCGAACTCGATCCCTCGTTCTACGGTTTCACCGACGCCGATTTCGAGACCGTGTTCAACACCAGCAACACGTTCTTCGGCAAGGAGGTCATGTCCTTGCGGGACCTGCTCAACGCCTTGCGCGAAACCTATTGCGCCAGCGTCGGGGCCGAGTACATGTACATCAGCGACCAGACGCAGAAGCGCTGGTGGCAGGAAAAGCTGGAATCGATCCGCAGCAAGCCGGCGTTCAATGCCGACAAGAAGAAGGCCATTCTCGACCGCCTGACCGCGGCCGAAGGCCTGGAGCGTTTCCTGCACACCAAGTACGTGGGCCAGAAGCGCTTCTCGCTCGAAGGTGGCGAGAGCTTCATCGCCTCCATGGACGAGTTGATCCGCCAGGCGGGTCAGGTCGGCATCCAGGAAATCGTGATCGGCATGGCGCACCGCGGCCGCCTCAACGTGCTGGTCAACACCCTGGGCAAGATGCCCAAGGACCTGTTCGCCGAGTTCGATCACACCGCGCCCGAAGAGCTGCCCGCTGGTGACGTGAAGTACCACCAGGGCTTCAGTTCCGACGTGTCCACCCCCGGCGGCCCGGTGCACCTCTCGCTGGCGTTCAACCCGTCGCACCTGGAAATCGTGAACCCGGTGGTTGAAGGTTCGGTGCGTGCCCGCATGGACCGCCGTGACGATCCGCTGGGCAATCAGGTGTTGCCAGTGCTCGTGCACGGCGACGCGGCCTTCGCTGGCCAGGGCGTGAACCAGGAAACCCTGGCGCTGGCCGCGACCCGTGGCTACACCACGGGCGGCACGGTGCACCTGATCATCAACAACCAGATCGGTTTCACCACCTCCGACCCGCGCGACCTGCGCTCCACGCTGTACTGCACCGACATCGTCAAGGGTGTCGAGGCGCCGGTGCTGCACGTCAACGGTGACGACCCCGAAGCCGTGGTGCTGGCCACCCAGCTCGCGCTCGAGTACCGCATGACCTTCCGCCGGGACGTGGTGCTCGACATCATCTGCTTCCGCAAGTTGGGCCACAACGAGCAGGACACCCCGAGCCTGACCCAGCCGCTGATGTACAAGAAGATC
>NZ_JADMKB010000106.1 GCF_018780075.1 Hydrogenophaga sp.
GCCGAACTGGCCATCCGCGCCGGCATCCCGGCCGGTGTGCTCAACATGATCACCGCCGACGACCAGAACTCCATCGCCGTGGGCAAGGTGCTGTGCGCCTCCGACGTGGTGCGCCACATCAGCTTCACGGGCTCCACCGAAGTGGGCCGCATCCTGATGGCGCAGAGCGCGCCGACGGTGAAGAAGATGTCGCTGGAACTGGGTGGCAATGCGCCCTTCATCGTGTTCAACGACGCCGACGTCGACTCCGCCGTGGAAGGCGCCTTTGCCAGCAAGTACCGCAACGCCGGCCAGACCTGCGTCTGCACCAACCGCTTTTACGTGCAGGACGGTGTCTACGACGAGTTCGTCGAAAAGTTCGCCGCCAAGGTGAAGACCGCCAAGGTCGGCAACGGTTTCGCGGACGGCGTGAACCAGGGGCCGCTGATCGAAGAAGCCGCGCTGGTCAAGGTGCAGCGCCATGTGGACGACGCCAAGGCCAAGGGTGGCCGGGTGCTCGCGGGCGGCAACCGCCTGAGCGGCCAGTTCTTTGAGCCCACCGTGGTGGCCGACGCCACCGCCGACATGTTGTGCGCCAAGGAAGAGACCTTCGGCCCCTTCGCGCCGGTGTTCAAGTTCGCCACCGAGCAGGAAGCCATCGATGCCGCCAACAACACCGAGTTCGGTCTGGCCAGCTACTTCTACAGCCGCGACATCGGCCGCATCTACCGCGTGGCCGAAGCGCTGGAGTACGGCATGGTCGGCATCAACGTCGGCATCCTGGCCACCGAGCACGTGCCGTTTGGCGGCGTGAAACAGTCGGGTCTGGGCCGCGAAGGCTCGCACTACGGCATGGACGACTACGTGGAAGTGAAGTACCTCTGCCTGGGCGACATCCTCAAGTGATCGGGGTGGCCCGCTGAGCGATCAGCGGGCCGGCGTCCCGGAATGAGCGAAAATCCGGACTGTCATCAAAATTTCACACCACTGCAAAGAGGCTGCCACAAATGGCAGCCTCTTTGCTTGTCTGCGCTCACATCCATGATCTCCATGCTCGGCAGCCTCGAACCCTGGCTCCTCATCAGCCTGCTGGTGGCCCTTTTGTTCGTCCTCGCATTTGAATTCATCAACGGCTTCCACGACACCGCCAACGCGGTGGCCACCGTGATCTACACCCGGGCCATGCCACCCTCGGTGGCGGTGTTTTCGTCGGGCGTGTTCAACTTCCTGGGTGTGCTGCTGGGGGGTGTGGGTGTGGCCTACGCGATCGTGCACCTGCTGCCGGTCGAGCTGCTGATCGACGTGGACTCCGGCCGGGGTCTGGCCATGGTCTTCTCGTTGCTCACGGCGGCCATCGCCTGGAACCTGGGCACCTGGTTCCTCGGCATCCCCGCCTCCAGCTCGCACACGCTCATCGGCTCGATCCTGGGCGTGGGCATGGCCAACGCGCTGATCACCGACATCGAACTCTCGCAGGGCGTGAACTGGCAGAAGGCGATCGACATTGCGGTCTCGCTGGTCCTGTCGCCCGTGGCCGGCTTCATGGTGGCGGGCCTGATCCTGGTGGTCCTGAAATGGTGGAAGCCCCGTTCCACCATGCACAAGACACCCGAAAAGCGGATGGAAGACGTGGGCAAGAAGCACCCGCCTTTCTGGAGCCGCATGGTGCTGGTGCTCTCGGCACTGGGCGTGAGCTTCGTGCACGGCTCCAACGACGGCCAGAAAGGCATCGGCCTGATCATGCTGGTGCTGATCGGCATCGTGCCTTCGTACTTCGTGCTCGACCTGAACAGCAGCAAATACGAGATCGACCGCACGCGCGACGCGGCCATGTACCTCAGCGATTTTTACCAGCGCAACGACGCCACCCTGTCGTCCTACCTCGCGCTGGGCAAGTCCAATGGCAGCGAACTGCCCGCCAAGTTCAGGTGCGACCCGCACCAGACCGAAATCACGATTGCCGCCCTGCAGCGTGGCCTGGCCGGCGTGACCAGCTACACCTCGCTGGCGCCCCAGGCGCGTGTGGACATCCGCCGCTACATCCTGTGCCTGGACGACACGGCCCGCAAGGTGTCCCGCCTGGCCTACCTGCCCTCCGGAGAAAAGAGCGATCTTTCCCGCCTGCGCAAAGACCTGACCGCCTCCACCGAATACGCCCCTTTCTGGGTGGTGATTGCGGTGGCCCTGGCGCTGGGCATCGGCACCATGATCGGCTGGAAGCGCGTGGTGAAGACCGTGGGCGAAAAGATCGGCAAGCAGGGCATGACCTATTCCCAGGGCATGAGCGCGCAGGTGACGGCGGCCATGGCCATCGGTCTGGCCAACGTGTATTCCCTGCCGGTGTCGACGACCCATGTGCTCTCGTCCGGTGTGGCGGGCACCATGGTGGCCAACCGCAGCGGCCTGCAGAGCAAGACCGTGAGCAGCATCCTGATCGCCTGGGTGCTGACACTGCCGGTGTCCATGTCGCTGGCGGCCGGCCTGTACTGGCTGGCGCACCGCATGTTCATCGCCTGACGTCCGGCGGACGCCCGTCGGCATCGCTTACACTGACAGGCCTCTGCGGGTGTAGCTCAATGGCAGAGCTGTTGCTTCCCAAGCAACTGACGAGGGTTCGATTCCCTTCACCCGCTCCAGATTTCAAAAGGCCCCTCGGGGCCTTTTTTCATGCGAGCCCCGAGCGCGGACCTCACCCACAAAAAAGCCTGGACAAACCAGGCTTTTTTGGGTCGGAAGGGCGGCGGGAACCGCGGCCTGCCAGCGTCAGATCAGCGTCACACCGGTCTTGGACTGCAGCAGCTCCAGCGTCACATCGGGAGCCATCTCCACCACCTTCAGGCCTTCGGGCGTCACGTCCATCACGGCCAGGTCCGTGATGATGCGGTTCACCACGCCTTTGCCCGTCAGCGGCAAGGTGCATTTCGGTAAGATTTTCAGGTCTTCGGTGCCGTCTTTCTTCTTGGCCACGTGTTCCATCAGCACGATCACGCGCTTCACGCCGGCCACCAGGTCCATGGCGCCGCCCATGCCCTTGACCATCTTGCCGGGGATCATCCAGTTGGCCAGGTCGCCCTCGGCCGTCACCTGCATGGCGCCGAGGATGGACAGGTTGATCTTGCCGCCGCGGATCATGGCGAACGACTGGTCACTGCCGAAGATGGCCGAGCCCTTCATGGTGGTCACGGTCTGCTTGCCGGCGTTGATCAGGTCCGGGTCCACCTCGTCTTCGTAGGGGAAGGGGCCGATGCCCAGCATGCCGTTCTCGCTCTGCAGCCACACCTCCACGTGGTCGGGCACGTGGTTGGCCACCAGCGTCGGGATGCCGATGCCGAGGTTCACGTAAAAGCCGTCCTGCAGTTCCTGCGCCGCACGCGCGGCCATCTGGTCTTGGGTCCAAGGCATGGTGTTCTCCTTATTTGCGGTCGCGGGTGGTGCGCTTCTCGATGCGCTTTTCCGGGCTGGCGTTGAGCACGATGCGGTGCACGTAGATGCCGGGCAGGTGCACGTCGTCCGGGGCGATTTCGCCGGTGGCCACGATGCGCTCCACCTCCACGATGCAGATCTTGCCGGCGGTGGCGGCCGCGGGGTTGAAGTTGCGCGCCGTCATGTTGAAGCGCAGGTTGCCGGACATGTCGGCCACATCGGCCTTCACCAGCGACACCTCGGGCAGCAGCGAGCGCTCCATCACATAGGTCTCGCCGTCGAACTCGCGCAGCTCCTTGCCTTCGGCCACCAAGGTGCCGACACCGGTCTTGGTGAAGAAGGCCGGGATGCCGGCCCCGCCAGCACGCAGCTTCTCGGCCAGCGTGCCCTGCGGCGTGAATTCGAGTTCAAGTTCACCGGCCAGGTACTGGCGCTCGAACTCCTTGTTTTCACCCACGTAGGACGAGATCATTTTCTTGATCTGGCGCGTCTGCAGCAGCTTGCCCAGGCCGAAGTCGTCCACGCCCGCGTTGTTGGAGATGGCGGTCAGGTTCTTGACGCCGGAATCGCGCAGTGCGTCGATCAGCGCTTCGGGGATGCCACACAGGCCAAAACCGCCCACGGCGATGAGCTGGCCGTCGGCCACCACGCCCTTGAGGGCTTCGGCTGCGCTCGGGTAAATCTTGTTCACGTCGGTTGCTCCAGTGGTTGAACAGGGATGGGCGCTACGATACTACGTAACCGCATACGTAGTTTGACCTAATGGCTAACCCGAACACCGACCCGTTGGACAGCGCCAGCGGCATCGACTACCGCCTCGCCTTCGATCTGGCACCCATTGGGCTGGCGCTCTCGCGCCAGCGCACGATGGTGGACTGCAACCAGGCCCTGTGCGAGATGTTTGGCGCCGCGCGCGAGCAGCTGGTGGGCCAGAGTTTCCAGGTGCTCTACCCGAGTGCCGACGAGTACGAGCGCACCGGCGCGCGCATCGAACCCCTTCTCGGACGCAACGGCACCTACGCCGACGACCGCGTCATGAAACGCATGGACGGTCGCTTCAAGGGAGAAACCTTCTGGTGCCACGTCACCGGGAGGGCCCTGCGGCGCGAGGCACCTCACGAAGCCGGCATCTGGAGCTTCGAGGACCTGAGTTCACGCCGCGCCGTCAAGGCCGAACTCACCGGGCGCGAACGCGAAGTGGCCGCCTTTCTGATGGATGGCCTGACCAGCAAGGAGATCGGCAAGTCGCTCGGCATCAGCCACCGCACGGTGGAGATCCACCGCGCGCGGCTGATGCGCAAATACCAGGCGCACAGCACGCCGGACTTGGTGCACCGGTTGCTGGGTTGACCCCCGCCGCGCTGCGCGCGACCACCTACAGGGGGCAACGCGGTGCGGCCCGGCAAAGCCGGGACCAAAGCGTTCTGGAATGGGGGACCTCGCTTCGGAGCGCTCCGCAGCGAAATGCTGGACTCACCGTCTCACTGCGGCTGGTAGCCGCTGGCCTGGATGATCTTTGCCCAGACCTCGCGGTAGGCGACCTCGCGTTTGCCGAGTTCGGCACCGCTCATGAAGCCCACGGTCAGTCCCATGGCGGTCAGCTTGTCCTTCACGTCCGGCAGGGCAATCGCTTTCTGTATGGCCGCGGCGAGCTTGTCCAGCGTGGCCTTGGGTGTGCCGGTGGGCGCGAAGATGCCGTAGTACGGCACCTCTTCGAAGCCTTTGATGCCGACCTCGGTGAAGGTTGGCACCTCGGGCAACGACGCCTGGCGCCGGGTACCCATCACAGCCACCACCCGCAGCTTGCCGGCCTTGTGGTTTTCAATGAAGTCGGGCACCGAACCCACGCCCGCCGGGATGGCGTTGCCCAGCATGTCGGCCATCATGGGCGCACTGCCCCGGTAGGGCGCGGCCACCAGGTCCAGGCCGAACTGCTGGCCGATCACCTGCACGGCGAACTGTGGCGTGGAAGCCGGCGCGGGGATGCCCAGGGCGGACTTGCCGCCAGCGGTTTTCACGCTGTCGATCCAGGCCTTGAAGTCGCGCGCGGGTGTGCCGCCCGAGAGCGCCACCGCGTTCACGAAGGTGGCAAACCCGGCCACCGGCACAAAGTCCTTGGCCGGGTCAAAACCCGGGTTCTTCATGGTCAGCGGCAGGATGGACACGCTGTGGTCGTGGCTCAGGAACAGCGTGTGGCCATCAGGCGCTGCGGCCTTCAGCGCCTGCGCCGCCAGCTGGCCACCGGCCCCGGCCTTGTTGTCCACCACAAACGGCGCGCCCAGCTCGGCCTGCAGGCGCTCGGCCAGGATGCGGGCGATGGCGTCGGTGCCACCCCCGGCGGGGAAGCCCACCATCAGCCGGGTGGTGGTCTGTGCCTGTGTCAGGCCCATGCTGGCGACGGCGCCCAGGGCGAGCGCGGCGCGCAGGGAGCGCGTCAAAAAGGAACGGCGGAACGTGGTCATGGTGAACTCCATTCAAAGAAAAAAAGTGAATCAGGCGGCGGGCGGTTCCACCACCTCGGCCGCGGTGCGAAAGGCCTCCACCGAGGTGGGAATGCCGCAGTAGATGGCCGCGTGCAGCAGCACCTCCTGGACCTCCTCGACCGTGGCCCCGTTGTTGAGCGCGCCGCGCACGTGGCCCTTGAGCTCGTGCTGCTTGCCCAGCGCGGTCAACATGGCCACGGTGACCAGGCTGCGCGTCTTGCGGTCCAGGCCGGGCCGCTGCCACACATCGCCCCAGGCGGCGCGGGAAATGTGGTCTTGAATGGGCTGGGTGAACGGTGTGGCACCGGCCAGTGCGCGGTCCACGAACGGATCGCCCATCACTTCGCGGCGCGTGGCCAGGCCCTTCTGGTATTGCTCGTCCTGCATGCTGTGCTCCATGTGTCAGATTGGGTTCCACGGTCAAGGATAAGCTGGCGGAATTGCAAAAGCCTGAATGGAGACCAACATGGCTCAGACGCCCCGCTATCCCCTGCCCGACCTGAACACCCTGCCCGACGATCTCAAGACCAAGATCCTGGAGGTGCAAGAGAAAGCAGGCTTCGTGCCCAACGTGTTTCTGGGCCTGGCGCGCCGCCCAGCCGAGTGGCGCGCGTTCTTCGCGTACCACGACGCGCTGATGACGCCCGAGACCGTCGGCCGCACCTCGGGACTCACCAAGGGCGACCGCGAAATGATCGTCACCACCACCAGCGCGGCCAACCACTGCCTGTACTGCGTGGTCGCGCACGGCGCGATCCTGCGCATCTACGAGAAAAAACCGCTGGTGGCCGATCAGGTGGCGGTGAACCACCGCAAGGCCGACATCACGCCACGCCAGCGCGCGATGCTCGACTTCGCGATGAAGGTCTGTCTGTCGTCGCATGACATCGACGATGCCGACTTCGAGACCCTGCACGCCCAGGGGTTCAGCGACGAAGACGCCTGGGACATCGCCGCCATCACCGCCTTCTTTGGCCTGTCCAACCGCGTCGCCAACGTCACCGGGATGATGCCCAACCCTGAGTTCTACCTGATGGGTCGGGTGCCCAAGCAAAAGTGAGGCAAAGGTCCCCATGCTCCGCCGCGGCGCAGGTCGCGGCCCCACAAGGCGGGGTGCGCCGGCTGGGGGGCGGCCCGCCTGATCAGCCCTTGGTGAGCCTGGGCGGCCCACCGGCCGTCTCGATCAGCGCCCGCGCCTGATCGGACATGGGCACCGATTTCTGCCTGGGAAAATCCACCCAGACAATGGTCGCACCGCCATTGGCGTACACCGTGTCAGGGTCGTCGACGCGCGACATCTCATGGAAGGTGTCGAACGAGGTTTTGCCCATCGTCCCCGCATAGGTGCGCACCAGCACATCGCCCGGGAACTCCAGTTGCCGGATGAAGTTGCAGAAGGCGTTGACGATCACGGGCCCTTCGCCCTTTGGATCGGCCGGCAGCCCCATGCCAAAGAACCAGTCCAGGCGCGCGATCTCCATGTAGCGGAAATAGACCGTGTTGTTGACATGGCCCATCGCGTCCATGTCGCCCCAGCGGATGGGCACCACGATGGAGTGCACCAGTGTTTTGTCGTCGGGCAGTTCGAGTTTCATGTCGGATTCCTCATCGGTGAGCGCGGATCGACGCCAGGATGCCGGCCACGAACAACACGCAGGCCAACAGCTGCGCGGTCGCCGGCCAGTCGCCGCTCCATGTGAAGGCGTAGATCAGGGCAAACACGGTTTCACTCACCACCAGCTGGCCCGCCAGGCTGGTGCTCAGACGGCGGCTCGCCACGTTCCACATCACCGACGCGATCCAGGCCGACCCGATGCCGGTGAAGGCGCAGACGAAGACAAAGCCGCCAAAGCCGGGGCGAGACACCAGCCCGTCCCAACCGGTCCCCCAGCCCAGCCAGAGCAGCACCCCGCCCAGCCCGGCCGCGAGCCCCAGCCAGTTGGCCCACGCCGTGGACTTGACCTCGGGGTGGCGGCGGATCCAGCGCGCGTTGAGCATGCCGAAGGCCAGCCAGCTGAGCATGGCGCCGACCGCCAGCAGCACGCCGCGCCAGAAATGCCCTGTCCCGGTGGCGCTGACCTCTGCCGCCGTGGCGTCCATCATCAGCGCCATGCCGCTGGCCGTCAGCAGCAACCCGGGCAACAAGGCCGTCCAGCGCAGATGGTCCGGCTTGCCCAGCAGCATCATCCAGACCGGCAGCGTGCCGATGATCAGCGCCGGCAGCGCCGCCCCGGCGTCCGCGATGCCATAGACCAGCAGCAGGTAATAACCGGTGTAGCCCAGCACGCTGAGCCCGAGCGCAGCGCGCGACTGGACCGCATCGGGCCACAGGGCGGCCCGGGCACCGGGTGATGCCCGCAGCGTCTGCCACAGCATCCACGCCAGCGAAAACAGGCCGCAGGCAACGAACCGACCCGCGGTGTAGTCCTCCGACGAGAACCCGGGCGCGACCAGCGGCGCCACAAAGGTCGTGCCCCAGAACGCACCCGCCCCCAGACCGGCGGCGATGCCCACGGCCATGCCGGGCGGCAAGCCCGCTGGCGCGCGCTCAGACACCGAAGCCGTCATCCGCTGCGATCACCGCACCGTTCACGAAATGGCTCTCGTTGGAGGCGAGCATGACCAGGATCGCGTCCAGGTCGGCCGGCTGTCCCACGCGCTTGCGCGGCAGCATGCTGATGAGCTTCTGGCCCTGCTCGGTCTGCCAGTGGTGGTGGTTGATCTCGGTGTCGATGTAGCCCGGGCAGATGGCGTTGACGTTGATGCCGAACTTGCCCCACTCCACCGCCATGGCCTTGGTCATCTGCACCACCGCCGCCTTGCTCATGCAGTACACGCCGATCTGCGGCAGCACCTTGAGCCCGGCCATCGAAGCGATGTTGATGATGCGCCCGCCCACGTAGGTGCCGGGTGCCGCGCCCTTGGCCCGCGCGAGCATGCGCTTGGCCACTTCCTGGGCCACGAAGAAAGCGCCTTTGGTGTTGGTGTTGAGGATGAAGTCGTAGTCCTCCTCGGTCACGTCCTGCAGGCGCTGGGTCGTGCTCACGCCCGAGTTGTTGACCAGGATGTCGATCGGGCCGACCTCGGTCTCGGCATGGGCGATGGCCGCCTTGATGGACGCCAGATCGGTCACGTCCAGCGCCACCACATGGGCGTCGCCGCCATCGGCTTCAATGTGGGCGCGCAGCGCCATCAGGCGGTCGGTGCGGCGGCTGGCCAGCACCACGGCCGCGCCGGCCTGGGCCAGGGTCTTGGCAAACTGCTCGCCCAGGCCGCCCGAAGCACCGGTGATGAGGGCCACACGGCCGGAAAGGTCAAGGCTGTAGGCCATCTAGAGAACCTCCTCGAAAGACAATCGGAACGCCACCGGGGCGGCGCAGGTGACAAACATTGTGCGCCATCGGCCACTAGAATCCCTCACGCCCACGACAGGCCCGCCCCCCGGGGCGGACCACCCCACACAAGAGGAAGCCAGCCCATCATGAGTCCCCAAGAAATCCTGAGCACCTACGGCCCGCGCGAGGCCATGGAATACGACGTGGTCGTGGTCGGTGGCGGCCCCGCCGGCCTGGCCACCGCCATTCGCCTGAAGCAACTGGCGGCCGAGAAGGGCAGCGAGATCAACGTCTGCGTGCTGGAGAAAGGGTCCGAGCCCGGCGCTCACATCCTCTCGGGCGCCGTGATGGACCCCAAGGCCCTCACCGAGCTGTTCCCGAACTGGAAAGAACTCGGCGCGCCGCTGAACCAGCCGGTGACCGGTGACGACCTGCTGGTGCTCTCCGAGTCCGGTGCCACCCGCACGCCCGACTGGTTGATGCCGCGCAACTTCGACAACCACGGCTGCTACGTCATCAGCCTGGGCGCCGTGACCAAGTGGCTCGGTGAACAGGCCGAAGCCCTGGGCGTGGAGATCTTCCCCGGCTTCAGCGCTGCCGAGGTGCTCTACAACGACGACGGTTCGGTGAAGGGTGTCGCCACCGGCAACCAGGGCGTGGGCAAAGACGGCGAGCCGATGGAGAGTTTCCAGATCGGCATGGAGCTGCACGCCAAGTACACCGTGTTCGCCGAAGGCGCCCGCGGCCACCTGGGCAAACAACTCATCGCCAAATTCAAACTCGACGAGGGCAAGGACGCGCAGACCTTCGCCATCGGCATCAAGGAGCTGTGGGAAGTGCCGGCCGACAAGGCCAAGCCGGGCCTGGTGGTGCACACGGCCGGCTGGCCGCTGAACGACGACGCCTTTGGCGGCGGTTTCTTGTACCACCTCGAAGGCAACAAGGTCACGCTGGGTTATGTGATCGGGCTGGACTACCAGAACCCGTGGATGAGCCCGTTCGAAGAGATGCAGCGCTGGAAGACGCACCCCAGCATCAAGGCCCACATCGAAGGCGGCAAGCGCCTGGGCTACGGTGCGCGGGCGCTGAACAACGGCACCCCGCAGGCCCTGCCCAAGCTGGTGTTCCCGGGCGGTGCCATGGTCGGCTGCAACGCCGGTTTCCTGAACGCCGCGCGCATCAAGGGCAGCCACGCGGCCATCAAGAGCGGCATGTTGTGCGCCGAGGCCGCGTTCGAGGCCGTGGCCGCGGGACGCCAGTCCGACGAGCTGAGCGCTTTTGAATCCGGCTTCAAGGCCAGCTGGCTGCACGAGGAACTCTGGACCTACCGCAACTTCAAGAACTGGTTCAAGAAGAGCCCGCTCATGGGCAAGCTCATGACCGGGGTGGAGCACTGGTTCCTGCCCAAGGTGGGCGTGAGCAACCCGCCCTGGACGCTGCACAACACCACCAAGGACCACACCAAGCTCAAGCCGGCCAATGAAATGCCGCAGATCACGTACCCCAAGCCCGACGGCGTGATCACCTTCGACCGCTTGAGCAGTGTGTTCGTGAGCAACACCAACCACGAAGAGCAGCAGCCGGCGCACCTGACGCTGAAAGATCCGAGCGTGCCGGTGCAAATCAACCTGGCCAAGTACGCCGGGCCCGAAAGCCGCTACTGCCCGGCCGGGGTGTACGAGTTCGTGAACAAGGACGGCGCCGATCAGCTGGTGATCAACGCGCAGAACTGCGTGCACTGCAAGACCTGCGACATCAAGGACCCGACGCAGAACATCGTGTGGGTCACGCCCGAGGGTGGCGGCGGGCCCAACTACGCCGGCATGTGAGTCCGGACCTGGCCAAAAAAGACCGCCTTCGGGCGGTTTTTTTTTGCGCTGTCGCACCGGAGTGACGGTCGCTGCATGGGCACGCTTCATGCATTGCAAAAAGATACAAACCCCCTATGCTGGGGAGGTTTTCACCCCAAGCCCATGACCTCCGCATCGCTCTACCGCCACCGCTGGATGCTGATCCGCTTGCCATTGGCGCTGCTGGCGGTGGTCTTGGCCGCGATGGCCTGGTGGTGGCACTACCCGATGCCCCCTTCGCGCCTGACCATCAGCACCGGCCTGGCAGACGGCGCCTACCACCGGCACGCCGCGCGGTACGTCGAGGCCTTCGCCCGGCACGGGATCGAACTGGTGGAGGTGGCGTCCACAGGCTCGGCCGACAACCTCCGGCGCCTGCAGGCGGCCCCGCCCGAAGCCGATCTGGCGCTGGTCCAGGGCGGCTTCGGGTGGTCGTCTTCGTCCGGCAACCCCGGGGACATGGCCGCGGTGCAGACGCTGGCCAGCGTGGACATCGAGGTGTTGTGGCTGTTCACCCGGGACGCCCCATTGACCTCGCTCGTGCAGCTGGCCGGTCTGCGGGTCGCGGCAGGCCCCGAAGGCAGTGGCCACCGCAGCATGTTGCGCCGCCTGCTGGCGCAACAGCGCGTGTCACCCGAAACGGTGACCCTGTCGGACCTCAGTGGCGTGGCCGCTCGCGACGCCCTGAAGGCCCAGACCGTCGACGCGGTGTTCATGGTGGCCGCGCCCAGCGCGCCGGGCATCACCGCACTGCTCACAGCGCCCGGCGTGCGGCTCGCGACCCTGCAGCGCACCGCGGCCATCGCCGAGCGCAACAACTACCTGGAGAACCGCCTGCTGCCCCAGGACGCGCTCGGCCCCACGCAACCGCCCGTCGACACCCCCGTGCTGACCACGCCGACGCACTTGCTCGTGCGCCAGGACCTGGACCCCGCCCTCAAACGCATGGCCACCGCCGTCGCGCTGGAGGTGCACCGCGAGGCCGGCGCCTTCCACCGCGCGGGCGAATACCCGGCGCTGCGTTTCAGCGACTTCCCGGCCGCGCCCGAAGCCCGCATGGTGCTGGCGCGCGGGTTGGGCGGTCTGGAAGCCGTGCTGCCCTTCTGGTGGGCTCAGGTGCTGCAGCGGTTGCTGGTGATCGGACTGCCGCTGGCCCTGGTCACCGCCCTGCTGTTCCGCCTGATCCCGGCCTGGGTGCGCTGGCGCCTGGAGAGCCGGGTGTCGCGCTGGTACGGCGAGCTCATGTTCATCGAGAACGACCTGGCGTCCAGCACCCTCAATGTGGGCGGCATCGAACTCAGCCGCATCAACTCGCGCCTGCGCGAGATGGAAGACGCCATCGCATCGGTGAAGTTGCCGCCCGAACTCGCCCAGCGTTGGTACATCCTGCGCCAGCACGTCGACTTCGTTCGGGGTCACATCCGGGGGTACCGGGGGCGATGAAAATCCTGCTGCTCTACCGCCGCCGCTGGTGGCTGATCTACCTGCCGATGCTGTTGGCGGTGTGTGCGCTGCTCGCGGTGACGCTGTGGGTGTGGAAACCGCTGCCACCACCGCGCGTGGTCATCGGCACCGGACCCGGCCAGAGCAGCTACCTGACGCTGGCCAGGGCCTACGCCGCCCGGCTGGAACACCTGGGCATCGCGGTGGACATCGTCACCCACGACCGGCCACAGGAACCGCTGGAGCGCCTGGCCCGCGGCGGTGCGGGGCTGGACGTGACGTTTGCCCAGGGCCTGTATGCACCACAAGGTGGCCAGGTGCAGGCGCTGGCGGTGATCGGTCATGAGATCGTGTGGCTGTTTGCCCGCGAAGGCATTCACAGCCTGTCGCAACTCCGAGGGCAACGCATCGCCAGCGCGGTCGCGGGTTCGTCCAACCGGCTCGCGGCCGAGCTGCTGCTCCGGCATGCGGGCATCCGGCCCGACGAGGTGAGCTTCACCACCGACGTGGGCGACGCAGCGATCAGCGCCATCAGCGAAGGCCGGGTCGATGCGGTCGTTCATGTGGCCACCGGCGACTCGCAGACCGCCGCCACCCTGGCGCGGCTGGACGGCGTGCACCTGCTCGGCGTGGAGCGCGCCGGCCTGCTCGCCACGCGCGAGCCGAGGCTGCGCGCGGTGATCATGCCGCAGGGCTCCATCGAGCTGCGCAGCAACCTGCCCGGCGCCGACCTGCCCACGGTCGTGACCCTCACCCACCTGCTGGTGCGCCCCGATCTGCATCCCGCCCTGCAGCGCGCGCTGCTGGACGTGGCGGGTGAACTGCACGTGATGGCCGGTTTTCTCGAAGGTCAGGGGCTGTACCCGTCCACGGTGGGCAGCGACTTTCCGGTGTCGCCCATGGCAGCGCGGCACCTCAGGGGTGGTCGCCCATGGCTGGAGACCCTGCTGCCTTACGGCACCGCGCAGTGGGCCGAGCTGGTGCTGTACGCCCTGCTGCCCATGGGGTTGCTGGGCGCGGCCTTGCTGCTGCGGGCGCCCCGCTACATCGACTGGCGCGTGGACGCCGCGCTGCAACACTTCTATGGCGAGCTCAAGTTCCTCGAAGACGACCTCGCGAACACCGCGCCCGGTGACCCCGCCGTCCTGCGACCGTTTCTGCGGCGGCTCGACCACCTGGAGCGGGAGGTCTCGGCCATGGAGCTGCCCGACCGGTACGCCGACCGCTGGTACACCCTGCGCGAACACCTGCAGCAGGCCCGCGAGCGGCTGCATGTCCTGAAACCGGCCTGAGGCTGCGCTACATTCAGCGCCCATGACCGCGCCCGCACTGCACCCCGACCTGATCCAACACCTGCGTGCGCTCGCCAGCGGCCCCCGCTGCCTGCTGGGCGTCGTGGGCCCCCCCGGCGCCGGCAAGTCCACCCTGGCCAGCCTGATGGCACAGGCCGTCGGCAAGCGGGCCCAGGCCGTGCCCATGGACGGTTTTCACCTGGCACAGACCGAGCTGGAACGACTGGGGCGTGCCTCCCGCAAGGGCGCACCCGACACCTTCGACGCCGCCGGCTACGCCGCGCTGTTGCGGCGCTTGCGCGACCCCGTGGCCGGCGAGGTGGTCTACGCGCCCGACTTCCGGCGGGAGATCGAAGAGCCCGTGGCCGGCGCACTGCCCGTGTTCCCCGACACGCCGCTGATCGTCACCGAAGGCAACTACCTGTTGCTGGACGACGGCCTGTGGCAACCGGTGGCCGGCCTGCTGGACGAGGTCTGGTACCTGCAGGTGGAACCCGGCCTGCGGCTGGAGCGCCTGGCCCAGCGCCACCAGCGGTTCGGCCGCAGCCGCGAAGCGGCGCTGGCCTGGATCGCGTCCACCGACGAGCCCAACGCCCGCCGCATCGAGGCGGTGAGGCACCGCGCCCAGCGCCAGATCGGCTGGGACGAGGCGCAGGGCCTCTTCCACTGGCTGGCGCCCTGAACGCCTCGCAGACGCCGGAGTGTTTCCGAAGCGCAACATTTACCCCCGTCAGAGGGTGAGTTGTTCACGCTCCTAAAAGGTTCTTAAGCATCGGCCCCTATCATCCGAAAGTTATTGTTTCCCCTGCTCCCCCACAGGGAAGCAGTACAAAACCCCAAAAAAATGACACGGTGTCCAGGGTCAGGAAACCCCGGCGCCCTTCCCACGAGATCAGGTGGTTTTGCATGTTTCTGGCGCTTCAACCCCTGCTGCGCAGCCGCACACCGGCGCACCTTCTCCTTCGGGCCGCGGTCGTGGCCCTGCTCGCCACCATCGTGGCCCTGTCCCTCTCCCGGCTGAACCGCGACCTCCAGGTGTCGTTCGACATGCGGACCGAACGCGCCGGACCGTTCCAGTTCTACTACGCTGGCCCTGACGCGGCCTTCAACGAGCGTCAGAACGTCACCCGCTACACCCCGGCCGGGGTCTGGCAGCGGCACACCATCGACATCAACAGCCTGCGCAGGTTCTCCCTGATCCGCATGGACCCGATCACCGGGCCGGGCACGGTGGAGATCGGCGCGATCGAGATGAGCAGCCGCTGGGGCCGGCTCAAGCTGCAAGGCCCGTCGTTCCAGGCCGCCATGTTCGGCCTGCAGGACCTGGCCATCGACCGGGTCGAATCCGACGTGATCCGCATGCATGGCACCGGCAAGGATCCCCACTTCCTGTTCCATCTGCCCCAGACCGTGGACAAGCCGCGCTTGGCCCAGCAGTGGCCGATGGCCTTGATGGGCCTGAGCGTGGGCCTGTTCTGGCTGGTGCTGGACATCGCCCTGGGCCGCCTGAAACGCAGAAAGCCCGAATGGCACGCACGGGTCGGCCGGATCGCTGCGCGCAGCTGGATCGTGCCGCTGGCCGTGTGCCTGGCGCTCACCTACCGCGCGGCCGACCGCATCTCGGACGACCCGATCGTCGGCGACGGCATCCAGAACCTGCTGATGGCGGTCAACGTCTTCAAGCACAACACCTTCTCGCTCGACACCGGTGAGCGCCTCCGGCCCACCAATTTCCGCGAACCCCTGGACCCTTTGCTGGTGGGGCTGCACCTCAAGCTGGCGGCGCCCGAGGCGGTGAACCGGCCGTTCGCGGATTTCCGTTCCGGCGAACTCACCCGCACGGCGAAGCTGAGCAACCTGTTCTGGGTGTACGCCGGGCTGCTGGGCATCTGGTTGCTCACCCTGCGGGTGGGCGGCAACAACCTGACCGGGTTCATCGCCACGGGGCTGTCTTTCCAGATCTTCTTCCACGGGGGCATCTACATCGACACGCTCTACACCGAGCTGTCCACCGCCACGCTCATGATCTGGGCCACCTACGGGCTGCTGCGCTCGGTGCAGAAGCAGTCGATGGCCTGGTTCCTGGGCTCGGGCGTGTTGATGGGCCTGCTGGCGCTGGGCAAGGCCTCGTTCGTCTACATCGGGGCGGCAGCGGTGCCTTTGCTGATGATCGCGCTGCTGTTTGCGCGCCGGCCCGACCGCTTCGCCTTCACCCGGGTGATGGTCTGGGGCCTGGCCATGACCACCACCTTCGTGCTGACGCTCTCGCCCTGGCTGCTGCGCAACCAGGCGCAGTTCGGCAACATGCGCATCACCGAGCGTGGCGGGCTGATCCTCTGGGGCCGCGCCCACCTCAACAACATGAGCAACGACGAGGTGCTGGGCCTGATTTACGACAAGAGCCCGACCCTGTACAAAAAGGCCGTGGCGGGCACCCCCTTGGCCGCCGCACCCGGTGATTTCGAGCGCGGCGGACGCTGGCAACGGCACAACCGCTACCTGTCGTCTTTCTGGGAATCGGACCGCCGGGCGGCCTACGAAGGCAAACCGGAGAACGCGGTCAGCTTCCACTACCACGCCGCTGCGCAATACAACCAGCGTGTGTTCCAGCTGCGCGACCAGGGACACCCCAACCCCGATCACGTCGTGGGTGACGAACTGAAGGCCGAAGCGTATCAGCTGCTCAAGGAACGGCCCTGGCGGCACGTGGTCATGACCCTGCCCTTCTTCTGGCACGGGTTCTGGAGCTTCAAGAAGGTGGAGATTCCCTGGGTGTCACTGGAGACACAGGACGCCATCGGGGAACTGCTCAACCTGTTCGCGGGCGTGTCGCTGTTCGGTGTGTTTGTGTATGGGCTGCTGCGCCGCCACGCGCAGTGGGTGGCGGTGACCGTGCTGCCGGTCGGGCTGCTGGTGTTTTATGCCTTCCTGACCCACAACATCCCGCGTTACTCCACGCCCGCACACCCGATGATGTTGCTGGCGTTCGTGCTGGTGCTGCGCACGCTGTGCCTGCGCTGGCGCGCGCGTGGCCAGCGCGCGGGACCGGCGCGGCTGATCGGCTGATCCAGTCACCACTGGTGCGGTTCAACAGGCCGCCCATCCCGGAACGCACGGGATGTAACGCATTCGACACAATGCCCGTGCAGCATCCCCCCACGTTGTTGGAGTGAGAGATGCTGATCAAGACTGAAAAAGGCCGCCTGGAACTGCGCCCAGGCCACCGATCCCTGGGCCAGCGCGAGCGGGCCATCCTGCTGCTGGTGGACGGCAGCCAGACCGAGGTGGTCCTTGCCGACCTCTTTCTGGGAGAGGGACGGACCCTGATCGACCAGCTGCTGCGCAGCGGGCACCTGTCCCGCGTGGGGGACAAGACCCCGAACCGGCCCGTCGCTGCGGACGCGCCGCCGAAACCGCTCACCACGGCCGCCGCGCATGGCGATCCGTTCGTCGGCACACGCTCACTGGCCACGGCGCGCATGTTTCTCTTCGACCTGAGCGAACGCCTGTTTGCGCCACGCGACAAGCTGCTGGCGCAGCGCTTCCGCGACGAGCTGCGCGAGGCCCGCGACGCCGCGGCCATGCTGGCCGTGGGGCGCGCCATGATCGCCAAGGTGGAACAGTTTGCCGGGAGCGAACGCGCCGACGGGATCAGCGAACGCCTGGCCAAGCTGCTGCCCTCCGACGTGATGCTGGAGCCGGCGTAAGCCTCGGGCGCTGGCGATTCCGGTAAACTCGCCCGGTCAGGAGAGAGCACCCGCCCGGGTGCCGCCGAAGGCGCAGGAGACCGGCCCGCACGTCGTGGAAGGTCCTGAACGCTCAGGCAAAAGGACTGGCAACCACCGCCCGAAAGAGCGGTGTCCCCCACTGGAGAGAGGCCGCTGCCCGACAAGGGTTCTGGCGGCCCACCGAAGGAGCAAACGTGGCATCGCCCGCGCGAATCTCTCAGGTAAAGCGGACAGTGGGGCAGCACACGGATGAACCGTGTTGTTCCCGCGACCCTGGTGTCGCGGGTTCTGCCCCACATGACCGCGAGAGTCCCCCCGTGTCCGACACCACCGCCCTGCTCCAGACCCCGCTCAACGCCCTCCACCTCGAACTCGGTGCCCGCATGGTGCCGTTTGCCGGCTACAGCATGCCGGTGCAGTACCCCGCCGGCCTGATGGCCGAGCACCACCACACCCGCAACGCCGCCGGCCTGTTCGACGTCTCGCACATGGGCCAGCTCACGCTGTCGGGCCCCGACGCGGCGGCCGCGTTCGAGAGCCTGATGCCGGTCGACGTGATCGGCCTGGGCGTGAACAAGCAGCGCTACGGCCTGCTGCTGACCGACGAGGGCGGCATCATCGACGACCTGATGTTCGTCAACCGCGGCACCGACATCTTCGTGATCGTCAACGGCGCCTGCAAGCACGGCGACCTGGCCCACATCGTCGAGCGCATCGGCCAACGCTGCACCGTCACCCCGCAATTCGACCGCGCCCTGCTCGCCCTGCAAGGCCCGCAGGCCGTGACCGCGCTGGCCCGTCTGCTGCCGGGCGTGGAACAGCTTGTGTTCATGACCGGCATGGCCGCCACCTGGAACGGCGCCGACCTGTTCGTCACCCGCAGCGGCTACACGGGCGAAGATGGTTTTGAAATTTCCCTGCCCGCGGCCAGTGCCGACGCCTTCGCCCGCGCCCTGCTGGCGCAGCCCGAGGTCAAGCCCATCGGCCTGGGCGCGCGCAATTCGCTGCGCCTGGAAGCCGGCCTCTGCCTCTACGGCAACGACATCGACACCACGACCACACCGGTCGAGGCGGCGCTGAACTGGGCCATGCAGAAGGTGCGCCGCACCGGCGGCGAACGCGCCGGCGGCTTCCCCGGCGCTGATCGCGTGCTGGGCCAGCTCGACGGCACGGTCGCCCTGACGCGCAAGCGCGTCGGCCTGGTCGCGCTGGAACGCGTGCCGGTGCGCGAACACGTCGAGCTGCAGAGCCTGGACGGCGTGAAGATCGGCGAAGTCACCAGCGGCCTGCTCGGCCCAAGCGCCGACAAGCCCGTGGCCATCGGCTACGTCGCCCCCGAGTTCGCCACTGTTGGCACCCGCGTGAACGCGCTGGTGCGCGGCAAGGCCGTGCCGATGGAGGTCGCGCCCATGCCTTTCATCCCGAATCGCTATTTCCGCGGCTGATACTGTCCCGTTTTCAAACTTTTCACCGGAGCCCACCATGACCACCAAGTACACCGAAGACCACGAATGGATCACCGTTGACGGCGGCATCGCCACCGTCGGCATCACCCACCACGCGCAGGACGCGCTGGGCGACGTGGTGTTCGTCGACCTGCCCGAAGTGGGCAAGACCTTCGCCCAGAAAGACGTGGCCGGCGTGGTCGAGTCCGTCAAGGCCGCGGCCGACGTGTACATGCCCGTCAGCGGCGAAGTCATCGAGGTGAACGAGGGCCTGCGCGCCGACCCGGCCCTGGCCAACAGCGACCCGCTGGGCGCGGGCTGGTTCTTCAAGGTCAAGCTGAGCGACGCTTCGCAAGTGGACGCCCTGCTGGACGAAACCGCCTACACCGCCTTCTCGGCCGCCGCCTGATCCGCCCCTTTCCGTTCGGGCTGAGCCTGTCGAAGCCCTCGCACATCTTTGCCGTTCGCTGCCCTTCGACAGGCTCAGGGCGAACGGTCTGTGGAAGTTGCCGCCATGCTGATGCCGTCCGTCAAACCCCTGGATGAACTCGAAAACCCCAGCGAGTTCATTGCCCGCCACATCGGCATCAGCGAAGCCGATGAAACGCTGATGCTGTCGGTCATCGGCGAGGCCTCGCGCCGCGCGCTGATCGACGGCATCGTGCCGCGCAGCATTGCGCGCAGCGCCGCCATGGACCTGCCGCCCGCGACCACCGAGGCTGCGGCACTGGCCGAGCTCAAGGCCATCGCGGCCAAGAACAAGGTCTTCAAAAGCTTCATCGGCCAGGGCTACTACGGCACGCACACGCCGGGCGTCATCCTGCGCAACATCCTCGAAAACCCCGCCTGGTACACCGCCTACACGCCCTACCAGGCCGA
>NZ_JADMKB010000108.1 GCF_018780075.1 Hydrogenophaga sp.
CAAAGCGCAGGTGGCACACGCCGCCGTAGTCGCGCGCCAGGCCGAAGTTCAGGCAGATGCTCTTGGCGTGGCCGATGTGGAGGTAGCCGTTGGGCTCGGGCGGGAAGCGGGTGCGGATCTTGGCCGGGTCGGGCTGGCCGGCGGCGTGGTGCGCGGCGTCACCGGGGGTGCCGGCCCAGCGGCGCTGGGTGTAGGTGCCTTTGTCCAGATCGTTTTCGATGATCTGGCGCAGGAAGTTGCTGACCTTGTGCTCGCCTTCGGCGGCGGGCGCGTTGGCGTTGTTTTTAGGGGCGTTGGAGGGGGTGTTGGAACTCATTCGCCCATTCTAGGGCGGCGGGCTCAGCGGGCGAGGGCGGGCTCCGGCGTGCGGGCCAGCTCAGGCGCCGCTGGCGTGGCGCTCCTGACCGGCGCATGGTCCGCTTGAACCATGCGGGTGACCGACTGGTTGATGTCGGTGTTGGCTGCCGCCTTGGCGTCGATCTGGCTTTCCCGGAGCGGCTCGCCTTTGGCCTGCTGCGCAAACTGAATCTGTCCATCGACCACCTTGAGGTGGGTGATGTTCGTCATGCCATGCTCGCGGGCTTGCTGGGCGATGGCGAAGACGGTGTTGTCCATGCCCCGGTCCCAGGGGAGCTTGTGCTTGTCTGCAAGCGACCTGACCTGTCGCTCGCTGTCCCTCAGCAGCTCCTGGCTGGTGGCGTTCACCTGGGACAGCGCTTCGGGGTGCCGGTAGAGCGCGTCCTGCAGATAGCCTTTGTCGAGGGCGGCGGTCCAGGCGGTGGCGTTGGCTTGACGGTCTTCGAGGCCTTTGACGGCTCTCCCGATCCTGCCGGTGTTGATGATCGAGCCAGCGTCGGTGACGCTGGCTCGATCGCTGGTTTTGGGCTGGACTTCGTCTTTCCAGTATTGAACTGCCAGCTTCTCGGCATTGACCGCGTTCGCTGCAAGCGCGGGCTGGTTGACCAAATCCAGCTTCGTGGCTTTGCCGTAATCGGTGTAGTTGCCTCTTCCGGTCAACTGGATATAGCCACGGCCTCGGTACTCGTAGCCATCATCTGGTTCGGTATTCCCGAGGGCCGTCTCCCCCCATTCGCCGCCATAAATCTTGTTGGCTATGGCCTGGTGTCGCTGTTGACGGTCTTCGATGGCCGCAAGCTCCCCCGCTTCTTTCTCGGTCAACCCATTGCGGGGCGGTACCTTGCCTCCACCTTTGAAGGTGTCCCACAGGACGGAGCCCCGGTAGTTCAGGTTCTCCTCAAGGCGAGCGAAGTTCTGGCTCTCGTGCTGGGTCTGCCCCATGAAGTTGGCGAGCTCTTTGGCATCGGTGATGCCGCTGCGGTAGGCTGTCACCAACAGGGACTCGGCTCTTGCGCGCTGCTGGGCCGTGGCGAGCCCCGGAACGCCGGGGTCGTTGGCGCTCATGGTTGTTTGGCCTTGGCTTTTTCGGCTTCACTTCGCTCCCGCTCTTTGTCCTTCCAAGCTGAATCGTGCGTCACCCCCGCGGCAAAGTAGTTGTCGAACTCCAGCACACGGGCGCATGCGCGTTTCTTGTCTTTTTGGTTGATGGACCAGCCTTCTGGCAGATTCTCCGGCGTCCAGTTGCCGGCCCCTAGCGGATCGGATACATCCTGTTCTGAGAAGAAGAAGAACTCCCCCTTTTCGGACGTGACAAACAGGTATGGAACGACGTGGGCGGATACGCCTTTGTAGAAGTGTTGTTTGTAGTCGTAGGGATTGGGGGGGTAGCTGTACTGCACCACCCCTACCGGTGTACCGACGACCAAGTAGGCATAGCCCGGGTTGTCCTTGGGTAGGCCTTTGTACGTTGCGAGGCCCTGCGACGCGCACATGGACAACAGCCGGTGATCGTGCAGCTCGCAGGAGAAACGGACCGATTCTTGCGGTTTGCAGTTGTGTGTGATTTGAGCCGAGCGGTTGGTGGGCAGGGAGGCGGTCGGGCCTGTGGCACAAGCGCTCAATGAGATCGCGGTGAGGGTGCCCAGCAGCACCGCTGCTGCCTTGAAGTTGCGAAAGCGCAGTGAATTGTTCATGTTGGTTTGCATCCGCCGATGTGCTCAGGCGGTTTGTGTGACAGGTGGCCGCATTGTGCCGTTTGCGAGTTGCCGGGCAATCCCGCAAACGGGGTAGCGCAGTGCCGCTGAATCAGAGTGTTTCGACCACGGCCTGGTTGCCCTGGGCGATGGCGCGAAACCCGGCGCTGATGCGTTCGTCTGACGCGGCGGCCCGCCAGAAGCGCGTGGCCAGTTCGCGCGCGCGCGGCCACACGGCGAGCGTGTGCACGCTGGGCCTGGGTGGGCTGGCGGCGAAGTCGCGGGGGACGATCTCGCCGGCCACGGGCGCGTAGAGCATGGGCAGCATGTCGTAGGCGGGCGCGAGCTGCCAGCTGTTGGCCTGCAGCAGCAGGGAGATGTTGCCGTGGTGGCGGTCGGTGTTGGCGATGAGGGCGCCGTAGGCGTCGAGCAGGCAGAGGGTGTCGACGTCGGCGGGGGTGAGGCGGTCGGCGCCGGCCATGTCCACGCGCTGCGCGGTGTCGACCCAGTTGGTGCCCTGGCCGATGTACTGGCGGTCGTACACATCGAGCGAGACCATGCCCACGCGCCCCTGCAACGTGCGGTCGAAACGGCGGCTCTGCAGGAAGACGCGGCCGGCGGCGAGCACGAGCTCGGTGGGCGCGGCGGCCACGCCGGCCTCGGCCAGGGTGTGCAAGGCCAGGGCTTCGCAAATCAACAGATCGCGCCAGCGCTGGTCGGCCGGGGCGTCGCCCGCAGGTGAAAACTTCACCAGCACCGGGTGGCCGTCGCGCAGGGCGCTGAACTTGGGCTGCTCGCCGCCCGCGCTGGAGCCGGCGTGGCTGCTGCCCAGGGCTTCGAGCGCGAGTCGCGGGTAGTCGGCTTCAGCGTCGCCCACCGACGGTGCGGCGCCGCGGCGCGCCAGAAAGCGGTCGAAGGCCGGTGTGCCGACCAGCAGGTTGCCCGGCAGGTCGTCGCCCGCGTTGACCAGTGCTTTCAAGATGTGGTCGTCGCTCCAGTGCTGCAGCGTGGCGGGCAGTTGCAGCGCGGGGTGGGCCTGCGCGAAGCCCCGGCCGAGAAAGCCCTGGGGCCGCATGTCGTAGATGAACCAGGGCAGGCTGTCGTGAAAGGCGCTGCGGCCGTGCGCCTCGTCCATCCAGAAGCCGCCGCCGGCCAGCGGGAACAGCGTGCCGAAAGGGCGCACGCTGCCGTCGGCCAGCACCTCGTGCACCGGCACGCGGCGGCCCACGCCGTCCACCTCGCGCGGCAGCAGGTAGCGCTGCGCCCGCGCCGCGCCAACCTTGACCACCTGGCCGGTGGCGGCGAGGGCGTTGAGCGCGCGGGAGACGGTGGCCTGGCTCACGCCCAGGCGCTCTTGCAGCTGCGGGCTGCTGGCGTGGCCGCCGAGCTGGCGCAGGGCGGTGAGCAGGGACTCACTCAGGGTTGGAGTGGTGGGCATGAATAGATTTTTGAATAGATAAATTGTCGCCATGGTGGCACAAAAATCCATTCACATCAAAGGCTTTGTCCTGCCCTCCGATGGGCAGGAGCCGCCAACCTGAATGCTTTTCAGAGCGTGGTGTGGCCCCAGCCGGTGAGCTGCACCAGCCGCTCCAGCGCAAACGCGCCGAGCACCGAGTTGCCTTTGGCGTCGAGCTCGGGCGACCACACGGCCACCGTGCCCACGCCGGGCACCACCGCCACGATGCCGCCGCCCACGCCGGTTTTCACCGGCAGGCCGATGCGGTAGGCGAAATCGCCTGCAGCGTCGTAGGCGCCGCAGGTGAGCAGCAGGGCGTTGACGCGGCGGGTGTCGTCGGCGCTCAGGAACTGCTCGTCCGCTTCGCCCCGGCGGCCGAGGTCTCGCCCGCCGTTGGCGAGGAACATCGTGGCCTGCGCGAGCTGGGCGCAGCTCATTTCGGTGGCGCACTGGCGGCAGTAGTTGTCGAGCACCAGCTCGGGCTCGTTGCGGAAGTTGCCGTGGCTCTTCATGAAATAGGCCATGGCCATGTTGCGGTGCGCGGTGTCGCGTTCGCTCTGGGCGATGCGGGCGTTCCAGTAGAGCGCGGGGTCGTCCACCAGGCGGCGCAGGGCGCCGAGCAGGGCGTAGTCAAGGTGGGCGTAGCGGCTGGTGAGGATGTCGGTGATCACCAGCGCCCCGGCGTTGATGAAGGGGTTGCGCGGGATGCCGTTTTCCGTCTCCAACTGCACGATGGAGTTGAACGCCGCGCCCGAAGGCTCGCGCCCCACGCGCTTCCACAGGTCGTCGCCCACCAGCTTGAGCGCGAGCACGAAGGTGAAGAGTTTGGTGATGCTCTGCAGCGAAAAGGCCTTGTGCGCGTCGCCCACGGTGTGGCTCTCGCCGTTGCACAGCGCCACCGCCATGCCGAACTGGCGCGGCGCCACCTCGCCGAGCGCGGGGATGTAGTCGGCCACACGGCCCTGGCCATACAGGGCCTGGGCTTCGGTGTGGATCTGTTCCAGCAGGGCGGGCAGGGTGGGATGGGGCGGCGGCGTGGCGGTCATGGCGCATTCTAGGAAGCGCGGGGGCCACGGTATGCCGTGCCTGGCGGGCGGGATGCAGCGAGCGCATGAAGGCGGGAAAAGCAGGGTATCCCCCAGCGGTGCGGGGCCGCCCCTGCGTGCGAAAAGCCGCGCCGCCCGGCGCCGCAACCGACGAGGGGCATGCAAAGGGGGTGTCAGCGGCGGCCGGTTTCCGCTATTGTCACCATTGGTTTCAAAGCTGAACAAAGGAGGTTGCGTGGCCATGGAAAAGGACAATCCGGACACCTTCGTGATGGAAGGTCAGTCGGAGTGGGAGGTCACGCACGTGGACGACGTGTTCCTGCCCTCGGTGCAAGTGCAGCTGGGCTGGAGCGACGTGGAGGCGGCGGTGGCGCAGGGCGCGATCGTGCCCACGCAGGCGCACGCGCTCTGGGCCACCTGGGCGGCGCCGGGCAGCCCGCTGCGGCGCGGCGCCGACGTGGTTGAAACGGGGTTTCAGCCCACCGTGGACGAGGCCCCGTGGGTGGCCGACCCGCTGGAGGATGGCGAACCCGAGGGCCGCGGCAAACTGATGCTGGCCGTGGCCTTGCTGCTGGCGGCGGCGGTGGGCGCGGGGCTGATGTACCTGCTGGGCCGCTGATTCAACGGCCCCTGGGGGCTCCCCCTCAATCGGGCTGGCCCCAGCCCCTTGCCGGCGCGTGCTGGCGCTGGCGTTGCAGGTCTGCCTGCATCTGCCGCTCAAACTCTTCCCTCGCTTCGCGCAGGCGCTTGACGTAATCGTCGCCGTCGCCCTCGTGGCGGATGGTGCGCGTGGCCTTCACCATGCTCTCGGAATGGCGGCGGAAATCGTCGGCCAGCTGGCGCGCGTGGAAGCGGTCGAAGCCGAGCAGCTCCAGCGTGGCGCGGGCGCTGCGCAACGAGCTCTCCAGCAGCTCGCGCTGCACGTGGTGCACCTTGGCGTCGGCCAGGTGCTGGGCGTGCACCGAGTCGTAGGCCCGGGCCACGATGGGCAGGCCGGGGTGGGCCGTCTGCAGCTCGTGGACCAGGCGCGTGACCTGCTCCGCGTCGTCGATGGCGATCACCACCGCGCGCGCTTGGGCCACGCCGGCCGCGTGCAGCAGGTCGGGCTGGGTGGCGTCGCCGAAATAGACCTTGTAGCCAAAGCGCCGCGCCGAATCGACCGTGTCGGCGTCGTGGTCGATCACGGTCGGACGGATGCCCGCGCTGAGCAGCGTGCGCGCGACGATCTGACCGTAGCGGCCGAAGCCGGCGAGCAGCACCGGCGCCTCGGGTTCGTCGATGGTGTCGGCCAGGCGGCTGCTGGCCTCGGGGCGGCTGTAGCGGTCGAAGGCGATCAGCAGCAGCGGTGTGCTCACCATCGAGAGCGCGGCGATCAGCGTGAGCAGGTCGGCGTCGGCGGCGGGCAGCACGGTCGAGGCCTTGGCCGCCGCGAGCACCACGAACGCGAACTCCCCCACCTGCGACAGCAGCACCGCCAGCAACGATCGCTGCGAGCCCGCGAGCTTCACCACGCGGCCTAGCAGCCACAGCCCCAGCGCCTTGAGCGCGACGATCACCACCAGGCCCACGATCACCTGCACCGGCGCGGAGAGCAGCAGGCCGAGCTGCATGCTCATGCCGACCGCGATGAAGAACAGGCCGAGCAGCAGGCCCTTGAACGGCAGGATGTCGTTTTCCAGCGCGTGGCGGTACTCCGAGCTGGCCAGCAGCACGCCGGCCAGGAAGGCGCCCAGGCCCATCGACAGGCCCACGTACTCCATCAGCGCTGCCACGCCCAGCACCAGCAGCAGCGCGAAGCCGGTGAACAGCTCGCGCACGTCGATGCGCGCGATGTATCGCATCAGCGGGTAGGCCACAAACCGGCCGAACACCACCACGCCGACCACCGCGGCGATCTGCAGCCACACCCCGCCGCTGTGGGCCCCGTGGGTCGGCTCGGCGGCGGGAGCGGCGCTGCCGAGCACGGCGGCCAGAGCCAGCAGCGGGATCGCGGCGATGTCCTGGAACAGCAGCATGGCGAAGCCGCTCTGGCCCACCGGGCGCGACATCAGGTTGCGTTCCTGCAGGATGGCGACGGCAATGGCCGTGGACGAGAGCGCCATCGCCAGCGAGCCGACCAGCGCCGCCTGCCAGGTCCAGCCCACCAGCAGGCCGACGGGGAACAGCAGCGCGGCGCACAGCAGCATCTGCAGCGCACCACCGCCGAACACCGCGCCGCGCATGGCCCACAGGCGTTGCGGCTCCAGCTCCAGCCCGATGACGAACAGCATCAGCACCACGCCGAGTTCGGACACGTGCAGGATGGCGGTCGGGTCGTTCACCACGCCCAGGCCGACCGGCCCGATCACCACGCCGGCCACGAGGTAGCCCAGCACCGAGCCCAGCCCGGCACGCACCGCCAGCGGCACGAACACCAGCGCGGCCAGCAGAAAAAGAATGGCCTGGGTCATGCGGCGGCTCCCGCGGTGGTGATGTCGGCCAGGTGCTGTTCGAGCCGCTGTTGCAGACCGCCGCAGCAGGCGCTCACCTGCACCACCGTGTTGGCGTGGCCGCCGTGCACCACGTAGGGCGGCAGCCAGTGCATGCCGCAGAAGCGGGCGGTGTTTTCAATGGGCGGCAGGAAATCGGCGAAGGGGCGGCCGTGGCTGCCGCCGGGCGCGTATTCGCTGGTGGTGGCGCCCGCGCTGGTGACCCACCAGGCGGTTTTGCCGCGCAGGGCCTCGCCGCCCGGCCCGTAGGCCCAACCGTAGGCGAGCACCTGGTCAAACCAGTGTTTCATCAGCGCGGGCACGCTGTACCAGTGCACCGGCGTGAGCCAGACCACGAGGTCGGCGGCGAGCAGGGCGCGCTGCTCGGCGGCGACGTCGATGTCGAAATCGGGGTAGAGGTCGTAGAGCGGGCGCACGCTCGTGTCGGGCTGCGCCTCGAACACCTGGCGCATGGCGCCGGTGATGAGCGAGCTGCCCGGGCGCGGGTGGGCGTGGATGACCAGGGTGTGGGGCATGGGCGGTCGGCGGAGGGTGGCCTGGGGAGCCGCGACCTTATCACTGGCCGAAGCGCGGGCCGTCTTTCAGGAAGGCGTCTTCTTCCGGCGTGTTGGCTCGGCCGAGGGCGGCGTTGCGGTGCGGAAACCGGCCGAAGCGCTGGACGATGTCGCTGTGTTGCTCGGCAAAGCGCAGGTTGCCCGCGAGCGTGGCCTGCAGCTCGGGCGGGCTGGTTCTGTGCAGGGTCTGGAAACGCAGCACGCACTCGTCCTGCAGCGCCGGGCTCTCGGCGTGCATCAGCGGCATGTAGAGAAACACCCGGGCCACCCGGGGCAGGTCTTCGTTTTGCCCCCGCGCCAGGGTGTGCATCACCAGGCGCTGCGCCCGCCCGTCGCCCGCGAAGGCGCGCGGCTGGCCCCGGTGCACGTTGCGGGTGAACTGGTCGAGCAGCAGCACCAGCGCCAGGCGCTCATGGACCTGCTGCTCCCAGTCGACCAGCCCGCCGTCGAGGGCCTGCTCCACCAGCGCCCCGAAGCGCTCGCGGATCAGGGTGTCTTGCTCGGCACCGCCGCCGAACCAGAGGGCGCTGCGGTTGTCGGACGGCCAGTCCCGGGCCATGCTGTCGCCGAACCAGAAATCAAGCACGTCCTGGGGACCCGGGGAGGAGGATGGGGGCGGGGTCGCGGAAAGGGGCATGGGCGCTGTTACCAAAAGCTACGAGTTTGACCGTGCGTGAGGTACAGGTTACCGGGAATGTGTTTTTAATCTCCCCATGGCGCCTCAATCCCAGCGCCACAACAAGGAGAACCACGATGACAACCCTTCTTCCCAGCTTCTCGCGCACGTCGCCCCTGGCCCGCAGCCTGGCCCTGGTGAGCTTGGCAGCGGGTGCCTGGGCGCTGACGGCCGGCATGAGCCAGGCGCACGCCCGTGACGTGTTCTGGTCGGTCGGCGTGAACGGCCCCGGCGTGACGATCGGCGCCTCCAACGCACCGGTGGTGGTGCACCAGCCGCCAGCGTATTACTACCAGCCGCCGGTGGTGGTGCACCAGCCCCCGCCGGTGTACTACCGTCCCCGCCCGGTGGTGATCCAGCAGCCGCCGGCTTACTACTACCCGCAACCGGTGGTCGTGCAGAGCGGCTATGCCTACCCGCCGCGCTGGCGCGAGCACCCGGGGCGCGGCCACGGCCGCTGGGACCACCGTCACGATCGGGACGACCGTTACAACCGTTATGACCGCGACGACGATGACAACCGCCGTGGCCACGGACGCGGTCGCGACTGACCCCCTGAAAGCAACTTGGACCGTGCCGCCCGCCGCCTTCAGCGGCGGCCGCGCGCGATCCGCGCCGCCAGCCGCGCGGCCACCCGGGCGGTCAGCCCGTCCCGGTCCTGGCCGGGGTTGAGTTCGGCGATGTCGGCGGCCGCCACACGGCCGGTGGCCATCACCTGATCGATCAGCGATTCCACATGGGCCAGCGGCACGCCCAGCGGCGCCGGGGCGGAGACGCCGGGCGCCTGCCCACCGGGCAAGACATCCAGACACACCGTCAAATACACCGCGTCGCAGCTGGCCAGATCGACGGCCAGCGTGTCCCGCACGGCCGCGAGCCCTTCGGTCGACTGCAGCGATTCGTCCAGCGCGTACCGCACACCCAGCTGGTCGGCCCGCTCAAACAGGGCCTGTGTGTTGGCGAAGCGGCTGATGCCCAGCACCCGGTAGTTGAAAGCTTGCCCCACGGCTTCGCAGCGCTCGGCGATCTGCCGGAACGGCGTGCCCGAGTTGCCCTGGGCGGCGGTGCGCAGGTCGAAATGCGCATCGAGGTTGATGATCAACAGGCGCTGGTGCCGCCCGGCCTTTTCCAGGCCCTGGAAAGTGCCCCAGGCGACCTCGTGCCCGCCCCCCAGCACCAGCGGCAGGCTGCCTCGCCCGATGGCCTCGGCCACCTGGCTGCCGAGTTGCGCCTGGGCGGCGTCGAGCGCGCCGCCGTCGCAGAGCACATCGCCCGCGTCCCACAGCGCGGGCTCGCCCAGCACCGGCAGGTTGGCCAGCGCCGAGCGCAGCGCCCTCGGCCCCTCGGCGGCGCCGGGGCGCCCGCCGTTGCGGCGCACGCCTTCATCGACCGCAAAGCCGATCAGCGTGACGCCGCCCTGGCCGCTGGCCTCGGCGGGGCGCACGCGCTGGTGCCAGCGGGTGCTGTCGCCGGGTTCTTCGTTGTCGATGCGGCCGCGCCATTCAAAGGTGTCGGTGGGGTTCATGTGCGCTCCAGTCCCGCCGCGATCACGCGTCGGCAGGGGTTGCGGCCAAACCAGTAGGCCAGTTCGTTCGGGTGGTCCAGGTCCCAGGCCACGAAGTCGGCGCGCTGGCCGGCCGTGAGCTGGCCGCGGTCGTGCAGACCCAGCGCGCGCGCGGCGTGCAGCGTGATGCCCTGCACCGCTTCGAGCGGCGTGAGGCGGAACAGCGTGCAGGCCATGCTGGCCATGAGCAGCAGCGACAGGCCTGGCGAGGTGCCGGGGTTGTGGTCGGTGGACACGGCCATGGGCACGCCGGCCGCGCGCAGCGCCGCGATCGGCGGCAGCTTGGTTTCGCGCAGGAAGTAATAGGCGCCCGGCAGCAGCACGGCCACGGTGCCGGCCGCTTTCATGGCCGCGATGCCGTCGTCGCTCAGGTGTTCGAGGTGGTCGCATGAGAGCGCACCGAACGAGGCCGCGAGCGCGGCGCCACCCTGGTCGGACAGTTGTTCGGCGTGCAGCTTGACGGGCAGGCCGAGGGCTTTGGCCGCTTCAAAGACACGGCGGGTTTGTGCGGGGCTGAAGCCGATGTTTTCACAGAAGGCATCGACCGCGTCCACCAGGCCCTGCGCATGCAGCTCGGGCAGCCAGGCGCAGACGGCGTCGATGTAGTGATCGGGCCGGCCCTCGAATTCGGGCGGCAGGGCGTGGGCGCCGAGGAAGGTGGTTTTGACATCCAGGCGCTGTTCGGCACCCAGCCGGCGCGCCACGCGCAGGCAGCGCGCTTCGGCCTCCAGCGAGAGGCCATAGCCCGACTTGATTTCCAGCGTGGTCACGCCCTCGGCCATGAGGCAGCGGGCGCGCTGCGTGGCGCTGGCGAGCAGGGCGTCTTCGCTGGCGGCGCGGGTGGCCGCGACGCTGGAGCGGATGCCGCCGCCCGCGCGCGCGATGGCTTCGTAACTCGCGCCGTTCAGGCGCTGCTCGAACTCGGCCGCGCGCTGGCCGCCGTACACCAGGTGGGTGTGGCAGTCCACCAGCCCGGGCGTGAGCAGCGCACCACCGAGGTCCACTTCTTGAGCGGGCCGGGCATGGGAAGGCAGGGCGCGGTTCGGGCCGACCCAGGTGATCTGGTCGCCGGTGGTGAGCAGGGCGCCATCTTCGATCAGGCCCCAGCCGTCGGCGCCGTGGGTGGGGTCCAGCGTGGCGATGCGGGCGTTGTGCCAGAGGGTGGTGGTGGTCATGGGCTCAGGCCTTCGGGAATGTGGTGCAGCCACCAGCCAGTGGCTGGTGCAGGGATGTCCGGTTCGAAGCGCCAGTCGCCGGGCGGCGGTGCGTCGAACCAGAGCAGGCTGAGGGCTGGCAGGGCGCGCTGCTGATCGCCGCTGGACCAACGGCCGGCCACGAGTGCGAACAGGCCGGCCTGGGCACCGGCGGGGGCTGCCCACGCGGCGTCGGGCGACACGTCGGCCATGCTGCCCGCACCGCCGCGAACCATGAGGTTGAGGTCGCGCACCGGGCCGCTGGTCAGCCGGCAGCCGGGCGCCGCAGCGCCGTCAAACGCCAGCGGCGCATCGCCGGGGCGCAGCGTCAGCGGGTGGTCGGCGAAGTCCAGCGTCACACCGTCGCCCGACAACAGCGTGAACCAGCGCCGCACGCCGGGGAAGGCCGAGAACGGCCCGTCGGCGGCGATGTCGGCCACGCTGATGCGCAACCGCCAGTCCGTTGGGTCGGGCCAGGCCAGCAGCTCGCGCGTGACACCACCGCCGTTGCGCCACGGTGTGGCCGGGGCGCTGTCGACGGTGATGTTGCGCGCGGTGGTCATGGTGCGTTCAGTGCGACCACACCGACGCGAACAGGTCTTGGTGCGCCGCACCGGCCGCACCCTCCAGCACCAGCCGGCGGGCGGCTTCGATGTCGGGCGCGAACAGGCGGTCCTTGTCGTAGAACGCCACGCTGGAACGCAGCGTGGCGTGCGCTTGAGCCAGGCGCGGCGAGGTGGCGAGCGGGCGGTGGAAGTCCACGCCCTGCGCGGCGGCCAGCCACTCGATGCCGAGGATGGTGGCGGTGTTGTCGGCCATCTCGGCCAGGCGGCGCCCGGCGTAGGTGGCCATGCTCACGTGGTCTTCCTGGTTGGCGCTGGTGGGCAGGCTGTCGACGCTGGCGGGGTGGGCGTGCGACTTGTTTTCCGAAGCCAGCGCGGCGGCGGTGACGTGGGCGATCATGAAGCCGCTGTTGAGGCCCGGGTTGTCCACCAGGAAGGGCGGCAGGCCCGAGAGCGTGCTGTCGATCAGCAGCGCGATGCGGCGCTCGGAGATGGCGCCGATCTCGGCAATCGCCAGCGCCAGCGTGTCGGCCGCGAAGGCCACCGGCTCGGCGTGGAAGTTGCCGCCCGAGAGCACCTCGTTGGTGTCGGTGAAGACCAGCGGGTTGTCGGTGACGGCGTTGGCTTCGGTCAGCAGGGTGCGCGCGGCGTTGGCGATGAGGTCGCGGCAGGCGCCCATGACCTGCGGCTGGCAGCGCAGGCTGTAAGGGTCCTGCACGCGCTCGTCGTCCACCACGTGCGAGAGGCGGATCTGGCTGCCCGCGAGCAGGGCGCGTGTGGCGGCGGCCACGGCGATCTGGCCGGGCTGGCCGCGCACGGCGTGGATGCGCGGGTCGAACGGCGCGTCGCTGCCCTTGGCCGCGTCGACGCAGAGCGCGCCGATCACGGTGCCGGCTTCGAGCAGGCGCTCGGCCATGAAGAGCCCGTGCAGCGCGAGCGCGGTCGACACCTGGGTGCCGTTGATCAGCGCCAGGCCTTCCTTGGCCGCGAGCGTGAGCGGGGCGATGCCGGCGGTTTTGAGCGCGGCGGCGGCCGGGACGCGCTGGCCACCGACCAGCACATCGCCTTCGCCCATCAGGGCCAGCGTCATGTGCGACAGCGGCGCGAGGTCGCCCGAGGCGCCGACCGAGCCCTTGACCGGGATCAGCGGCGTGATGCCGGCGTTGAGCAGGGCCAGCAGGGTGTCGATCACCACCGGGCGCACACCCGAGTAGCCGCGCGCCAGGCTCGCGGCCTTCATCAGCACCACGAGGCGCACGGTGGCGTCGCTCATGGGTTCGCCGGTGCCGACCGAGTGCGACAGGATCAGGTTGCGCTGCAGCAGTTCCAGCTGATCGTCGGGGATGCGCGTCTTGGCGAGCTTGCCGAAGCCGGTGTTGATGCCGTAGGCCGCATCGCCTTTGTGCACGATGGCGTGGATGGCGGCGGCCGAGGCCGCGATGCCGGCGTGGGCGCTGGCGTCCAGCTGCACCGCGACCGGTTGCTGCCAGACAGTGCGCAGGTCGGCCAGGCTCATCTGGCCGGGTTGCAGGGTGAGGGTGTGGGTCATGTTGTCAATGTCTTGTTGTTGGGCTCAGGCCACCATCGGGAGTTTCAGGCCTTGCTTCTTGGCCGTGGCGATGGCGAGCTCATAGCCCGCATCGGCGTGGCGCATCACGCCCGAGCCGCAGTCGTTCACCAGCACACGCGCCAGGCGTTCGGCGGCGGCGTCGCTGCCGTCGGCCACGATCACCATGCCCGAGTGTTGCGAGTAACCCATGCCCACACCGCCGCCGTGGTGCAGGCTGACCCAGCTCGCGCCGCCGGCGGTGTTGAGCAGGGCGTTGAGCAGCGGCCAGTCGCTCACGGCGTCGGTGCCGTCCTTCATGGCCTCGGTCTCGCGGTTGGGGCTGGCGACCGAGCCGGTGTCGAGGTGGTCACGACCAATGACGATGGGCGCCTTCAGTTCACCTTTGCGAACCATCTCGTTGAAGGCCAGACCAGCGATGTGGCGCTCGCCCAGGCCGAGCCAGCAGATGCGCGCGGGCAGGCCCTGGAAGGCGATGCGTTCACGCGCCATGTCGAGCCAGCGGTGGGTGTGGTGGTTGTTCGGGAACAGTTCCTTGATCTTGGCGTCGGTCTTGTAGATGTCTTCCGGGTCGCCCGAGAGCGCGACCCAGCGGAACGGGCCTTTGCCCTCGCAGAACATGGGGCGGATGTAGGCCGGCACGAAGCCGGGGAAATCAAACGCGTTCTGCACGCCCTGGTCGAACGCGACCTGGCGGATGTTGTTGCCGTAGTCCACGGTGGGAATGCCCATGCTCTGGAAGTCCAGCATGGCCTGCACGTGCACCGCGCAGCCTTGTGCGGCCTCAGCGGTCAGGCGGGCGTGTTGCGCCGGGTCCTTCTGCGCGGCCTTCCATTGCGCCACGCTCCAGCCCACCGGCAGGTAGCCGTTGATGAGGTCGTGCGCCGAGGTCTGGTCGGTCACCAGGTCGGGCTTGATGCCGCCGGCCTGGGCGCGCTTGACCAGCTCGGGCAACACTTCGGCCGCGTTGCCGAGCAGGGCGATGGAGACGGCTTCCCTGGCGGCGGTGTGCTGCTGGATCAGTTCGAGCGCATGGTCGATGTCGCGCGCCTGCTTGTCGACGTAGCGCGTGCGCAGGCGGAAGTCGATGCTGCTCTGCTGGCACTCGATGTTGAGCGAGCAGGCGCCGGCCAGTGTGGCGGCCAGGGGCTGCGCTCCGCCCATGCCGCCGAGGCCGGCGGTAAGGATCCATTTGCCCGACAGGTCATTGTTGTAGTGCTGCTTGCCGGCTTCCACGAACGTTTCAAACGTGCCCTGCACGATGCCCTGGCTGCCGATGTAGATCCAGCTGCCGGCGGTCATCTGGCCGTACATGAACAGGCCCTTGCGGTCGAGTTCGTTGAAGTGTTCCCAGTTGGCCCACTTGGGCACCAGGTTGCTGTTGGCGATCAGCACGCGCGGGGCGTTGCTGTGGGTCTTGAACACGCCGACCGGCTTGCCCGACTGCACCAGCAGGGTTTCGTCGTCGTTCAGGTCTTTCAGCGAGGCGAGGATCTGGTCGAAGCAGGCCCAGTCGCGCGCGGCGCGGCCGATGCCGCCGTAGACCACGAGGTGCTGCGGGTTCTCGGCGACCTCGGGGTCGAGGTTGTTCTGGATCATGCGGTAGGCGGCTTCGGCGATCCAGTTCTTGCAGGTCAGCGTGTTGCCGCGCGGGGCGCGGATGACACGGGTGGGGTCGAGGCGGGGGTCGGTGTTGGTGGTCATGGGAGACTCCTGAAGAAAAGTGGTGCGTATGAGGAAGGGTGTGGGGTCAGGCTATCCAGCCTTGTGCGAGGGCGATGTGGCCGATGCCGGCGGCCATCAGGATGCTCAGCGCGGTGCGCACGAACCAGACGCCGACCATCTGGCGCAGCGAGATCGGGATGCGCGTGGCCAGCACGCAGGGGATCGAGCCGGAGAAGAACAGCACCGAGCTGACCGAGACCACGGCGGCGACGTAGCGCACCACCGGGTCGGCGCCCTTGAGTTGCAGCGCGGGCAGGAACATCTCGGCCAGGCCCGAGGCCAGGGCCTTGCTGGTGGCGACCGGTTCGGCCAGGCCGCCGATCCACACGAAGGGCAGCAGCAACAGGCCCAGCACGTCGAACACCGGGGTGTAGCGCGCCAGCAGCAGGCCGATCAGGCCGACGGCGAGGATGGTGGGGACCACCGCGCTGGCCATGGCGAGGCCGTCGCGCAGGTTGTCGCGCAGCACGCGCCACAGCGGCGGCGCGCCGTTGGCCTGGGCCAGGCCGGCGTCCCAGGCGGCTTGCCAGCGGTTGCGGCCGACGGGCAGGGTGTCGCTCACGCCGCCGGTGTTGTCCATGCGCGAGATCGGTGGCATCCAGGCGGTGATCGCGGTGACGGCGAAGGCGATCACGAAGGTGGACCAGAAGTAGAAGTTCCACGCGTCCATCAGGTTCAGCGTCTTGGCCACGATGATCATGAAGGCGGCCGAGACGGTGGAGAACCCTGTGGCGATGATGGCCGCTTCGCGTGCCGTGTACTTGCCGTCGAGGTAGACGCGGTTGGTGATCAGCAGGCCGACCGAGTAGCTGCCGACGAATGAGGCGACGGCGTCAATCGCGGAGTGGCCCGGCGTGCGCCAGATCGGCCGCATGACCGGCTGCATCAGCACCCCCACCAGCTCCAGCAGACCGAAGCCGACCAGGAAGGCCAGCGCCACCGCGCCCAGCGGCACGATCAGGCCGACGGTGAGCGCGAGCTTGTCGAACAGGAAGGGCAGCATGTCCTTCTGGAACAGCACCGCCGGGCCGGTGCCGGTGAGGTACATCAGCGCCAGCACCAGGCCCGCGACCTTGAGCCCGCTGAACACGGCGGTGGTGGTGCTGGCTCGCCAGCTGCCTTTGACGAAGGGCGCGGCCGCGCCCCAGGCCATGAGCACCAGCACCAGGGCGATCGACAGGCTGCGCTGCTGCTGGGCGAGGTAGGTGGCGGCGTGGTCGAACAGGATGGTGGTCTTGCCGGCGATCTCCAGCGGCAGGAAAAACATCACCAGGCCGATGCTGCTGTAGGCCAGCAGGCGCAGGAAGGCGGCGGTGGGGACGGGCGGGCTGGACGCCGTGGCGGTGCGGGTGTTCATGGGCGGTTTCCTCGGGTCTGTCTCGATGGTATGGCTATACATATCGAAATGGCTGTCTTCGATATGTATATACAACTTTATCTGGCCATAATGACTGCTGTCAATACCACTTCATCGGTTTGCACCCTGGTAGAAACCCTATGAACAACGGTTCCACCCCCCTGCCCACCGCCGCAGACCGCACGCCCGCCTACCTGCGGGTGAAGCAGCATGTGCTGGCGCAGATCCAGAGCGGCATCTGGCAGGAGGGCGACGCGATCCCGGGCGAAGAGGCGCTGGCGCGCACCTTCGGCGTGTCGCGCATGACGGTGAACCGCGCGATCCGCGAGCTGAGCGACGAGCAGATCGTGGAGCGGGTGCAGGGCTCGGGCACCTACGTGGCACAGCAGAAGTACCAGGCCACGCTGGTCGAGATCCGCAACATTGCCGAAGAGATCGCCGCGCGTGGCCACGTGCACCGCAGCGAGTTGCACAAGCTGGAGCGCACCAAGGCCGGCGAGGCGCTGGGGCGGCAGTTCGGGCTGAAGGCCGAGCAGCCGCTGTTCCATTCGGTGGTGGTGCACTTCGAGGACGGCGAGCCGATCCAGGTGGAAGACCGCCATGTCAACCCGACGGTGGCGCCGGACTACCTGCAGATGGACTTCAACAGCCAGACGCCCAACGCCTACCTGATGCGGGTGGCGCCGCTGCAGGGCGTGCGCTTCGTGATCGAAGCCTGCCTCCCGCCGCGCGACGTGGCCGAGATGCTGCACATGGCGCCCGAAGAGCCTTGCCTGGTGTTGCGCCGGCAGACGCATTCGCAGGGACAGGTGGCGTCGGTGGCGGCGATGTGGCACCCAGCGGCGCGGTACCGGTTCACGGGCAGTTTCTAGGCGGCGTCGAAGTCCAGCGTCTCGCCGTCGGCGGGCACGCGCAGGCGTGCGCCCAGCCCGGCGTCGTTGGCCGCCGCGCGCAACTGCAAGCGTGTGACGGGGCAGTGGCTGATGGCTTCGAGGTGGTTGACCACCACGGTGCCTCGTGCCAGGCGGGTAAAGGCCACCACCTGTTCCAGGCCCATGATGATGTCGCCACCCACGTCGAAGCGCGCACCGCCGCCCGGCACCACGCATATCTGGGGCTGCCGCTGCTGCACGAAAGCTTCGATCTCGGGGGTGAGCACGGTGTCGCCTGCCAAGTACAGCGAGGGTTCGCCGGGCAGGGTGATGTGATAGCCCACACCGTGCTCCATGAACCGGCCCACCAGACCGTGGCCGTGGGTGCAGCGTACTGTGCGGATGCCGCCCTTCAAAAATGGCACGCCCTCGGCGTGTCCCTCGGGCAGGGCCTCCACCCGAAGGCCGCGTTGGCGCAGGTACGGTGCATCGTGTGGGGTGCAGATGACGGGAATCCGACGCTCGCGCAGCCAGCGCTTGCCGGCGGTGTCAAGGTGATCGAAGTGGCCCTTCTGGCAGTGCGTGATCAGGCAGTGGGTCACCTGGTCCAGCAGGCCGTCGGCTCCGGCGGGCAGTGCCACCGTTGGGTTGCGCTCGCGCACGCCGTCGAGCAGGCGCAGCGGGGGCAGGGCGCCGCGTGGGGCCAGCATGGGGTCGATCAGCACATGACGATCGCCAAGGTGCAGGATCAGGGTGGCGTTGCGGAGTTGGGTGATGCGCATGGTGGGTTCCTTTGAACAGCGCGCCCATTGTGGAACCGGGTTCCTGATCGTTAACATGGCGGTATCGCCATCTTTGATGGTGATGCCGCCACAGTCCGGTTGCCTGAAAACTCAGCCCTTTCCATGCCGACCACATCTCTTCCCCGCACCCTGCGCATTGCGATCCTGGCCTATCCGGGTTGTGTGGGGGCCGAGGTCTTTGCGGTGGTCGATGTGCTGCGCCTGGCGGGCCATCTGGCACGTGCGCAGCGCACCCCGCCGGCCATGCGGCTGGAGCTGCAGGTGGTGGGGTTGCATGGGCGGCGTGTGACCATGGCGGGTGGGCTGGTGCTGTCGGTCCAACCGCCCGCAGCGGCCATCGATGTGCTGATCGTGCCGGGGCTGGACATTGATCGGCTCGACGACTGGGAGGCGCGGCTGGCGCCGCTGCAGCGGGAACTGGTCTTCATTCGGAAGACCTTTGCCAGTGGCAGCGCGGTGGCGGGTGTGTGCGTGGGCGCTTTCCTGCTGGCGCAGGCGGGGCTGCTTGATGGCCGACGGGCGACCACGGCCTGGCTGTGCGCGCCGCAGCTGGTGCAGCGCTACCCGCAGGTCAGGCTGGTGCCCGACGCGGTGCTGGTGGAGGACGGCGCGGTGCTCACCACCGGGGCGGTGAGTTCGGTGTTCGATCTGAGCCTTCTGTTGGTGCGGCGCTCGCTCGGCGCCCGGGTGGCAGCGGCCACAGCCCGGATGGCCCTGCTGTCCGATGGCCGGACCTCGCAGGCGCCGTATGTGGACGCCAGCCTGCGCCCTCTGCCCATGCCCTCATTTGCCCAGTCGGTGGAGCAGTGGCTCCGGACGCGGTTGGCCGAACCCTACGATCTGGCCCGCCTGGCGCGGGCGTTCCATGTCAGCCCGCGAACCCTGCTGCGCCGGGTGAAGGCTGAAAGCGGGCATCCACCTCTGGTGTTGCTGCAGCAGGCCCGTGTGGAGGAGGCCAAGCGGCTGCTCAGAGAGAGCGGCTGGAGCCTGGCCCGTGTCACAGAGGCGGTCGGTTACGGCGATCTGCCGACCTTCTCGCGCCTGTTCGCCGCCAGGGTGGGGGAAACCCCGGCGCGCTACCGGCGCCGCACCTCGGGCCTCACATTGCCTTGAAACGACCCGCACAGAGCCGGCTCACCGCCAGCCGCTCGGGCCGCCCGCGCAGTGCCAGGCTGAGCTTGCCGGCTTCGTCGCGGTGCACGCTGTGGATGGCGGTGGCGCGCACCACGGTACTCCGATGCACCTGCCAGAACAGGCCGGCGTCCAGCTGGGGAATGAGCTCTTTGAGGGGAGTGCGGATCAACAGCTCTTCGCTGGCGGTCAGCACGCGCACGTATTTGTCGGCGGCCTCGAACACCAGCACCTCGTCGATCGGCACCAACCGGATCTGCTGGCCCACACTGGCCTGGATCACGCGCAGCGGCTCGCTGGGCGTGGCCGCCACCGCAGGCGCGAGCAGGGCGCGCAGCTGGGTCAGCGTGTGTTCCAGCGGCGCGGCCACGTCGGCGGGGCTGCGCTGCGCCAGCACCTGCTGCACGCGCTGCACCGAGCGTGCCAGGCGCTCGGGCTGCACCGGCTTGAGCAGGTAGTCCACCGCCTGCGCCTCAAAAGCCTGCACGGCGTACTGGTCGTAAGCGGTGACGAAGACGATGGCGGGAAACGGGGTGTCGGCGGGCCACTCATCGGCGAGTTCGGCGGCGGCTTCCAGCCCGCTCTGGCCCGGCATGCGGATGTCGAGCCACAGCACGTCGGGCCGCAGCGCCAGCGC
>NZ_JADMKB010000137.1 GCF_018780075.1 Hydrogenophaga sp.
TCGTCGGCGTCCAGCTCCTTGTGCAGCACCAGGAAGCGGCTGATCTGGCTGCCGGCCAGCAGCTCGTCGCGGCTCAGGTCGGCGTTGACCTTCTCCACGCACTCGCGGATCAGCTCGTACACCTCGGGCTTCTGCGCCAGGTCGGTGTAGCCGGCGTAGGGCAGGTTGCGGCGCTCGGCCCAGTTGCCCACGGCCTCGAAGTCGATGTTCACCATCACGCAGACCTTCTCGCGCTGGTCGCCGTAGGCCACCACCTCCTTGATCTGCGAGAAGAACTTGAGCTTGTTTTCCACGTACTTGGGCGCGAACATGGCGCCGTCGTTGCTGCCGCCCTTGATGCGGCCCACGTCTTTCACGCGGTCGATGATCTTCAGGTGGCCCGAGGCGTCGATGAAGCCGGCGTCGCTGGTGTGGTACCAGCCGTCGGCGGTGAGCACCTCGGCCGTGGCCTCGGGGTTCTTGTAGTAACCCTTGAGCAGGCCGGGCGACTTCACCAGGATCTCGCCGGTCTCGCTGAGCTTGATTTCCACGCCCTCGCAGGGCACACCCACGGTGTCGGCACGCGCTTCGTGGTCGGGCTGCAGGCAGACGAACACGGCGGTTTCGGTCGAGCCGTAGAGCTGCTTGAGGTTGATGCCGATGGAGCGGTAGAAGCTGAACAGGTCGGGGCCGATGGCCTCGCCGGCGGTGTAGGCAACGCGCACGCGGGACAGGCCCAGGCTGTTGCGCAGCGGGCCGTACACAAAGAGGTTGCCCAGCGCGTACTTGAGGCCGTCCATGAAGCCCACCGACTTGCCGTCCATCTTGGACGGGCCGACGCGGCGGGCCACGTCCATGAAGGTGTGGAACATCTTGCGCTTGAGCGCGCCCGCGTCTTCCATGCGGATCATCACCGTGGTGAGCAGGCCTTCAAACACGCGCGGCGGCGCGAAGTAGTAGGTGGGACCGACTTCCTTCAGGTCGATGGTGACGGTCGCGCCCGACTCCGGGCAGTTCACCACGTAGCCGGCCACCAGCCACTGCGCGTACGAAAAGATGTTCTGGCCGATCCAGGCCGGCGGCAGGTAGGCCAGCACCTCGTCGGCGCTGGTCAGTTTGTCGAAACGCGCGCCCACGTCGGCGCGGTTGATCAGCGTGTGGTGCGTGTGCACCACGCCCTTGGGGTTGCCGGTGGTGCCCGAGGTGAAGAACATCGCGGCCACGTCGTCGGGCTGCGCCATGTCCACCTGCTGGCTGAAGAGCTGCGGGTGGATCTTGGAAAATGCCTGACCGGCGCCGATGAGTTCTTCCAGCGCGCCCAGGCCGGGCTGGTCGTAGTTGCGCAGGCCGCGCGGGTCGTCGTAGTAGATGTGCGTGAGCTGCGGGCAGCGGTCGCGGATCTCCAGCATCTTGTCGACCTGCTCCTGGTCTTCCACCACCGCGAAGCGCACCTCGGCGTTGTTGATGGGGAACACGCACTCGCCCCCCACCGCGTCCTGGTACAGCGGCACGGGGATCGCGCCCAGCGACTGCGCGGCCAGCATGGTGGCGTAGAGGCGGGGGCGGTTCGCGCCGATCACCACCATGTGCTCGCCGCGCTGCAGGCCGGCCTGGTGCAGGCCGCAGGCAATGGCCTCCACCAGCTGCGCCATGGCGGCCCAGGTCGTGGTCTGCCAGATGCCGTATTCCTTTTCGCGCATCGCGGCCGCGTCGGGACGCTGCTTCGCGTGAGCCAGCAAAAGCCGGGGGAAAGTCGTTTGCATTGCCGAAGTCTCCTGGGTCCGAGGGTCGTGGCAGACCGCTTCCGGGGTCTGTGGGGCACCCCACGTTCAAATCATTCTGGGCGCGATGTTAGGCAGATGTTTGACGTTATGTTGTCGGTACGACGACAATTGAGGGTTCATCCCTGCTAGGACTTTCCCTTAGCTTTTTGCCGCCCATGAGCTTCACCAACACCGCCCGCACCGGTGCCGCGCTGCGCGAGCGCGCCCGTGCGCCCGAGACCAGCGAACTGGCCCAGATTCCCTGGCTGCAGCGCCTGACCGAGAGCGAGCGGCAGCGCGCGGTGGACGCGCTGGTGGTGACGCAGGCGCAGGTCGGCGACTACATCTGCCGCATTGGCCGACCGGTCACCTACTGGTTCGGCCTGCTCGACGGTCTGCTCAAGATGAGCAACGACGACTCGCAGGGCCCGGTGATCACCTTCACCGGTGTGGCGCCGGGCGGCTGGTTCGGCGAGGGCACGGTGCTCAAACACGAGCAGTACCGCTACAACATCCAGGCCCTGCGCCGCAGCCACGTGGCCGGCCTGCCGGTCGAGACCTTTGACTGGCTGCTCGACCACTCGATCGGCTTCAACCGGTTTGTCATGCTCCAGCTCAACGAGCGGCTGGGCCAGTTCATCGCCGCGCGCGAGATCGACCGCATCAACAACCCCGACCTGCGCGTGGCGCGCAACCTTGCGGCGCTGTTCCACCCGCTGCTCTCGCCCAACGTGGGTGGCATCCTGCGCATCACCCAGCAGGAGCTGGCGTACCTCGTCGGCCTCTCGCGCCAGCGGGTCAACGAAGCGCTGTCCACGCTGGCTGAGAAGGGCTGGATACGCATCGAGTACGGCGGCCTGCGGGTGCTTGACCTCGCCGCGCTGCGGCAAGGGCAGTTATAGGTTCCCCCCTGCGCCGCTTCGCGGCTTCCCCCCAGGGGGACAACGCGAGTGGCCCGGCGGAGCCGGTTCCACCGCGTTCTGGGGTGAGGCACGCGCTCCGGTGGAGTTGTGGCCCGGCGGAGCTGGGTCCACTGCGTTTCCGGCGACGGGTGAGTGCTTCGGTGGGCGTCCGCGTGAACCTCAATTCCGCGCTGTGGTTCCCGCCGGCATGGCGCACGACATGCGGTTCGCGCGTGCCCGGATCGCGTCCATGTGGGCGCGCACCGCGTCCAGCGCCTGGGCGTGACCGCGGTCCTTCGGTGGCCGCGGGGAATCGGTGACCGGTTGCCCGCTGGCGATGCGCGCGACCTCGCCGCTCAGCTGGTCTTCGTGGTCGCGCATGTCGCGCCAGGCCGCGCCCAGGTCCGCGCAGCTGTGATCCGCGTACGTGCGCTCGGAAATCGGTGGCTCCTCATCCGGGTTGGACCGCGTGGCACACGCGCTCAACAGCAAGAGGCTCAAGGCAGCGCAGGTGGCGGGGAAACGTTTCATGAAAGACACCCTGATGGATCGGTACAAGGCATCAATTGTGCCCAGCGGGCTCATCTTGCTGCGGCGGTTTCCTCAGGCAGCACGCAAGAGGTGCTGTTGGCCTGATCCCTGATGGCCACCAGGTGACCGCGCACCTCAGCCAGCGCATGTGCGTGGCCTTGGTTGTTTGTGGTGCGAGCAAAACCGATGCCCGTGGTTGCCATCAGCACGCCGCCCAGCACGTTCATGCCCAGCTGACCGTTGGCGGTGCTGCTCATTTCATCGCTCAATCTGGTTTCATCGGCGCGCAAGTCGGTGAACGCTTCGCGCAGATCGGCACAGGCGTGTCCTTCGTATTTGCTCTGGGAAATCGGTTTGGCCTGAACCGATTCGGGCCTGGTGGCGCAGGCATTCAGCAACAGGAGGGACAAGACGGCGCCCGAGGCGGCAATGGATTTCAAGAAAATGCTCCCTGATGGTATAGGCCGAAAGGCCTCTATTGTGTCGTGGTTTTTTGAGTGGCCCCGTGAGGTTGGGTCGCGTCCTGTCGCCAATCTGGGATGATCCCCACCATGACCACCGACAAGCCCGCACGCACCCTCAAGCTCACCCCGGGCGCCGCCAAAAAGACCGCTCCCGACCCGTTTGCGCCGCGCCGCGCGCCGGTGCGCCCGCCCGGCCCGGCCCGCGCCAAGAGCGTTTCAGCCTCTGCCCCCAAGCCGCCGCGTGAGCCCTCGGCCGGTTTCGGCGCCAAGCGCGCAGGCCCCGAAGGCGAACGCAGCGAGCGCCCGCGCTACGGGGCCGACCGCCCGGGCAGCGACCGGCCCGCAGGCCCACGCCCCACCGGTGACCGCCCGCGCTCAGGCCCTGGGGCCGCTCCGCGCGGCGACGACCGCGGCTGGAGCGAACGCCCGGCCCCGCGCCGCGCCGACCCGCGCGACGTGCCCCACGGCGACCGCCCACCGCGCGCCCCTTCCGCCGCGCCGCGCCCGGTGCAACCGCACCGGCCCGACCTCGCCCGCGTCGGCAACGTGCGCGGCGAGATCCGCCTCAACAAACGCATGGCCGACCTCGGTCTGTGCTCGCGCCGCGAGGCCGACGAATGGATCGCGCGCGGCTGGGTGTTGGTCAACGGCGAACCCGCCGTCATGGGCATGCCCGTGGCGCCCGACGCCAATGTGGAGGTGCTGCCCCAGGCGCGCCACCAGCAAGCGGGGCAGGTCACCATCCTGCTGCACAAGCCCATGGGCTACGTGAGCGGCCAGCCCGAAGACGGCCACGAAGCCGCCGCCACGCTGATCGGCGCGCCCAGCCAGTGGCGCGGCGACGCCCGCCACCCGGCGGATGGCCGCCGCTTCGCCCCCGAACACACCCGCGGCCTCGCGCCCTGCGGCCGGCTCGACATCGACTCCGTCGGCCTGCTCGTGCTCACGCAGGACGGCCGCATCGCGCGCCAGCTCATCGGCGAAAACAGCGGCATCGAAAAGGAATACCTCGTGCGCGTGCACTACGCGCCCAACGGCCCGCACGGCGCGGGCGTGGTCACGCAAGACGTGCAGTCCGTTTTCCCCGCCGCCCAGCTGGCCCGGCTGCGCCACGGCCTGAGCCTGGACGACCAGCCCCTGCTGCCCGCGAAGGTGGACTGGATGAACCCCGAGCAACTGTGTTTCATCCTCAAGGAAGGCAAGAAGCGCCAGATCCGCCGCATGTGCGAACAGGTGGGCCTGCACGTGGTGGGCCTCAAGCGCATCCGCATCGGCAACGTGGTGCTGGGCAATCTGCCGGTGGGGCAATGGCGGTATTTGGGGGTGGGGGAGTCGTTCTGAGGTAGGTAGGGAAGCGCGTGAACGTAGGAAAACGCAGTGCCATCACGTTGCCGTTGGCGGTCCGTCTGCTGATCGCCGCGGCAGCAGCGGGTGTGCTGACATTTACCGTTATGCCATGACCTATGGCGGCATGGCGCCGAACCACGGCAAGCCTGTGATGGTGCTGGCGATGTTGGCGGTCCCACTGATTGTGGGTGCCAAGGCGGCTTGGACTGTTCAGGCGTCCGTAGCCTTCGCTTTTTAGGTCTAGTTTCTGGTGGTGTTCGGCTTGGTTGCTTATTAGTGTCGCGAACGCTGATCGCAGATGGCGGAGTGCTCGCTCGAAAAGCTTTGAATAGAGCTGTTCCACCACTGTGCAGATGTAGCCCCGGCCACAATGGTCCATGACCGCTCCCACCACACCCAACAACCCCAAGCGAGCCCTGTTGCGCCACCTGCGCCCGTCGGACCTGCGGGCCGCAGCGCAGCTGGCATCGCACGCGACCCAGGGCGTGATCAACATCACCGAGGGGGTGCACCAGTCGGTGCGGCGGCGGCTGGGCTTGTCCAGCGGGGCTTCGGATGAGCAGGCCAGCGGCCTGACGGGGCAGGTTTACCGGGGCGTTCGCGGCGTGGCGCACATCGTGGGCCATGGGCTGGACGGGGCGCTGGCCGCGCTGCTGCCGCTGGTGGACGACCCGGCCGATCACCCCGAAGCCTCGCCCGCGCGCGAGGCGGTGCTCGCGGCGCTGAACGGCGTGCTGGGCGACCGCTTGCAGAGCTTTGGCAACCCGCTGGCGCAGGCCATGGAGCTGCGCCAGGGCGGGCGGGCCCTGCCGCTGGCGCCAGCGCCACTGAAAATGCAGCTGGGCGAACTGGCCAGCCCGCACCTGATGTTGCTGGTGCACGGCCTGAGCATGAACGACACACAGTGGCACCGCAGCGGCCATGACCATGGCGAATTCCTTGCGCAGGCGCTGGGCTGCACGCCGGTCTACCTGCGCTACAACACCGGCTTGCACACGTCCACCAACGGGCGCGAGCTGGCGATGCAGCTGGAACGGCTGGTGGCCGCCTGGCCGTTGCCGCTGGAGCGCATCACCATCGTGGGCCACAGCATGGGCGGGCTGGTGGCCCGTTCGGCCGTGCAGGTGGGGCGCGAGGCGGGCCAGCGCTGGCCGGGGCTGCTGCGTGAGCTGGTGTTTCTGGGCACGCCGCACCACGGCGCGCCGCTGGAGCGCGCGGGCCACGGGGTGGACCTGCTGCTGGCGTCGTCGCCGCACACGGCGCCGTTCGCCCGGCTGGGCAAGATCCGCAGCGCGGGCATCACCGACCTGCGCCATGGGCACGTGCAGGACGTGGACTGGCAGGGTCGCGACCGTTTTGAATCGTCCGACGACCACCGCGTGCCGCTGCCGTTGCCCGAGGGTGTGGCCTGTTTCGCCGTGGCGGCGACCCTGGCCAGCCAGCGCGGGCTGCTTGCGGACCGGCTGACCGGCGATGGGCTGGTGCCCTTGCAGAGCGCGCTGGGGCAGCACGACGACCCGGCGCGCCGGCTGGTGTTTGCGAAGGACAGCCAGCACATCGCCTACCGCACCGGCCACCTGGATCTGCTCTCCAGCCCGGAGGTGGCGCAGCAACTGCTGCACTGGCTGGCGCCCGCGGCTTGAACGCTCGCCGGACGGTGGGCTGGCGGGCTTGGCGGGTGCCGGTTCGCCGCGTCAGAAGGTGACCACGACCTTGCCGAAGGCGCCTCGGGCCAGGTGGTCCAGCGCGGCGGGCAGGTCGCTGGCCGCATAGCTGGCGGCGATGGTGGGCGTGAGCCCGTTCACGTCGACGGCGCGCACCAGGTCCTCCAGGGCACGGCGATGACCCACGTTGATGCCTTGCAGCACGGTCTGGTGGCGGATGAGTGGGTAGGCCGATGTACCGATGCGGTCGCCGTCGAGCACGCCGATGACCGACAACCGCCCGCCCGCTGCCAGGGCTTGCACCGAGCGCTCCACGTTGGCGCCGCCCACCAGCTCCAGCACGTGGTCGGCGCCGTGGCCCTGGGTCAGCTCGCGCAGCTCGGCCACCCAGTCGGCATCGCGCGCCAGTGCGTGCGTGGCGCCCATCGCCAGCACCTGCGCGCGCTTGGCCGGGTCGCCCGAGACCACCACCGTGCGCGCGCCGTGCAGGCGCGCCAGTTGCAGGCCGAACAGCGCGACGCCGCCGGTGCCGTGGATCAGCACGGTGTGGCCGGCGCGCAGTGCGCCCTGTTCGATCAGCGCAAACCAGGCCGTCAGTGCCGCGCAGGGCAGGGTGCTGGCCTGCGCGGGGCTCAGCGTCGTCGGTGCGGCCGCGACCCAATGCGCGTCCAGCAGCACGTGGGAAGCCAGCATGCCCGGGCCAGGGCCGCCCAGGGGGAAGACCTCGGGCGTGGGCTTGCCGTCGATCCAGCCTGCGTAAAAGGTGCTGATCACCTCGTCGCCCGCTTGCCAACGCGTGACGCCGCCGCCCACGGCCAGCACACGCCCGGCCATGTCGGAGCCGGGTGTCCAGGGTGCCGTGAAGGGCGCGCCCATGCCGTTGTCGATCATCAGCAGATCGCGGAAGTTGAGCGAAGCGGCGGCCACCTGCACCAGGATCTGGCCCGGCCCGGGGGTGGGCATGGGGGCTTCGACGCAGCTCAGGTGCTGTCGGCCGTAGGCGCTGAGTTGCCAGCGTGAAAGGGTGTGGGGTGCATCGGTCATGGGTGTGATTGCAAGAGGGTTGGAACGAGCGACCGATGCTATTGGTTCCGTATGTGTTCGTGTGGTGGATAATTTTCACCATACTGGTTATCAGGAGTCGTCAATGAGCGAGCGATTTCGAGGCGTAGAAGAGTTCGTGGCGGCGGTGGAGGCCGGCAGTTTTGCCCAGGCGGCGCAGCGCCTGCACATCACGCGCTCGGCGGTGGCCAAGAGCGTTTCGGTGATGGAGTCGCGCCTGGGCGTGCGGCTGTTCCACCGCACCACCCGCAGCCAGAGCCTGACCGATGAAGGCGCCGCCTGCTACGAGCGCTGCCGCCGCGCGCTGCAGGAACTGGAGGCCGCGCGGCAGGACATCGACGCCGGCCGGCTGGTGCCCACCGGGCGGGTGCGCGTGTCCATGCCCGACGTGGTGGGGCGCCGCTGTGTGGTGCCGCTGTTGCTGGAGCTGGCACAGCAGCACCCCGAACTGGTGCTGGATGTGTCGCTCAACGACCGGCGCGTTGATCTGGTGGAAGACGGGGTGGACGTGGCGCTGCGCAGCGGCGCGCTGCCCGACAGCGCGGTGTTGTCGGCGCGGTCGGTCGGGCACCAGTGGATGGGCGTGTACGCCGCGCCGGCCTACCTGGCGGCCAGGGGCCGGCCCGCTGACCTGGCCGACCTGCGCACGCAATGCCCTGCGCACCGCTTCATCGTCTATGGCCGCGCAGGGGACGCCAAGCCGTGGCGTTTCGGTCAAGGCGAACGGTCAGAAGACACGCTGCCTATTCCCGCGCCGGCACTGGTGTTCGACAGCATCGAGGCCATGTGCGCTGCGGGCGTGGCCGGGCTGGGCCTGGTGCGGTTGCCGAAATGGCTGGTGGCGTCGGACGTGGCCTCCGGGCAATTGCTGCAGGTGTTCGACGAGCCGGTGCCGTTCGGCTTTCCCATGCACCTGCTGTGGCCGCACAGCCGGCGCCTGCCGTTGAAGACCCGGGTGGTGCTGGACCTGCTCGGGGAAAGGCTGCCCGGGTTGCTGGCGGCCTCTTGAAACCGCCTTGGCCACCATCATCTGTTTTGCGGCTCAGCTTTGCCGAAAACGCTGGAGCTGCATGCCAATGCCAGAATGCCGGTCCGCGCGATGCGCTATTCGAACCGGTGTTCGCCGGTCAGTCGTTCTCTAGCCAATTGAAATCATGAGCAAACAAACCCTGTCTTTCCAGGCCGAGGTGGCGCAGCTGCTGCACCTCGTCACCCATTCGCTGTATTCCAACCCCGAGATCTTCCTGCGCGAGCTGGTGTCCAACGCGTCGGACGCCTGCGACAAGCTGCGGTTTGAAGGCCTGAACAACGCCGCGCTGTTCGAAGACGCGCCGAACCTGGACGTGCGCGTGGGCTTCGACAAAGCCGCCAAGACCATCACCATCACCGACAACGGCATTGGCATGAGCCAGGCCGAAGCGGTGGAGCACCTGGGCACCATCGCCAAGAGCGGCACCAAGGACTTCATGAGCCACCTGAGCGGTGACCAGAAGAAGGATGCGCAGCTGATCGGCCAGTTCGGCGTGGGCTTCTATTCGGGCTTCATCGTGGCCGACAAGATCACGGTCGAGTCGCGCCGCGCCGGCCTGCCGGCGGCCGAGGGCGTGCGCTGGACCAGCGGCGGCACGGGCGAGTTCGAGGTGGAGACCATCGAGCGCGCCGCGCGCGGCACCACCATCACCCTGCACCTGCGCGACGACGCGGGCGAGTACCTGAGCCACTGGAAGCTCAAGTCGCTGATCACCAAGTACTCCGACCACATCAGCCTGCCGATCCTGATGCAGAAGGAAGAGTGGGACGCCGAAAAGAGCGAGTACGTGACCCAGGACGGGTGGGAAGCCGCCAACTCGGCCAACGCGCTGTGGGCGCGCAGCAAGAAAGACATCTCCGACGAGCAGTACGCCGATTTCTACAAGAACATCAGCTACGACCAGGAGGCCCCGCTGGCCTGGAGCCACAACCGCGTGGAAGGCAGCACCGAATACACCCAGCTGCTCTACATCCCGGCCAAGGCTCCGATGGACCTGTGGAACCGCGACCGCAAGGCCGGCATCAAGCTCTACGTGCGCCGCGTCTTCATCATGGACGAGGCCGAGGCGCTGATGCCCTCGTACCTGCGCTGGGTCAAGGGCGTGGTCGATTCGGCCGACCTGCCGCTCAACGTCAGCCGCGAGCTGCTGCAGGAAAGCCGCGACGTCAAGGCGATCCGCGAAGGCAACACCCGCCGCGTGCTGGCCATGCTGGAAGACCTGGCGAAGAAGGACGTGGCGCCGAAGGCCGAAGAGGGCGCGGACGGTGTCACCGATGTGGTGACACCCGAAGACAAGGCCGCGGCCGAGAAGGATGCCGGCAAGTACTCGGCCTTCTACGCCGAGTTCGGCGCGGTGCTGAAAGAGGGTCTGGGCGAAGACTTCGCCAATCGCGAGAAGATCGCCAAGCTGCTGCGCTTCGCCTCGACCGCCACCGACGTGGTGAGCGTGAGCCTGGCGGACTACAAGGCGCGCATGAAAGAAGGTCAGGCCGCGATCTACTACATCACCGCCGACAGCCTCGCCGCCGCCAAGAACAGCCCGCAGCTCGAGGTGTTCAAGAAGAAGGGCATCGAGGTGCTGCTGATGGCCGACCGCGTGGACGAGTGGGCCGTGTCGCACCTGCACGACTTCGACGGCACGCCGCTGCAGAGCGTGGCCAAGGGCGCGGTCGATCTGGGCACCTTGCAGGACGAAGAAGAAAAGAAGGCCGCCGAAGCCGCCGCCGAGAGCTTCAAGCCCATGCTCGACAGGCTCAAGGAGGCGCTCAAGGACAAGGCGCAGGACGTGCGCGTGACCACGCGCCTGGTGGATTCCGCGGCCTGTCTGGTGGTGGGCGAGGGCGACCTCTCCAACCAGTTGGCCCGCATGCTCAAGGCCGCCGGCCAGCAGGCGCCGGCCAGCAAGCCCATCCTGGAGGTGAACGCCGAGCACCCGCTGGTGAAGAAGCTGGAAGGCAGCGCCCACTTCGACGACCTGGCCCACATCCTGTTTGACCAGGCGCTGCTGGCCGAAGGTGGCCTGCCGGACAACCCCGCCGACTATGTCAAGCGGGTGAATGCTTTGCTGGTGTGAACGGTGCGGCGGCGCCTGAGCCGCCGTGACCCACCCCCGTGGCGGGGGTGCACAGAGAGCCCGACCGGTGGCACCCGGGCCGGGCTCTTTCGCCAAGAGGGGGTGGGTGCGGCGGATCGGCAGTCGATCCCGACGCCATCGGCCGCAGGTGACTACACTGGCGCTCGGGCTCATTGTTTACGGTCGATGCTTTGCTCGGCCTCTCCCTTTTTGATAGCAACCCCGCCGTGCAACTCCAGCGTCCATTTGACCCCGTCGTCACATTCCGCAACAGCCAGGGCGAAGTTGCACGCGGAACCCTGACGAGCCTGCAGCGGCGCTCGCTGGCGATGGAGGTCTACAACCCCTACTCCATCGTCCAGGTCAGCGAGGTGCTCACCGAGCTGAACATCCGCTCGGGTGACCGCAGCATCTACAAGGGCAAGGCGGTGGTGGTGAGCCTGCTCAACACCGGGCTGATGGCCGTGGTGTCGCTGGCCCTGATCGACGAGTGGTCCGACCTGAGCATGGCCCGGGGCGACTCGGGCAGCGTGGGCCAGCAGGCCCAGCGGTTCGTGGAGGACTGGTTCGGGCGGTTCAAGATCAAGCGGGGCTACCTGGTGGCGGTGAGCGAGATCCGCGCCTACCTCACGGAGGTGTCCCGGTGGACCGACCATGCCGACTTTTCCAGTGCCCTGCCCAGGGACGCTGACGGCCGCGTGTCGCCGGCGGTGTTCCAGGAGATCGCGTCGCCGGTGATGACGGCGGCGGCCCAGTACTTTGCCGCGCTGGAGGCCGAAACCCAGGACGTGCCCGAGGAAGACCTGGCCACCTACCGCAGTTTCGCCCAGGCCTCCCTGCACCCCCTGCTGCTGCGGGCGCCTTTTGTGTACCGCACGTTCGCCAAGCCGCTGGGCTATGCCGGCGACTACGAGATGGTGAACCAGATCCTGTCGGACCCCCAGCAGGGCGGCACGACCTATTTCCAGATGATCAATGCGCTGTTCCTGCAGTCCGCCGTGGCCCAGGCGCACCGCAACCGCATTGACATCCTGGTGGACCACCTGAAGCAGGTCTGCGCCCGGGCGCGGACCCTGGGCCGGCCGGTGCGCATCCTGAACATCGGTTGCGGGCCGGCGGTGGAGGTGGAGCGCTTCCTGCTGGGCGGCGGCGACCCGGACAGCGTGCACTTCACGCTGCTGGATTTCAGCGAAGTGACCCTGGAGCACACCCGCGCGAAGATGCTGGAGGTGGGGCGGCAGCTGGGCAAGCCGGTCCAGTTCCAGCTGGTCAACGACTCGGTGCACAACCTGCTCAAGCGGGCCACCCGGGCCGACGCCACGGAGGCGAGCGAGGCCTACGACTTTGCCTACTGCGCCGGCCTGTTCGATTACCTGTCGGACAAGGTCTGCAGCCGCCTGCTGGAGTACCTGCACGCCAGAACCCTGCCGGGCGGCCAGGTGCTGGTGACCAACGTGCACTCCAGCAACTCCCAGCGCGGGGTGATGGAGCATGTGCTGGAGTGGTACCTGATCTACCGCGATGAGGCCCGCCTTCAGGGCGTGCTTCCGAGCCGGCGGAGCGACGAGAAGATCTTCACCGACGCCACCGGCGTGAACGTGTTCGCGTCCTTCCTTGTCCCAGCGCTTGAGCGCGTCACGGCCTGATGACCGACGCCTCCGTTCAGTCACTGGGTGCGGCGGTGCAGGACGTGCGGCTGGCGTTCAGCAAGACCGGCTGCGTCACCTCGGCCGTGCTGGTGCTGGCGGGCATCGGGCTGGACATGGCGATCTATCCCGAGCAGGCGCCCGTGTTCCTGCTGGTGCGTGCGCTGGTGGCGGTGGCGACCCTGCTGATCCTCTGGGTCATCCAGGGCGAGTTCGGGCGGCGCCACGTGCGGATGCTGACCCTGCTGTGGCTGGTCCTGCCGCAGGTCATGATCGCCTGGATGATCGCCCAGACCGAAGGCGCGGCGTCCATCTATTTCGTGGGCCTGCACCTGGCGCTGTACGCCGTGGGCATGATCGTGCCCATCAGCTACCTCGAAGGGCTGGCGTTCGGGGTGTTCACCTGCCTCATCTATGCCGTGGCCTGCTTCTGGCACGCGGGCGGCATCGTCACCACGGGCCAGTTCGTCGCGCACCTGCTGTTCACGGCCTTCTCGGCCATCATCTGTGTGGGTTGCACCTACTTTGCCGAGTTGAGCCGCCTTCGCCTGTTTGCCCTTCGGGAGCAGGTGGCGGAGCAGAACGAGCGGCTGAAGGAAACCAACCGCACCCTGGCCGAAGTCAAGGGCCAGTTGCTGCAGCGCGAAAAGATGGCCGCCATCGGCACGCTCTCCGCCGGCCTGCTGCACGAGCTGAACAACCCGGTCAACTACAGCCTGATGGCGATCAACATGGGGCTGATGGTGCCCGCGGCCAAGACCGACCCCATGCTCAAGGAGAGCCTGGACGACGCGCTCGAAGGCATGACCCGGGTGCAGAACATCGTCTCCGACCTCAAGACCTTCGCCTACCAGAAGCCCGGGGAAGACAGCCAGCGCCCGTTCCTGCTGGAGAACGCGGTGCGCTCGGCCCTGCGGCTCGCGGGCTACGAGCTCAAGGGCATCGAGGTCACGGTGGACCTGCCGCAGGACACCCATGTGCTGGGCGACGAGCCGGCCATCATCGGGGTGCTGATCAACCTGCTGAGCAATGCGGCGCATGCGTTGCAGGCGGTGCAGCGCCTGGGGGCGAAGATCGCGGTGCGCGTCCAGCAGCAGGGCGAGCGGCTGGAGACTTCGGTGCGCGACAACGGGCCGGGCATCGATCCGGCCCACATCGGGCGGGTGTTCGAACCGTTTTTCACCACCCGCGATGTCGGCGCCGGACTGGGCCTGGGGCTGAGCGTGAGCTACGGCATCGTGCAGCGCCACGGCGGGACCCTGGCCGTGGACAGCGTGTGGGGTGAATGGACCGAGTTCACCTTTGATCTGCCGAGACCGTCCACATGACCTCCGACACCCCCGGTCTGAAGCCCTCCTCGCTGGACGCCCACGCCATCCTGCTGGTCGATGACGAGCCCATGGCCCTCAAGTGGTTCGCGCGACAGTACGGCGACGAGTTCGTCGTGCTCACGGCCGGCGGGGTCGCGCAGGCGCTGGACCTGTTGGCGCAACGCGGGCACGAGGTGGCGGTGCTGCTGACCGACTACAGCATGCCGGGCCAGGACGGCGTGGCGCTGCTGAGCACCGCACGGCGCGAACACCCCCACGTGTCGCGCCTCCTGGTGTCGGCCTGCGCCGACAAGGACGTGGCCATGGCCGCGGTCAACCAGGGGCATGTGGAGGCCATCCTCGAAAAGCCGCTGGACGAAACGATCACGCGCCAGGCCTTGCGCAGCGCGCTGGCCAACAGCCGCGAGCGGGCGCGCGACAAGGCGCTGATCGAGCGCCGCGAGGCCACCTTGCGCGAAACCCTGGGGTTTCTGGCCCACGAGGTGACGACACCGCTGGCGACCGTGAGCGGGTACCTCACCGCGATGCGCGACCGGCACCTGGATGCACTGGGTTGCAGGCCCGAGGTGGCCTGCATCGGCCAGCGCCGGCCGGGTGAAGTCAAGGCCATGCTGGAGGCCGCGCTGCGCCGGTCGGACTACGCCCAGTCGCTGGTGTCCTCGTTTGTGCAAACCGCCCGTGACGCCTACCATGCCGACAGTTCGGCCAGCTTGCGGGCCAGCGACCTGGTGCAGGCGGTGCTGGACGAATACCCCTTCGAGGAGGGTGAGGCCGTGTGGCTCGGCTGCGATCTGGCGCGCGATTTCACGCTGCCGGGGCGGCGTGATCTGTTGTATCTCGTGATCTGCACGCTGGTGAAGAATGCGCTGATGGCCCTGCGGGCTGCGCCGCCCGGGCAGCCCCGCGTTCACCTGCTGCTCGAACAGGGGTCGCCCGCCCCGGGCCTGCCCCTGCAATCGGTGATCCGGGTGATCGACAACGGCCCCGGGATCGCCCCCGAGGTGTTGCGGCGCCTGACCCACGAACCGGTGACCACCCGCGCGGCCAGCGGCGGCAGCGGCATGGGCCTGGTGTTTTGCCAGCGGGTGATGACCTCGATGGGCGGCACGATCGAGGTCCGGTCGGGCCCGGATGGCGGCACCGTGGTCAGTCTGTACTTTCCCCCTATCCAAGAACATCCGGACGAGGAGCCGACATGACACCCACCAAAATCCTGTACGTTGACGATGAACCGATTGCGTTGAAGTATTTCGAGCGCCTGGTGGGACCGCTGGCGCCCGTGCTCACGGCGAATTCGGTCGAAGAAGGCCGCGCGGTGCTCGGCGCGCACCACGCCGACATCGCGGTGCTGGTGTGCGACCAGCGCATGCCGGGCGAGCGCGGCAACGAGCTGTTGCGCCATGCGCGCCAGCATTACCCGAACATCGTGCGCATGCTGACCACCGCCTACTCCGAGCTGGGCGAGGCCATCGACGCCATCAACACCGGCGAGATTTACCGCTACATCGCCAAGCCCTGGGAGCTGGAGAGCCTGCGCACCGACCTCAAGAACGCCATGGAACTGGCCGAGCTGCGCAGCGAGCGCGACGGGCTCGTGCGCGACAAGCTGCTCGCGCAGCAGTCCCGCCTGCTGGGCAGCCGGCTGGGCTCGCTGCTGACGATCGGCGCCGCCGTGCACGAGGCGGCCCATGAGGCCGCCGTGGCCGGTTTTGCCCGCGCGGCCCTGGTGGTGGGCGGGGTCGAACCCGCGGTGGACTGGAACCGCTGGGACCATGCCGACCTGCTGCAGGCCGAGGCGCGGCGCGGCGCGGGCATCGCCGCCCATCTGCGCCACTGGATGCAGCAGTGGGGCGCCCTCGCGGACGACGCCCAGGCGCTCTCGGTGCTGGCGCAGGCGCTGGGCGGTGAGGTTCGGGACGGGGCCGTGCACCTGCCGGACGCCGCGGGCCTGACCGCGTTGCTGGCCGCGCCCGCCGGCGAAACGGCGCCGGCGCCGGCCTGCGCCTGGCTGGCCTGGCTGCTCTGGTGCGGGAGCGCGGCCGAGGTGGCGGCGGAGCCGGGCGGCTGGCGTGTGAGCCTCACCGGGCCCGTGGCCCTGGCGCCGGACTGGCTCGCCGACGCGATGGAGCGGCTCGGGCGCACCGCCTGACATCGACCGGCGTTTGCCCTGCGTCAAGGGCCCGTCTGTGGTGGGGTCGGTACACTTGGGCCTTCTCGCGCCACGCCGCGCACGCCGCATTCACCGGGCCTGCACCCGGCGCCCCGCTGACCGGCGGGAGCCTCCCCGGGTCGCCCCGCCCCCTCGACAACCGATCTCATGAAGCACGCCAAGACCCTGTTCAAGTGGCTGATGTACGCAGCCGTCCTGGTCTCCTTCGCCTATTTCCTGCTGGCGTTCAAGAAGCACGTTGAACAGCTGCCGCCGATTGCCTTGAATGCCAGAACCGTGGCGGTGGCGATCCTGAGCATGTGCAGCGTGGTGCTCACCCACTTCTTCGGCACCCACGTCTGGCGGCTGCTGATGTCCGACCAGGGGCACCGCGTGCCCACGCGGCTCGCGGTCCAGGTGTTTTTCATCTCCCAGCTGGGCAAGTACCTGCCGGGCAACGTCGGGCAGTTTCTGGGGCGCGGCGTGCTGGCCAAATCCACCGGCATCCCGGTCGGCGTGGCGGTGGGCACGGCGGTGTTCGAGGGCATCTGGAACCTGATCATCAGCCTGTCGCTGGCCTTGTTGTCCACCTGGGTGCTCTGGGACCTGAACACGGTGCAGGCGGTCAGCCCCGGTTTCGCCGCGCAGGCGGCCTGGCTGCTGCCGCTGGCGCTGGTGCTGCCCTGGCTGGGCATCAAGGTGGTCAACACCGTGTTGCCCAAGCTCAGCATGAAGATCGGCGGCGGGCAGCTGCTGCGCCTGCCGCGCCTGCGGACCTCTTTACTTGTGTCCCTGTTGATCCTGGTCAACTTCATGATCCTGGGGTACGTGCTGAAATTGCAGGCTGAAGTTTTCTTCGCGCGTCCTGATGTCGATTGGTTCAGCATCACCCTGCTGTTCAGCAGCGCTTGGGTGGTCGGTTATGTGGTGCCGGGTGCACCCGGTGGCCTGGGGGTCCGTGAGGCCATGATGGTGGTGTTGCTGTCTCCGCTCACCGGCGGAGCGGTGGCGACCGGGCTGGCCGTCAGCATGCGTCTCACCACGCTGCTGGGCGATGGGCTCACCGTGCTGGTGGGCGTTCTGGGTCGTCACCTGCAGTCCCGCAAGTCGTAGGAGCTGCTGGGCTGATCCTGCCGCTGGCCAACGGTTTCAGGACTTTTTTGTGAAGGGGTCGACGTTCGACCCCGTGTTCAAAGGAGTCCCTGGTGGAACTGAAAGATCTGGCCAACCGGTTTGTGTTTGACGACCCGCGCTACGCGCAACTCGCTGAGCAGGGCGAGGCCCAGTACAAGCTGGGCACACCCTTCAACCACATGGCGTTCGACAACTTCCTGCCGCCGGACATCGCCGAAGCGATGTGGCAGGAGTTTCCCAAGGCGCAAGAGATCGAGTGGCACAACTACAACCGGCCTGCCGAGCGCAAGCTGGTGTGCGTGGACGAAACCAAGTTCGGGCCGGTCACGCGGCAGATGCTCTACCAGTTCAACTCGGCGCCCTTTGTTCGCTTCCTGGAGAAGGTCACCTGCATCGACAACATGATCGCCGACCCGAGCATGCGCGGCGGCGGCTTGCACCAGACGCCGCGCGGGGGCCTCCTGAAGTTGCACGCCGACTTCAACAAGCACGACGCCAACTTCCTGGACCGCCGCATCAACGTCATCTTCTACATGAACAAGGACTGGAAGGAAGAGTACGGCGGCAGCCTGGAGCTGTGGGACCGCGAGGTCACCTACTGCGGCGCCAAGATCCTGCCGGTCTTCAACCGCCTGGCCATCTTCTCGCCGACCAGCAACACCTTCCACGGCCACCCCGATCCGCTCACCTGCCCCGAGGGCGATTCACGCAAGTCGCTGGCCTTGTTCTATTACACGAACGGTCGCCCCGAGGCCGAGGTGAACGGGGCGCACACCACGATCTTCGCCGAGCGCCCCAACGAAAAGATCGGGGGGCTGCGCTGGAAGATTTCACAGGACTACACACCGCCCATCCTGTTCCGGGCGATGCGCCGTTTCCGCGAGCGCCACCTGGCCAACACGATCCAGAAACGCGGGTAGCAGGACCCCTCCGCGCCGCTTCGCGTCACCCCCCAGGGGGCGGCACTGGCCGTCCGGCGAAGCCGGACCGGCGGTGCCCTGAAACAAAGAGGCCCTTCCCGGTTGCCCGGGAAGGGCCTCTTTTGTGGTGTCTGCGGGATCAGGCGAGCGTGATCGTCACGTCGATGTTGCCGCGCGTGGCGTTGGAGTAGGGGCAGACCTGGTGGGCGGCGTCCAGCAGCGCCTGGGCCTGGGCGCGGTCCATGCCGGGCAGGTGCACCGTCAGGCGCGCGGCGATGCCGTAGGCCTGGCCCACCGGGCCGAGGTCCACCTCGGCGTCCACCGCCACGTCGGCGGGCACGGCCAGCTTCATCTTGCCGCCCACGGCCTTGATGGCGCCGATGAAACAGGCGGAATAACCGGCGGCGAACAGCTGCTCGGGGTTGGTGCCGTTGCCGGGGCCGCCGGGCGGGGTGTGCGTCACGGCCAGGCGGCCGTCGTCGGACTTGGACGCGCCGTCGCGGCCCCCGGTGGTGTGGGTGCGGGCGGTGTAGAGGACTTTGTCGAGGGATGCCATGGTGGTTCCTTTGAGGTTGGTTGCTTCGGTGAAGCGGGGTAAAAAAGGGGTTTCAGGCGGTGAGCCGGTCGCGCAGCAACTGCACCTGGCGGGTGAGCGCCGTGATCTCGGCGAGATCGCATTGCGAGGCTTCCAGCACGCAGCCCGGGATGCGGCGCGCGCGGGCCTTGAGCTGGCGGCCATCGGTGGTGAGGCGGATCAGCACGCGGCGTTCGTCGGCCGCATCGCGCAGCCGCGACACCAGGCCGGCGGCCTCCATGCGCTTGAGCAAGGGAGTGAGGGTGCCGGAGTCGAGGCTCAGGCGAGCGCCCAGCTCGGACACGGTCACGCCATCCTGTTCCCACAGCACCAGGAGCGCCAGGTACTGCGGGTAGGTCAGACCCAGGTCTTCGAGCAGCGGTTTGTAGAGCTTGGTCATGGCCAGTGAGGCCGAATACAGCGCGAAACAGAGCTGGTTGTCTAGGCGCAGGGCCTGGTCCGACAAGGTGTTCCGAGGGGTGTTTTGCGTGACCATGGGGTGAACTGTAGCGTTCAATTAAATTGCGCGCAATTTAATTGACAAAAACCTTTAAAAAGACAGGGTCAATGTCGATCGCGATGTCTTGTCCAGAACGCGGTGGAACCGGCTTCGCCGGGCCACTCGCGTTGCCCCCTTGAGGGGGTGACGGGCGCAGCCCGGCGCGGGGGTGGGCTGTCTCAAGCCACCAGCGGCGGGTTCTGCATTTCCTCGATCTGCTCCACCAGCATGTCCACCTGGCCCTGCCAGTAGTCGCGGCTGCCGAACCAGGGGAAGTTGATCGGGAAGGCCGGGTC
>NZ_JADMKB010000049.1 GCF_018780075.1 Hydrogenophaga sp.
ACCAACCATCTCAGCTCGGAGACTACCGCGCGAGCGGTTTAGTCCTTAGGCTGGTCTCAGAACTTCGAACTTGACGTCTGAGTGTTCGCGAGCGCCTCAACCGGTCACTCTGCGCGGTGAGTGGATGCCGTTGGTCGAGTCGGTGTCCTGGCGACCTTGCCAGGAACCCGCCGCTGGTATCCGAGCACGTCGAACTTCTGTCTCTGGGGGCTGACATCCACACAGATGACGTGTATGCAAGGCCAGTCAACGGATCGATAAAACGACGTTGCCTGTCACGGCACCGCTTTCGACCGCGGCATGCGCCTCAGCGATCGAGGCCAAGGGGAGCTTCATCCCGATGTTGTGCTGCAGCAGGTCGCGTCGCAAAAAGTCCGTCAGGGTCTCGACAGCGCGTCGCCGGTCCGCATCGCTCAGGTGGTAGACGATAAAAAACCGGACACCAAAGTTGCGCGAGATCATCGGAAAAAACGGCAAAGTGAACTGCTTTGCGCCGCTGCCATAGACCACCCACTGACCATTGAGGCGCACGACCTCTATGTCGATGGCCGCGTTCGCTGCGATGTCCATTTCGATCACCCGATCAACACCTTCACCCTGTGTTTCCTGCGACACGCGGTCCACGACAGATTCGGTTCGGTAGTTGATCGCCACATCGGCGCCAGCGGCCAACGCCAACGCGGCTTTTGCCGCTGAACTGACGGTCGTGATGACCTGACGCGCACCCAGCAAACGCGAGAACTGAACGGCGTAGTGACCCACCGCGCCGGCTCCGCCAGCGACCAGCACCCGCTGCCCCGCCACACCACCATCGGTCAACACGGCGTGCAGCGCCGTCAGCGCGGGAATCCCAAGGCACGCACCGACTTCGTCGGGCACGTTGGCCGGCAGAGAAACAGCCTGCTGCTCGGGCAAGCACACCGCCTCTGCCGCGGTGCCGAATGCCCTGCCCCAGGCGGCGTTCCAGAGCCAGACGCGTTCGCCGCTTCGTGCCGGATCCACACCGGCGCCCACGGCATCAATGATGCCCATGCCGTCGCTGTGCGGGATGACGCGTGGAAACGGCATCATCGGGCCGCGCGCGCCGGAGCGCGCCTTCACGTCGGAAGGGTTCAGGCCGGACCACTGCAAACGCACCCGAACCTCGCCGGGTGCGGGCTGCGGATCAGGCACTTCGCCCACCACAAGCACTTGCTCAGCGGGCCCGGTCTGTTCGTAAAAAGCAGCTTTCATGTCGAGTTCCATTCGCTTTGATTGCCAACACGGAATGCACTTTGGCCGTCGCGGTAGCGCCGCTGCAGACAAGGACATCGACCTACATCAGGTCCGCTGATCGCCGTGCGATCTATCGGAACTTACCCGCTGTCGCAACGCCAGATACAGCGCGCCGAACCGCGCATGGCGCGCCCGCAGCGTGTCGCTTCGCGCAGCGGCGGAGCGTGGGGGCTATGTGGCGCCCTTGAAGCGGGTCAGCGATTGCTTGCGGAATTCGGTCGGCGTCAAACCCTTGATTTCCAGGAAGCGGCGGTTGAAGTTGGCCACGTTGTTGAAGCCGACCTCGTAGCAGATGTGGGTGACCTGCTGGTCGGTGTCCATCAGCAGCTGGCAGGCGCGGCTGATGCGCACGCGGTTGACGAAATCGGTGAAGGTGTTGCCGGTGGCCTTGCGGAAGAAGCGGCTGAACTTGCTCTCGCTCATGCCCAGTTCGGCGGCGAGCGCGGCGGCCGAGTGTTCGTCGGCCAGGTGGTCGGTGATGCGGTTGACCACGGCGTCGATCTGGTCGAGCGAGGCGTCGTCGTCGGTGCTCTGCAGCTGCACGGCCGAGAGCAGCCGGTAGTCGGTGCAGGCCGCGAGGTCGCTCATGAAGTCGCAGAAGGCGGTGAAGCGCTTGAGGCCGCGCGAGCCCTTGATCTTGTGCCAGTGGGCGTCGGCCGACTCGGACAGGCCGAAGAACTCGATGCCGTTCTTGGCGCGCTCCAGCAGCGGCAGCACCTCGGCGAGTTCGGGGATGGTGTCGCTGGCGCGCACCAGGGGTTCGTGTGAAAACTGGATCACCAGATCGCGCTGTGGCACGCCACCTTCGGGCAGGTCCATGGTGACCCAGTTGTGCGGCAGGCGCGGGCCGGTGAGCACCAGCTGCCCGGGCTGGAAGGGGCCGATCCAGTCGCCCACGAACACCTTGCCGCTGGTGGCGGTGATGAGGTGCAGCTCGTATTCATCGTGGTAGTGCCAGCGCGCGAGCGGCGTGGGGTAGCCGTGTTCGAGGCAGCGCACAAACCCCACGTCGGCCGGCGACTCGTAGCCCAGATCGGGCGAGCGCGCGTACTCGTGTTCCAGCTCGGGGCGGAGCTGGCGCGGAGCAGCGTGTGTCTTGACGGTCATGGTGTGGCAACACGGAATGCCCGCCGGGCCGCCCCAAGGGCGTTCGCGTCCCCTTGGGGGGCAGCGACCCGCGCAGCGGTGGAGCCCCGGATTTTCATCGAAAGTGGAAATACGCTTGGGGGCTTCATGTCTTTCAGCTCATGACGTTACCACCGTCGACATTCAGCGTCTGCGCGGTGATGTAGGAAGCCTCGTCGCTGGCGAGGAAAACGGCCGCGCCGCAGAGGTCTTGCGGCGAGCCCATGTACCCCAGCGGCACGGCCTCGCCCACGCGCTTCTTCTTTTCGCCCAAGGGCAGGTTCTCGTGGCGCGCGAACAGCGCATCGACGCCGGCCCACATGGGGGTGTCGATCACGCCCGGGGCGATGCCGTTGACGCGGATCCGGTGCGGCGCCATGGCGAGCGCGGCGCTCTGCGTGTAGCTCACGACGGCGGCCTTGCTGGCGCAGTAGTGCGCCACCAGCGCCTCGCCCCGGCGGCCGGCCTGCGAGGCCATGTTGATGACCGCGCCGCCCTTCACCTCGTTCAGCACCATGTGCGCGAGCACCTTCTGCATCACAAAGAAGGCGCCCTTGACGTTGACCGAAAAGATCCGGTCGTACATGGCCTCGCCGCTCTCCAGCAGCGGCGCCATGTCGAAGATGGCGGCGTTGTTGAAGAGTGTGGTGATGGGGCCGAAGCGCAGCGCGGCGGCGTGGATCAGGGTGTCGATCCGCGGCAGCTGTGTCACGTCGGTGGCCACGTACTGCAGGCTGTCGGGATAGGCCTTCATGAGCTGCACCAGTTCGGCGCTGGCGGTCGGGCCGACGTCGGCCACGGTGCAGCGCGCGCCCTGCAGCAGAAAGGCCCGGGTCACAGCCAGGCCGATGCCGCCGGCCGCGCCGGTGAGCAGCGCGTGTTTGCCTTTGAGGCGCAACAGGCTGACCGGTTGAGGGCTCACGCTGCGGTCGCCTTCACGAAGGCCATCACGCGGGCGTGGGCGTTGCGCAGCGCGCTCACGAGACGCGTGTCGCTGGCGAGTTCTCCCCAGAGCGTGGTATCGGCCGCGAAGGCGGCCACCGGGTCGGCGGCTTCGCAGATGGCGTGGGCCGCGGCCGGGTCCATGGCCTGGTCCTGGTAGGTGTAGGGGATCTGGCCGGCGTGCCAGCGCTGCAGGTAGGCCAGGAACAGGGCGGGCAGCATGGCGACGCTGTCGATCGTGCCCCCGCGCGCCAGCTTGTCGCGGATGGTGGGCGCGATCATGCCGGGGATCTTGGCGAAACCGTCCATGGCCACGCGCTGGTTGGTGTCGGCGATGGCGGGGTTGCCGAAGCGGTC
>NZ_JADMKB010000092.1 GCF_018780075.1 Hydrogenophaga sp.
CAACGTGCCCAGCCCCAACGGCATCGTGCTGTCGCTGGACGAGCGGTTCCTGTTCGTCGCGGCCACGCGCGGCAACTGTGTGTGGCGCATGCCGCTGCTGGCGGATGGTGGTGTGTCCAAGGCCGGGCAGTTCTTCACCTCTTACGGCCCCAGCGGCCCGGACGGCCTGGCGATGGACAGCGCCGGCCAACTGCTGGTGGCCAACCCGGGCCTGGCCTATGTGTGGGTGCTCAACCACCGGGCCGAGCCGGTGCAGGTGCTGCGCGCCGAGACCGGCGCCTCACTCACCAACCTGGCGTTTGGTGGCCCCGGGCGAAAGACGCTGTATTGCACCGAATCGACCAGCAGCTCCCTTCTTTGCGCGCCGATGGAAACGGCAGGTGCCACCGTGCACACCGGCGCCGCGAGGCCTCTGTTGGACGGTCTGGCGCGCCGCTGAAGCGGCGGCAGCGCGGGCGGCTCCGCCTTTCGGGCCGGTCTACCGCGCAATCTTGCGTTCAATCTCGGCCACCACGCCCGACCGCAAGGTCAGGATGGTGAGCGTCTGCGGATCTCGGGCGTGGGGAAAGTAAGCCCAGGTCTTCTCCTCCGGTTGCCCTTTGAAGTTTTTGACGAACGCCTCGTGGTCGGGCTTGCCGATCTTGAACAGCACTTCGCCCTCGTGCATGCCCTTGCGGATGAACCCGCGATCCCGGGGGTCGGCGGCGAGAGCGACCGCGTTGAAAGTGACCAGCAAGGCAACAACCAGGGCCTCTTTGTTGGACATGAGTGACTCCTTCGCAACGAAGTGATGCATCAGTGGACGCCGGGGCTGTGAACTATGCACCGTCTGCCACGCGGGCGAGTTTCGCGGCTTCCGTGACCAGACGAACGGCAGTCTCCTGGCGCAAAGGCGTGCCCTCTTTCAGTTCCAGGGTGGCCATCTGGTATTTGCCCCCAGGCCGCAGGCGGGGCTCGATGTGCCGCAGGCGCTGACCTTCCCAGAAGCCGAACAACACGCGCGTGGGTTCCGCTCGGATGAGCAGCACCGGCCCCTCAGCGAAGCACACGATGTGACCCCACTTCAGCCGCTCTTCCAGCTCGGGTGCGGCCTGGCGAACCACCGAGCGCAAGGCCTGGGCGCAGCGTTGTGGCCAGCCGCTCAGACAGGCGATGTACCCGTCGGGATCTGTCGCCGATGTCAGGACCATCTTCATGTTGTCCCCCTCTGCTCTGTTGACCGTGGATGCCGCTCGCCTGGGTGTCACACCGCTGCGTAAGCCCCCGTGCCACCCGGCCACGCCGTCAGCACCTCGTACCCCTCGGGCGTGACGGCCACCATGTGTTCCCACTGGGCGGACAGCGAGCGGTCCTTGGTCACCACAGTCCATCCGTCGGACAGTTGCCGTGTCTCGCGCTGGCCGGCGTTGAGCATGGGCTCGATGGTGAACACCATGCCGGCCTCTAGCCTGAGCCCTTGCCCGCGTTGCCCGAAGTGCAGCACCTGCGGCTCGTCGTGGTAGATCTGGCCGATGCCGTGCCCGCAGTACTCGCGCACCACGCTGAAATGCGCCTGGTGGGCGACCGTCTGGATGGCGTGGCCCACGTCGCCCAGCGTCGCCCCCGGTCGGACCTGCCGGATGCCGGCGAGCAAGGCTTCGTAGGTCGTCTCCACCAGGCGACGGGCCAGGGTGCTGGGGGCGCCCACGAAGAACATGCGGCTGGTGTCGCCGAACCAGCCGTCCTTGTTGACGGCCACGTCGATGTTGACGATGTCGCCCTTCTTCAGGATCTTGTCGGGCGAGGGGATGCCGTGGCAGACCACCTGGTTGACCGAGGTGAGGATGGTCTTGGGGTAGCCGTGGTAGCCCAGGTTGGCGGGAATGGCGCCCTGCACGTTCACGATGTGCTCGTGGCAGAGGCGGTCGAGCGCCTCGGTGCTCACCCCCGGCACCACGTGGGGCTCGATCATGGCCAGCACCTCGGCGGCCAGCTGCGCGGCCCGCCGCGACTGGCTCAGCTCTTCAGGGCTCTTGATGGGAACGCCGCGCGCCATCAGTGTTTCCCCGTCGCGGGTGCGCGGGGCCTTTCGGGGGCTGTGGTGGGAGCGGCCGTGGGCGTGGCCGCTGCCGTGATGTCCAGGCCCCCCGTGAGTTCGGCCTTGATCAGCAGCTGGCAGATGTCGCGGTAGTCCAGCTCGGGGTGCATCTCGGTCAGCATGCCGACCCGCATCCAGTGCTCCGCCTGCGCGTTGATCGACCGGCTGAGGGCGCTCCCCGCCACCCGCAGGTTTTCGTGCATCAGGTCTGAAATCTTGACAATGCCCATGGATCCACCTCTATACGAAACATGTACGGATTGTATTCGTTTCGTATGTCCTGATGCCGACCAGGCAGCGCCACCTTCGATGGGCAGGGCCCACGCTGATGCGCACCGATGGCCGACACCCACCGAGTGCCTGCCGCTCGCGGCGATCAAGCACGACCCGGGCGAATTGCGCAACCGGCCATTAACCGGGACACTGTGTTGCATGCACCCACCGAACCGCCCTGCCCACGACGCGCCGTCGATCGGACAGCTGGCCGAGTTCGTTCCAGGGGCCCTGCTCCGCTACCGCGTGCGGCCCGACGGCACGGACCGCATCGAGCACATGAGCGGTGGTTGCCTGGACCTCTGGGAAATCACGGCCGCCGATCTGGCGGACGACACCCGCGCCCTCTGGGGCATGGTCGATCCGAGCGACTTGCCGGGCTTCGCCGCATCGATCGCCGAGTCGGCCCGGCTGCTGAGCGACTGGTCGTTCCAGTGGCGCATCACCACGCCCTCAGGGCGTCGCAAGTGGCTGCACGGGGTCGGCAGGCCGCGGGCACAAAGCGACGGCAGCGTGCTGTGGCACTCGTTCATCCTGGACGTGACCCACCACCAGCAGACCCGGGAGAGCCTGAGCGCGAGCGAAGAACGTTTTCGCCAGCTGATCGACGCCATTCCCAACGTGGCGGTGCAGGGCTACGACGCCCAACTGGTGTGCAGGTTCTGGAACCAGGCGTCCGAGCGCCTGTACGGCTACAGCGCGGTGGAGGCGGTGGGCAGCAGCCTGCTGGACCTCATCATCCCCGCGCCGATGCGCGACGCCGTGGTGAGCGCCACGGCGCAGATGATGCGCAGCGGCGAGGCCATCCCGGCGGCTGAACTGGTCCTGCAGCGCAAGGGGGGCCGCCCGGTGCCGGTGTATTCCAGCCACGTGCTGCTGCGGCGGGACGGCCACGCACCCGAGTTCTTCTGCATCGACTACGACCTGACCGAGCGCCAGACCGCGGAGAACACGCGCCTGCAGCTGCAGTCGCAGTTGCGCGAGTCGCAAAAGATGGAGGCCCTGGGCACGCTGGCCGGCGGCGTGGCGCACGACTTCAACAACATCGTGGCCGCGATCCTGGGCAACGTCGAACTGGCCCTGGACGACCTGCCCGCGGCGCACCCGGCGCGCACCAGCCTGCAGGAAATCCGCAAGGCGGGGCGGCGCGCGCGCGACCTGGTGCAACAGATCCTGGCCTTCAGCCGGCGCCAGGACAGCACGCGCGAGCCCACCTGCCTGCGGGCCGTGCTCGAGGACACGCACCGCCTGCTGCAAGCCACCTTGCCCACCGACCTGACGCTGCTCGTGCACGCCGACCCGAACCTGCCGGCGGTGATGGCCAACGCCACGCAGATCGCGCAGGTGATGCTGAACCTGGCGACCAACGCCCTGCAGGCGGCGCAGGGCCGGCCGGGCGCCAGCGTGCAGCTGCGGCTCGAGCGCATCGAGCGACCCGAAGCGGCGCCCGGACGCGACGAACTCCAGGCCCTGGCCCTCAACGGCGCCTGGCCCGGCACAGGGGTTTGCCTGAAGGTGATCGACAACGGCACCGGCATGGCCCCCGAGACGCTGGCGCGCGCGTTCGAGCCCTTCTTCACCACCAAGGCCCCCGGCTCCGGCACCGGCCTGGGCCTGGCGGTGGTGCACGGCATCTTGCGTGAACACGGCGCGGCCCTGCGCGTGAGCAGCCAGCGCGGCGTCGGCACGGTGTTCACCGCCATCTTCCCCGGATTGACCGACGCTGCCCCCGACGAACCGGTGGCTGCCACACCGGAACCCGCCCCCACCGGCAGGCCCTGGGGCGACGCGCCCGCGCCCCACGTGGTGTACGTCGACGACGACGAGGCCATGGCCTTCCTGGTGCAGCGCCTGCTGGAGCGCGACGGCTACCGCGTGAGCGCGTACACCGACGCGCAAGCGGCGCTGGATGCGCTGCGCCAGGGACCGCTGGACGTGGCGCTGTGCATCACCGACTACAACATGCCGGGCATGTCAGGGCTGGGGCTCGCCCGCGAGATCAAGGCCCTGCACCCCCAGCTGCCGGTGGCCATCGCCTCGGGCTACATCAGCGAGGAACTGCGCCTGGGCGCGCCCTCCGCCGGTGTGGACGAAGTGATCTTCAAGCCCGACACGGTGGAAGCGATGTGCGCGGCCATTCAGCGGCTGCTCCCGCACTGAGGCCGGCTGGGTGGGTGGTCGGTTCGCATCGCGCGACCGTCAGACCGAACCCCCACCAGTTCCGTCGACCCGGCGAAGGGGCCGTCCACCACCTACCGCTGGCCGTGGGCCACCGCAACACGCGCCCCTTGGGCGGCGGGGTTCAAGCCTTCGGACGCCACCAGCACCCCGGCCTGGTGCATCTCCTCGCTGAAGCGCAGGCACGCCTTGAAGCGTTCGACATCGAACCCAGGCGGCTGATCGGTCGCCGGATGCTCCGGGCTCGACTGCGCGGTGATGGTGAATCGCACGGCTGGCCCCCATCGTGGACGGTTCCCGATGCGACGGCGACGAACGAGCATGGGTCCAATCGACAAGACCCGCGCAGAAGCCCGACCGCCGGACGGATGCTCAGGCCCCTTTGGTCCACACCGGTGTGAGGGCCGTGATCTGGGGCGGACCGGCCAGCAAGGGCTCCACGTCTTTCAGGTACGCGGCATAGGTGCTCGTTCTCAGAAATTCCTGGGAGGCTTCCAGGCTCGAATACTGCTGGAAGGCGCAGATGGCATCCGGATCGGCCTGGTCAAAGCAGTAGAAGTAGGCGGTGTGCCCCGGGTTGGACGCAATGGCCGGCGCCATGTGCTTCTCCCAGATCTTCCGAACTGCCTCGCGCTGTCCAGGCTGGGTCTGGTGTTTGATGATGAGTGCGAACGCGGTCATCGGGATCCTTTCGGTGAAGGTGGTTCAAGGGACCTGACGGACTGTAGCCCGCCGAAGTCGCCGGACACACCGGGCACTGCCGGTATCGGCAACGTGCCCGCCATCGAACCATCCACCCCCACCAGGTCCAGGGTCAGGCCCTGCGCAGCCCCCTCGCCTGGCAGCAGCGTGAGGCCTGACGCGGCGGCCAGCGACACCAGCGCGGCACAGGGCGCCACGCCCGCCGCCAGCCGCAGCACGAGCCCCCGGGCTTCGCCCCACCCCGCGTCCCGCTGCAAGCGCCCCCGCCGCTCGGCAGGCCAGTCGCGCGGCGCCTCCCGGCCCGGCGAGACGAAGAGCATGGGTTGCATCGGGTCGTCGCTGTCGGTGGCGACCGGGATGCCCATGCCCGACGGCAGGTAGGGCGGCCGGTAGTCCCAGACCGGCACGCCCGCGTCCGCCAGATCACCGCGGACCGCGATGCCGAACGGGCAGGTGCCCAGCGTGCGCCACCGGCTGCGCTCCCACAGGCGGGTGCGCGCGATGGGCCCGCTGCGGGCTTCGGCTTCGCTGGTGAGCCAGAGCAGTTCGAGGTAGAGGTTGTCGAAGGCAAAACACACGTTGGCCGTGCCCTGCCCCGGGTGCGCGCGGCGGTAGGTTTCCACGAGGCCGAGGCGCCGGAGGGCGTCGATCTCGGGCCCGTCGGGCTCGATGAACACGAAGACGTGATCGATCTCCAGGCGGTGTGCATTCATGGGCGTCCGTCTTCTTCCGTCGGCACCACGCTCAGCCAGGGCCAGCGTTGCTGGTAGCTGCGCGCCTTGTCGCGGAACATGGCGGGCTGGGCGAAGCGCGGGTTCATGCGCAGCACGCCGCGCTGCAGCTCGTCCAGCCCGTGGGGCGCGTACAGCCTGCGGGTGCGCACGTCGATGCCCACGCAGGTGCAGGCCACGAGGTAGCGGTCGATGCCGTCGGTGGTGCGGGTGAGCTGGGGGTAGTCGGCCTGAAAGCGGTCGCGGTACCAGAGGTGGACCCGCGCCTGGTTCTTCACCTCGACCTTCACGTTCAGGTCGGCGGTGAGTGCCTGCACGGCCTGGATCACGCGGTCCTCGGCTTCCCACGACAGGTCGTCGCCGTCGAAGTAAAAAACATCGTGGTCGTTCACGCCCCAGCCGGGCGCCCTGCCCGCCTGCCGGTTCCACACGGCCTGAAACAGGCAGCCGGCGGTGAGGTGGCATTGCGGCAGGCCCAGGCCGCCCAGCCGCTGAAGCAGCTCGGCGTTGACCGGGTTGGCCAGCGCGAGGGAGACGAAGGACGCTTCGTTCAGGCGCTCGACGGGGTACATGGGGAAGGTTCGAGGGTCAATCGGTGGTGCCACCGTTGGCCAACAGCGCCTTCGCCGCGTCGATGCGAAGGGCCAGTGCCACCGTGGCGTCGTTCATCACGTCGAGCAGGAAGCGGCGTGGGTCCTGGTAGGGGCCATTCAGGGCGCTGTGGGACGTGCTGGCGGCGGGCGGCTGCGCAGGTACCGCTGCGGGTGCCGGAACGGGCGCGGCCGCAGCGGGCTGCAGCTGCACCATCGCCGCCTGCCACTCGGCCGGCGTGACGCTGTTCAGCCGGCTGAGCAGCTCGGCCTGGGCGTCTTTGCCGGGCTGAAAGTCGAGCGAGGGATCCTCGCCGAACACAGCGGGCAGATCGGGCGCCACGAAGGCGGACCAGCAGCCGGTGTCGGGGTTCAGTGCAGGGATGCGCGCCGTGTGGGGCTGCGGCGGGGTGGTGGCGGCGTCGGGGCCGGGCCAGAGCGGCAGGCGCGCGGGCGCCACCTCGGCCAGGTAGCGCCGGCACAGGCCCTGCAGAAAGGCCGAGGCCTCGGCCAGCGGCACGGGCTCGGCGAGCGAGAACCACAGCTCGAAGGCATCCACCCCGTTGACCGCGATGGCCGGCGCGGGCCAGGCCAGATCGGCCTGCACGCCGCGCCACACGGGCGCGAGCAGTTCCCAGTCGGCGGGGCCACGCAAGGCGAGCACCAGCGCGCGCACCCGGCCGTCCGCGCCGATCAGCCCGGAGGCGTCGCCCGCCTCGGCGGTGGGTGGCAGGTAGAGGCGTTGGTATTGGGTTTGCAGGCGGTCCATGCGGGGCATGTTACCTGCCGGTCGCGCTCAGCGTGGTGCCGAAGGAATCGCTCCACCCAGCGTGCGCTGGACCTTGTTTTCTTCCTTGATGGCGCGGTCGAACGCTTCCAGGCCGATGCCGTTGAACACGCGCTTGAACTGCCACGCCACCTCGGGGTTGAGCGCCGCGAGGGTCTGGGCGGTTTGTCGGCCAACCCCGTCCAGATCGGCATCGTCCACCGACTTGTGGATCAGCCCCCAATCCACCGCCTGACGCGCGCTGAAGGCCTCGCCCAGCATCGCCAGCGCCTTGGCGCGTGCCCACCCCACCGAGGCGGGCAAGGTCGCGGTGAGGCCGCCGGTAACGAACACACCGAGGCCGGCTTCGGGCAGCTTGAAGCGGGTGCTCTCGCCGGCCACCACCACGTCGGCGCACATCATCCACTCCAGCCCCGCCCCGACGGTCCAGCCATGGACCTGGGCCAGGATGGGCTTGGGGTTGCGCACCATGGCGTCGGCGACGGTCTGCACCAGCTCCAGATCGCGCTCGGTGGGCGGCGCTCCAAGGTCACGGCCGGCACAGAAGGCCATGCCACGGCCCCGCAGGCGGATGGCCCGCACGGCGGCGTTGGCGGCGGCCTTGTTCAGCGCGTCCAGCAGGCACAGCGCCATCGGGTTGTCGATCGCGTTGAGCTTCTCGGGGCGGTTGAGGCTGAGGGTCAGCACACCGTCGCGGATCTCGGTCAGCAGGGTCGGTTCGTTCATGGGGTTGACCCAGAGTGGGGGCCACCCCATTGTGCGGGGTTGAACACCCCGAGCACCGTTCGCGCCCGCTCAGGCGCCGTGCGCTTTCGCACGGTGGTGGCTGCCGTCACCGCGCTGGAACAGCAGGTCTTCGGGCAACACGTCGCCGGGCTGCAGCTCAGCCTTCCGCGCAGCGCGCTCGTACAGCGGCGCGAAATCGATCTGCGTGAACGCCAGCAGCTCATCGAGATCGCGGATCACGAAGTAACTTTCCTGGAAGTCGTCGATGCGGTAGTTCGTGCGCATCAGCCGCTCCAGGTTCAGCCGGATGCGGTGGGGCGAGGGGCTCTCGAGGCTGAACACGGTTTCGGTGAACGACGAGGCGATGCCCGCGCCATAGATGCGCAGACCGTCGGCCTGTTGCAGCAGCCCGAACTCGATGGTGTACCAATAGACCCGCGCGAGCTGCGCCAGGTTGCCCAGGCCCTGCGCGCGCAGGCCGCCCTGCCCGTAGGCCTGGATGAAATCGGCGATGGCCGGGTTCATGAGCATGGGCACGTGGCCGAACACGTCGTGGAACACGTCGGGTTCTTCGAGGTAGTCCAGCTCGTGCGGCCGGCGGATGAAGTTGCCGGCGGGAAAACGGCGGTTCGCCAGGTGATCGAAGAACACATCGTCGGGCACCAGGCCGGGCACGGCGACGATCTGCCAGCCGGTGCGCCGCATCAGCACCTCGGAGAGGCGGCGGAAGTCGGGGATTTCATCGGCGCCGATGGGCAGGTCGGTCATGCCCTGCAGGAACTGATCGCAGGCGCGGCCGGGCAGCAGCTTCGTCTGCCGCTCGAACAGCGTCTTCCAGGTCGCGTGGTCGGCGGCGGTGTAGCTCGCCCAGCCCTGGTCGATGGTCCAGTCGGCGTTGGCGGGGCGGTGGTCGCCGCCGGCGGCCAGGCCGTGTTTCTGGGGGGCGTCCGCGGTGATCATGCTCACGCTCCTTGTGGCACCAGGCTGGCGAACACGGCGTCGGCCCGGGTGGCCCAGGCGATGTCGCGGGTGGACAGGCCGTTGGCGTCGTGGGTGGTGAGCGTCACGTCCACGCGGTTGTAGACGTTGAACCACTCGGGGTGGTGGTCCATCTTCTCGGACACCAGCGCCATCTGCGCCATGAAGCCGAAGGCCTGGGCGAAGTCCTGGAAGCGGAAGGAGCGGCTGATGGCGCCGCGCCCGGCGTCCACGGTCCAGGCCGGCAAGTCGGCCAGCAGCTCGCGGGTCATCTGCACATCGAGAGGGGTCATGGAAGTCTCCGGTTCGGCCGCTTCGGGCCGTTGTTGATGATGCACAGTTTGCACCGCTTCATGGACAATGGGCTTGCATCCATGCCCCCAAAACCCTGCCTTGACGGTGGAATCTCTCATGAACGCTGACATCGACGACGAATCCTTGCACCCGTCTTCGCTCGACCGACTGGACCGCCGCATCCTCGCCGTCCTGCAGGCCCAAGGGCGCATCAGCAACCAGGAGCTGGCCGCGCAGGTGCACCTTTCCCCCGCGCAGAGCAACCGGCGCCACAAACGGCTGGAAGCGATGGGCTACATCAAGCGCTACGAAGCGCGGCTCGACGCCGACCGGCTCGGCCTGGGGGTGACGGCCTTCGTGCACATCACCATGGACCGCGGCCAGTTCAAGGAGGTGCAGAAGTTCCAGCGCAACGTGGGCAAGATGCCGCAGGTGCTGGAGTGTTACGCCGTGACCGGCGATTTCGACTACGTGTGCAAGGTGGTGGCGCGCGACCTGAAGGCCCTGTCGGACTTCCTGCTCGGCACGCTGGCGCAACTGCCCGGCGTCAACGGCGTGCGCTCCAGCGTGTGCCTGAACGAGCTGAAGAACACGGGGGCGCTGCCGCTGGACTGAGCGGCAGCGCGGCGCCGATCCAGTGCAGCCGCAGTGTCAGCAAGAACACCCGGCTGGCCAGAAGCCGGCGATCACGCCCTGCCCGGTTCGGGTTCGAGGCTGGATCGCCGACGGGTGACTGCAGCGCATCGAGCACCGCCTGCAACTCGCTCGACAGCGCGAGCGCTTGCGGGGTAGAGGGAACGACCCCTGACGATGGAGACACTGGAGTCATCCTTGGGTGGCGCATGGGGTGCTCCCGTTGATCCTCAGGCTGCGCACGCTGTGCCAGCCCGCGCGCAGCAGCAGCACCGCGTTGGTGATCAGCAGCAGCGGCAGGCCGATCCAGAGCAGCTCCTGCCGAAAGCGCTCCATGCCAAACAGCGGCACACCGCGCATGGGGACCGGTCGCCAGTCGAGACAAAGGCGAGCGTCGTCGAGGGGCCAGAGCCAGGCGCTGCAGATGCCGCGATCCAGCAGGCCGTCGAGCACGGGGTGCGAGAGCGTGCACAGCGCCAGGAAGGTGGCCGCGCCCAGCCGCCGGCGCCATCCCGGCCCCGCCCACAGCGAACCGAAGGCGCCCAGGGCCAGCGCAAAAGCGATGGAGTGGGTGAAGCCCCGGTGGCCGTAGGGGCCGTTGTAGCGGTCCAGCCCGAGCGTGACGAGGGCAAAGTCGGCGTCGGGCAACACGGCAAAACACGCGCCCGCGAGCGTCAGCCGCCAGCCCACCCGCTGCACGCCAGCGGCCACCGCCAGCGCGATGGCCGGGGCGAAATGAAGGTAGGTCGCCATGGTGTTCCCCTTGTCAGGACCGGGGGGCTTCCAGGCCGGGCGTGGGCGGTGCCGCGTCCGGGCCCATCACGTGGTACCAGTCGATCTTGCGCGTGGCGACCATGATCGCGGCGAGCACACCGAAGAGCAGCAACGAGCCCATCATCAGCGCGTTGTCTTCCGAGATCAGGATGCCGTAGAGAACGCCGTACAACGCCACCAGCATGCCGCCCATGCCCAGGCCGGCGCCCCAGCCCCCCAGCACATGGCGCAGGTAGTGCGCGAGCAAGGCGATGCAGCCGGCGCTGGCGATCAGGTAGGCGAAGCGGAACGCCAGGTGCTCGGACAGCGAGAGCAGCAACAGGAAGAACAGCACCATCGCGGTCCCGATCATCAGGTACTGCATCGGGTGGATGCGCCAGCGCTTGACCATCTCCAGCACGAAGAAGGCGGCGAAGGTGAGCACGATGAACATGAGGCCGTATTTGGTGGCGCGCTCGGTCAGGCGGTACACATCCACCGGGTCGTCCAGCCCCACGGAGAACTGCTCCACCGGGGGCGCGTTCTCGCCCTTCTGCCCGAACTGCGCCTGCGCCTGGCTGGAGAGCGAGGGCACGCGCCAGGTTGCCTCGAAGCCACTGGCGCCGACGCTGCGGGCGCGCGGCAGGAAGTCGCCGCCGAAGCTCGGGTGCGGCCACGGCGAGCGCAGCGTGACGCTGTTTTCGTCGGCCAGCGGCACCCAGCCGATGCGGCCGGTGCCGGCCAGGTCGAACGTCAGATTCAGGTCCAGCACGGCACCGGGTTTCAGCTGGGCCAGGTCCACCCTGGCGGCCAGCGGCAGCGGGCTGCTGCCCGGCGCCTGCCCCACCGGCAGCGCCTGACCCGCCAGGTGCAGTGTCGGCGCGGCCAGCAGGCCTCGCGCGTCGCTCACGCCCATCAGCAGCAGCGGCTGGCCCAGTGCGAGCTGCCCGCCGCGGTGGCGTGGCTGCACCTCGTTCCAGACAAAGCGGCCGGTGGTGGCGTGCTGGCTGGTGTAGACCGTGACCGGGAAGATGCCGCGCGAACGGATCTCGGTGTCCAGCGTGCTCTTCGTGTCCAGCGTCTGGGGAAACTGGATCGACACACGCTCTTCGCTCACCAGTTCCTCGCGGGTCTGGCCCACCTGCCCCTCGACCTTGACGGTGCGCAGAAAGGTCTCGGTGTAGGGCAGCCAGAGCACCGGGCCGGTGATGGTCTGCGCGCCGGCGTGGGCGCGCGCCACTTCCTGGGTGGCGTCGTGGCGGTTGGCCGTGCGCTCGGCGATGACGTCGCGCACGAGCGCCAGGGGAATGGCCAGCAGCGCCATCAGGAAACCGATGAGCAGCAGCTTGCTCAGCAGGGGATGTTTGTTCACTTCTCGCTCCGTGGTTGAAGACGGAGCGATTCTTGAAAACGGGCGTGCGGCGCTCGTGTGGGCTGTGTGAAGCGGGTGTGAAAACCCGCGAGAACACCCCCGCTGTTCAGCCCAGAGGATTGATCACGCCCGCCGCAGGGATGTTGCCCTGGCCCTTCATGCTTTCCACGAACTTGAACAGGTCGGTCATGGTGAAGTGGGCTCCCGCCTTCGGCAGTGCGCGCGGTGTGCCACCGTTGAGCACGCTTTCGGGATCGTCCTTGATGAGGCCCACGATCACCTCCGCGACGATGGTGCCTCCGATCGGACCCAGGTGTTTGCCACCCTCCAGCACCTCGGCTTCTTTCAGGATGTAGAACCACAGCGGCGTCTGGTGGGCCAGCTGGTGTTGCTTGACCACGGCGCCTGCGGTACCGGTTTCCAGTTGCTCTGCGGTCAGCGGTGCGATGCCCATGCGTGCGGCCACCGCCTGGCCCGGTGGCAGTTTGTAGTGTTTGGCGCCGCGCACCAGGTTGAGCTGCGCCAGGAACGGTGCGTCGGGGGCGTTGCCGATGCGCAGGCGGTCGGTGAGCGCGGCGTCAATGGCAAAGGCTCTCTGCGCCGGGGCGCCCAGCCCATCGAACATCTGCCGCCAGTCGAGCAGCCAGTTCGTGGGGTAGCGCGTGCCGCCGAGAAAGCCGCCATCGCCTGTGAAGGTGAAGGCCAGTCGGAAGTCCGCGAGTTGGGGACCCGCCGCAAAGTTGAACACCTTGTTGAAGTTGTAGGCGGGGCGAACCATGCTGTGGCCGAACCGGTAGGCGGCACCCGCAAACTCCAGCGGCATGTAAGGCGAACTGGCCAGATAACCCGGGCCGATCAGGTAGTACTTCAGCTCCTGGAGCGCGTTGGCCACGTTCTGCGCACCCGCCACCGCCGGCAGGTACTCGTGCAGGACGATTTGCTGGTAGTGGTGCGTCACAACCTTGCGCACATCGGCAAACGAGAGCTCGGGGAAGCTCAGGCTGACCGCGTTGTGAAAGTGCAGCATCGTGCGGTGGAGCTGCGCCACGATGAGGTTCTCATCGTTGCGCTTGTCACCCAGCACGGCCGTCCTTTCAGAAAGACCGTCGGCGACACGGGGAAGGTCATAGAGTTGGCCGTCCATGGCCTGTACCTGGGCATCGCCGCCGCCGGGAGCAGCAGGGGGAACAATCTGCGCCGGCCCCACCAGCATCTGCGCCGAAGCGGTGGTGGTGGCGCGCTGGTACAGGTAGGGCTGGTCGCGTGGGCCCGATCCGTACACGCTGTCCAGGTCGAGTGCCGGCGTGCGGAAGTTGACGAGGTCGTCCACATCCACCGCATTCTCGCCCAGGCTGGTGGGGTCGAAGGTCATGTCGTGGTCGACGAACTGGCCGAAGTAGGTGAAGCCGGCGGGAATGACGCCGTCCTTGCGGTCGGCCACGTGCATGGCCGCGCCCAGTTCCCGCAGGATGACATCGTCCTGGGCCGGATTGCCGGTGGTCCAGGGCACGGCGGCGAGCTCCGGGAAGAGCAGGCCAAAGCGGCCCGGCTTTTGCAGATTGCTGCGGGTGGGGTTGGCGTTGTCGGTGCTGTACCCGTGGCTGCGGGCATGGGGCTTGTGGTCCATCATGAAACTCCTTGGCAAGCGCGGACGCTGTCCGCTCAGACATGGAATGGCAGATTCACGTGGGCGACTGTCTGCTTCCAAACGACCCGTTCCCAATGCAGTGCTGCTGTCGATCGTCCGCCGCTGTGCCGGGTGAACGCGTCATGGCGATTGCTTCCCGGGGCGGCCATCGTATGCCTGTGCCTGGGCGAGTGAATCCTCCGCTTGGGGGAGCCAAGGGGTCAAGAGAGCAGGCCCTAAGCCTTTTCCACCGCCCAGGGCGTGTAGCGGACAAACAGCACCGAGCTGATGCCGTAGACCGCCATGCCCGCCGACAGCAGCGCGAAGATGGTCCAGGTGGGGGTCTGCCACATCGCCAGCAGCGCGCCGCCGCCGGCCACCATCACCAGCCGCAGCGTGCCGGCCAGCACCGGGCCGAGGGCCTTGCCCGCGCCCAGCGAGGAGAAATACAGCGACAGCCCCAGGCCGAACAGGCCGTACACCGGGCCGGCCCAGCGGAAGTAACCGGCCGCCGCGGCCAGCACCGCCGGGTCCTGCGTGAACAGGCCGGTCCAGAGGTCGGGCGCCAGCGTCACCACAAGGCCCAGCCCGCCGAGGATGGCCGTCGCCAGCCCGGCCGCGGTCCAGGCGGCCTGGCGCGCGCGGGCGACCTGTCCGGCCCCGATGGCCATGCCCACCAGCGGCACCGAGGCCACACCAACCGCGAAGGCGATAGGCACCAGCAGGAATTCGAGCCGCGTGCCGATGCCGTAGCCGGCCAGCGCGTCGGTGCCGAACTGCGCCACCAGCCGCGTGAGGATCAGGATGGTCAGCACCGTCTGCAGCGGCGAGATGCTGGCCACCGCCCCCACGCGCAGGATGTCGGCAAAGCGCGCGCGCTCCAGGCGCGTGCCGCGCACGTGCAGCGCGATACGCGAGCGCCCCGACACCAGGTACCGCCACAGCCAGGCCGCGCCCACGCCGTAGGCCACCACACTGCCAGCGGCGACGCCCGCCATGCCCAGGCGCGGCAACGGCCCCCAGCCCAGTCCGAGCGCGCCGCCCAGCGCCACCTGCAGCAGCGCCACCACGAACAGCGTCGCCGAGGGCACGGCCATGTTGCCCGACCCGCGGATCACCGAGGCCAGGGTGTTCACCAGCCAGACAAACACCGAGCCGAGGAAGGCCACGTTGGCATAGGCCATGGCCTGCGCCAGCGCCTCGCCCTGCCCGCCCAGCAGCGCCAGCAGGGTCTCGCCCAGCGAGAGCATGGCCACCATGTACACCGTGCCGGCCACCAGCGCGATCCACAGCGCATGCACCGCCAGCGCGTTGGCCCGTTCGGGATGGCCCGCGCCGAGCGCGCGGCTCACCGCCGACGACACCCCGCCGCCCATGGCGCCGGCCGACAGCATCATCTGGAACATCACGAAGGGGAACACCAGCGCCATGCCGGCCAGCGCGGGCGAACCGAAACCGCCAACGTAGACGGTCTCGGCGATGGCGGCCAGTGCGGTCGCCAGCATCGCGCCCATGTTGGGCAGCGCGAACCTCAGCAGCAGGGGCAGGATGGGCGCGGTCAGCAGCGGCTGGTCGGCGGCGCGAGCGGGCTCACTCATCGGACACCTCCACAGCGTCCACCGGATCGAGCTTGTCCATCGACGCGTCGATCAGCGTGTGCAGGGCCACCACCTGCTCCACCCCGAGCAGGCGGTTGATGCCTTCCTGCGCCACCTTCCAGCGCCGCTTGGCCTCGGCGCGCTTCTCGCGGCCGGCGGGCGTCAGGCTCACCAGCCGGCTGCGCGCATCGTCGCCCGCCGACACCAGCACCCAGCCCGCGTCCACCAGCGGCCGGAGGTTGCGCGTGAGCGTCGAGGCGTCCATCTTCAGGCCCGCCGCCAGCTCGCCCGGCCGCACCGGCCCGAGCTTGTCGACGTAGGACAGCAGCGAGTACTGCGTGGTCTTGAGCCCCGCCCGCGCCATCTCGACGTCGTAGAACTGGCTCACGCGGCGCATGAGCTGGCGCAGCTTGAGGTTGGTGCAGCCTTGCGGCAGGATTTTGGTTGGGGTGCTTGCGGCCATGGTTTGATTGTATCTACAATGATTGCATATGCAACACTTTTGAGGAACCGAGCCCATGGACACCGAAAACATCCGCCTTCGCTGGGAACAGGAAGAAGCCGCCGTGCGCGAACGCATCGCCGCGGGGGGCGGCAAGGTCGGCGTGGCCCGCCCCGAACAGGTGGCCGGCAAGTCGGGCCTGGAGATCATGCAGGCCCTGCTGCACGGCGAACTGCCCGCGCCGCCGATCAGCGAGACGCTGGGCTTCGCGCTGATCGAGGTCGGCGACGGCCACGCGGTGTTCCAGGGCGAACCGCAGTTCAAACACTACAACCCGCTGGGCACGGTGCACGGCGGCTGGTACGCCACCCTGCTGGACTCGGCGCTGGGCTGCGCGGTGCAGACCAAGCTGCCCGCCGGCATGGGCTACACCACCGCCGAACTGGGCCTGAACATCGTGCGCTCGGCCAGCGACAAGACCGGCCCGCTGCGCGCCATCGGCAAGGTGATCCACAGCGGGCGGCAGATGGCCACCGCCGAGGCGCGCATCGTCGGCCCCGACGGCAGGCTCTACGCCCACGCGACCACCACCTGCTTCATCTTCGACGCCACAGCGAGGGCCAGCCGCTGAAGCACGGTCGCGCAGCGCGTCAGGCCGGCAGCGTCCAGCTCGCGCGGCAGCCGCGCGGATCGCTCACGTTGTGAATGCGCAGCGTGCCGCCGTGCAGTGCGCTGACCTCCTGGACCAGGCACAGCCCGAGGCCCGAACTTTTTTCCTGGGTGTCGGCGCGCGGCAGCGAATAGAAGCGCTCGAAGATGCGGTCGACCGCGTAATCGGGCACGCCCGGCCCCTGATCCCGCACCGACCATTCCACCCGCCCTTCCTCGCGTCGCACCGTCACCTCCAGCGCGCCCTCGTGCGGTGAGAAGTCGATGGCGTTGTCCAGCAGGTTCTGCAGCGCCTGCGCGATCAGGAAACGGTCGCCGCGCACCGTGGCGCCCTCGTCCAGCGAAACCTGCACCTGCAGGTCCTTGCGCCGCAGCTTCGGTTCGGCCGTGTGCAGCAGCTCGCGCGTGAGCGCCGCCAGCTCCACCGGCTCGACCGTGCGCAGGTGGCGCAGTTGCTCCACATCGGCCAGCGCCAGCAGGCGGTCGATCAGCTGCTGCAGACGCTCGGTCTGGCGCTGGATGTTGGCCGCGAAGCGCTCGCGCTCGGCCTCGGGCAGCGGCTCCTGCAGCAGCTCGGCCGCGCCGCGGATGCCCGCGAGCGGGCTTTTGAGCTCGTGCGTGAGCGTGTGCACGTAGTTCTCGACATAGGCCTTGTCTTCGAGCTTCAGGCGCATGCGCTCCACCGCCTGCGCGAGGTCGCTGAACTCGGTGTTGCCCGAAAGCCGCCCCATGCGCGGCAGCTCGGCGCGCTCGCCCTGCGCCACCGCGTTGGCGTAACCGCGCAGGCGCGAGAGCGAGCTCGCCATCCACCAGGTGAACAGCAGGCCGATCAGCAGCGAAAAACCGAGCAGACCCCACGACCAGTTGAGGATGCGGTCGCGACTGCGCTGGATGTAGGGCTCCAGCGTCTGGTTGGGCCGCGCCACCGTCAACACACCGATGATCGCCTCGCCGTCGCGGATGGGCGCGGCCACATGCATCACCGTGCGGTCGGCGTCGTAGGCGCTTTCGCCGCTGGAGCGCGCGCCGTACTCGCCGCGCAGAGTCTTGAACACATCGTTCCAGCGCGAGTGGTCTTTGCCGAGGTCCTGCCCCCGGCTGTCGAACACGACCATGCCGCGTGCGTCGGTGACGGTGATGCGGTAATCGATCTGGTTTTTCTGGAAGCCCCAGATCTCGGCCCTGGGTTTCAGCGAAGGCAGCGCCGTCATCGCCTGCGCGAAGCCACCGGTGGCGATGGTGCCGGCCTTCATGTCGGGCGTGGCGAGCTGGGCCAGCGCATAGGCCGCGTCCACCAGGCTGTCCTCCATCGCGAGGCGCGTGCCGGGTTTCACCTCTTCGAGAAAGATGCGCAGCACCACGAACAGCGCCAGGCCCAGCACCAGAAAGAACCCCAGCAGGAGACGCAGGCCGATGCGCATTCAGATGTGCAGGGAATAACCCATGTTGCGGTGCGTCTGGATCAGTTCGGCGCTGACACCCGCTTCGCGCAGCTTGGCACGCAGCAGCTTCACGTGCGCGTCCACCGTGCGGTCGGCGGTGTCGGGCGCGTCGCCCCAGACCAGGTCCATCAGCTCGGCGCGCGAGAAGATGCGTTGCGGGCGCTTGAGCAGCGTGGCGAGCAGCAGGTATTCGTAGCGCGTGAGCGCGAGCGGCTGGCCGGCGCAGCGGATGCGCTGGGCGGTTTCGTCAAGCTGCAGCGTTGCGGCTTCACCGCTGGCGGCTGGCGCGGCGGGCCGGCCCGCGCTGCGCCGCAAGATCGCGCGCACCCGGGCACACACCTCGCGCGGTGAAAAGGGTTTGCTCACGTAATCGTCGGCACCCAGCTCCAGGCCCAGGACGCGGTCGATCTCTTCGTTGCGCGCCGTGAGGAAGACGATGGGCAGCTCGCTGGTCTTGCGGATCGCGCGGCAGACGTCGAAGCCATTGCCGTCGGGCACGCCCACATCGAGGATGGCGAGGTCGGGCGCCTGGGCGCGGAAGGCCGCGAGCGCTTCGCTCGCGAGCCGCACATGCGTCACCTCGAAGCCTTCGCTCGTCAGTGTGTAGAGCAGCGTGTCGGCAATCGCGGGTTCGTCTTCCAGCAGCAGGATGCGTTGCGCCATGGATCGGTGGTTCGGGTGGTGGGGAATCTGCCCGCGATCATAGGCGGGGCACCGCCCCGTCAGCAGGCCAGTGATTCGCGGAACCCGGCACCGCCCGGCGTGGCGCAGCGGACTTCGGTGGCGCTGATGCGCAGGCTGGCGCCGTTGCGCAAGGCCAGGTTCAGGCTCACTGCGCCCCGCCATTCGGCAGGCACAGGCAGCCGCCTCAGCGTCTGGCCATCCACCACCAACGCACCCTCGCGCACCGCGCCCAAGCATTCACCCAGCGCGGTGCCTTCGTCCAGAACCAGGCTCGCGCCCAGCAGGGTGATGACCAGCCCCTGCAGAAAACCGTCCACCGGGCGGGCGTCGGCCCCCTCCCCTGGCTGCCGCGCCGGCGCCACCGGGATGCGCAGGGTGATGGTGCCGCCGTCCAGCACCACGTCGGCCAGCTGCGCGTCGGCGAGTTCGATGTGGGTCATGCGCGTGGCTCAGGCAGCGCCGAAGATCACTTCCAGCTCGCGGCGCATCACGCTGAGGCCATCACCACTCCGCAAAACTGCCGTCCTTGTGCCGCCACACCGGGTTGCGCCAGCGGTGGCCCTCGG
>NZ_JADMKB010000021.1 GCF_018780075.1 Hydrogenophaga sp.
TGCTGAGCAACGGCAGCAAGACCAACAAGGTGGGCAACCCGGTGTCGTACCAGCTCATCCCCTACGCGGGCGGCACGCACCCGGTGGCCAAGGGCGCCAACTTCGGCAAGGACGAGTGGATCTACAACCGCCTGAATTTCATGGACAAGCAGATCTGGGTGACGCGTTACCAGGTGGGTGAACAGTTCCCCGAGGGCCGCTTCCCCAACCGCTCGAACAAGGACACGGGCCTGGGCCAGTTCAGTGCTGACGACCAGCCCATCGTGAACACCGACAACGTGGTCTGGCTGACCACGGGCACCACGCACGTGGCGCGCGCCGAAGAGTGGCCGATCATGCCGACCGAGTGGGTCAACGTGCTGCTCAAGCCTTGGAACTTCTTCAACGAGACGCCGACGCTGGGCCTGGTGCCGGCGCCGAAGGCGAAGTAAGCCCCTTCCCCAACCCACCCGACAGGCCCTTCACGGGCCTGTCGGCGTTGGGTGACATGCTGCAGCATTTGGATACCTCTGCGCATCGTGCGTTGACACAAGCTCCCTACATTGCAGACCACACAAGAAGGAGTGTTCACATGGACAAGTCAATGATGAAGGGCATCGCCGTCGGCGGGTTGGCCATGGTGGTGCTCGGCGCCAGCGGCGTCACCGGTTACCAGGCGCTGACGAAACCGAAGTTCGCCGACGTGGTCGCGGTGAAGGCCGTGCGCGACACCGTGGTGACACCCCAGGAGCGCTGCGGCTACGTGCAGACGCATCGGCAGGCGCCCGTGAAGGATCAGCAACGCATCGCCGGCACGGTGATCGGTGGTGTGGCGGGCGGCCTGCTGGGCAGCCAGATCGGCGGTGGCAATGGCAAGAAGGTGGCGACCGTGGCCGGGGCGGTGGCCGGCGGATACGCAGGTAACCAGGTGCAAAAGAACCTGCAGGAGAAAGACGTGATCACGACCAGCGAGCGCCGCTGCAGGACCGTGAACCTCAAGTCGCAGAAGCTGGTGGGCTACGACGTGACCTACCGGCTCGACGGCCGGGACGGCACGGTGCGCACGTCCTTCAAACCGGGCAACACGCTGCCGGTGAAGGACGGTCAGGTGGTGACCACGCCGCCAACCGACCTGCGGTCGTGAATCTGGGCGCTCCGACGGCTTCGCATTCAGGCGCAGAACAAGGCGCGAAGCCGTATCAGTGTCCGCCCGGGGGGCGGTGCCGCCGCAGCGTGTGCGAGGGGCACTCGCCGAACAGGGCCTGGTAGTCGCCCGCGAAGTGGCCGAAGTGCCAGAAGCCGAACTCGGTGGCGGCTTCGGTGACGGAGGCCGCGCTCTTCAGGCGGCGGCGCACGGCGTTGAGCCGCAGCGTCGTGAGCCAGGCCAGCGGGCCCATGCCCCAGCAGACCTGGAAGGCGCTCTGCAGCGTGCGGCGGCTCACGCCCAGGACCTCGCACATCTCGCCCACCGACGGTGGGTCGCCCAGCCGGCTGGCCACGTATTCGGTGGCGCGCACCACGAGCGCGCTCTGCCCGCTGGTCGCGCGCGCGTGGCGCTCGGCGGGGGCGGCCTCGCGCGGCGCCATGGCGAGCGCGATGCGGTCGAGCAGCTGGGTGCGCACCTGCTTGCGCAGCGGCGCGTGGCCCGCGCCCAGGCCTTCGGTCGCCGGCCCGGCGCTCTGGAACAGGTCCACCAGGAAGCCACGCAGTTCGCCGAGCACGGCGGGGTCGGCGTGGTGCAGGCCGGCGGTGGCGTGTGCACCGGCTGCGGGCGCGACATGGGCCTCGTACAGCGGGCGGTCCATCTCGATGCCGATCATCACGTGGCGCCGCGGCGACAGGAACTCGAACCCGTGGCGGCCCGAAAACACGTGCAGCGTGTCGGCGCTGGCGGCCAGGCCGCAGAAGCGGGCGTCGCCTTCGAGCGCGAGCGGCACGCCGATGGCGAACACGTCCTCGCGCACCCAGCCGGTCTGGTGCACCGACTGGTGCAGGTCTTCGATGAACAGGCCCACGCCGTCGAGCTGCAGGCGCTGCACCGTGCCGTCGAAGCGGCCGCGCGAGAGCTGCAGGTAGCGCTGGTGCCAGCCGGTGAGCGCGGCGGCCTGCTCGTCGATGTCGCCATAACGCGAGAAGGTGGCGCCGCCCAGCGCCGCACCCGACAGCGGCGCGCGCTGCACTGAAATGGGGGGCATGGCCGGGAGCATGGGCATGAAATGCAATAGCTGTGCCACGGGCGGCGGTGGCCCGCATCCTGAAACCGCGGCACGGCCGCGTCAATGACCGGCGGTCGGTTCGGTGGGTCGGGGCGCTTGCCAAAACGGGATAGCACGGCGCGCGCATCGGTGCTGGAATGCGCCCGTACCCACCGGCCACCCCAGACCGTTCGTGGGCCAACCCTCAGGAGAATGCTGTGTCCAGTGAACCTCTAGCGCACCACGACGAAGACCTGAAAGTGCTGCACAGCATGGGCTACGCCCAGGAGCTGGCGCGCAACATGAAGGGCTTCCAGAACTTCGCGATTTCGTTTTCCATCATCTGCATCCTCTCGGGCGGCATCAACTCGCTGGGCCAGGGCATCGGCGGCGTGGGCGGTGCGGCCATCGGCATCGGCTGGTTGCTGGGCTGCGCGGTGAGCTTCGTGTTTGCGCTGGGCATGGCGCAGATCGGCTCGGCCTACCCCACGGCAGGCGGCCTCTACCACTGGGGTTCCATCCTCGGCGGCCGCGGCTACGGCTGGCTCACCGCCTGGCTCAACCTGCTGGGCCTGGTCACGGTGCTGGGCGCCATCAACGTCGGCACCTACAACTTCTTCCTCGGCGCCTTCGGCAGCACGCTGGGGCTGGAAGGCAGCTTCGGCCTGCAGGCGGCGTTCGTGATCGGCATCACCGCGGTGCAGGCAATCGTCAACCACGTCGGCATCAAGGCCACGGCCAAGCTGACCGACCTCTCGGGTTACCTGATCTTCATCGTCGCGGTGGTGCTCACGCTCAGCCTGCTGGCCTACGCCCCCAGCTGGGACTTCTCGCGCCTGTGGACCTTCAAGAACTACAGCGGCCCGGCGGGCGGCGACGTGTGGCCGCAGACCGACAGCATGCTGATGCTGTTCGGCCTGGGACTGCTGCTGCCGATCTACACCATCACCGGCTTCGACGCCTCGGCCCACACCGCCGAAGAGACGCAGAACGCCGCCAACGCCGTGCCCAAGGGCATCATCACCTCGGTGCTGTGGTCGGCCCTGTTCGGCTACCTGATGCTGGTGGCGTTCGTGCTCGCCATTCCCGACATGGACAAGGCCGCAGCCAGCGGCTGGGGCGTGTTCTTCTCCACGCTGGACGCGGTGCTGCCCGGCGGTCTGAAGCAGACGCTGTACATCGGCATCTTCATCAGCCAGTTCATCTGCGGCCTGGCCACGGTCACCTCGGCCTCGCGCATGATCTTCGCCTTTGCGCGCGACGGCGGCCTGCCGGCGTCGGCGGCGCTCAAGCGTGTGCACCCGGGCTTTCGCACCCCGGTGGCCGCGATCTGGACGGCCGCCATCATTTCGGTGCTGTTCACCCTCTACACCCCGGCCTACACCACCATCGTGTCGGTGACGGTGATCTTCCTGTTCCTGTCGTACGGCATGCCCATCGTGGCCGGCTTCTTCGCCTACGGCGGCCGCTGGACCAAGATGGGTCCGTGGGACATGGGTCCGGTCTACCGCGTGGTCGCGGTGCTGGTGGCGCTGTGTGTGGCGCTGATCTTCTACCTGGGCGTGCAGCCGCCCAACGACGCCGCACTCAAGATCACGCTGGCCTTCCTCGCCTTGACCGCGGTGGTGTGGTTCGGCTTCGAGCGCCGCCGCTTCAAGGGCCCGCCGGTGGGCGACGAAGTGAGCAAGCGCCAGGCGCAGATCGCCGCCGCGGAAAAAGCCCTCGACGCGGCCGCCTGAGCGGCACCGCAGAGACCCAGGGAGCACGCCATGGGAGAACGCCTGAAGGGCAAGGTGGCGCTGGTTTCGGGCGGCGCCACCGGGGTCGGCGGCGCGGCCTCGAAGCTGTTCGCCGCCGAGGGGGCCAGCGTCGCGGTGCTCGACATCAACGCCGAGGCCGCCGAAGCCACGGCGCAGGCGATCCGCGACGCGGGCGGTGACGCGATGGCCGTGGTGGCCGACGTGTCGCTGGCGGGGCCGGTGGACGCGGCGGTGGGCGAGGTGCTCAAGCACCACGGCCGCATCGACGTGCTGTTCAACCACGCCGGCAGCATCGTGGTCAAACCCTTCCTGGATACCACCGAAGCCGAGTGGGACCGGCTGATGGCGGTGAACGTCAAGAGCATGTACCTCGTGACGCGAGCGGTGCTGCCGGGCATGCTCGCTCGCGGCAAGGGCGCCATCGTCTGCACCTCGTCGATCTCGGCCGTGGCGGGCACGCCGATGGAGGTGCTCTACGACACCACCAAGGGCGCCTGCCACATGTTCGCGCGCGCCATCGCGGTCGAGTACCGCGACCGCGGCATCCGCTGCAACGCGGTCTGCCCCGGCTTCATCCGCACGCCGCACGGCCTGCGCGAGGTGGACGCGCTGCAGAAGCTGGGCGTGGACGTGTCCGAGGCGGCGCTGGCCGTGGCGCAGGGCCGCATCTGCGAGCCGGAAGAGGTGGCTGCCGCCGCACTGTTCCTCGCCAGCGACGAGGCGAGTTTCATCAACGGAACCCACCTGTTTGTGGACAATGGCTTCACCGCCGTCTGATCCCGGGGACCATGACCTATTCGCACACCGTCAATGCCCAGCGCCACACCTTCGTCGACCTGCGCGACCTGATGGCGCGCGCCACGCCGCTGCGCTCGGGCGACCGGCTGGCGGGTGTCGCGGCGAACAGCGCGGCCGAGCGCATGGCGGCGCAGATGGCGCTGGCCGAGCTGCCGCTGCGCACCTTTCTCAGCGAAGCGGTTGTGCCGTATGAAACCGACGCGGTGACGCGGCTGATCGTGGACACGCACGACGCCGCGGCCTTCGCGCCGGTCGCGCACCTCACGGTGGGCGACTTCCGCAACTGGCTGCTGTCCGATGCCGCCACCAGCGAGGCCCTGGCCGCGCTCGCGCCGGGCCTCACGCCCGAGATGGTGGCCGCCGTCTCCAAGATCTGCCGGCTGCAGGACCTGGCGCTGATCGCGCGCAAGTGCCGCGTGGTCACGCGCTTTCGCGGCACCATCGGCTTGGCCGGCCGCATGGCCACGCGCCTGCAGCCCAACCACCCGACCGACGCCGCCTCGGGCATCGCGGCCAGCCTGCTGGACGGTCTGCTGCACGGCAGCGGCGACGCGGTGATCGGCATCAACCCCGCGACCGACAACGTGCCCCAGGTGGTGCGCCTGCTGCAGATGCTAGACGGCGTGATCACGCGCTACGGCATCCCCACGCAGAGCTGCGTGCTCACGCACGTGACCAACACCATCCAGGCCATCGAGCGCGGCGCGCCGGTGGACCTGGTGTTCCAGTCCATCGGCGGCACCGAGGGCACGAACCGGAGCTTCGGCATCGACCTGGCCGTGCTGGGCGAGGCGCGTGAGGCCGCCTTGTCGCTGAAGCGCGGCAGCGTCTTTGAGGACGGCCAGCGCGGCGACAACGTGATGTATTTCGAGACCGGCCAGGGCAGCGCGCTCTCGGCCGGCGCCAATCAGGGCTGCGACCAGCAGACCATCGAGGCGCGGGCCTACGCGGTGGCGCGGCACTTCAAGCCGCTGCTGGTGAACACGGTGGTGGGCTTCATCGGGCCGGAGTACCTGTACGACGGCAAGCAGATCATCCGCGCCGGCCTCGAAGACCACTTCTGCGGCAAGCTGCTGGGCGTGCCCATGGGCTGCGACATCTGCTACACCAACCACGCCGAGGCCGACAGCGACGACATGGACGCGCTCATGACGCTGCTGGGCGCGGCGGGCTGCAGCTTCATCATGGGCATCCCGGGCTCGGACGACATCATGCTCAACTACCAGAGCACCTCGTTCCACGACGCGATGGTGCTGCGCGACCTGCTGGGCCTGCGCGCGGCGCCCGAGTTCGAGGCCTGGTTGCAGAAGATGGGCGTGTTCGAGCCGGGCGAGGGCTCGCGCCTCGCGCGTGAGTTGCCTGAGGCGTTTGCGCCGGTGCTGGCGCGGCTGGGGTCGCCATGAACCCAGAAGACGTCAGGCCACTGAACACGCTGGACGAGGTGCCGCACGTCACCCCCGCCGGCTGGGGCACGCTGCGCCGCTTCACCGACGCGCGCATCGCGCTCGGCCGCGCCGGCCACAGCCAGCCCACCGCGCCCCACCTCGCCTTCCAGCTCGCGCACGCGCAGGCCCGCGACGCCGTGCACCTGCCCTTCGACGCGCACGGCGTGGCCGCGGGCGTGCAGGCGCTGGGGCTGGACGTGATCCACCTGCACAGCGCCGCCGCCGACCGCGCGACCTATCTGCAGCGCCCCGACCTCGGTCGCCGGCTCGACGACGCTTCGCGGGCCTTGCTGCAACAGCGGCAGGCCGGGCCAGTCGACCTCGCCTTTGTGGTCGGCGACGGCCTCTCGGCACTCGCCATCCACCAGAACGCCGTGCCCCTCATCGAGGCCACGCTGCAGCGGCTGCAGAGCGACAAACACCCGTGGACCCTCGGGCCGGTCGCCATCGTCGAGCAGGCGCGCGTGGCCGTGGGCGACGAGGCGGGCGCGGGCCTCCTGGCGCGCTGTGTGGTGGTGCTGATCGGCGAGCGCCCGGGCCTGAGTTCGCCCGACAGCATGGGCCTCTACCTGACCTGGGCCCCGATGCCCGGCCTGACCGACGCGAACCGCAACTGCATCTCCAACGTGCGCCCGGCGGGCCTGGCCATCGAGGCCGCCGCCACCAAGCTGGTGCACCTGCTCGCGGCGGCGCGGCAGGGGCAGGTCAGCGGCGTGGGCTTGAAGGATCACACCGACGACCACGCGTCCGCGCTCGGCGGCGCCAGCGACCCGTCGCACAACTTCCTGCTCGGGCCCTGAGGCACGAGAACTTCGCGCCGTTCGTCACCTGCGTGGACGGCACCTCCACCGCATGGAGGATGTGTTCCCTCCCTTTGTTGATGCGCGCCCGCGCAGTGCTTCCTAGCATGGTCGCTCCACGGCATGTTGCCGTCCTCAGGAGTTCACCATGGGCACCGACATTTCCAGCGTCGTCGACAAGGCCTTGTTGTCCGACGCGTGGGCCTTGAAGCTGCGCGAGCAGCACCTGCTCGGCCCGCACATCCTGGGCATCGAAGTGACGCAAGGCATCCAGTACTTCCGCGCGTCGCGCCACCTGACCGACCCCGCCGACCGCGGCCCCAACAACACCCTGCGACTGGTGGCCTACAAGACCGCCTGGGTGCGGGTGTATGTGCGCGCCGGCTGGGGCGGGGCGGTGAACCTGACCGGCCACCTGCAGGTGAGCGCGATCCGCAGCAAGCGCTGGCTGCCGGTGTGGACCGACGTCGGCACGCTGACGCCCCAGACGCCCGGCACCGTGACGGCGCAGTCGCTGCCCGACTACGCCACCGAGCGCGGCACCATCACCGCCACGCTCAACTTCATCGTGCCGGCCGAGGACATGGCCGGCACCATGGCGTTCAAGGCCAACATCTGGCGCGCCGACGACGCGACGGCGGCCATCGTCGACACCGAAACGGTGGAGGCCGACGTCTCGCTGCTGCAGACCTTGCGCGTGCGCGGCCTGATGGTGGCCTACAACGGCCCCAACGCGGCCGGCAACGGCACGCTCAACATCGCCGCGCCCACGGTGGGCCAGCTGCAGACCACCGCCGCCTGGTCACACACCATCTTCCCGGTGCAGGCCGACGGCGTGTTTTCGAGCGCCGGCACCGTGACCCTGACCGTGCCGCTCACCGGGTCGCCGCCGAACCCGGGCGGTTGTTCGGCGGGCTGGATCACGCTCAACGGGCAGCTCGCGGCGGCCAAGGCCAACGACGGCAACCGCACCGACGTCGTGTACTACGGCCTGCTGCCCAACGGCGTGCCCATGGGGCCGGTGATCGGTTGCGCGAGCAACGGCGTGACCTCGGGCGGGGTCAACAACGGCACCACGATGGCGCACGAGCTCGGGCATTTCGCGGGGCTGCCCCACGCGCCCTGCGGCACGCCCGGCAACGCCGCCTACCCGGCCTACGAACCCTACGACCCGGCCGGCACCCCGACGGCGTCCATCGGCGAGTACGGGCTCGACATCAACAACGGCGCGATCCACCAACCCAACGAAAAGGACTTCATGTCCTACTGCGGCCCCCGGTGGACATCGATCTTCACGCACCAGGTGCTGATCGACAACGCGATCTTCGCCCCCACGTCGGTCCATCCCCGCTTCCGCATCCCCGAGCTCTACGACCCGTGGCTGTGGCCCTGGGAGTACATCCCCGACCCGGCCCCGGAGCCCTGGGAACACTGGAAGGACCGCATCGAGGAGCTGCGCATGCGCCCCGTCATCACCCTGATCGGCACCTTCGAGCGCGACGCCTCGATCACCATGCAGCACGTGATGCGCGTGAACGCGCAGTCCGCCATCGCCACCGGCGTGCCCACCCAGATGGTGGCCGAGCTGGTGGGCGCGAACGGCGAGGTGCTGGCGAGCGCGCCGGTGATGCGCATCCCCGCCGACGCCCACGGCGGGGGCTGTGGCTGCGGTGGTGGCTGCGGCTGCGGCGACGGGGAACCCCCGGTGTTCGGCTTCCAGGCCATGGTCCCCGACGTGGGCCGCGGCGCGGCGCTGCGCATCGTGCACGTGGGCGCGCTGGAGGACGCGGACGGCAAGTTGCACCGCCCGCTCACCGTGGCCTGGGAACGCAAGGCCGCCGGCCGGTCGGTCAAGCTGGGCGAGGTCGGCGCGAAGGCCGGTCCGCGCGGTGTGACGCTCACCTGGAAGACCGACGGCGCGGGTGCCGACGGTGCGGCCGTGAGCTGCTCGGTGCAGTTCAGCAAGGACGGCGGGCGTTCGTGGAACGGCTGCGCCGTGGGCATCACCGAGGGCAAGGTGCAGATCCCGGCCGACGCGTTGCCCAGCGGCAAGGTCCAGTTCCGGGTGCTCGCGCACGACGGTTTTGACACGGTGATGCGCACGTCGGACGCGGTGGAGATCGCGGCGCGCGCGCCCAACGTGTCCATCATGAACCCCAGCGTCGGTGTGCGCGTGGAAACCGCCACGCCGATGCGCCTCTGGGCCCACGCGCAGAGCGGTTCGGGCCAACGGATTCACGGCGAGGCCTTCGAGTGGCGGCTGGACGGCGAGACGGTGGGGGTCGGGCGCGAGCTGTGGATCATCGCGCCGAAACCCGGGACCCACGAGGTGACGGTGGTCGTCACCGACGGCCGCATCAAGGGCGAAGCCAGCACCGCCTTCACCACCTTCGGCCCCGACCGCGACACGCTGCCCCCGCGCAAACCCGGTCCCCGCGGCCGCTGACGCCACCCCCGCGCGCGCCCCGCGAAGGCCAAGCCCGCGGGCGCGCGCAGGGGCGCCAGTTCTGGCATTCTTGGGGCCCCTCAACGGATGGAGATCCTGAATGTCGCTTCTCGGAAAAGCCTGCCTGGCCATGTGGTGGGACATGGCCCCGGACATGCGGGCCGAGTTTGAACACTGGCACTCGCACGAACATTTTCCCGAACGCCTGGCGATCCCCGGCTTTCAGCGCGCCTCGCGCTTCACCAGCGCCGACGGTGGCGAAGGCGTCTTCGTGATGTACGAGCTGGAGGCCCACGAGGTGGTGGCTTCGCCCGCCTACCTCGCTTCGCTGAATGCCCCCTCGCCCTGGTCCACCCAGATGATGCCGCACCACCGGAACATGGTGCGCAGCCAGTGCCAGGTGCTGGCGAGCCGGGGCGCGGGCGTGGCCCGGCAGGTGCTCACGCTGCGGCTCTCGCCCGCGAGCGGTCGGGCCGGTGAACTGCAGGCCTCGCTGGCCGCGCGCATGCCCGGCTGGGCAGGGCAGCCGGGCCTCGCCGGCGTGCACCTGCTGCGGCACCAGCCCCCGGCCATCGCGCAGACCACCGAGCAGAAGATCCGCGGCGGCGACCAGGCAGCCGACTGGGTGCTGGTGGTCTGTGGCTACGACGCGGCGGCGCTGGACGCCTGGGCGCCCACGGCGGTGTCGGAATCGGCGCTGGTCGCGCTGGGCGCTCGCCCGGGGCAGGTGCGGGGGCGTTACGCGCTCTCGCTCTCGGCCACGCCGGCCGACATGCGCTGACGGCGGGGCGGCGGTCACCCGCCGTCCACCGCTTCGCTGAAGGGCCTGGCTCAGTCTGGCCGGATCCGGGCGTGGCGCAGCCGCAGGGCGTTGCCGATGACCGAGACCGAACTCAGGCTCATGGCCAGCGCGGCGATCATCGGCGAGAGCAACCAGCCGGTGAACGGGTAGAGCAGACCCGCCGCCAGCGGAATGCCCAGCGCGTTGTACACAAAGGCGAACGCCAGGTTCTGCTTCATGTTGGCCACGGTGGCCACCGAGAGGTCGCGCGCGGTGGCGATGCCGCGCAAGTCCCCCTTCACCAGGGTGAGCTGGGCGCTGTTCATGGCCACGTCGGTGCCGGTGCCCATGGCGATGCCGACATCGGCGCGCGCCAGCGCCGGCGCGTCGTTGATGCCGTCGCCCGCCATCGCCACCACGCGGCCTTCGGCCTGGAGTTGTTCGACCAGCTTGAGTTTGTCGACGGGCTTGACCTCCCCATGCACCTCGTCGATGCCCAGGCGCTGGCCCACGGCGCGCGCGGTGGTCAGGCCGTCGCCGGTGGCCATCACCACGCGGATGTGGGCCTGACGCAGCGAGGCCAGGGCATCGGCCGTGGTGGCCTTGACCGGGTCCGACACCGCCAGCAGACCGGCCAGTTTCCGGTCCACCGCGAGGTGCATGACGCTGGCGCCCTGACCACGCAGGGCTTCGGCTTCGGTGGCCAGTGGTGACACGTCCACCCCGAGTTGCTGCATCAGCGCGGTGTTGCCCAGCGCCAGCGACCGCGAACCCACGACACCTTTCACGCCGATGCCGGATTCGGAGTCGAACTGCTCGGGCTTGTCCAGCACCAGCCCCTGCTGTTTCGCGGCGGCCACGATGGCGGCGGCCAGCGGGTGTTCGCTGCCCTGGTCGAGGCTGGCGGCCAGTCGAAGCACCTCGTCTTCGGGGTAACCCGCGAAGCCCACCGCCCGCTCGAAGCTCGGCCGCCCTTCGGTCAGGGTGCCGGTCTTGTCCACGATCAGCGTGTCCACCTTGCGCAGGTTCTCGATGGCGGCGGCGTCGCGGAACAGCACGCCGTGCGTGGCGCCGCGCCCGGTCGCCACCATGATCGACATCGGCGTCGCCAGGCCCAGGGCACAGGGGCAGGCGATGATCAGCACGGCCACGGCGTTGATCAGCGCGTAGACCCAGCTGGGTTCGGGCCCGAACAGGCCCCAGCCCAGGAAGGTGAGCAGGGCGGCGACCACCACGCCGACCACGAAGTAACCCGCCACCTGGTCGGCCATGCGCTGCATGGGGGCGCGCGAGCGCTGCGCCAGGGCCACCATCTGCACGATCTGCGCCAGCACGGTGGCCGAGCCCACGTGTTCCGAGCGCATCACCAGCGCGCCGCTGGTGTTGAGCGTGGCGCCGATCAGCGTGTCGCCCACCCGCTTGGTGACGGGCAGCGGCTCGCCGGTGAGCATGGATTCGTCGAGTGCGCTGCTGCCCTCGACCACCGTGCCGTCCACCGGCACCTTCTCGCCGGGTCGAACGCGCAGCAGATCGCCCACGTGCACGTGGCCCAGCGGCACGTCTTCTTCCTGACCGTCGGCCCCGATGCGGCGCGCGGTCTTGGGCGCCAGGCCCAGCAGCGAGCGGATCGCGGCCGACGTCTGCGAACGTGCCTTGAGTTCCAGCAATTGCCCCAGCAGGGTGAGCGAGATGATCACCGCCGCCGCTTCGAAATACACCGCCACGCGCCCCATGGAAACAAACGAATCGGGGAAGACCTGTGGGGCCACCGTGGCCACCACGCTGTACACAAAGGCCGCACCGGTGCCCAGACCGATCAGGGTCCACATGTTGGGGCTGCGGTTCACCACCGACTGGGCGCCGCGCGCAAAGAAGGGCCAGCCCGCCCACAGCACGATGGGCACCGAGAGCATCAGTTCGATCCAGCTCTGCACCGCCATGTCGAACCAGCCCAGGCTGTGGCCGAACATGGCCAGCACGGTCACCACGACGGTGAGCGGCAGGCTCCACCAGAAGCGGCGCTGGAAGTCCTTGAGTTCGGGGTTCTCCTGCTCATCCAGCTCGGGCAGCAAGGGCTCCAGCGTCATGCCGCACTTGGGGCAGTTGCCGGGGTGGTCCTGCCGGACCTCGGGGTGCATGGGGCAGGTGTAGACCGTGCCCGGCGCGGCGGGCGGCACGGGCGCCGCCGGGGCATTGCCCGGGTGGCCGTGGTGGTGATGGTGGTGTCCGTGGCCGGTGTTGTGGTCCATGGCAGGTGCCCTTTCAGCGCTGCAGCGGGTTCGGCGGCCGGTCCTGTCTTCGCGCCTGTGCGCCACCGGGCGGCCGGTCAGGAACACAGTCTGGACCTTGCCCACGTGTCAAGGTCAAGCCGGGTCGGCCGACCGGTGGCGCAGCACCCTGCCGGCCCCGGCGCGTCCCTGCCAACGCCGATCAGGGCGCGCGGGCGTCCCGGGCCTCGTCCAGCCACTCCAGCAGCTGCCACCGGCCCGCCAACGGGCCACGCTCCACGCGCGCATGGGCGGCGTCCACGCGGTGCAGCGCACAGGGCAGGGTCTGGCCTTCCAACTCGGGCCGGGTGGCGCGCTCCACCGCCCACTCGCCGTGCGCCATCGGGCCAAAGGCGATGTCAAAGTCCAGCCACGCCGCCGCGCGGTCGGGGTGGCGCTGCACCACGTCGCCCAGGGTCTCGTCGGGCCGCAGGTCGGCCGGCCAGGCGGCGGCGCGCGGACGCAGGTGCATGAGGAACTGCCCCGCCACCAGCAGGCGCTCGGCGGTGGGCTGGCCGTCGGCATCGAGCCGGGCGAGCGCGATGCGCCGGCCGGTGGAGCCGGGCAGGCGCTCCCACACCTCCAGGTAGGTCCCGTGAAGGCCGGTCTCGATCACGCGCGAAGGCGTTTCAAACACCATGTGGCCGGCGTCGGGCGTGCTGCGCGGCGGCTGCATGTCGATCACGCGCTGCCAGGTGCAGACCTCGGGCTGATCCGGGTCGGGCCGGGTGATGGCGGTGGTGCCGGCGAAGCCCTGTTGTTGCGCCAGGCCCTGCGGCGTGCGGCGGTCGGCGTCGGCGGGCACGCGCAGGTCGCCGTGCCACAGGCCGGTCTGCAGCCAGCGCACCCAGGTGGTGGTGTCGCGGCCCCCGGGCGTCTCCAGCAGCGTGCGTGCCCACACGCCGTGGTAGCACTCGGGCACAACGCTCATGCAATGACCTGCGCGTGTTGCAAGGCCTCGACGACCTCGCAGGTGCTGCGGACTTTGCCGAAGATGCCGCCCTCGACACCGATCATGGCCAGCGCCGGGGCCTGCAGCTCGGGCTGGCTGGCGGCGGTGGCGTCGCCCACCGTGGTGCAGACGTAGCCCCGGTCCACGGCTTCGCGCAGCGTGGAGTGCACGCAGACCTCGGTGGTGACACCGCAGAGGATGAGCCGCTGCACGCCGTGCCGCCGGAGCACACCGCCCAGGGCCGTGTTGTGAAAGGCGCCGTAACCCGGTTTGTCGATCACGACCTCGTCGGGCAAGGGGCGCAGCGCGGACACGAAATCGTGGCCCTGCTCACCTCGCACCAGGAGGCGCCCGAGCGGGCCGGCGCTGCCGATGGGCGCGCCCGCCGCGACGCTGCGCGCCATCTTCGCGGGCGGGCAGTCCGACAGGTCGGGCAGGTGCCCTTCGCGCGTGTGCACCACCAGCAGGCCGGCGGCGCGCGCGGCACCCAGCAGGCGCTGCACCTGGCCGACCACGGCCCGCATGCGCGCGATGTCGATGCCGGCCTGGTCGGCGTAACCGCCGGGGCTGCAGAAGTCGCGCTGCATGTCGATGACGATCAGCGCGGCGGCGTAGGCGGTGTCGATGGGCATCGCGTTCAGCCCTGGGGGCGGGTGAAGCCGGTGGTGATGGCCTCGGCCATGCGGCGCGCCACCTCGTCGGCGAGCAGCTGGCCTTTGGTGGCGTCGGAGCCCCTGGCCGACGAGAGCACGCCCGAAGGCGGCACCCAGTCGGTGCGCGGCGGGTACATGTCGTAGGGCGGGAAGTCGGCCGGGCCGTCGTCGGGCAGCAGGTCCATGCGCACCAGGCTGGGGTGGTGGTGCAGCATCATGGACGTTTCCAGCACGGCAGCGTGCTCCAGCGCGAAGCCGGGGAAGCCCTCGGGGAACACGTCACCCAGGGTCTCGGGGGTCATGAAGTCCCAGTACTCCAGCCGCATCACCTGCAGCGCACAGGCCGGGTCGGCGGCCTTGGCGTCGCGCAGGCCGAGGTCGATGCCCTCGATCAGGAACCACTGGTTTTCGTAGTGGCCGTTGACGATCACCAGCTTCGTCACACCGTGGCGCGCGAACTCGCGCACCGCGTCGCGCACCTGGCCGATCAGCGTGGCGGCGTCGACGCTGGTGGTGCCGCAGAAATGTTGCCCGCCGCCGCACTTGGGCTGCGACTTGTAGCCGTAGCTGAGCGTGGGCGCCACCAGCCCGCCCACGCGCGCGGCGGTGTCGGCCGCGACCGCACAGGCGAGCAGGCCATCGGTGCCCAGTGGCAGGTGCGGGCCGTGTTGCTCCAGCGCGCCCACGGGCAGCAGCACGGGCGGGTGGTCGGTCCGGATGCGCGCCTGGTAATCGAGCCAGGACAGTTGATTCATCCACACGGTGGGGGGGTTCATCGGGTCTCCGGTGTCAGGCGGTGGTGTCGGCGGTTCGGGTGGCTGTGGCGTCGGCGGGTGTGCCGCCCAGCGCCTCCACCCCTGCCGCTGTAGCAATGAGCGCGCCACCCGCCCAACCCAGGGGCGTGAGGCTTTCGCCGCCGAAGGCGATGGCGGTGCCGACCGAGACAACCAGCTCGGCCAGCAGGATCACCCCCGCGCGGCTGCTCTCCAGGTGGCTCACGCCGTACTGCCAGGTCACGGTGGCGAGCAGCATCCAGCCGAAACCGTAGGCCAGCAGCGCCAGCCACACCAGCGGCCCCATCGCCGACAGGGTGGCGGACAGGCCGGTGCCGCTGAGCCCGGTGGCCAGGGCCGAGAGCAGGCCGCAGCCGATGAAGACGCAGAAGGTCTTGGTGCGCAGGGGCACGCGGTGCGCGGCGCGCGCGATCACGTTGTTGGCGGCGAAGGCGAAGCCGGCCGAGAGCGAGAGCGCGTCCACCCAGGTGAAGGCCAGCGCCGCGTCGCCGCCCAGGCCCGGCCCGCCGAGCACCATCCACAGGCCCACGATGGCGGCGGCCACGGCCAGCCAGCGCGTGAGCGGGATGCGCTCTTTCAGGAACAGCCAGCCGCCCAGCACCGACCACACGGGTGAGAGGTAGAACAGGAACATCACGCGCACCACGTCGCCCAGCATCAGCGCGTTGACGAACGAGGTGTTGGCCCAGCCTCCCACAAAGGTGAGCGCCAATACCAGCGCCCACTGCGCGCGCCAGGCCGCGCGGTCGCGCCAGAGCAGCGCCACCGCCAGCAGGCCCACCGAGCCGTAGGTGATCAGCGCCACCAGCGGCCCCGAGAGGCCCTGCGCGATGAAGCCCTTGAGCGGCATCCACGACAGGCCCCAGAGCGAGGCGGAGAACAGCAAGACGCCGGTGGCGACGCGATCAGAGGGCTGGGTGGGCAGGAGGTTCATGTCATGACGGAGCCACCGTTTGGGCCGAGCACCTGACCGGTGTAGAAGCGGGAGAGATCAGACGCGAGAAAGAGCGCGCTGGCCGCGATCTCTTCGGGATCGCCCAGCCGGTGCTGCGGGATCGCGAGTTCTTCTTCCATCCACTCGGCGCTCATGTGTTCCAGCGAGACCATGGCGGTCGCGACCGGGCCGGGCGCGACGGCGTTGACGCGCACCTGCTGCGGCGCGAACTCGCGCGCCAGCGATCTGGTGAGGCCGATCACGCCGGCCTTGGCCGCGCAGTAGGGCGCGTAACGCTCGCGGCCGAGGATGCCGAGGTCGGACGCGATGTTGACGATGGCACCGCCGCCGCGCGCGACCATGCCGGGCAGCACGGCGCGGCACATGAGGAAGACCGATTTGAGGTCGGTGCCCAGCATCCGGTCCCAGTCGGCCTCGGTGGTGTCGAGAAAGGCCTTCTCCTGGATGATCCCCGCGTTGTTCACCAGCACGTCGATCGTGCCGACCGCCGCGAGGGCGCCGTCCACCAGGCGCTGCACGTCGGCGGCCTGGCCCACGTCGGCGCTGATCGCGACCGCCTCGCCGCCCAGGGCTTCGATGGCCCGCACCAGCGATGTGGCTTCAGTGTCTTGACCCAGGTGGTTGACCACCACGCGCGCGCCGGCCTGCGCGAACAGCAGCGCGGTCGCGCGGCCGATGCCGGTGGCGGCGCCGGTGACGAGCGCCGCGCGACCCTGCAAGGAGAGCGTGGGCGTCACAGCATCACCTCGCCGTGGCTGGGCGAGAGGCACTGGCCGGTGAGCGGCGCGGCGCCCTCGCTGGCGAGGAACAGGAAGACGCCCGCGAGCTGATCGGGCGTGAGCATCTGCGGCACCGCCTGGCGCGACAGGATCTCGCGCTCGACCTCGGCCTCGCTTTTGCCCTGCTCCAGCGCCATGGCCGCGAGCGAGCGCATCGCCGCCTCGGTGCGCACCCAGCCAGGGCAGACCGCGTTGACGCGGATGCCGCGCGGCCCCAGCTCCAGCGCGAGCGAGCGCGTGAGGCCCACGACCGCGTGTTTGCTCGCGCTGTAGGCCGAGAAGCCGGCCACACCGGTGCGGCCCCAGATGGAGCTCTGGTTGATCACGCTCGCGCCGCGCGGCAGCAGCGGCAAGAGCGCCTGCGTGAGCCGCACCATGGACGAGACGTTGTTGTCGAGCAGGCCGGCCCAGCTCACCATGAAGCCCGGGCCGGCATCCGCCAGCGGCGTGGGGTATTCGGTGCCGGCGTTGTTGACCAGCACGTCGAGCGGGCCGAAGCGCTCCTTCACCTGCGCCGCCACGGCGGCCACGGCGGCGTCGCTGCCGAGGTCGCACACGGCACTGTGCACCTGGGCGCTGTGCAGTTCGTCGACCAGCGCGTCCAGTGGCCCGGCCGCGCGGTCCAGCAGCATCAGCCGCGCGCCCTGCGCGAGGAAGCCACGCGACAGCGCACGGCCGATGCCGCCCGCCGCGCCGGTGATGAGCACCGTCTTGCCCTGCAGGCCGTAGTTCACAGTCACACCGCCGTCAGGAACGACACACCGACAGCGCCCACGAACCCGTCCGCGCGGTGCGGTGCGCCGGGTGGCAGCACCGCGCCGTAATCGCTCGCGAGCACGCGGGTCACGCGGTGGCGGTGGTAGGCGCGCAGCAGCTCGCCCACCGTGACCACCTGGGCGTTGCCCTCGGGGTAGAGCTCGCGGTGCAGGCGCGGCAGCTGGTACCAGGGCGCGACCGGGCGCTCGTGGTGCGCGTTGTGGAAACCGAAGTTGAGCCAGATCAGGTTGAGCCACCTGGCGTCCAGGCCCACCACGTCGCTGTAGGTGTTGGCCTGCTCGTAGGCGCGGTCGCGCACTTTGTCTTTCGGGACCGGCGTTTCGTCGAGGATGGGGTAGGCGTCGTAGGTGTGCTGGAAGCAGTCGGCAAAGCGCAGCAGGTGCACGAACAGCAGGTAGGCCAGCGCGTACAGCGCCAGCGCCTTGAGCGACCACGCCGCCAGCAGCGCCCAGGCCGTGAGACGCACCACGGCGACACCGATCACGCGGCCGCGTGCCGCCTTCTTGCGTTCGCCCAGGAAGGGCAGCGCGACCACGAAGCCGCGCATGACGAACTCGACCGCGGGGATGTGCAGCCACTCCAGCGCCAGCACCACGCGCCGCACCCGCGGGTGGGCGCGCAGGAAGCCCTGCAGGTCGAAGGTGATGACGTCGGCGCGCTCGACGTGGTGGCGCATGTGCTTGCGGCGCAGGTCGGCGAAGCTGGCGTAGCAGCTGCCGTTGATCCAGCTCATGAGCGTGCCCCAGCGTTCGTTGGCTTGCGGCGTGCGAAAGATGGCGTTGTGCGCGAACTCGTGGATGAAGTAGGCCGACCAGATGAGCGTCTGCGCCACCAGCAGCACGCCCAGCGCATTGAGCAGCCAGCTCGTCTGCCCCAGCAGCGCGATGCCCACAGGCCAGCCCAGCACGGTGAAGCTGATGGCGGCAACGTTCGGCCACACGCCGTCCTCGTATCGGAAAACCGGTTTCATGGAAGTGCCTTCAATGGAGAGCGCTGTCGTCACCGCACCGATGCCCTGGTGGGCAAAGGTGCCGGTGCCCCGGGATTTACTTGAGCGCCTTGACGAGGCTGGCGTCGAAGGTGGCTTCGGTGGCCGGGATGGTGGTGATCTGGCCCTTGGCCTTGAGCAACTGACCGATGATTTCGCCACTGGCGTAGTACGAGGTGGTTTCCTTCGCAGGCGCGAAGGCCTTGGGCATCTCGGCCAGCGGGATGTTGTAGACGCCGGTGAGCTGTTCCTTCACCTCGGCGGCCGACACGCCCATGAACTTGCCGATGATCTTGTGCGCTTCGGCGGGCTTGGACTTCATGTAGGCCATGCCGTCGAGGTAGGCCTTCATGATGCCGGTGATCTCGGCCGGCTTGGCCTTGATGACCTTGTCGTCGAACACCAGCACGTCGGCGATCAGGCCCGGTGCGT
>NZ_JADMKB010000143.1 GCF_018780075.1 Hydrogenophaga sp.
GCACCACCGACTGGGCTGCCGAACCCCCGAGGTCCAGCGCCTTGAAGCCGTCGTAATAGACCTTGTAGACCAGGATCGCGGTGTCCTTGCCCGGGCCGCCCTGGGTGGCCGCGTCCACGATGGCGAAGGTGTCGAAGAAGGCGTAGACCACGTTGATCACGAACAGGAAGAACGTGGTGGGCGAGAGCAGCGGGAACTGGATCGTCCAGAAGCGCCGCCAAGGGTGGGCGCCGTCGATGGCCGCGGCCTCGATCAGCGACTTCGGAATGCTCTGCAGGCCGGCCAGGAAGAACAGGAAGTTGTAGGAAATCTGCTTCCACACCGAGGCCAGCACGATCAACGTCATCGCGTGGGTGCTGTTGAGCAGGCTGTTCCACTCGATGCCCACCGCGCGCAGCGCGTACGAGACGACGCCGATGGACGGCGCCAGCATGAACAACCACAGCACACCGGCCACGGCCGGTGCCACCGCATAGGGCCAGATCAGCAGCGTGCGGTAGATCAGTGTGGCCTTGACCACGCGATCGGCGAACACGGCCAGCAACAGCGAGATGCCGATGCCCAGGCCGGCCACCAGCACCGAGAACACGGCGGTTGTTTTGAACGAGGCCAGATAGGTCTCGTCGTTGATCAGGTTCTTGAAGTTCTCCAGCCCCACCCATTCGGTCGAGATGCCGAAGGCGTCAGACTGCTGAAACGACTGCAGCAGCGCTTGTGCTGCTGGCCAGAAGAAAAAAACCAGAATGACGATGACCTGAGGCGCGAGAAGCGCCCACGGCAACCAGCTGGAACGAAAGACGACGCGTTTTTCAGAGGCCATGCGTGCCAGTGGCAGAAGGTTGTAAAGGACTCACGCGGCGTGCGCGAGAAGCGGGGCAGCATGGAACCCTGCCGCCCCGGCGAGCATACTCAGTTCTTGTTGGCCGCCTCGAAGCGCACCAGCAGCTCGTTGCCGCGCTTGACCGCGCTGTCCAGCGCTTCCTTGGCGGTCTTCTTTCCGGCCCAGACCTGCTCGAGCTCTTCGTCCTCGATCGCGCGGATCTGCACGAAGTTGCCCAGGCGGATGCCGCGCGACTTTTCGGTGGTCTTGCGGATCATCTGGTTCACGGCCACGTCGGTGCCGGGGTTCTGTTTGTAGAAGCCCGCCTTTTCGGTGGCTTCGAACGAGGCCAGCGTGATCGGGAGATAGCCGGTGCGCTGGTGGCTCTTGGCCTGGATCTCGGCATTGGTCAGGTAGTGGAAGAACGCGGCCACGCCCTTGTACTCCGGGGCCTTTTTGCCGGCCATGACCCAGAGCGATGCACCGCCGATCACGGTGTTCTGGGGCGCGCCGGCCACGTCGGGGTAGTAGGGCAGCGGGGCAATGCCAAAGTCGAACTTGGCGTTTTTCTTGATGCTGGCGTAGGTGGACGACGAGGCGGTGGCCATCGCGCACTCGCCCGAGTAGAAGGGCGCGTCGGCGGCGTTGCCGCGGCCGCGGTAGACGAACAGGCCCTGCTTGGCCATGTTGGCCAGGTTCTCGATGTGGCGCACGTGCAGCGGGCTGTTGAAGTTCAGGCGCGCGCTGGTGCCACCAAAGCCGTTGCCCTTGGTGGCGAACTCGGTGTTGTGCCAGGTCGAGAAGCTCTCGAGCTGGGTCCAGCCCTGCCAGCTGGTGGTGAAGGGGCAGCTCACGCCCGAGGCCTTGAGCTTGGCGGCGGCCAGCACCACTTCAGGCCAGGTCTTGGGCGGGCTGTTCGGGTCCAGGCCGGCCTTCTTGAACAAGTCCTTGTTGTAGTTGAAGACGGTGGTCGAGCTGTTCAGCGGGAAGCTGAGCATCTGGCCGTTGGGGGCGGTGTAGTAGCCCACCACCGCGGGGATGTAGGCCTTGGGGTCGAATTTGTAGCCGGCATCGGCCAGCACCTTGCCCACCGGCACGATGGCGCCTTTGGCGGCCATCATGGTCGCGGTGCCGACCTCGTAGACCTGCAGGATGTGCGGCGCATTGCCCGCGCGGAAGGCCGCCACGGCGGCCGGCATGGTTTCGTCGTAGGTGCCCTTGTACGTGGGCACAATCTTGTATTCCTTCTGGCTGGCGTTGAAGCCATTGGAGAGGTCCAGCACCCAGTCGTTGAGGCCGCCGGTCATGGAATGCCACCACTGGATTTCGGTCTGCGCGTGGGCTGGGCCGCTCATGAGGGTGGCGAGGGCCAGCAGGCCGGAGAAGGGGATGAATGGCTTGTGCATGAAGTGTTCCTGTTTGGGCGTACGGAATGCCGCAGGGTATTGGCCTCGTGTGACAAAACCATTGCACATGCGTTTCCAGGGCATGACAACAGGGGTTTCCACGAGGAGGGTGGGTGTTTGTTGCGCTGCGGTACCATCTAAGGTTCCGTACTGTCATGCTGGCGACTGCCACACACATGAACGCTCCCACGCCGCTTTCGCTCCTCGTTACCCCTGCCGACGACGCGCCACGCCTGCGCGAGATTCCGTACAACTACACCTCCTTTTCGGACCGGGAAATCGTGCTGCGGTTGTTGGGCGAACGGGCCTGGGGCCTGCTGGACGAGTTGCGCGCCGAGCGCCGCACCGGCCGTTCGGCGCGCATGTTGTACGAGGTGCTGGGCGACATCTGGGTCGTGCAGCGCAACCCGTATCTGCAGGACGACCTGCTCGACAACCCCAAGCGCCGCGCTGCGCTGGTCGAGGCCCTGCACCACCGCCTGGGCGAGGTGCAGAAGCGCCGCACGCCGAATGACGACGCCGTGCGCGACGCCCTCGTGGCCGAACTGCTGACGGCGGCCCGTGGGGCGGTGGACAGTTTTGCCCGTTCGTTCGAAGAGATGGCCGCGCTGCGCCAGCGCGCCATCAAGGCGCTGCGGCGCCTGACCGCCAAAGACAACATCAAGTTCGACGGTCTGTCGCGCGTGTCGCACGTGACCGATGCGACCGACTGGCGCGTGGAATACCCGTTTGTGGTGCTCACCCCCGACACCGAGGCCGAGATGGCCGAGCTGGTGCGCGGCTGTTTTGAACTCGGCCTGACCATCGTGCCGCGCGGCGGCGGCACCGGCTACACCGGCGGCGCGATCCCGCTGACCTGGAAGAGCGCGGTGATCAACACCGAAAAGCTCGAAGCCATGACCGAGGTGGAGTTCGTGGCCGTGCCCGGCCACGCCGAGCCGCTGCCCACGATCTGGACCGAAGCCGGCGTGGTGACGCAGCGCGTGGCCGATGCGGCCGAGCGCGCCGGCCATGTGTTCGCGGTGGATCCGACCTCGGCCGAGGCCTCGTGCGTGGGTGGCAACGTCGCCATGAACGCCGGTGGCAAGAAGGCCGTGCTCTGGGGCACGGCGCTGGACAACCTGGTGAGCTGGCGCATGGTGACGCCGCAGGCCGAGTGGCTCGAAGTCACGCGCCTGGACCACAACCGCGGCAAGATCCACGACGCCGAGGTCGCCACCTTCGAGCTCAAATACTTCGAGGCCAACGGCAAGACGCTGCTGCGCACCGAACAGCTGGTGATCCCGGGCTCGACCTTCCGCAAGGAAGGCCTGGGCAAGGACGTGACCGACAAATTCCTGGCCGGCCTGCCGGGCATCCAGAAAGAGGGCTGTGACGGCCTGATCACCAGCGCGCGCTGGCTGGTGCACCGCATGCCCGAACACGTGCGCACCGTGTGCCTGGAGTTCTTTGGCAACCCCAAGGACTGCGTGCCGTCCATCGTGGACATCAAGGACTTCATGTTCGCCGAGATGAAGCGCCCGGGCGGTGCCATCCTGGCCGGCCTGGAGCACCTGGACGACCGCTACCTCAAGGCCGTGGGCTACGCCACCAAGAGCAAGCGCGGTACCCTGCCCAAGATGGTGCTGGTGGGCGACATCGTGGGCGACGACGCCGACGCCGTGGCCCGCGCCACCAGCGAGGTGATCCGCCTGGCCAACGGCCGCAGCGGCGAGGGCTTCGTGGCCATCAGCGCCGAAGCGCGCAAGAAATTCTGGCTCGACCGCAAGCGCACGGCGGCCATCAGCAAGCACACCAACGCCTTCAAGGTGAACGAAGACGTGGTGATTCCGCTGCCGCGCATGGGCGAGTACACCGAAGGCATCGAGCGCATCAACATCGAGCTGTCGCTGCGCAACAAGCTCAAGCTGTGCGAAGCGCTGGAAGCTTTCTTCACCCGGGGCAGCCTGCCACTGGGCAAGACCGACGACGCCAACGACATCCCCAGCGCCGAGCTGCTGGAAGACCGCGTGCAGCAGGCGCTGGCGCTGGTGCGCGAGGTCCGCTCGCTCTGGGCCGGCTGGCTGCGCGATGTGGACACGCTGTTCCCGCAGCTGCAGGACCACCGCCTGCGCGCGAGCTGGAAGGCGCAGATCCGTGCGCCCCTGCAGGGCATCTTCACCGGCGCGGCGTTCGGCCCCATCCTGGCCGAATGCACGGCCGTTCACCAGCGCGTGCTCAAGGGCAGGGTCTGGGTGGCACTGCACATGCACGCCGGCGACGGCAACGTGCACACCAACATCCCGGTCAACAGCGACGACTACGAGATGCTGCAGACCGCGCACGAAGCGGTGGGTCGCATCATGGTGCTGGCGCGCAGCCTGGACGGCGTGATTTCGGGCGAACACGGCATCGGCATCACCAAGCTGGAGTTCCTGACCGACGACGAGCTGCGCCCCTTTGCCGAGTACAAGGCCAAGGTGGACCCGGAGGGCCGCTTCAACAAGGGCAAGCTGTTGCGCGACCTGTCGGGCGTGAAGGGCCTCGCCGCGGACACCAGCCTGCGCAGCGCGGACCTCTCCAACGCCTACACGCCCAGCTTCGGACTGATGGGCCACGAGTCGCTGATCATGCAGCAGAGCGACATCGGCGCCATCGCCGACAGCATCAAGGACTGCCTGCGCTGCGGCAAGTGCAAGCCGGTGTGCGCCACGCATGTGCCGCGCGCCAACCTGCTGTACAGCCCGCGCAACAAGATCCTGGCGACCTCGCTGCTGGTCGAGGCCTTCCTGTACGAAGAGCAGACGCGCCGCGGCATCAGCATCAAGCACTGGGAAGAGTTCGAGGACGTGGCCGACCACTGCACGGTCTGCCACAAGTGCCTCTCGCCCTGCCCGGTGAAGATCGACTTCGGCGATGTGTCCATGAACATGCGCAACCTGCTGCGCAAGATGGGGCAGAAGAGCTTCCGCCCGGGCAACGCCGCGGCCATGTTCTTCCTGAACGCGACCAACCCCGAGACCATCAAGTTCATGCGCTCGGCCATGGTGGATGTGGGCTTCAAGGCGCAGCGCCTGGCCAACAACGTGCTGAAGCTCGCCGCGCGCAAGCAGACCAGTGCCCCGCCGGCCACGCTGGGCCCGGCGCCGATCAAAGAGCAGGTGATCCACTTCATCAACAAGAAGATGCCGGGTGGCCTGCCCAAGAAGACGGCGCGTGCGCTGCTCGACATCGAGGACAAGGACTACGTGCCCATCATCCGCAACCCGGTGGGCACGACGGCTGAGACCGAGGCGGTGTTCTATTTCCCCGGTTGCGGCTCGGAGCGCCTGTTCAGCCAGGTGGGCCTTGCCACGCAGGCCATGCTCTGGCACGCCGGCGTGCAGACCGTGCTGCCGCCGGGTTACCTGTGCTGCGGTTACCCGCAACGTGGTTCGGGCCAGTTCGACAAGGCCGAGAAGATCATCACCGACAACCGGGTGCTGTTCCACCGCGTGGCCAACACGCTGAACTACCTGGACATCAAGACCGTGGTGGTGAGCTGTGGCACCTGTTACGACCAGCTGCAGGGCTACGAGTTCGACAAGATCTTCCCCGGCTGCCGCATCATCGACATCCACGAATACCTGCTGGAAAAAGGCATCACGCTGCCGGCCGGGCAGGGCGGCTACCTGTACCACGACCCCTGCCACACGCCCATGAAACTGCAGGATCCGATGAAGACGGTGAAGGCGCTGGTGGGCGACAACGTGGTCGAGAGCAAGCGCTGTTGCGGCGAGAGCGGCACGCTCGGCGTGACCCGGCCCGACATCTCGACCCAGATCCGTTTCCGCAAGGAAGAGGAGATCAAGAAGGGCGAAGCGCAACTGCGTGCCGCCGGCACCGTGGGCGCCCAGGACAACATCAAGATGCTGACCTCGTGCCCGAGCTGCTTGCAGGGCCTGACCCGCTATGGCGACGACCTGAACAACGGCCTGCTCGAAGCCGACTACATCGTGGTCGAGATGGCCAACCAGATTCTGGGCAAGGACTGGCTGCCCGAGTACGTGGCCCGGGCCAACCAGGGCGGCATCGAACGCGTGTTGGTCTGATCACAAGCAACGCAACAGGAGACAGCCATGGCCGGACTCGACAAGAACACCCCGACACCGCAGGACATCACGGTGCACAGCCAGTCGCGAGTGCTCCAGGTGAGCTTCTCGGACGGCAGCGACTTCCGCATCCCGTTCGAGCTGATGCGCGTGTACTCACCCTCGGCCGAGGTGCAGGGCCACGGCCCGGGGCAGGAGGTCCTGCAGACCGGCAAGCGGGAGGTGGATGTGGTGGCGCTGGAGCCGGTCGGCAACTATGCCGTGCAACCCACCTTCAGTGACGGGCACGACAGCGGTATCTTTTCCTGGGACTACCTGTACTTCCTTGGTGCGAAGCAGGAGGAGTTGTGGGCCGATTACCAGCAACGCCTCCTTCAAGCGGGGGTTGACCGCGATGCCGCCATGCCGGAAAAACCAGGCTCTGCCTGCGGCAGCCACTCTCATTAGGACGGACCCATGGCCTCCACCCATTTCGGATTCAAGACCGTCGACGAACAGGACAAGGCGAAACACGTGCGCAGCGTGTTCGATTCCGTCGCGCCCAAGTACGATGTGATGAACGACCTCATGTCGGCCGGCCTGCACCGCGTCTGGAAGCGTTACACGATCACGGTGGCCAACCCCCAGCCCGGTGATCAGGTGCTCGACATTGCAGGAGGCACCGGCGACCTGTCGCTGGCTTTTGCCAGGAAGGTCGGGCCCACCGGGCGCGTGGTGCACACCGACATCAACGAAGCGATGCTCAGCGAAGGGCGCAACCGCCTGCTGGACCTGGGCGTGGTGCTGCCCACCGCGGTGTGTGACGCCGAAAAATTGCCGTTCGCGAGCGGGTCGTTTGACATCATCACGGTGGCCTTCGGTCTGCGCAACATGACCAACAAGGACCATGCGTTGGGTGAGATGCTGCGATGCCTCAAGCCCGGAGGCAAATTGCTGGTGCTGGAGTTTTCCCGGGTGGCCAAGCCGCTTGAAAAGGCCTATGACTGGTACTCGTTCAACATCCTGCCGAAGCTGGGCAAGCTGGTGGCCAACGACGAGCACAGCTACCGCTACCTCGCGGAGTCCATTCGTATGCACCCGGGGCAGGAGGAGTTGAGGCAGTTGATGAAGTCTGTGGGCTTTGGCCACGTGGACGTGCACAACCTCAGCGCCGGTGTGGTGGCGCTGCACGTGGGCATCAAGTGCTGAGCACAACAAGATTCAAGGGGCAAGGGCAATGAGCAGGTGGTGGTCGTTGGTGCTGGTGGGGTTGATGGTGCTGGGTTCGTCGCAGGCGGTGGCCAAGCGCCTGGGCAGCGGCACGTCGGTGGGCCAGCAGTCGGGGCAGGTGACACAGCCTTCCGCCGCGCAGGCACCGGTGTCGCCAGCCGTGTCCCCGGCGGCATCGGCTGCGGGAGGCCCTGCGGCCACGGTCGCTTCTCAGCAGCGTCCCTGGGGTTCGGTGCTGGGTGGTGTGGCCGCCGGGTTGGGGCTGGCCTGGCTGGCGTCCTCGCTGGGCCTGGGTGAGGGGTTTGCCCAGTTGCTTCTCTTGGGGGTGCTGGCGCTGGTGGCGCTGACCCTGTTCCGCACCTTGGCTCGCCGCAGCACCCCCGCGCTCGCCACGCCGGGCGCGTACGCTGCCTCTGCAGAAGGCGGTAGCACGGTTACCGTGCCCCGCGGCTACAGCCCGAAAAACGTGGGCAACGACGCCTCGGCCCGTCCCTGGGAAAACCAGGCCGTCTCGCCAGCCGACGGCTCGACGACCGGTGCTGCGCCCGCGGCCACTGCGCCATGGGGGGTGCCGGCCGGCTTTGACATCGCCGGGTTTCTCCAGGCGTCCAAGGCCAACTTCGTGAGTCTGCAGGATGCGTGGGACCGGGCGGACATCCCCAGTCTGCGCGCCATGATGACCGACACCATGCTGGCCGAAATCCGCAGCCAGCTGGTCGAACGGGAGCACTCGGGTGCGGGCGACAACAAGACCGAGGTGGTGATGCTGGAGGCGCGGCTCCTCGGCATCGAAGAACTGGCGAGCGACTACATGGCCAGCGTCGAATTTTCCGGCCTGATTCGCGAAGACATGTCGGCGGGGCCCAACCCGTTTCGCGAGGTGTGGAACATCACGCGGCCCAAGTCGAACGCCAGCGGATGGCTGGTGGCGGGCGTTCAGGCCTTGCAATGAGGCGGTGCGGCGCCCGCGCCGCGCCCGGTTGTTCCATGCCGCCTTCGCGGGTGGCGAGCGTTATCCGTCAGAATCGGAGGGACCATGAAAAATGAATCCCCCGTTTCTCCCTCCGGGTCCAGCGCCACGTCTCCGCTGGGTGTTTTGCAATCCCTGCTGGGCAGCGTTCGTCCCCCTGAATGGGTGGTGGACGAGGTGCAAAACCGCGTCGTGCTGTTCCTCAACCACGTGTTGATGCAGGAGCCTCAGGCGCAGGAACGGCTCAAACGCCAGAAGGCGAAGCCGGTCAAGGTGCAGTGGGGCGACTTTCACCTGACGCTCGCGGCCACGGCCGCCGGTCTGCTGGAGCGCCCCTCGGGTGAGACGCCACCCGAGTTGAACGTCACCCTGACCCAGACCTCGCCGCTGGACATTGCCCGGCGGGTGCTGTCTGGCGACAAGCCGGGCGTGGACATCCAGGGCGACGTGCAACTGGCCGCCGAAGTGGCCTGGCTGGTGGACAACGTGCGCTGGGACGTCGAGGAAGACCTCTCCCGCTTCCTCGGTGATGCGACCGCACACACCCTCGTCCGTGTCGCGCGCAGCGCGGCCACAGCGGTCAAAGGGTTTGCCGGGCGCCGGTCTGCTGCGGACGCTTCCGGGCAAGGCGACGGACACAAGGCATGAGCCGCCTGTTTCGTGGTGTCTTCATCGTCTGGGTGGTGTTTCGCTATGGGCTGGACGAGCTGGTGCTCTCCAGCTTCCAGCGGCCGACGCTGCGGCTGATCACGCGCATCGTATCCATCGGCCGCAACCTGGACGCACCGCGCGGCGAGCGCCTGCGCGAGGCGCTGGAGCGCCTGGGGCCCATCTTCGTGAAGTTTGGTCAGGTGCTGTCCACCCGGCGCGACCTGCTGCCTCCCGACATCGCCGACGAACTCGCCCGCCTGCAGGACCGGGTGCCACCGTTCCCCAGCGCGGTGGCGGTGGCCACCATCGAGCGCGCGTTCGGCAAGCCGCTGGACGCGGTGTTCACCCACTTCGAGCAGGTGCCGGTGGCCAGCGCGTCCATCGCCCAGGTGCACTTCGCCACGCTGCGGGACGGCCGTCACGGTGGCCGCGAGGTGGCGGTGAAGGTGCTGCGGCCCCACATGGGCCCGGTGATCGACAAGGACATCGGCCTCATGCGCATGATGGCCGGCTGGGTCGAAAAACTCTCGGCGGACGGGAAGCGCCTGAAGCCGTTGGAGGTGGTGGCGGAGTTCGACAAATACCTGCACGACGAGCTGGACCTCTTGCGCGAGGCGGCCAACGCCGCCCAGTTGCGTCGCAACATGCAGGGACTGGATCTGGTGCTGATCCCGGAGATGTTCTGGGACTATTGCCACACCGAGGTGATGGTGATGGAGCGCATGCACGGCCTGCCCATCAACAAGGTGGACGAGCTGCGCCAGCTGGGCGTCGACATCCCCAAGCTGGCCCGCGACGGCGTCACCATCTTTTTCACCCAGGTGTTCCGCGACGGCTTTTTCCATGCCGACATGCACCCAGGCAACATCCAGGTCAGCGTGAATCCGGCCACCTTCGGGCGCTACATCTCGCTGGATTTCGGCATCGTCGGCACGCTGACCGAGTTCGACAAGGAATACCTGGCGCAGAACTTCACCGCCTTCTTCCGGCGCGACTACAAGCGCGTGGCCGAGCTGCACATCGAGAGCGGCTGGGTGCCGGCGGACACCCGGGTGGACGAGCTGGAGTCGGCGATCCGTGCGGTGTGCGAGCCGTATTTCGACCGTCCGCTGAAGGAGATTTCGCTGGGCATGGTGCTGATGCGGCTGTTCCAGACCTCGCGCCGTTTCCATGTCGAGATCCAGCCGCAACTGGTGTTGCTGCAGAAAACGCTGCTCAACATCGAAGGCCTGGGACGTGACCTGGACCCGGAGCTGGACCTCTGGAACACCGCCAAACCCTTTCTGGAAAAGTGGATGCTGGAGCAGGTCGGGCCCAAAAAGCTGCTGGAGCAGCTGAAGGCCGAAGCACCGCAATACGCCAAGCTGATCCCCGCGCTGCCCCGCCTGATGCACGATTTCCTGCAGCACCGTCCCCATGCCTTGCGCCAGGAACTGGATGCCCTGCTGGTCGAGCAGCGCCGCACCAACCGGCTGCTGCAAGGCATTGTCTGGGGCGGCGTGGGCTTTCTTCTGGGGCTGCTCCTGATGCAGGTGCTGGTGCGCGTGCGCCTCTGGTGATGCCGCAGCGGTGAGCCACGGTCTGTGGCCCAGAGGCCAAGGCCACAATTTATAATGTCAGGTTTTGTTCGAACGCCCGACTGGCGCCGCCTGTCGGGGCCCGACCGGCCCCGTCGGGCAGCGACAGCCGCCGGGCACGATACCGGCCCATTCTTCCGGCCCAACTACAGGTTCCGTCATGCCGATTTATGCCTACAAGTGCGCGTCCTGCGGCCATGCCAAGGACGTGTTGCAGAAAATGTCCGACGATCCGCTGACCGTCTGCCCGGCCTGCGGTCAGTCCAGCTTCCAGAAACAGCTCACCGCCGCCGGCTTCCAGCTCAAAGGTTCCGGCTGGTACGTGACCGACTTCCGCGGTGGCAACACGGGCGCGACAGCACCCGCAGTGGCCGGTGGCGAAGCCACGGCCGGCACTGACGGCGCCGCCGCAACGCCGGCCGCACCCGCCGCCGCGCCTGCGGTCGCCGCGCCAGCAGCGGCACCGGCCGCCAGCACCGCCACCCCGACGTCGTCCACCTGAGTCCACGCCGCATGCTGTCCCTGCGCAAATGGCTGCTCGCCGGCCTGCTGGTTCTGGTGCCCCTGATCATCACCCTGTGGGTGCTGGACTGGGTGGTGGGCACCCTCGACCAGACGCTGCACATCCTGCCGCAGAGCTGGCAACCCGATCAGCTGTTCGGGGTCCACATCCCGGGCCTGGGCGTGATCTTCGCCCTGGTGGTGGTGCTGTCCATCGGGGCGCTGGCGTCCAACATCATCGGCAACCGCCTGATCAACTGGTGGCATGCGCTGCTGCACCGCATCCCGGTCGTGCGCTCCATCTACTCGGGCGTCAAGCAGATTTCCGACACGCTGTTTTCCGAGAAGGGCAACGCCTTTCGCAAGGCCCTGCTGGTGCAATGGCCGCACGCGGGCATGTGGACCATCGGTTTCCAGACCGGCACGCCCAGCGGCGAGGTGCTGCGGCACCTGCAGGCCCAGCCGGGCAGGGCCAGCGAACACGATGAGTTCCTGAGCGTGTTTGTGCCCACCACGCCCAACCCCACGGGTGGCTATTTCGTGGTGGTGCGCAGGAGCGAATGCCTGGAGCTGCAGATGAGCGTGGACGAAGCGCTCACCTACATCGTCTCCATGGGCGTGATCGCGCCCGGAGCGCCGAAAACCTCCCTTCCCAAAGAGGCGGCGCCCGGCGCCGCCTCGACGCCGACCTGATGAATCCCCGCCGTGACACACGGCGAACCTGCTGAAAGAAGAACCGATATGGCCATGCGCTCCCACTATTGCGGTCTGGTGACCGAAGCCCAGCTGGGCCAAACCGTGCAACTTTGCGGCTGGGTCAACCGCCGCCGCGACCACGGTGGCGTGATCTTCATCGACCTGCGCGACCGCGAAGGCTATGTGCAGGTGGTGTGCGACCCCGACCGGGCCGAGATGTTCAAGACCGCCGAAGACGTGCGCAACGAGTTCTGCGTGCAGGTCACCGGCCTGGTGCGCGCGCGCCCCGCCGGCACCACCAACGACAAGCTCAAGAGCGGCCAGATCGAGGTGCTGTGCCACGAACTGAAGGTGCTCAACCCCTCGGTCACGCCGCCGTTCCAGCTGGACGACGAGAACCTGTCGGAAACCACGCGCCTCACGCACCGCGTGCTCGACCTGCGCCGCCCCTACATGCAGAACAACCTGATGCTGCGCTACCGCGTGGCCATGGAAGTGCGCAAGTTCCTCGACGCCAACGGCTTCATCGACATCGAAACGCCGATGCTGACCAAGAGCACGCCCGAAGGCGCGCGCGACTACCTCGTGCCCAGCCGCGTGCACGACGGCCACTTCTTCGCGCTGCCGCAGTCGCCCCAGCTGTTCAAGCAGTTGCTGATGGTGGCCGGCTTCGACCGCTACTACCAGATCACCAAGTGCTTCCGCGACGAAGACCTGCGCGCCGACCGCCAGCCCGAGTTCACGCAGATCGATATCGAGACCTCGTTCCTGACCGAGGAAGACATCCGCGACATGTTCCAGGGCATGATCAAAACCGTGTTCCAGAACACCATGGGCGTGGACCTGGGTGAGTTCCCGGTCATGGCCTACAGCGAAGCCATGCACCGCTTCGGCTCCGACAAGCCCGATTTGCGCGTCAAGCTCGAATTCACCGAGCTCACCGACGTGATGGCCGACGTGGACTTCAAGGTCTTCAGCGCGCCGGCCACCATGAAGAACGGCCGCGTGGTCGCTCTGTGCGTGCGCGGCGGTGCAGAGATCAGCCGCAGCGAGATCGACGCGTACACCGAGTTCGTCAAGATTTACGGCGCCAAGGGCCTGGCCTGGATCAAGGTCAACGAAGTGGCGAAGGGCCGCGACGGCCTGCAGAGCCCGATCGTGAAGAACCTGCACGACGCGGCCGTGGCCGAGATCCTGAAGCGCACCGGCGCGCAGGACGGCGACATCATCTTCTTCGGTGCCGACAAGGAGAAGGTGGTCAACGACGCCATCGGTGCGTTGCGCCTGAAGATCGGCCACAGCGAGCTGGGCAAGAAGAACGGCCTGTTCGAAGCCCGCTGGGCGCCGATGTGGGTGGTGGACTTCCCGATGTTCGAACACGACGAAGAAGCCGATCGCTGGACCGCCGTGCACCACCCCTTCACGGCGCCGAAAGACGGCCACGAGGACTGGATGGTCACCGCGCCCGAGAAGTGCATCGCCAAGGGCTACGACATGGTGCTCAACGGCTGGGAAATCGGTGGCGGCTCGGTGCGCATCCACACCGCCGCGGTGCAGCAGAAGGTGTTTGACGCACTGAAGATCACGCCCGAAGAAGCGCAGGTCAAATTTGGCTTCCTGCTCGACGCACTGCAATACGGCGCGCCACCCCACGGCGGCCTGGCCTTTGGTCTGGACCGCATCGTCACGCTGATGACCGGCGCCGAGTCGATCCGCGACGTGATCGCCTTCCCCAAGACCCAGCGCGCCCAGTGCCTGCTGACCCAGGCGCCGAGCTTGGTGGACGAGAAGCAGCTGCGCGAGTTGCACATCCGCCTGCGCAACGTGGACCTGGCCAAGCCGGCCTGATCGCCGGAGGCGGCAGAATGCAAGGGCGCTGGTTCAGCGCCCTTTTTTGTTCTGAATCCGTCACCACCGTGATCGAACCGCACCCTTTCAAGATTCCCCAGTCCGTGCTGGTGGTGATCCACACCCCGGCGCTGGACGTGTTGTTGATCGAGCGGGCCGACGCCCCCGGTTTTTGGCAGTCCGTGACAGGTTCCAAGGACCATGTGACCGAGTCGTTCGAGGCCACCGCGGTGCGGGAGGTGTTCGAGGAAACCGGTCTGGACGCCAGCGCGCCGCACCACGTGCTGCGCGACTGGGCGCTGGAAAATGTGTACGAGATCTATCCGCAATGGCGCCATCGGTACGCGCCGGGGGTCACGCACAACACCGAGCACCTGTTTGGCCTCTGTGTGCCGAATGCGCTGCCCGTGAGACTGAACCCGAGGGAACACCGTGCGCAGGTGTGGTTGCCGTGGACGGCCGCGGCGGATCGGTGCTTCTCTTCGTCCAATGCAGAAGCCATCCTGAACCTGCCCTTTTTTCAGGTCTGATCTGCCCTTTTTGGGGTTTCTTCTTGAAATCAGTGTAAGTACTAGTACCGTTTTTTGCCGGCTGTCACTTCGTCGCCGGCATCCCGGGACTGTGATGCAAGTTACGAAAAGGCCATAGATTTGCTGCGTTTACGGCCAAAAGTTCGATCAACTCGTCAAGGTGTTTGTTAACCTTGACAGTTAGAACTTTAGGCCCAAATGAGATGGTCGGAAACATCCGATTACATCTTTGTGCAGCAGCATGAACAAGTCATACAAATCGATCTGGAACGACACCCTTGGCACCTATGTGGCCGCAGCAGAGACCTCCGCCTCCAGTGGCCGAAAGGTGTCCTCTGCACGCAAGTCGCGAAGGGCGCCCGAGCGGGCGCATTCCAGCCAGATCGCTTTGGAGCAGCGCATCGTTTTTGATGCCGCCATGCCCGCCACCGTGTTCGAGACCCAGGCAGACCCAGCGCCTGCCGATGCCGATGTGCTCGAAGACCCGGATCAACTGGAACCTGAAGAGGCTCCATCTGACGAAGCCGTGACGGTCGCTGAGGGGGCCGACACCGCCCCCGCGATGGAAGTGGCCGCCACCCAGCCTTCCGACGAAGACGAGGTTGCTGCAGGGCAGGAGCCTGATGCCGAGGAGTCCGAGGCCGGCACTTCCGGAGAAGAGGCGGTTGACGTTCCGGCATCCACGGACCAGACCAATTCTCCGGATGACGCTGCCATGACCGAGCCAGCCGCCACCGAGGAAGCGCCCGTGGCAGAACCGGACCCTGCCGACACCGACGCAGCCACCCCTGACGTGGTGGACGCGGGTGAATCCGAAGAGCGTGTCGAGATCATCTTTGTGGACGCCGTGGTGGCCGACATCGCAGATGACCTGACCTGGCACACCGGCGAGGTGTATGTGCTGGACGCCAACCGCGATGGTGTCGAGCAGATGGCCGAAATCCTGAATGGCCGCACCGGGATCGATGCGATCCACGTCATCAGCCACGGCACCCCCGGGCGCCTGGAACTGGGCAACACGACGCTGGATGCGACCTCCATGGCCGGCGAACACGCCGACGAGTTGGCCGCCATCCGGGCCGCACTGTCCGACGACGCCGACCTGTTGTTGTACGGCTGTGATGTGTCCTCCACCACGGAAGGCGTGGCATTTGTCGAGGCCCTGGCCGAGGCCACCGGCGCCGATGTCGCCGCTTCCAGCGACGACACCGGCGCCGAGGCATTGGGCGGCAACTGGGTGCTGGAGACCCAGGTGGGCGGCACCATCGAGACCGAGGTGATCACGGTCGCGGAGATGGCGGGCCTGCTCACCACGGCCGCCGACACTGGTGCGGGCGCGGTCCTGGGCGTTCAGGGCATGACGATCTACAGCATCGACCTTACGACTGGCAAGGCCACGCCGCTGACTGTGGTTCCAAATAGCGTGGGGGGGGTGGCCCTGGATCCCACCCAAGGCCTGAACTCGTTGGCGGTGGATCAGACCAATGGGCTGATCTATTACTGCTCCAACTCGATCACCTCTTCGTCACTGTTTGCCTACGATTTCATCAACAACCAGCACATTTTGATTGCAGCCAACCTCGATGGAGTTGGGTCGATCGATCTGAACCTGAACACCGGTACCACCGATCCAGGGCGTGGGGCAGGCAGTGGCGGAGCAACATTTGCCAACGGTGCGTTGTACCTTGGTATCGAGGGAAACTTTGGCGGTGACGGTGCGGGCACCGAATCGGATGACACCATCTACCGGGTGGTCTTCTCCAACAATGGTCGAACCATCTCCGGCGCGACGACGCTCGTGGGCAATATTGGCGGCAACGACTGGGGTGACCTCGGCTACAGCACTGCCACCAACACGCTCCAGAGTTCCTCAGGAACCACGGTCACTCGCTACACCTTGAACGCTGCCGGTACGGCGGTCGTGACCACCAACACCGTCACCAGAGCCACAACCAATTCCCAGGCTGCAGAAAGCCAAGCCGGGAACACCTATCTGCTGAGTTCATCCATCCAGCAGTACGACCCCATCACGGGTGCGTCGATTGGAACTGCCGTCAACATCACGACCAACGGCACCACGGCGCTGGCCGGGCCATTGAACGATGCGGCCGCCTGGACGCCGCCGACGGCCAGCCTGGGCGACCGGGTGTTCACCGACACCAACAGCAATGGCACCTTTGACGGCACCGATTCCGGCATTGCTGGCGTCACCGTGCGGCTGGTCGACGACGTCAACAACAACGGTATCGCGGACACCGGCGAGCGCGTCTTGGCGACCGACACCACCAATGCCAATGGCGAGTACCTGTTCACGGGCGTGCTGCCCGGCAACTACATCGTGCAGGTCACCGACACCGGTGGCGTGCTGGGGGCCGGTCGCTCCTACACCACGGCGGGGGGCGCCACCAACGCCAGCGGCGACATCACGCTGATCGGGGCCTCCAACCTGACCCTCGACTTCGGCCTGAACAACCGCCCGCCGTTGAACGTGGTTCCTGGTGCACAGACCATTGCCGAAGACACGACGCTCACCATCACCGGTGTGTCGGCCAGCGATCCCGATGGCAATCTGAGCACCACCCAGTTGACGGTGACCAACGGCACGCTCAACGTGAGCCTGGCTGGCGGCGCCACGATCTCCGCCGGAGCCAACGGCACCGGCACGCTCACGCTGTCGGGCACCTCGGCCCAGATCAACGCCGCGCTGGCTTCCATCAATTACCAGCCGACCGCCAACTACGCTGGCCCGGCGGTGCTGACCGTCCGGTCAACCGACGTGGCGGGGCTTCAGGACACCGACACGGTCAACATCACCGTGTCGGCCGTCAACGACCCTCCGGTGGATGCCAACGAAACCAACACCGTCATCGAAGACACCACGCTGACGGTGGCCAACGGCGCCGCGGGTGACTTGCTGAACAACGTGACCGATGTCGACGGCGGAACGCCGACGATCACGGACTTCACGGTCAACGGCAGCACGCTGACGGCGGGCCAGACCGCGAGCATCGCGGGCGTGGGCGACCTGACGATCAATGCCAACGGTTCGTACACGTTTGTGCCGACGCTGAACTTCACGGGCGCGATTCCGGTGGCCACCTACACCGTGTCCGACGGGGCTGGCGGCACCGACACCTCCACGCTGACGCTGGTGATCACGCCCGTGAACGACGCGCCGGTGGACGGCGACGAAACCAACACGGTCACGGAAGACACGACGCTGACGGTGGTCGACGGCGCCCCTGGTGCGCAGGGCGACCTGCTCAACAACTCCACGGACGTCGATGGCAATGCGCCAACGATCACGCAGTTCGTCGTCAACGGCAGCACCCTGACCGCGGGACAGACGGCAACGATCGTTGGCGTGGGCGCACTCACGATCAACGCCAACGGTTCGTACACGTTTGTGCCGACGCTGAACTTCACGGGTGCGATTCCGGTGGCCACCTACACCGTGTCCGACGGGGCCGGCGGCACCGACACCTCCACGCTGACGCTGGTCATGGCCCCGGTGAACGACGCCCCGGTAGATGGGGACGAAAGCAACACGGTCACGGAAGACACGACGCTGACCGTGGTCGACGGCGCCGGTGGTGACTTGCTGAACAACTCCACGGATGTGGACGGCAGTGCACCCACCATCACCCAGTTCACGGTCAATGGTGACCCGACAACGTACACAGCCGGTCAGACGGCCACGATCACGGGTGTTGGTGTACTCACGATCAGTGCCAATGGCAGCTACAGCTTTGCGCCAGCGGCGAACTACGCCGGTGCGATCCCGGTGGCGACCTACACGGTCTCCGATGGAGCTGGCGGAACCGACACGTCCACGCTGACGCTGGTCATGACCCCGGTGAACGACGCCCCGGTCGATGGTGACGAGAGCAACACGGTCACGGAAGACACGACGCTGACGGTGGTCGATGGCGCAGCAGGCCCACAAGGCGACCTGCTCAACAACTACAGCGACGTCGAAGGCGGCACGCCCACGATCACGGACTTCACGGTCGATGGAACCACGCTGACGGCGGGCCAGACCGCGAGCATCGCGGGCGTGGGCGATCTGACGATCAACGCCAACGGCAGCTACAGCTTCACGCCGGTGGCGAACTACGCTGGTGCGATTCCGGTGGCCACCTACACGGTGTCCGACGGGGCTGGCGGCACGGACACCTCGACGCTGACGCTGGTCATGGCCCCGGTGAACGACGCCCCGGTGGACGGCGACGAAAGCAACACGGTCACGGAAGACACGGCACTGACGGTGATCGATGGTGCCCCTGGTG
>NZ_JADMKB010000089.1 GCF_018780075.1 Hydrogenophaga sp.
GCCGAGATGGGCGACAAGCACCTGGCCCGCGCCATCGGCCAGGCCATGGGCGCCAACCCGTTCGCGCCGGTCGTGCCCTGTCACCGCGTGCTGGCGGCGGGCGGCCAGCCCGGCGGCTTCTCGGCCAGCGGTGGCGCCATCACCAAATGGCGCCTGCTGGAGATCGAGGGCCACCGGCCCGGCGGCGAACCCTCGCTGTTCGACTGACGTCCGTGCGCCGCGCCGCCGCGGCAAAAGGTTGTTCTGGCGGCGCCGGGCGGCATTTTTGCTGCACCGCGACAATCGCCCGATGCTCTCTCGTTATCTCAAAATGGTCCTGGTCCTGGGCCTGCTCTCTGCCATCGGACCGTTCGCCATCGACATGTACCTGCCCGCGCTGCCCGACATCGGGCACAGCCTGGGCGCCGAGGTGGGGGCGGTGCAGCTGACCCTCACCGCGTTCTTCCTCTCGATCGGCCTGGGGCAGCTGCTCTACGGCCCGGTGTCCGACATGGTGGGCCGCAAGCCGCCGCTCTACGCCGGCCTGGTGCTGTTCACGCTGGCCAGCGTCGGCTGCGCGCTGGCCACCGACATCCACACCCTGGTGGCGCTGCGCTTCCTGCAGGGGCTGGGCGCGGCGGCCGGCATGGCGATTCCGCGCGCCATCGTGCGCGACCTGCACACCGGCGCCGAGGCCGCGCGCCTCATGTCGCTGCTGATGCTGGTGTTCAGCGTCTCGCCCATTCTGGCGCCGCTCGCGGGCAGCGGCGTGATCGCGCTGACCGGCTGGCGCGGCGTGTTCTGGGTGGTGGCGCTGGCGGCGGTGGCCGGCATGCTGCTGGTGCGCGGTGCGCTGGCCGAAACGCGCAACGACGCCGCGCGTGTAGACAGCAGCCTGGGCAGCGCGCTGCGCGCCTACGGTGTGCTGCTGCGCGACCGGCATTACCTGGGGCTGGTGCTCATCGGCGCCTTCGCCATGGCGGGTTTCTTCGTCTACCTGGCCGGCTCGCCCTTCGTGCTGATCAACCACTACGGCCTGACCCCCACGCAATACAGCCTGGCGTTCGGGCTCAACGCGGCCGCGTTCATTGGCTCCGCGCAACTGACCGGCACCCTGGGGCGGCGGTTCGGGCTGGCGCCGCTGGCGAAGTGGGCCGCCTCGGCCAGCGGCCTGGTGATGTCGGCGCTGCTGGCGTACTACCTGAGCGGTGGTGACCGGCTGGTGGTGCTGGTGGTGCTGTACTTCGTGGCCAGTGCCTTCATGGGGCTGGTGATTCCCACCGTGTCAGTGCTGGCGCTGGAGGCCCATGGCGCGATTGCGGGCACCGCGTCCGCCCTCATGGGCACGCTGCAAATGCTCTGCGGGGCGGTGGCCATGGGCATCGTGGGCCTGTTCGCGAACGGCCGGCCGCTGCCCATGGTGGTGGGCATGGCGTCCGGCGCCCTGACCGCGCTGGCGCTGACCTGGATCACCCTGCGCACACCTGTGCACGCCACGCCCGTGCAGCGCGTGCGCGGTTGATACGGCTCAAGGGCCGGGGGCCTCAGCGCCCGCCAACCCCTCCGCCAGCGCCCGTGCCGACAGCGGCGCGCAGCCCTCGGCCTTGTTGCTGATCGTCACATAGGCGTTCTGCCCCGCGCCCGTCACGCCACGCACCGTGCGCGCGATCAGCGCGCGCGTTTCCTCGTCCACGTCGTGGATGCGGTCGTAGGGTTCGTAGGAACGCTGCGCGTCTTCGTAGCCGTACGCGCCGTGCAGCGGGTTCAGGTTCCAGCGGCAGACCATGGGGCCGGGCCACAGCGCGCGCAGCAGCGGCAGTTGCTCGGCCAGGCGCGGCATCTTGGCGTGCAGACCCAGGCAGTAGGTGGCGCCGGTCTCCTTGAGCACGGCCGCCAGCTGCGGCGCGATGGTGGGCGAGAGCCACTCCGGGTCGCGCACCTCCACCGCCACCACGCCATCGGGCGTGGCGCCGCGCACATCGGGCAGCGCCCGCAGCATGGCGCGCAGCCGCTCCAGCAGCAGCGGCAGGCGCTGCAACTGCGAAAACGGCAGCGGGCTGAGCTGGAACACCAGCGCACCCACCTTGTCGCCCAGCCCCGCCAGCGCGGGGTTGATGAACTCCTGCGTGGCTAGCACCGGGTCCAGAAACGCGGTGTTGGGCTGGCGGCCCTGGCCCTGTTCGCCGCGCACCAGCGCGTCGGTCACCAGCGCGGGCGCCTTCACCACGAAGCGGAAGTCATCGGGCACCTGGGCGGCGTAGAGGGCGTACTGCGCCTCGGTCAGCGGGCGGTAGAAGCTGCGGTCGATGCAGACGCAGCGCAGCAGAGGGTGCCGCGCGTAGGCGGCCAGGCCGTTCTTGGCCAGCACGGCTTCGCTGTACGGCTCCTCGTCCCAGACGATGCCGGCCCAGCCGGGGTAGCTCCAGGTCGAGGCGCCGAGGCGGATGTGTGGGTTCAGGTTCGCGGCCAGTGCGCGGGTGGCGTCGCCGTGCGCGAGCGGCCGCACCTCGCTGGCTCGCCGGCGGGGCGCAGCGGGCGCGGCCGTTGCCTCCGCCGGTGCGGGCGCCGTGGCGGGCGGCGAAGAGGGGGCCGGCGGAGCGCCGAACAGGTCGTCCTGCATGCTGCAACGGGTGGTTTCCGGGGTGGGTGATCGAGCCGGGATGTTAGCCCTCCCTGTGTGCGACAAGCCCGTCCGCGTCGGGGCCGGCGCGGCGTCCCCGGCACCCACCGTGCACCCCCGCCGTTCGCCGCCCTGGCACCCGCGTCCGCACGAATGTCTGCCGGTTGGGGTGTGGTTACGTCTACATACCTGATCCGTGATGTTTCGTCTCTTTTAAGCAACGATGCTTGAATGTTCGAGCGCCGATTTCGAGACAAAAAACAGGGGAGAAACCCGAACGACTGTTACCAGATGGCCGGACCAGCGGCGCCTTTAGAGGATAAACGGCGTTTATTGTGAAAAAAATCACCAAAAATAGTTACTTCATGATCGGCGGCGGCCTAATTTGTAACAATGAATACCCTTGGGGGTTGCGAAATTTGATCGGGAGGCGCAGAGTGTATTCATGAGTTACAGGAAGTGTGTTTTGTGACTTTTTTTGTTTCACAAAGTACGCGTTTCCAGGGGCTCATGCAGTCATTGGTCGCTCATGGGGGGTGGCTGATGGTTTCAACCTTTGCTTGGAGCTGGACATGAAAAAGTTTCTGAATGTGACCCGTCGTTTTCTGCGTGACGAAGAAGGCGTGACCGCCATCGAGTACGGCCTGATCGCGGCGCTGATCGCGGTCGTGATCATCGTCGGCGCGGGGCTGGTGGGGACCAACCTCAACACCCTCTTCACCGGCATCTCCGGCTGTCTGCAATCCCCGCCAGTTGGGGCCATCTGTGGCTGATCACCGGTGATGCGTGTGGCTGACCGTGAGCCTGAATCCAGGGCCAGCGGTCAGGCCACCCGCTGCAGGCGGTGCATGCGCCCCGCCGCCCCGAAGAAGCAAACACACAGACACAGGGCTTCATCCATGACCAGGCGATCCAGCGGTTTGCGCCAACGCCAAAAAGGCGTCAGTGCCATTGAGTACGGCCTGCTGGCCGCACTGATTGCCTTGGTGGCCATCGTGGGCATCGGCGCGCTCGGCAGTGCCAACGGGGCCGGGTGGGACGCCTGGGTGGCCCAGGTGGTGGCGGTGATCGCAGGCCTCTGAGCCTGGAGGGCGTCCGGCGTTCATGGCTGCCATCACCGGAGACACACCGGTCGCAGCGCGGTTTCATACAGACAGGCAAGCGGGTTCATTTCGGTCGATCAACCAGAACAAGGAGTTGGGCATGACCATCGACATCGCACCTGGCCATTGGCAGGTAGGGGGCTTGGGCCTGCTGGCGCTGTGTCTCGCGCTGGCCGTGCTCTCCGACGCGCGGCAACGCCGCATCCCGAACGCGCTGGTGCTGGTGGCCTTGCTGGCCGGTCTGCTGTGGAATGCCTTCGGTCCCCAACCTTTCAGCCAGAACCCTGGCCTGTTCTCTCCCTACCCCGGTGCCCTCGGCGTGGGGGCCGCTCTGCTGGGCGCGCTGGTGGCGCTGCTGCTCTTTCTTCCCTTCCATGTCCTGCGCGTCCTGGGCGCCGGTGACGTGAAGCTGTTTGCCGCCGTCGGCGCCTTCGCCGGCCCGGCCGCGAGCGTGAACCTGGCCTTGTGCGTGCTGGTGGCCGGCGGCCTGCTGGCGCTGGCCCGCATGGCCGTGGCGCGCAACGCCCGCCTGGTGATGCAGAACACGCTGACCTCGCTGGGCCAGATGCTGCCGGGCACGGCCGGCTCCTTTGACGCCCGCACCCAGACCGCCTGGCGCATGCCTTACGCGGTGGCCATCGCCGGTGGCGTCGCCGGCTACGCCGCCTGGACCCTCTCGGGCCGGGCCCCCCTGATCGCGTTCGGTTGATCGAGCCCGCCATGATCGAACTTGCCCAGCCCTCGCCATCGCCCTCGCTGCTGCTGAAGCCGGCGCCGGTCGACACCTTCGGCGACGGCCCCGATGTGGCCGGTCTGCCCGCCAGCTTCCTGGTGGACCTGGCGCTGCGCCACCTCTCGCGCAAGGGCGAACTCAAGCTCTATGCGCTGGCGCAAGCACTGGGCCTGGGCGTGACAGTGCTCGATGGCCTGCTGGGCCAGATGCGCACGCTGGCGCTGGTGGAGGTGCCGCGCCGCGGCACGCTGGAGGGCGACATCAGCTACACGCTGACCGACCTGGGCCATCGGCGCGCACGCATCGCCTTCGACCGCTGCCAGTACCTCGGGCCGGCGCCGGTGCCGCTGGGCGAGTATGTGGCCCAGGTGCGCGAGCAGAACAGCCAGCTCCAGCCGGTGCGCGAGCTGCGCCTGCGCGCGGTGCTGGCCAGCATGGTGCTGCCGGCCGCGCTGCTGCCCAGCCTGGGCAGCGCGATGAATTCGGGCAAGGCGATCTACCTGCACGGCGCCAGTGGCACCGGCAAGACCTTTCTGGCCGAGCACCTGGTGCGCACGCTGGAGGGCCATGTCTGGGTGCCGCACGCGATTTATGTGGACGGCGAGGTGGTGCAGGTGTTTGACCCGATCGTGCACCGCGAGACGCCCGACGATGCCGCCGCCGGGCTCGGCCGTGGCCTGCAGCGCGACCTCTCCAGCGACGGGCGCTGGGTGCGCTGCGAGCGGCCGGTGGTGATCGTCGGTGGCGAGCTCATCCTCGACACGCTGGACCTGGCCCACGACCCGCACACCCGGGTGCACACCGCGCCGCCCCAGCTCAAGGCCAACAACGGCATCTTCGTGGTCGACGACCTGGGCCGCCAGCGCGTGAGCCCGACCGAGCTGATGAACCGCTGGATCGTGCCGCTGGACCGCCATGTGGACCACCTGACCCTCAGCACCGGCACCAAGTTTTCGGTGCCCTTCGATGTGCGGGTGATCTTCTCCAGCAACCTGCCCCCCGACAGCCTGGTCGACCCCGCGTTCGCGCGTCGCCTGGGCTACAAGATCGAGATCGAGCCGCTGGACGCCGACGGCTACCGCGAGGTGGTGGCCCAGGCCTGTGCCCGCGCCGGGGTGCCCGAGCACCCGGCCGGGGTGGCGCACCTGATCCACACCCTGCACCCGCGCCACGCTCAGCCTTACCTGCCGTGCATTCCCCACGACGTGGTGAGCAAGATCGCCGATCTGGCCCGCTACCGCCAGCGCCCCCCCAGGCTCACGCCCGAGGCCCTCGACTGGGCCTGGCACAACCACTTCGGCCTGCCGGTGCTCGACGCCCCGGCCGCTGACCGGCCCCTTTCAGGAGAGTGACCATGCAGAGCAAACGGGCGATTTTCATGTTGTTGTTGTCGTTGCTGGCGGGCGCGGCGGCGGTGGTGCTGGCCGCCCGCTGGCTGGGCCAGCAGGCCGGAGGCGATCGAACGCAGGTGCTGGTGGCCACGCGAGACCTCGACCTGGGGCAGGGGATCACGGCCGAGATGCTGCAACCCGTCGCCTGGCCCACGGACAACGTGCCCAGCGGGGCGTTCACCGACGCCAAGCTGCTCGAAGGCCGGGTGGTGCGCAACCCGATGTTCAAGGGCGAGCCGGTGCTGGAGCCCAAGCTCGCACCCGTGGGCACCAAGGCGGGGCTGGACTCCATCATCAAGCCCGGCCACCGCGCGATCTCGGTCAAGGTCAACGAGGTGGTCGGTGTGGCCGGCTTCCTGGCGCCCGGGAGCTTCGTGGACCTGCTGGTCAACATCCGCGACGACCGCGAGTCGACGGTGTCCCGGGTGGTGCTGGAACGCATCATGGTGCTGGCGGTGGCGCAGGAAGCCCGTCGCCCCGACGAGAACAAGCCCAAGGTGGTGAACGCCGTGACGCTGGAGGTCACGCCCGACCAGGCCGAGAAGATCGACCTGGCGCGCAACGTCGGCACGCTCTCGCTGATGCTGCGCAACCAGGTGGACGTCAAGGACGACAGCCACACCACCGGCGTGCGCCGCGAGGACCTGTTTGGCGACGCCAAGCCGGCCCCCGCACCCGTGGTGGCCGCGGCACCGGTGCGCCGTGCCGCGCCCCGACCGGCGCCTCGCCCGGCGCTGGCGGCCGCGCCCGCCGCCCCGCCCGCCGCCACCGTCGAGGTGATCCGGGGCACCCAGAAATCCTCCGCCAGTTTCTAAGGATCGAGCGATCATGAACACCCCACTGCTGCGCGTTCTCAGTCTCGCCCTGACCACGGCCGGCCTGCTGGCCCCGGGGCTGGCCCAGTCACAGACCGCCGTCACCCGCGGCGTCACCACCACCCGCGTGGCCGCGCCACCGCCGGCGTCGGCCGACATCAGCACCGACCTCGCCACCGTCGGCCCCTCGATGGACCTGACCGTCGGCAAGTCCACCCTGCTGCGCATGCCCACCGAGGTCACGCGCATCTCGCTGGGCAACCCCACCGTCGCCGACGTCACCCTGATCAGCCCGACCGAGCTCTACCTGCTGGGCAAGGCCTATGGCTCGACCAACCTGATCGTCTGGCGCAAGGGCGCGGGCGCAACGGCCATCGACGTCAACGTCAACATCGACTTCAAGCGCATGCAGGCCAAGCTGCGCGAGCTGCTGCCCGCCGAAACCGGCATCCAGGTGCGCCCGGCGGCCGACTCGGTGATCCTCTCGGGCACCGTCTCCAGCGCGGTCAAGTCGATGGCGGCCGAGGAGATCGCCAACGCCTTCGTGCGCGATGTCAACAAGAGCCTGGTGATGCCCGTGGTGGCCGGAGACAACCGCGCCGAGTCGGGCACCAAGCTGACCGTGTCCACCAGCAGCGGCGGCTCGGGGGTGTCGGCGGCGGCGCGCACGGCGGGCGCCCGCGTCGTCAACCTGCTGGGCGTGGCCGAGGCGCAGCAGGTGATGCTGGAGGTCACGGTGGCCGAGGTGTCGAAGAAGCTGCTGGACAAGATGGGCGTGAACCTGCTCTCCTCGCGCACCAACAACAACTGGACCTACACCCTTGGCAGCGCGTTCGGCGGCGACGGCCGCGGCCTGCTCGGCGCGATCAAGGACATGGGCCACACCACCATCAACATCGACGCCGAGAAGAGCGATGGCCTGGTCAAGATCCTGGCCGAGCCCAACCTGGTCGCGATCAGCGGGCAGGAGGCCAGCTTCCTGGCCGGCGGCAAGATCTTCATCCCGGTGGCACGCAGCAACGACGCCACCGGCGGCACCACGATCACGCTGGAAGAAAAGGAATACGGCGTCGGCGTCAAGTTCACGCCCACCGTGCTCGAAGGGGGCCGCATCCACCTCAAGGTGGCGCCCGAGGTGTCGGAACTCTCGCAGACCGGCACGCCGTTCACCACGGTGGCGGGCGTGACCTCGATCCTGCCGAGCTTCACCACGCGCCGCGCCTCGACCACGGTGCAGCTGATGGACGGGCAGAGCCTGGCCATCGCCGGCCTGATCAAGAACAACGCCCGCCAGGCCATGGACGCCGTGCCCGGGCTGGGCGAGATCCCGGTGCTGGGCTCGCTGTTTCGCAGCAACGAATTCCAGGGCGACCGCAGCGAGCTGATGTTCGTGATCACGCCGCGCTTGGTCAAACAGCTCGACCCGGGCTACGCGCTGCCGACGGACAGCTACAAACCGCCCAACCGGGGCGAGTTCTTCTTCGGCAACCAGATGGAAGGCAGCGGCCGCTCCGACATGGCGCCGGGCCGCCCCGCCCCCCAGGGCGCAGGCAACCTCGAAGTGAAATAAGGAGCGCCCACCATGAACCACCTCACCGTCTCCCTCTCGCGGACCACCCTGGGCCTGGGCGCGACCTTGCTGGCGCTGGCCGGCTGCGCCAGCTCCACCCCCACGCTCGACGCCAGCTTCGGCAACGCCGTGCGCGAAGCCCGCGCCGCCCAGACGCTGAACCCCAAGGCCAGCGCGCAGAACACCCAGCCCGCCCTGGGCATCGACGGCAAGGCCGCCAACGAAGCGCAGGGCCGCTACGTCGATTCGTTCAAGACGCCGCCCCGGACCTTCGAGGTCATCAACATCGGCGGCTCGATCACCGGCGACTGAGCAGGACCGGGCCTTCGGGGAGAACCACATGCACGCACGACGCTTCCGCCACCCCGCCGCTGCCCGCCAGCGCGGCGCGGTCGCGATCATGCTGGGCCTCACGCTGGCGGTGCTGATCGGGTTCGCCGGTCTGGCCCTCGACCTGGGGCGGTTCTTCATCATCAAGACCGAGCTGCAGAACGCGATGGACGCCTGCGCGCTCGCCGCCTCGACGCAGCTGCGCCCGGGCCAGAGCGACCCCAACGCCCTCGACCGCGCGATCGCCTACGGACGGGTGTTCACGACCGGCGGGGTGAGCGTCAACCCGCTGGAGGGCAACATCGATGCGATCCGGAACCGGGTGAACTTCCAGACCGACACGGTCAATGTGCAGGCAGAGAACATCACCTTCTCCGAGGACCTGGCCGGGCCCTATGTGGTGCAGGCTTCGGCCGACCCGAACACGGCCGCCTTCGTGCAGTGCAGCCTGCCGCTGGCGGACATCCCGGTGTTCTTCATGCGGGTGCTCAACCCGCTGCTGACCACGCAGACGGTGTCGGCGCGCGCGGTGGCCACGCTGGCCTCGTCGGCCTCGGCCTGCGCAATTCCGGTGGCCGCCTGCAAGGCCCCGGGCTCCACCGCGGCCAGCAATTTCGGCCTGAGTGTCGGGCAATGGCTGGTCCCCCCCGCTGGTCCGGGTTCGCCGTACGGCACCGGCAATTTCGGCTGGATCGATTTCACCCCGCCGGCCGGTGGCGCCTCGGAACTGGCCTCCCTGCTCTCGGGAACGGGTCAGTGCAATGCCTCCGTGGGCGACGAGGTCGGCGAGTCGGGCATGGTGGCTTCGGCCGAATCCCACTGGAACTCGCGTTTCGGCCTGTACCGCCCCGGTGCCGGCAATCCGCAACAGGCGAGCTCACCACCGGACTTCACCGGGTACGGCTACACCCTGTCGAACTGGCCGGCCGGCGCCAATGCCTACGCGGGCGTGCAGGCCGGGGTGCCCAACTACCGCACGGCGCTCGCGGGCACCATGCCTTATCAGGAAAGTCCGCCCAACCCCTACACCCGCCTCACGCAGGCACAGCACACGTCCCAGGGCCGGCACCGGCGGGTGCAGGTGGCGCCGGTGGTGGATTGCACCGCCTGGGCCAGCGGCGGCACCAACCCGGAGATCGAGGGCTGGGCCTGCGTGCTAATGCTCAACCCGATGCTGGGCAGTTCGCCGGTGCCGGCGATGGAGTTCCTGGGCCTGAGCACGACCGCGGGCAGCCCTTGCGCCACCAACGGCGAGCCCGGCACCTTCGGCCCCCTGGTGCCCCAGCTGGTGCAGTGACATGGCACGCACACGCCAACCCCAGCAGGGCGCCATCGCGGTGGAGTTCGCCATCGTGCTGCTGCCCATGTTGATCCTGTGTTTCGGCATCACCGAGCTGGGCCGGGCGCTGTACCTCTACAACGGCCTGGTCAAGGCCTCCCGGGGCGCCGCGCGCCACCTCTCGCAGCAGAACCTCGCCAGCCCGCCCGCAGGGTCCACGGCCGATGGCCTGCGCCTCAACGCGCGTTCGCTGGCGCTGTGCGGGGCCTTCGATTGCGCGGACCGGCCGCCGCTGGTGCCCAACCTGACGCTGGCCATGATCAGCGTCTGCGACCCCGTGCTGTGTCCGACGACCCACGCCAACATCTCGACCGGCCAGGGCACGACCAGCCTGGTGACGGTGACGATCGGTGCCGGCGACAACCGCTACCCCTTCACGTCCGTCGTGCCCTGGGTGGTGCCCAGCATCAACTACTCGCCGGTGGGCATCACCATGGCGGCGAGCACCAATTGAGGCACGGCATGTCCCGGACGACCTCCCTGTCTGCCAGCCGCCGCCTCGGGCAGCGCGGCGTGGCCGCCGTCGAGTTTGCCATCGTTTCGCTGGTGTTCTTCACGCTGCTGCTGGGCATCATGGAATTCGGTCGCTGGCTGTTCCTGCTCAACGGCGCCAACGAGGCCACGCGCCTGGGCGCGCGGCTGGCCGTGGTCTGCAGCATCGACGACGACGAAGACAACCTCACCGGCATCCGCGCCCGCATGAGCGCGATGACCGGCGGCGGCATTGCGGCCGACCGCATGGTGCTGGACTACGCGCCGGCCAGCTGCACCACCGACACCTGCCGCACGGTGACCGCGCGCATCGTGGGCGCGGACTTCACGCCCCTGATTCCGTTCTTCGGCCTGCCGCTGCCGATTCCCGAGTTCCCGACCAGCCTGCCGCGCGAGTACATGAACAGCACCGGCAACCCGGTGTGTCCCTGAACCTGCCATGGCCCTCTTCCTTTCCGATTGTTTCGCATGACCACCAAGTTCTCTCTGATCTGTGCCACCGCTGAACACCGCCAGCGGGTGTTGAACGAATGCGCCAGCCCGTCCGGGGTGGAGATCACGGTGCATGTGGGGGGGGCCCGCAATGCGCTGGCGGTGATGCAGAAAGAGCAGCCCGACGTGCTGCTGCTGGATCTGGACCAGCCCGATGAATCGGCCTACGAGCTGATCGACGCGGCCACGCAACGGGTTCCGGGCGTGATGGTGCTGCTGGTGACGGCCGACGCGTCGATGAACGCGCTCAAGCGCGCGATGCGGGCCGGGGTCCGCGACGTGCTGGCGGCGCCGCTGACGTCCGACACGCTGAAGCTGGCGCAGGACTACCTGCGGGATGCCCAGGCGAACTCGTCGCGCTTCTCCGATCGTTCCGGCGAGGTGCATGCCTTCCTGTCGGCCAAGGGGGGCTGCGGCGCCACCTTCCTGGCGACGAACCTGGGCTACCTGCTGGCCAAGAGCGGCCGCCGGGTGCTGCTGATCGACCTCAACCTGTACTTCGGCGATGCCGCCACGTACCTGAGCGACCGCAAGGCGCCGGCCAGTGTGGTGGACCTGGCGCGGCAGGCGCACCGGATGGACGCCGCGCTGCTCGATGCCAGCGTGCTCAAGGTGCGTGAGAACCTGGACCTGCTGGTCGCGCCCGAGTTGCCGTACCAGCTGGAGGGCGTGACCGCGGACAACGTGGCCGCCATGATCCGGCTGGCGCACACCGAGTACGACTTCATCCTGCTGGACCTGGGGCGCACCCTGGACCCGGCCACCGTCAAGGCCCTGGACATGGCCGACCGCGTGGTGCTGATCGTGGAGCAGACCCTGCCGGCGCTCAAGGACGCCCGCCGGATGGTCACCGTGTTCGACGAGCTGAGCTATGGCAAAGACAAGTTGCGGCTGGTGATCAACGGGTATTCCAAGAGCGCGCTGATCCGCACCGAGGACGTCGAGAAGACCATCGGCCTGAAGGTCACCCGGCACATTCCGGCCAGCGAAGAGGCGGTGCTCAACGCGATCAACCGGGGCGACCCGCTGCCGCGCATCAGCCCCCGCGACCCCGTTTCGCGTGCCCTTCAGCAGTGGGCACAGGATGTGTCTCCGGCCCAAGTCCGGCCAAAGAGCTGGTTTGCCACCCTGACCGGCGGCCTGTGAGTTGTCCGACCGGCAGCCGCCCCGCGTGTCCACCGACCGAAAGACCGACATGAACCTTCGAGACCTGTCCCACGAATTGCGCAGCCCGCTGCGGCCCGGCGAGCCGGGGCGCGATGCCGCAGAGCCTGGCCAGGACCAGGCGGCCTTCCACGCCTTGCGCAGCCGGGTGCACCACCAGCTGCTGGGCCGCATCGATCTGGAGGTGATGGGCACGATGAAGCCCGAGCGCCTGCGCGAGGAGCTGGGCATCCTGGTCGAGCAGTTGCTGCTGGAGTCCGGCGCGGCGCTCAACGCGATGGAGCGGCGGCGCATGGTGGTGGAGATCCAGGACGAGGTCATGGGCCTGGGGCCGCTGGAGCCGCTGCTGGCCGACCCGACGGTGTCGGACATCCTGGTCAACGGGCCCTTCCAGGTGTTCGTCGAACGGCGCGGCCGCCTGGAGCTCACCGACGTGGTGTTCTCCGACGCGGACCACCTGATGAAGATCATCGACAAAATCGTCTCGCGCATCGGGCGCCGGGTCGACGAGTCCAGCCCCATGGTGGACGCGCGCTTGCAGGACGGCTCGCGCGTGAACGCGATCATTCCGCCGCTGGCGCTGGACGGGCCGCTGCTGTCGATCCGCCGCTTCGCGGTGGTGCCGCTCACGATGCACGACCTGATCGACAAACGCTCGCTCACGCCGTCGGTGGCCGAGCTGCTCTCGGCCATGGTCAGGGCCAAGATGAACATCCTGATCTCGGGCGGCACCGGCACCGGCAAGACCACCTTGCTCAACGTGCTGTCGGCCTCGATCCCGCACCACGAGCGCATCGTGACCATCGAGGACGCGGCCGAGCTGCAGCTGCAGCAGCCGCACGTGGTGCGGCTGGAGACGCGCCCGCCCAACATCGAGGGCAAGGGGGAGGTGACCCAGCGCGCGCTGGTGCGCAACAGCCTGCGCATGCGCCCGGACCGGGTGGTGCTGGGCGAGGTGCGCGGCGCCGAGGTGCTGGACATGCTGCAGGCCATGAACACCGGCCACGAGGGCTCAATGGCCACGGTGCACGCCAACTCGCCGCGCGACGCGCTGACCCGCCTGGAGAACATGGCGACCTACGGCGGCGCCGCGATCCCGCAGGACGCGATGCGCCAGCAGATCAGCTCGGCGATCAACGCGGTGGTCCAGATCGCGCGCCTGAACGACGGCCGGCGCAAGCTCATCAGCCTGCAGGAGATCACCGGCATGGAGGGCGATGTGATCACCATGCAGGAGATCTACCGCTTCACGCAGACGGGCTTGGGCCCGGACGGCACGGTCAAGGGGCACTACCGGGCGACCGGTGTGCGCCCCAAGTTCATGGACCGGCTCAAGGCCTTCGGTCTGTCGGTGCCCGACGCCACGTTCGATCCGTCGCTGATCTTCGAGTGATGCCATGAACCTCAGCCTGGCCTTGTTCGTGCTGTTGGGCTTTCTGGCGGTGGTGCTGCTGCTGGAGGGCGCCTACGTCTACTGGAGCGACACCAAGAGCCCCGAGGTGCGGCGGGTGGAGGAGCGCCTGCGCGCGATCTCCGCCGGGGGTCATGTGGGCGAGGTGGAGCTCAAGCTGCTGCGCCAGCGCATGCTCAGCGACAGCCCGGCCGTGCAGCGCATCCTGCTGAGCATTCCCCGCGCCCACCAGCTGGACCGGCTGATGCAGCAGGCGGGGGACCACAACACGGTCTCGCACTTCCTGGGCGTCTGCGCGATGCTGTTCTTCGGCGGTGTGTTGCTGGGCCTGCTGCTGCGCTGGCCCTGGTTCCTGCTGCTGGGGGTGGCCACGCTGCTGGGCCTGGTGCCGCTGCTGCTGCTGGTGCGCCGTCGCAACAAGCGGCTGCAGAAGATCGAGGCCCAGCTGCCCGAGGCCATGGACCTGATCTCGCGCGCCCTGCGGGCCGGGCATGCGTTCCCGGTGGCGCTGGCGATGGTGGGCACCGAGTCGCCGCAGCCGATCGCCGCCGAGTTCCGCATCACCTCCGACGAGGTGGGCTTCGGGGTGTCGGTCGAAAGTGCCCTCAGCAACCTGGCCGCGCGCGTGCCCAGCCCGGATGTCCGCTACTTCGTGATGGCGGTCGTGATCCAGCGCGAGACCGGCGGCAACCTGGCCGAGCTGCTGGCCAAACTCGCCGAGCTGGTGCGCGAGCGCTTCAAGCTGTTCGCCAAGGTGCGGGTGCTGGCGGCCGAAGGCAAGCTGTCGGCATGGATCCTGACCCTGCTGCCGTTCGGGGTCGCCACGGTCATCGGCCTGCTCAACCCCGGTTACCTGCGCGTGCTGTTCACCGACGAAGCCGGGCTGCTGCTGGTCTATGGTGCCCTCGCGCTGATGGCACTGGGCGTTCTGGTGATGTGGCGCATCATCAACATCAAGGTCTGAACCATGGCCCAACTCACAGGCACTCAATGGTCGTTGCTGGGGCTGGTGTTCCTGGCGGTGGTGGGGCTGATCCTCGGCCTGGGGCTGTGGTTCGGCCGGCGCTCGGGGGTGCAGGAGCGCCTGAACCAGATGGAGGGGACGGCCGAGAAGACCCTTGGCCTCGAAGGCAACGTCGAATGGCACGCCAAGGTGGTCAAGGCGGTCGGACCGATGGCCAAGCTCTCGGCGCCCAAGGAGGGCTGGGAAGATTCGAGCCTGCGACTGCGGTTCATGCACGCCGGCTTGCGGGAGCGGAGCTGGCCGGCGGTGTTTTTTGCCGCCAAGACGGTGCTGGCGCTCGGCCTCCCGGCCCTGTTCCTGCTGGGCACCGGTGCGGCCGCGGTCAAGATGGACACGTACCCGCAGGTCTTCATGCTGCTGCTGCTCGCGACGATCGGTTATTACCTGCCCAACGGGGTGCTGGCGCGGCTGGTGGACTGGCGCAAGACCGAGGTGCAGGACGCCTTGCCCGATGCGCTGGACCTGATGACCGTGTGCGTGGAGGCCGGCCTGGGGCTGGACGCGGCCATGAACCGGGCGGCCAGCGAGATCGGCCTGCGCAGCATGGCGCTCGAAGAAGAGCTCAACCTGGTGGCGCTGGAGCTGCGCATGGGCGTCAAGCGCGAGCTGGCGCTGCGCAACCTCGCGCTGCGCACCGCGGTGGACGACGTGGCCTCCTTCGTCGCCATGATCGTGCAGGCCGACCGCTTCGGCACCAACGTGGCCGAGGCCTTGCGCATCCAGGGCGAGACCATGCGCACCCACCGCCGCCTGCGGGCCGAGGAACGGGCCGCCAAGATTCCGCTGAAGCTGCTGTTTCCGCTGATCTTCTTCATCTTCCCGTCGCTGATGCTGGTGCTCATGGGGCCGGCCATGATCAGCATCTACCGTGTCCTGCTGCCCACCATGGGCGGCAATGGTTGAAGCCTGCGCAAGGAGCACCGCACCATGAAACTCAAGACCACGTTCGCCCTGTTGCCCCTCGCCGGTCTGTTCGGCTGCGCCAGCCTGGTGCCCGCCACGCGCGAGCCACCGGTGGTGCGCTTCGCGCCGGCGCCGGTGATCACGCCCCAGATGTCGGCCGCGCAGAACCGCTACGCGCTGGCGCGCCAGGCGCATGCCATGGGCCAGCTGACGACGGCGGCGCGGCACTACCGGCAGGCGCTCGATCTGGCGCCGGATCATGTCGGGGCGCTCAACGGACTGGGCGTGATCCTGGCGCAGGACGGCCGCACCGCCGAGGCCATCGAGCTGCTGGTGCGGGCGCGGGACCTGGACCCCCAGGCCGGGCATGTCCACAACAACCTGGGCTACACGCTGCTGCGCGAACAGCGGCTGGACGAGGCCGACGTGGCGCTGCGCATGGCGCGCGAGCTGCAGCCGCTGAGCCAGCAGACCCTGCGCAACCTGGCCTTGCTGGACAAGGCCCGCAGCGAGCAGGCGCTGGCGGCCAGTGCGCCCTTTCAGTCGGCGGAGGCGATGGAGGTGACCGCGCCAGCCCCCGCCGTGGCCATGGACGCCCCGACCGACGGGGACCGGCCCCAGATCGTGGCGGTGTCGCCGCAGGTCTACGAGCTGCGCCTGTCGGACACGCTGTCCGGCCCGAACCCGGTGGCAAAGGCGGGGCCGACGGCCGCGCCGCCGGAGGCCCGCGAGATCGCCGAGATCCAGCCCATGCCGGAACCGCAGCCAGGGCACCGGCTGGTGTTCACCCGCGAAATGGCCTCGTTCACCCGCTCGGTGACGGCCTCGGCCGATGGGGCGTCCCGGCTGGAGGTGTCCAACGGCGCGGGAGTGGCGCAACTGGCGCGCCGCACGGCGGACCGGCTGGCGCAGGACGGCGTGGTCTCCGCCCGGCTGACCAACGCCAGGCACTACCGTTTCCCGCAGACGCAGATCGAGTACCTGCCGGGGCAGGACGCCGCGGTGCAGGCGGTGGTGGACCGCCTGCCGGTCCAGGTCAAGCTGGTGCCGGTCGCGCGCCTGGACCGCCACATGAGCCTGAAACTGGTGCTGGGGCAGGATGCGGCGGGCAAGTCGATCGCGGCTTGGCTCGGCGGCCCGTCCGCCCCGCTGGCGCAGGCGGTGCCGGCGGCGCGCCCGCTCAGCTGAGCCTCAGCGCGGCACCAGCCGCTCGGCCAGCGCCAGCGCCGACAGCGGCGCACCCGTCACCAGCGCGGGCGCCTTCACCACGGAGCGGAAGTCGTTCGGGCACCTGGGCGGCGTACAGGGCGTGCTGCGCCTCGGTGAGCGGCCGGTAGAAGCTGCGGTCGATGCGGACGCAGCGCAGCAGCGAGTGCTGCGCGCAGGCGCTCAATCCGTTCTTGGCCAGTACAGATTCGCTGTACGGCCCCTCGTCCCAGACGATGCCGGCCCAGCCCGGGTAGCTCCAGGTCGAGGCACCCAGGCGGACGCGCGGGTTCAGGCCGGCGGCGAGGGCGCGGGTGGCGTCGGCTTGGGGCAGGGGGCGGACTTCGGTGGAGCGACGGCGGGGCGCGGCAGGCGTGGCGTTGTCGTCGCCCGCCGAATCAGGCTCCGCGGCGGGCGGTTTCGGTCGGGTGGGTGGCGGGGGTGCGGGCTGGGCACCAAAAAGGTCGTCCTGCATGGGGCTTTGGTGTCAGCGAGTGGGTCGTCAGTTGCCGGCGCTGACAGGGCCGACCTGTAGATTTGTGACAAGACATTGCAGAATGTCGGCCAGAATGACAAAACAATCCCGTCGCAGGACAGGGGAGGATCTGTGAAGCAAGCGAACCCGTCGATTTGGTCAATGCACGCCCATCCCAACGGGCAGGCTGTCTCCTCTTTCAAGGTCACCAAGAAACTCGCACCGGGAACACCCGGCGCACAAAAGCTGCTGCACCGCTTTGGCGATGCGCTGGTGTGCGTCCGTCACCGCGTCACGCCCGACGGTGAAGCCAGTGCACCACTGTCGAGCTCGTGCTGGAGCAAGTGCCTATCCGTTCGCGCGCCGGCCGGCAGGTGGGCGTTCAAGTCGGCTTCGGTGAAAAGGCACTCCAATCGCATGTCAAGGCGGCGGGCGGGGTCTGGGACCCTGTGTTCCGCCTTTGGAAGTTGCCGCTGCGTGCGGCCCGACAACTGGAGCTGTCCGACCGTGTACGTGCTCTGGAGGAATGAGATAGATGTGGATTCCATATTTATCCAGAAACGCTGCATCTATCCAAAAATGGATGGATGTGGATTTGAACTACGCCGTATAAATCAAAGTTTGGAGTCACAAGAATGCACAACCCCAAACGACGAACGCTAATCCCCATCCTCTACCGGCTGTCGCAGTACGAACTCGCAGATGTTGACAATCTCGTCGTTTGGTTCAAGTCGAGCGCAGAAGCAGAGAGAAAACGAGTAGATGGTCTGCCAACAGACAACGGGCCAGACGATCAGTACAGCGATGCCTACGGGGAGATTGAGTCTGTATCCCACCTGAACTCCGAGCTAGCTGTAATTGCCCTATGGCGATGCGTGGAGCTCAGTAGAAGAAGAGTGATTGGAAACACTCTCGGCACGGAGGCCGCCAAGGACTCTGCATACAACTCAAAGATCGCGAGCGCGCTAAGAAGAATAGATATTAGGGAGACGACTATTCAACGTGCCGAAGATGTGGACGAACTGCGTTGTCTTAACAACGCGATTAAGCATGATGGGTATGTCAGCAGTCAGCTCGCAAAGTTTCCCCATTGGAAGAACGAAAAGGGAGAAGAACTTTCTAACCTAGATTCCGTCATTCCTCGCTTGCGCGAAGCCGCAGATGCATACATTGAGGATCTAATGCACAAAGCCGATGAATGGCTGAACAAGGTCGGAACGAACCCGGGTGACGCCTCGTATCTTCCCCCAGCCAGCTCAACAACCAGCAAGAATGCAGATGT
>NZ_JADMKB010000165.1 GCF_018780075.1 Hydrogenophaga sp.
CACGCCCATGAGGCTTTTGAACAGCGTGGTCTTGCCCATGCCGTTGCGGCCCATGATGGCCACGGTTTCGTTCTGGTGGGCCTCGAACGAGAGGCCGTGCAGCGCCTCGCTCTGGCCGTAGCTGACGTACAGGTCTTTGACTTCCAACATCGCTCGTGTCCTTTCGTGCGCATCGGTGGTGTTGATCCAGTGGCCGCCATGGATCCGGCTTGGCCGGGCCATCAGTGGCCCAGGTAAACGTCGATGACCTTGGGGTCGGACTGGACCTGGTCCATCGTCCCCTCGGCCAAAATCTTGCCCTGGTGCATCACCGTCACCTTGCTGGCGATCTGCGCGACGAAGGCCATGTCGTGTTCGATCACGATCATCGAGCGGTTCTTGCAGATGCGCTTGAGCAGCTCGGCGGTGAGCTCGCGCTCCCGGGCGCTCATGCCGGCAATCGGCTCGTCCAGCATCAGCAGCTCGGGGTCCTGCATCAGCAGCATGCCGATCTCCAGCCACTGCTTCTGACCGTGGCTGAGCAGGCCGGCTTCGGTGCCGAGCTTGTCCGCCAGGCCGATCTCCTCGGCCACCACCTGCACGCGGGCCTTGACCTCGTCGGTGCACTTGAAGGCCAGGGCGCCGAAGACCGAGCGGCCTTCGGGGTAGGACACCTCCAGGTTCTGGAAGACGCTGAGGTTCTCGTAGATGGAGGGCGTCTGGAACTTGCGGCCCACGCCCGAGCGCACGATGGCGTGCTCGGACTTCCTGGTCAGCTCCTGGTCCTTGAACTGGATGCTGCCGGCGGAGGCCTTGGTCTTGCCGCAGATGAGGTCGAGCAGGGTGGTTTTGCCGGCGCCGTTGGGGCCGATGATCACGCGCAGCTCGTTCTTGTCCACGTAGAGGTTGAGGCTGTCGATGGCCTTGAAGCCGTCGAAGGACACGGTGAGGTCTTCGACGTAGAGAACGAACTCTTTGCTGGGGGCGGTGGCGCTCATGGGGGTCTCCTGTCAGGCTTGTTGACCGCGGATGCCGGGGGGCATGCCATTGCCACCCCCATCTCCATCCCCATCGCCTTTGGCAGGCGGCAGCACGGCCGGGTAGATGGCATGTGCGGCACGGATGCGCTCGGCCTGGGCCTGGCGCTCGGCCTGGCGCTTGGCCCACCACGGCTTGATCTTTTGCTCCCACAAACCGGCCAGGCCGTCGGGGAAGGCCATGGTCACGCCGATGAACAGCGCGGCCATCAGGAAGAGCCACAGGTCGGGTGCCGACTCCGAGAAGTAGGTCTTGCCAAAGTTCACCAGCAGGGCACCGTAGATGGCGCCCACCAGGCTCATGCGCCCACCGACCGCAGCGAAGATCACCATCTCGATGGAGGGCACGATGCCCACGAAGGACGGCGACATGAAGCCCACCTGCAGCGTGAACATCGCGCCACCGATGGCCGAGAGACCGGCTGCCAGGCAGAAGGCAAACACCTTGAACATCGCCACGTCGTAGCCTGAGAAGCGCACGCGGTCTTCCTTGTCGCGCATGGCCAGCAGCAGGGTGCCCAGCTTGGACTTCTGCACCCAGCGGCACAGCAGCACCGAGCCCAGCAGCAGCGCGCAGCACACGTGGTAAAGAACCAGGCGGTGCTCGTCGGTGCGGATGTCCCAGCCCAGCATGGTCTTCAGGTCGGTGATGCCGTTGACGCCGCCGGTGTAGCCCTGCTGGCCGATGATCAGCACCGTCAGCACCAGGGCCACGGCCTGCGTGATGATGGCGAAGTACACCCCACCCACGCGCCGCTTGAACATCGCGAAGCTCACGATGAAGGCCAGCAGCATGGGCACGATGACCACGGCTGCGATGGCGAAGGGCAGGCTTTTGAAAGGCACCCACCACACCGGCAGTTCGGTGAGCTGGTTCCAGTCCATGAAGTCGGGGATGCCCGGCGTGGACTGGATCTGGGTGCTGACGGGGTCAGACGCTTCCAGCTTGAGGAACATGGCCATCATGTAGCCACCCAGGCCGAAGAACACGCCCTGGCCGAGGCTGAGGATGCCGGCATGGCCCCACAGCATCACCAGGCCGAGGGCCACGAAGGCGTAGGTCAGGTACTTGCCCACCAGGTTGAGGCGGAAGGTGTCCAGCGAGAGCGGGAACACCACCATCAGCAGCACCGCCAGCAGCAGGAAGCTGCCGAGCTGTTGCTGTTTGAGCCAGTCTTGGATTTTTGTCATGCGATTGCTCCTAGGGTTCCGGGAAGGCTTCAGCGACGCACCTTGGAGGCGAACAGGCCCTGTGGACGCAGCATCAGGACCGTGATGACGGTCATCAGCGTCAGCACCTTGGCGTTGGAGCCGCTCATGAAGAACTCGGAGATGGACTGCGTCTGCGCGATGCCGAAGGCCGAGGCCACGGTGCCCAGCAGGCTGCCGGCGCCACCGAAGGTCACCACCAGGAAGCTGTCCACGATGTAGAGCGAGCCGCTGGTCGGGCCGGTGGAGCCGATGGTGGTGAAGGCCGCACCGGCCACGCCAGCGATGCCGCAGCCGATGGCAAAGGTCAGGCGGTCGGTCTGCTGGGTGTTGATGCCAATCGCATTGGCCATCACGCGGTTGCTCACCGTGGCGCGCACCCGCAGGCCCCAGCGTGCCTTGTAGAGGGCCAGCAGCAGGAAGGCGGTGACCACGGCGGTCAGGCCCATCACGAACAGGCCGTTGATGGGGATGTCCAGGCCTTCGGCCGGTGCCCACGAGCCCATCAGCCAGTCGGGCAGGGTGGGGCTGACTTCCTTGGGACCGAAGGTGGAGCGGAACACCTGCTGCAGGCCCAGGCTCAGGCCCCAGGTGGCCAGCAGGGTGTCCAGCGGGCGCTTGTAGAGGTGGCGGATCAGCGCCCATTCGGTCAGCCAGCCGGCCGCGAAGGCGATGAAGAAAGCGGCCATGATGGCCACAGGGAAGTACATCTGCACCAGGCCGGGCGCGTACTTTTCGGTCAGCGTCGAGCCCAGGTAGATGGTGTAGGCGCCGATCGTCATGAACTCGCCGTGGGCCATGTTAATCACGCCCATCTGGCCAAAGATCACCGCCAGGCCCAGGCCCATGAGCAGCAGCACGGAAAACAGGCTCAGGCCGGCGAAGCCTTGCATGAGCCCGATGTTGAGCATGTCTGTGAATGTCATCGTCCACCTCGTTGGTCCGGCATCTCGAAAAAGCCTGCGCGGCCCGGCCGTGCGAAGGTCGGACCGCTGCAGGAAGCGGGTGGAACCCAAGCACCACCCGCGCGCTCAAGCTTTCCGGCCCAGCGCATACCGCAGGCCGTAGGGGGGGTTACTGATAGCCTTTGGGGAAGGGGTTCGGTTCGATGAGCTGCGGCGACTCGGACACCACCTTGAAGGTGCCGTCGGGCTGACCTTGGGCGATGCGCGACTTGCTCCACAGGTGGTGGTTGGCGTGCAGCTTCACGTAGCCTTCCGGCGCCGTCTTCAGCTCGATGCCGGGCGAGGCCGC
>NZ_JADMKB010000077.1 GCF_018780075.1 Hydrogenophaga sp.
AGAAGCTCTGGAAGTACGAGCACCGCCTGCCCGAAGGCATCATGCCCTGCTGCGACGTGATCAACCGCGGCGCCGCGCTGTACGACAACCTCGTCATCTTCGGCACGCTCGACGCCCAGCTCGTGGCCCTCGACCAGGACACCGGCAAGGTGGTGTGGCGCGAGAAGATCGACGACTACTCTGCGGGCTACAGCTACACCGCGGCCCCGCTGATCGCCGAAGGCCTGCTCATGACCGGCGTGTCCGGCGGTGAGTTCGGCGTGGTCGGCCGCGTCGAAGCGCGCGACCCCAAGACCGGCAAGATGGTCTGGACCCGCCCCGTGGTCGAAGGCCACATGGGCTACAAGGACGGCAAGGAAAACGGCATCAGTGGCACCACCAACGCCACCTGGCCGGGCGAGACCTGGAAGACCGGCGGCGCCGCCACCTGGCTGGGCGGCAGCTACGACGCCAAGACCGGCCTGGCCTACTTCGGCACCGGCAACCCCGGCCCGTGGAACAGCCATGTGCGCAAGGGCGACAACCTGTATTCCACCTCCACCGTCGCCATCGACGTGAAGACCGGCCAGATCAAGTGGCACTACCAGTCCACCCCGAACGACGGCTGGGACTACGACGGTGTGAACGAGTTCGTCACCTTCGACATGGACGGCAAGCGCGTCGGCGCCAAGGCCGACCGCAACGGCTTCTTCTACGTGAACGACGCCGAAACCGGCAAGCTGCTGAACGCCTTCCCCTTCGTGAAGAAGGTGACCTGGGCCACCGGCATCGACCTGAAGACCGGCCGCCCGAACTTTGACCCGGCGAACCGCCCTGGCGACCCGACGGCAGCGGGCGGCGACGGCGCCAAAGGCAAGTCGGTGTTCTCGGCGCCCGGCTTCCTGGGTGGCAAGAACCAGATGCCCATGGCCTACAGCCCCAAGACCGGCCTGTTCTACGTGCCCACCAACGAATGGGGCATGGAGATCTGGAACGAACCCATCACCTACAAGAAGGGCGCCGCCTACCTGGGCGCGGGTTTCACCATCAAGCCTTTGTTCGACGACCACATCGGTTCGCTGCGCGCCATCAACCCCAAGACCGGCAAGGTCGAGTGGGAAGTCAAGAACGAAGCCCCGCTCTGGGGTGGCGTGCTGACGGCCGGCGACCTGGTGTTCTGGGGCACGCCTGAGGGTTACCTCAAGGCCGCCGACGCCAAGACCGGCAAGGTGGTGTGGCAGTTCCAGACCGGCTCCGGTGTGGTGGCCCCTCCCATCACCTGGACCGAAGGTGGCGAGCAGTACATCTCTGTCGTGTCCGGCTGGGGTGGCGCGGTGCCACTGTGGGGCGGTGAAGTGGCCAAGAAGGTCAACTTCCTGGAGCAGGGTGGCTCGGTCTGGACATTCAAGATCGCGAAGTGATCTCTCCCCTGCGCCGCTGCGCGGCGTCCCCCTAGGGGGACCACACCCTGGACCGGCGGAGCCGGCTCCTTGGTGTGTGCTGGGTGGGACTCTTGGCGTCTTTTGCCGCGTTTGAGTCCCACCCTTTTTGTTTTCTCTGTTCCCTGATTTGTGAGTTGTGACCATGCGTACCCTTCTTCTTCTCACCTCCGGCCTCCTGCTCGCTTCGGGCGCTGCGCACGCGGTCGACGAGGCGGCCGCCATCGAGCTGGCCAAGAACAACGGCTGTCTGTCGTGCCATTCGGCCAAGGAAAAAATCGTCGGCCCCGCCTACAGCTCCGTCGCCGACAAGTACCGGGACGACAAGGACGCCGTGGCGAACCTGGTCCAGTCCATCCAGTACGGCAGCAAGGGCAAGTGGGGCCGCATCCCCATGCCACCGCACCCGGGCATGAACGCCGCCGACATCAAGACCCTGGCCCAATGGGTGATGACCGCCAAACACTGAGGGCGCATCGCGCACGAACCGCCCACAGGGCGGGCGCGATCCTGGCGCGAGCGCTGGCGGGCGTCGCGCTCTGCGGCGCCCTTCAGGGCGCTGCCCAGGCCTTTGAATTGAGCGGCGAGAAGGCCCTGGTGGCGCTCACCAAAGACGGCCAGAGAACCCGCATCGGTTCCGTGTTCTTCCAGCCCTCGGGCGCGGGCGCAGCGGGCTTCCGGGTGCAGATGGACCGCGCCGTGATGCAGGACCACTTTCTGTCCATGCGCGAGTTCAAGTGCCTGCCCGCCGCGCAGGAGATCACCTGTTTCGTGGCCTACCCGTACCCGCATCCGGGCACCGTGACCGCGAGCGATGTCGGCTGGCTCGAACACAATCTGCTGTTCTTTTTCAAACAGCCCGCCGACTTCGGCGCCAAGCTCTGGAACGGCATCATCTTCAGGTTCACGCAGACCCCGAGCGGCCTGGTGGGCCGACCGCAGGCCGTGGACCTCAACCTGATCGGGGTGCCGCCCGACAACCTCAACGAGCCGCCCTACGGTCCCTTTCAGCGCGACGACTTCCCGGCAGGGGCGCGCTGGGTGCAGGAGCTGCGCATCGAGTGAACGTAAGCGGTGCCAGTCTTGCACCGCCTCCAGCGGTGTGCGTGCAACGCAACTCGCCAACGGCTGTGTTTGGGTGAATACCCATATTTGCGTTATGGTTAGGTATGACGTACGCAAACCCCACCAAATACGGCCTTGTCGGCCTGTTTGCGGTGCTGGGCATACTGGCCATCATCAACGCTCCGGCGGACACCGCCAGCGGGTTCCTTTCGGGTCGCATGCTCGATCTGCATCTGGTGCTGGAGCTGTTTGCCATCGTGATCGCCGCCTTGGTGGTCACGGTGTCCTGGCACACCTTTGACCGCCAGAAGGACAGCAGCGCCAACGCCTTGCTGGCTGGTTTCGTGGTGGTCATGGGATGCGATTTGATGCACGCCCTGACCTACGAAGGCATGCCGCCCTTTCTAACCGAGAGCAGCACGCCACAGGCCATCTTTTTCTGGCTCATGGGCCGCAGTTTTGAAGTGCTGACGCTGGGCGCTTTGGCACTCGGCTTGGCACCCCATTGGTCAAGATCGGTCTTGCTGGGTATCGGCCTGGTGGTGTTGGTCGCCACCATCGCCGTCGGTTCCTACGGGCTCGATCTCTTCCCCACCACCTTTGTGCCAGGCGTGGGTGTGACCCCTTTCAAGGCGGGCTACGAATATGTGTTGACCGGTCTCAATGGCTTGCTGGCGCTGCTGCTGTGGCACAAAGCGAAACGCGAGCGATCACGCCAGCATGCCCTGCTCGCGTTCTCTTGCCTGTTCATGGGCCTGGGGGGATTCGCCTTCACGGCCTACGTCACACCTTCCGATTTTCAGAACGTGGTGGGGCACCTTTACAAGGTTGGGGCTTATGCGCTTCTGTACCGCGCCACCTTCATCGCCAGCATCCAGGCGCCATACGCTGCCCTGCAGGCGTCTGAAGCACTCGTTCGGGAAAGCCAGGCCCGCATGAACACGCTGGGCGCCAACCTGCCGCACTCCGTGCTGTATCAGGTGGTGCTGGAACCTGATGGGCATCGCCGCTTCACCGAGGTGTCCGACTCGGTGGAGCGTGTCTGCGGCGTGCGTGTGGCCGATGTGTTGCGTGACCCGGTCGCGATGTACGGCAGCATCCACCCGGACGATATGGCCAGCCTCGCCGCCACCGAACAGCGCTGCACCGAAACACTGCAGGTGTTCGACTGCGAAGCCCGCTTCTGCCGGCCCGACGGCAGCGTGCGGCGCATGCACATGGTGTCTGCGCCGCGGGTGCTGGACGGCGGTCTCATCGTGTGGGACGGCCTGCTCACCGACGTCACCGACCGCATCGAAGCGCAGGAGGCCCGCCGCCAGCTGGAGCAGCAGCTCAGCGAAGCCCAGAAGCTGGAGTCCATCGGCACGCTGGCCAGCGGCATCGCTCACGACTTCAACAACGTGCTCGCTGCCATCCTGGGCAACGCCCACATGGCCCGGGAAGATCTCAAGGGCGGCAACCCGGCCGATGTGGCGCTCAGCCTGGACCAGATCATCAAGGCCAGCGACCGTGCCCGGAACCTGGTCGACCGCATCCTCAGCTTCAGCCGGCGCGACGCCGCCCGGCGCCAGGTGCAGCCCCTGTTGCCGATGCTGAGCGAAAGCCTGTCGCTGCTGCGCTCCACCCTGCCGGCCGGCGTGCAGCTGATCGAATGCATCGACAACCCCGAAGCCAGCGCCGAGATCGACCGCACCCAGTTTGAACAGGTGTTGCTCAACCTTTGCACCAACGCCTGGCATGCGCTGGGCGACCAGGGTGGGCGCATTGAAGTGGGGCTGGACACCGTGGTGCTCGGTGCCGCCGCGGCCATGCCCCTGGGCCTGCTGCCCGGGCGCCATGTGCACCTGTGGGTGCAGGACAACGGCAGCGGCATGGACGATCAGGTGCGCCAGCGCATCTTCGAACCCTTCTTCACCACCAAGCCGGTGGGCAAGGGCACGGGGCTGGGGCTGTCCGTGGTGCACGGCATCGTGCGCTCGCACGACGGTGCCATCGGCGTGCATTCACAGCCCGGTCAGGGCACCCGGTTCGACATTTTCATTCCCGCACCGCCCGGCGGAGTGGTGCCCGCCACGGGCCCGGGCGCAGCGGCCCAGTGCGATGCCGGGCGCGGGCAAGGTGAACGGGTGCTGCTGGTTGAAGACGACCTGCTCATGTCCGCCATGCTGGAAAAGCTGCTCGTCCGCCGCGGCTACCGCGTGTCACACCACAGCGAGCCCGAGCAGGCCATGGCCGCTGTGCGTGCCGATCCGCAGGCGTTCGACATCGTGGTGACCGACTACAACATGCCCCAGCACTCCGGGCTCGACGTGATCACCGCCATCCGCCGTCTGCGCCCGGGCCTGCCCACCATCCTGGTCTCGGGCTACGTCAGCGACGAACTGCGCGCCCGTGCTGCCGCACAGGGCGTGCACCATGTGCTGGAGAAAGCGCGGGCGCTCGATGAGCTGGTGAATCTGCTGGCGGACACGCTGCGTCCTGCGGGGGCCCAGGTGGCTGAAGCTTGACCCTGCAGGGTCAATGGCCTGTTGCAAGGCGCTTGCGCTCAGGTCTCATTCAATCCTTGCCGTCGTCTTCACAGGCCGATTTGCCCACGTCGTCGCAGAGGTCGTCGTGGCCGCTGTCCGCGTTGTCATCGGAAGCGCTCCGGTCTTCGATCTTGACACGGCTGGACACCATCGTGCCGTTGCTCATCGCTCCGTACACCTCGACGCGCATGCCGACGGCCAGGGTGCTGGGAGCGGCGCTCGCGTCGACGGCAATGCCGTCCACGCTGAAACGGGTAGGCCTGAGCAGGACGTCACACGACCATCGAGTTCGTTGGGGTCCGTGTTGCCGTCGTCGGTGTCGTCGAACCCGACGCGTCGGGCCTGCAGCCTTCCGTTGACCATCTCACCCTGAATCTCGACCCGGGTTCCCGTGGCCAAGCCCTGGGGCACGGCATTGGAGCCACTGGCATCGACCGGGATGCCGTCAACGCTGAAGCTCTGCGGGCTGTCAAAGGTGGTCTCCGTGCCCTTGTATGACTTGCCACTGGGGGTCGCGCTGTCGTCATCACTGCCGCCGCCGCCGCCGCCGCAGGCGACCAGGCCTGCCTTGAGCAATGAGGCAGACAGCCACCGCAGCGCGGCCCATGGGGAACGGTTGGGGGGTGTGTGGGAGTGGTTCATGCGGTGGTGTCCTCAGTGGGTGTTTGAGGTGACGCTGCTGACCCGCAGCCGGGATCGGCTGTTGGTGGGTGCCCTCGCACCGCCAGTTCAACGATGCGGGCCGTCGCTTAACACCACCCGAAGCCGTCGTTGTTTTCTCGGCAGTTGTGCTTCGTTGCCTGGCCTGCATGGCGGATCGTGAGGTGCTTCAGTGATACATGTCGTCACATTCGGTGACAGGGCTTGCAGCTACTCTGGGTAGCATGCCGTCTGTCTTTTCGTTCACATGGAGAACCTCATGAACACAACACACCGAATCCAAACCCTCCGCCCGCTCGTGCTGGCCGTTGCCTGCCTGGCTGCTGGTGCCAGCTGGGCCCAAGTCGTCGTGGGCGTGGTGGTCGACCCGGTAGCGGTTGCCGACCCCGCCGTGGCTGCGAGGCAGCAAGAGATGTCCCTGCAACTCGCCCGGGCCAACCTCACCCAACAGGGCATCACCGAACCCACCACCGGGCAGCTCGCGCTGGCCACCAGCGATGTGCAGGCGATGCGTGACAGCGGCATGGGCTGGGGCCAGATCGCCAACAGCCTGGGCCTGCGCCTGGGCTCCGTGGTCAGCGCCGCGAACAAGGCCGACAAGGCGGAGCAGCGGGCATCCCTGGACGCCGGGACCAGCAGCAAACGCCCGGCCGCGGCCGGCAGCCAGGGCGCCGGCGGCAACAAAGGCACGGGTGGTGGTGGCGGCGGTCAAGGTGCCGGCAGCGGCGGCAACAAGGGCGGCGGCGCCAGCGGCGGTGGCGGTAACGCCGGCAATGGTGGCGGCAACGGGGGTGGAAAAGGCGGTGGAAATGGTGGCGGCAACGGCGGGGGCAACGGCGGCGGAGGTGGAAAAGGTGGCGGGAATGGCGGAGGCAATGGGGGGGGCAAGCGCTGAGCCGGTCACCTTTCCATCACGCTGCGTGCCTGTCCGCGCGTTGACGGGCGCCGACATGTCGCGCGGCGGGCGGGGGCCGCGGTGTTTGTCGGACCGAACGCGGGCACAGCGTTGCGGGTCTGGCACACCCACCCCGACGTGAGCATGCCCCCGGTCTGAAGACCGGAGGCATCTGTTCCTCACGCCGTGACTTCACCGGCGGTCGTCGTCCTTGTCGTCATCGTCCACACCGTCGTCTTCGCCATCCTCGTCATCGTCGTTGCTGTCGTCGTCAGGGCAGCTTGACTGGGTCACGGTGTCGCAACGGTCGTCGTCATCCTTCTCATCGTCTTTGTCGTCCTCGCCATCGTCGGAGTCCGTCCCTTCGACCTTCACCTGGCTGGCCACCATCACGCCGTTGTTGACGGTTCCGTGGACCTCCACATGCATGCCGACCGACAGCGTGGTCGGCGTGGCGCTGGCGTCCACCGGGATGCCATCGACGCTGAAACTGGACGGGCTGTTGTACGACGTCACACGGCCTTCCAGTTCGCTCGACTCGGTGCCGTTGTCATCCCCGTCATGGTCGTCGTCCAGCTCGACACGGCGGGCTTGCAGGACGCCATTGACCATGTCGCCTTGAACTTCGACCCGGCTCCCGGTGGCCAGGCCCTGCGGTGCTGTGCTGGAGCCGCTGGCGTTCACGGGGATGCCGTCGACACTGAAGCTCTGTGGGTTGTCGTAGGCGGTCACGGTGCCTTTGAACGATTTGGCACTGGCGGTGGCGCTGTCGTCGCCTCCACCGCCACCGCAGGCGGTCAGCCCGGCAACAAGCAGCGAGGCGGCCACCATCCGCAACGATGTCAAGGGGAAACGGGAGGCGGTGTCGTGGGGGTTCTTCATGATGGGTTGTCTCTGGCGTGGATGTGAGCGACGTGAGGGGCTCAAACGCGGTCGGCAAGCAACGAATCTCTGCCGACAACTTCATGTTCCAAATCACCGATTAAGACAAGCTTAAGGACCGGTTTTGCTTGCGCGGTTTACGTTTCGCAACGCGAAGCTCAACGGGTTTGCCGATGGCCTTTGAAGCCGCCATGCGGCGTGCTGCTGGTCGCGTGAGACGCCGGACACCTGCCTGAGTGCGAAGCGCTTGCGGTCAGCGCACCCACTCCGCTTGCAACAGGCCTCCCGTCAGAAACCCGCTCGGTACCCGTTCCTCTCGCTGCAACTTCACCAGCCCTTCGCCCAGGCAATACCACTCGCGGCTGATCAGCGGGACGTCGGTGAAGCCGTTGACCGGGTCGGTGTAGAGGTTCAGGCGCGCCTGGCCGACCACGCGCAGGCAGGGCTGGTGTTCGCTGCCATCGGCGAGCTTCACGCTGTCGTCCACCGCTTCGATGCGCCAGGTCATCTGCGCCTTGTGGGTGTACTTCAGGTCGCGCGGGTGTTCGTTCTTGCGCTGCAGCAGGTAGGGCACGGTGACGGTGGTCCACTCGGTGCCGACCTGGTAGGGCGCCTTGAGCACCCAGATGGGCTCGGCATCGGCCGTCGGCTCATTGTCGATGTCGGTGCGCGTGGCCACGCGGCGCACGCCTTGCTCATCCACCTTCAGGTGGTAGCTCACGCCCGCCGAGTGGTGGCGCACGGCGACGGGCTGGTCCTGAAACGTTTCGGACGCGGCCACGCGCATCGTCCACTGCTCGGTCTCGCGCGGCTCGTCCATCGCGTAGGTCACGGCGAGGGTTTGCTCATCGCCTTCGCGCAGGGGGAACCACTCATTGCCCATGTCGCGACCAGAGCACCCCGACAGCAAGGCCACCACCAGGCAGGCAGCGGGTGTCCTCCAAATGGCACCACCGGAGCGCGTGTCCCAAACCCAGGTGCACCGTGGAACCGGCTTTGCCGGGCCACGGGTGCGGCCCCCCCCTGGCACGAGGGGGGGAAGATCTGAAGCGGCGCAGGGGCGGCGCCTCATTTCTCTGGCAACTGCGCGCGTGGCAGGTCCCGCAACTTGATCTCCACCTTGTCGTTGCTGGCAGGTCGCAGCCAGGCCAGGCCACCCTGGCCGCGCCGCGGCTCGGTTTCGCCCAGCTGCGTGTTGCCGTCGCGCGCCTTCTTGACGCCGTCGCCGAGGATGCGGTGCAGGTCCTTTTCGTAGGGCAGCTTGAAGGCGCGGGGCATCTCCAGCGGCTGATTGTCTTTCATGGGGTTGACCCAGAGGTAGATCGCCCCCTTGTGACCGCGCCCGGGGCTGGGTTCGTCGAACACGGCCGAGAGCAGCACGAAGCGCTGGGGCAGTTGATCTTCTGCCGGCCAGCCCGACACGCCCTTGAAGGTCTGGTGCCCGAAAGCGTAGAAGCCGCTGACCAGCAGCACCATCGCTGCTTTGAGGCCCCAGTGCCAGCGCGTGCCCAGGCACAGGGCGAGCAGCAGAAAGGCCAGCAGCGCGTAGACGAGGGCGAGCAGCAAGAGCTGGGAGGAAACGGCGGGGATCATGGGTTGTTCTTGTGGGGGCTCTACAGCCCTGTTCTTTGCACGATGGTCTTGGGCTGTGTGCTGAGGTCGGTCACTGCGCCGCGCTCGTCGAGCGTGAAGCGCACCAGCGTGCGCTCGTCGCCCTTGCGCGGGATCTGCTGGGTGCCGGTGAACACGATCTCGGCCTGCGGGTTGACCTTCACCACCGCCACGCTCACGTCCACCGGCTGCTGGTCCTTGCTGTCGTAGTAGTGGGCGTTGACCACGTACTCGCCGGGCACGATGCCGCGCAGGGTGACGATCTCCTGCCGGATGGGGCTGCTGAACTCGCGGCCGTTCACCAGCACGCTGCTGTTCTTGGCGCCACGGTCGTCGCGGTCGAGGTGCAGCAGGCCGGCGTCGCGCTGGCGAAACCACAGCGTCTTGCCGCCGGGCTCCATCACCCAGGCGTCCACGTCGTTGGGGTTGTTGTCGGGCCACGAGACGGTGACCATGAACTCGGCCTTCGCCGGCACGTCGCCCGCCTTGCGCGCGTTGGGGTTGAAGGCGAGGATGGCGATGACGAAACAGAAGACGAAGGCGATCAACATGTTGAACAACATGTCGTAGAACGGATCGGTCTCCGTGTCACGGACCGGTCGGCCGATGGCCATCGCTCGCTCCGGCGGACGTCAGTGAAAGCGCCAGCGCATCGGCCACCAGCGCGTCGGCAAAACGGTCCAGCCGCATGAGCTGCAGGCCGAGCAGGATGTTGCCGGTGAGCCCGGTCACGGTGGTGAGCAGCGCGATGCCCAGGCCCCCGGTCAGGCTCTTGAGCAACTGGGCCGACTGGCTGGGGTCGAAGCTCTCCAGCTGGCCGAGGTTGAGCGCGAGGATGGAGAAGCCGATCACCTTGCCCAGCAGGCCGAGCTTGAGCTGGATGCCGTTGAGCCACCAGGCCATTTCGTGTGCGCCGTGCGCGCGCTCGCCCAGCACCAGCAGCCAGGAGGCGCGGTCGGCGCCGGGCTGCGCCGTGCCTTGCAGGAATTCGCCGCTCCAGCTGCCAACGTGTTGCGCCTGGTCAAGCGCCGTGCGCTGGCGGCCGAGCACCCAGGCGCGGCGCCCGGCCCAGCCCGAGCAGCCGATGAACATCAGCACGATCACGATGGTCAGGCGCGTCGGGTCGGCCTCGATCAGCCGGTGCCAGGCGCCCGCCTGCCACAGCAGCAACGAAGCAAAGACCAGCAGCCCCATGAAGGCCAGCCAGAGCAGGAACAGGCCCTGGTCGGCGCGCTCGATGGAGAGCGGCGCGTGCCGGCTGCCCGGCAGGTGGCGCACCAGCAGGGCGCCGAACATGCGGTGCGCGGCGTGGGCCTGGGGGGCTTGGGTTGTCATGGTGGGTTCACGGCGCACGGCCGCCCGAAGCCGTGAACGCGTCCCCCTGGGGGGGGGCAGCGACCGCCGCAGGCGGGGAGCTTGGGGGCTCGGGATGCAATGCCCGCGACTCCGCGTCGCTGCGGAACACGATCGGGATGTGGCGGTGCCTGGATGCATTCTTCACCACCGCCACGACCTTCTCGTGGTGGGCCGACTTGCTGCACACCGGGTCGGTCTCGGCCGGGTCGCCGGTGAGCAGAAAGGCCTGGCAACGGCAACCGCCGAAGTCCTTGTGGCGCTCGTCGCAGCTGCGGCAGGTGGGCTTCATCCACGCGTCGCCGCGGTAGGTGTTGAAGGCGTTGCTGCGCTGCCAGATGTCGGCGATCGACACGTCTTTCACGTTGGGCAGTTGCAGGCCGGGCAGGTCGCGCGCGTTGTGGCAGGGCATGGCCAGGCCGTCGGGCGCGATGGACAGGAACACCGCGCCCCAGCCGTTCATGCAGGCCTTGGGGCGCTCTTCGAAGTAGTCGGGCACGACGAAGAGCACACGGCATTTCTGCCCGCTGGTTTTCGCGTCCTGCTCGGCGCGGAAGGCGTTGACCTCGGCCTCGGCGATCTGCAGCTCTTCGCGCGTGGGCATGAGGTGGTCGCGGTTGATCCAGGCCCAGCCGTAGTACTGCGTGTTGGCCAGCTCCAGGTACTCGGCTTCCAGCGCCACGGCCATCTCGATGATCTTGCGCACGTGCGGCAGGTTGTGGCGGTGCAGAACGCAGTTCATCACCATGGGCCAGTCGTGCTGCTTGATCAGCTTCGCGACGCGCTGCTTCAGCTCAAAAGTCTTGGTGTGGCTCAAAAAGTCGTTCAGCTCCTTGGTGGAGTCCTGGAACGAGAGCTGCACGTGGTCGAGCCCGGCGTCTTTGAGCTTCTGCGCGCGGGTGGGCGTGAGGCCCACGCCGGAGGTGATGAGGTTGGTGTAGTAGCCCAGGCGGTGCGCTTCCTGCACCAGCTCTTCGAGGTCGTCGCGCAGCATCGGCTCGCCGCCCGAGAAGCCGAGTTGCGCCGCGCCGAGCTTGCGCGCCTGCGTCATCACGTCCACCCACTGCGCGGTGCTCAGCTCGTCGGTCACCTTCGCGTGCTGCGTGGGGTTGTAGCAGAACACGCAGTGCAGCGGGCACTTGTAGGTCAGCTCCGCCAGCAGCCACAGCGGCGGGCCGGCGGCGATGGGTGCGGTGCTCAGGAGATCAGTCGATCCAGCCACGGCGCTGTCCTTCTTCGAGCAGGTTGCGGACTTCGGGCTCCAGACCCTGCGCATTGAACGCGGCTTCCAGTTCGGAAACGATGCCTTCCAGCGTGCGCTCGCCGTCACAGCGTTTCAATATCTCAGCCGCCGACGGGTTGAGCTGCACCATGCCTTCGGGATACAGCAGCACCCAGCGCGATTGCGCTTCTTCGTACTGCAACCGGAAGCGGCGCGAGAGTTTGGGTTGATTGGGCAACGTGCTCACAGCAACTCCGGAGCGCGTGTCGATCCCGGCACACGCCGAAGAACCGGCTTTGCCGGGCCAAGGGCGTGGTCCCCCTGGGGGGAAGACGCGAAACGGCGCAGGGGGGCGTCCATCACTGGCAGGCCTTTTCGATGGCATCCAGCATGGTCCAGAGAATGTCCAGCTTGAACTGCAGGATGTCCAGCGCACGGTGCTGCGCCTCGCGGGTGTTGAAGTGAGACAAGGTGACCTGCAGGCCATGCTCCACGTCGCGGCTGGCGAGCGGGATGCGGCTGCGGAAATAGGCCAGGCCGCTGGCCTCGATCCACGGGTAGTGGCCGGGCCAGGTGGCGAGGCGGTCTTTGTGGATCTGCGGCGCGAACATCTCGGTGAGCGAGGAACACACGGCCTCCTGCCAGGGCGCCTTGGCCGCGAAGTTCACGTAGGCGTCGCAGGCAAAGCGCACCGCGGGCACCACGCCCTGCAGCGACCAGAGGTCTTCACGCGAGATGCCCACGGCCTCGCCCAGCCGGGTCCAGGCCTCGATGCCGCCGGCGGCCGAGCCCTCAAAGTCGCCATGGCCGTCGTGGTCGAGGATGCGCTCGATCCACAGGCGGCGGTGCGATCGGTCGGGCATGTTGGCGAGGATGGCCGCGTCTTTGCGCGGGATGCAGATCTGGTAATAGAAGCGGTTGGCCACCCAGCAGCGCAGCTCGTCGGGCGTGCAGCCGCCCGCGTTCATGCGCACGTTGAACGGGTGGTGGATGTGGTAGCTGCGGCCCTTCTCGCGCAGTTGGGCCTCGAAGGCTTCGGGGCTCCAGGCGGGCAGGTGGCTGTCGGTGCGGATGGCTTGGGCGATTTCCATGGTGCCGTTGATTTCAGAAAGTGATGTCCATGCCGTCGTGGGCAACTTCGATACCGTGCTGCGTCAGCAGCGCGCGCTCGTCGGAGTCTTCCACCAGCATGGGGTTGGTGTTGTTGATGTGGATGAGCACCTTGCGCACGCCGGCGGGCAGGCGGTCGAGCTGCTCGATCATGCCGCCCGGGCCGCTTTGCGGCAGGTGGCCCATGTCGAGCGCGGCCTTGGTCGAGAGGCCCAGGCGCTGCATTTCGTCGTGGGTCCAGAAGGTGCCATCGATCAGCACCACGCTGCAGCCGCTCATGAGCTCGATGAGTTCGGGCGTGACCTCGGCCAGACCCGGCGCGTAGAACGCTTTGGCGCCGGTGGTCGGGTGGGTGATGAGCAGGCCGATGTTGTCGCCCGGTCGCGGGTTGCCGCGAAACGGCGAGTAGGGTGGCGGCTTGGACGACAGCGAGACCGTGTGCAGCAACAGGCCGGGCAGGCTGGGCACCCGCACCGCGCTGCCGTCGATGGGCAGCTCCTGGCGGTCGACGCCGCAGTAGTGCGAGAGGATGCCGGTGATCGGGAAGCCGCTCCCGATGTCGGAGAACACCTCGGGCGTGGCCAGCAGCGGCAGCGGCGTCTTGCGCTCGCGCAGCATCAGCAGGCCGGTCACGTGGTCGATCTGCGCGTCCATCAGCAGCACGGCGGCGATGCCGCTGTCGCGGATGCTGCGTGCCGGTTGCAGCTCCGGGTTCTCGCGGATCTGCTGAAGGATGTCGGGCGAGGCGTTGACCAGCAGCCAGTCAGTCCCCTCGGCGGTGACCGCGATGGACGATTGGGTGCGCGCGTTGGCGCGGACCGTGCCCTGGCGCAGACCGTCACAGTTGGGGCAGTTGCAGTTCCATTGCGGAAAGCCACCGCCGGCCGAAGAACCCAGGACCCGGATGCGCATAGACTGAGCTGGAACGTTTCAGGCGTTCAGGAAAGTAGGGGGATAAAAAAAGCGCACGCGTTGTGCACCCGTGCGCTTTGGAGCGGAACCGCCGGTGGTCAGCGGTTGGCGATGTACATCGTGATTTCAAAACCGAAACGCAGGTCGGTGAAAGCGGGGGTGGTCCACTGCATGAAAAGTCTCCTGTATGGGTTGGCATGAAACATGTCTGCCGACTTGTCTGCACCACTGCACCTCAAGCCGCAACGATGAAAAGCAATAACGATGCCACGAATCAGCACTGGTCCGTGAGCCACGGCGACCGTGGGGCTCGGGCCGCGCTGCGCCCCTGGCACCGACCACTGTACCTGCCTCTGGACGCGCCGCAACACATGGCGTACCGACTCAGGGGAAACCCCGAGGGCGACGCGTGGCTGCTGCTCCACGGCGGGCCGGGCGGCCGTTGCCAGCCGGGCATGCTGGCGCCACTGGATCTGGCGCGGCACTGGGCCATCGCGCCCGATCAGCGCGGCTGCGGCGACAGCCGCCCGAAGGGCCGCACCGCGCGCAACCACACGCAGGCGCTGGTGGCCGACCTGGAGGCGCTGCGGGTGCACCTGGGGCTGGAGCGCTGGTCCATCCTCGCCGGCTCCTGGGGCACGGTGCTGGCGCTGGCGTATGCGCAACGCCACCCCGAACGGGTGGAGCGCCTGGTGTTGCGTGGTGCCTTCGCGCTGCGCCGTCGCGAGGTCGGTGGCTTGCTTCAGGGGGGCCGGAGCTCAGGGAAAACCATGAGGCCTGCGCCCGACGGTTGGCCCCGCGCGCCGGGCACTTCGTTGCCCGCGTTGCTGAGCAAACTGCGCCAGTTGCTTCAAACTGGTACACCCGCTGTTGCATCGCTGCGCGCGGCGCGGCGCTGGGCCTTGCTCGAATCGCGCGACGCCGAGCGGGGCCTGCGGCGTGCCCTGGTCCAGGCGGCCGTGCAGCAACCCGGATCGGCGAGTGCGTTGCGCAGCACCTGGGCAGCGCTTCGGCGGGGCACCCGCCAGCGCGCGGCGGCCTTTCAGCGCCCCGCCGGGCGCGACGATCGGGCCTTGCAACGCAAGTACCGCGTCCAGGCGCACTACCTGTTGCACCGGGGGTTCGTGCGGCCCGGCGAGCTGGACAAGGCCGTGCGCACGCTGGCGCAACGGGGCGTGCCGGTGGCCTGGGTGCACGGGCGCTGCGACGCCATCTGCCCGCCGGGCAACAGCCGCGGCTGGGCGGCGCTGGGGCAGCGGCTGGCACCGGGATCGGCCTCGCTCGCGCTGCCGCTCAGCGGCCACCTGGGGCACGAGCGCCTGATGCTGGCGGCCCTGCGCCGCGAGGTGTGCGGCGCATGAACCGGTCGTCTGTGTGGTGGCGTTCCGCGGGTCGGCGCCTGGCGCTCGTGGCGATGGTGGTTGGCGCGGTCACGGCACAGGCCACGCCGACCGCCACCGATTGCCGCGCGGCCGAGCCCGTGCCCTGGCAGGCGGTGGCCCCCGGTGTCTGGGTCTGGCTGCCGCCGGGCGCGGGCGACGTGTCCCCGGCGAACGCGGGCCATGTGGTGCCGACCAGCGTGGTGCTGGGTGGGCGGGACGCGATGGTGATCGACCCCGGGCCGAGCCACCGCCATGGCCTGCGGCTGCGCCGGTCGATCGAGTGCCGGTTCAAGGCGAGCGTGCGCTGGATCGTCAACACCCACGCCCACTCCGAAAACGTGCTCGCCAACTCGGCCTTCGCCGACCTAGCGGCCGACGGTCGCGTCCAAGTACTGGCCACGGCCGCCACGCGCGAAGGCATGGCGCAGCGTTGCCCGGACTGCCTTGCCAGCCTCACCCAGCGCGTGGGCGAAGCCGCGATGGCCGGCACGCAGATCGTGCTGCCGAACCGGACCCTGACCGAAGGCGATGAACTGCGCGTGGGGGCGTTTCGCCTGCAGGTGATGCGGGTGGAGCAGGGCCACACCGAAGGCGACCTCGTGCTCTGGAACCCTCGCCACCGCGTGCTCTGGGCGGGCGGGCTGGTGTACGACGGGCGCGTGCCCGAGCTGGCGCAGGGCAGGGTGGACCACTGGCTCGCGGCGCTGTCACGGCTGGAGGCGTTGAAGCCGAAGCAACTGCTGTCCACCGGGTGGTCCGTGGGCCAGGACCATGCAGCGCCCCCCGCACTGGCCGCCACCCGCGACTACCTGCAGTCCCTGCGCGAGCGCACCCTGCAAGCCATGGACGAAGGCGCCCAGCCCCAGGAGATCGACCGCGTGAACCTGCCAGCGTTCCAGCACTGGAAAGGCTACGCAGCGCGCCACGGCTTCAACGTGCAACGCGCCTGGCGCGAACTCGAACCCGTCTGGATGGACCAAGCAAAGCCGACGAAATAGGACCGGGAGAATCCGATGCTCCTCCGGAGCGAAGTGCCCTAAACCCAGGATGCGGTGGAACCGGCTTTGCCGGGCCACTCGCATCGCCCCTTGAGGGGCGGAGCGGTTACGCGCAGCGAACAAGCGACGGGGGTGGGGGCTCCGCCAGGCCGCTCGCATTGCCCCCCTGGGGGTGACGCCGCAGGCGGCGCGGGGGGTTACAAAAGCCCCGGCGGCAACTGATCCTTCTTCCGGTAGATCGTGTTGCGGGACACCCCCAGCGCCTTGGCCGCTGCCGACACGTTGCCCTTGTGCAGCCGCAGCATCTGTGCCATCGCGCTCAGCGCCACATCCTGCAGACGCTGTCCATCCACCGCCGGTTCGGGCATGGGCGGTGCGTTGGGGGTTTCGGGCAGATCGGACATCGCCGGGGCGATGGAGCCCATCAGGCGGCTGGGAATCGGGTTGGGCAGGCCGTGCTCCAGCTCTTCGAGGAAGTCGTCGGGCAGGTGCTCCATGTCGATCACGCCGTCGTTGCCCACCATGACCACCGCCGTGCGCAGCAGGTTGTGCAGCTGGCGGAAATTGCCCGGCCAGTGGTAGCGCTTGAAGATGTCCATGACCCGCGAGGAGATGCCGATGTGCTGGCCGTTCTCGCACAGCGACTTCACGATCTTCTGTACCACGAGGTCGAAGTCGGTGCGTTCGCGCAGCGCCGGCAGCCGCACCACCAGGCCGTTGAGGCGGTAGTACAGGTCTTCGCGGAAGTCGCCGCGCGCGATCATGTCCTTGAGGTTCTTGTGGGTGGCGCTGACCACGGCCACATCCACCTCGACCTCTTTGCCCGCGCCGAGCGGGCTCACCTTGCGCTCCTGCAGGACGCGCAGCAGCCGCGCCTGCAGGTGCTTGGGCATGTCGCCGATTTCGTCGAGGAAGAGCGTGCCGCCATTGGCCTGCAGGATCTTGCCGATCGAGCCCTTCTTGCGCGCGCCGGTGAAGGCACCTTCTTCGTAACCGAACAGCTCCGACTCGATCAGCGTGTCGGGAATCGAGGCGCAGTTGACCGAGACGAAGGGTTGGGCCGAGCGGGTGGAGTCGCCGTGGATGGCCTGGGCCAGCAGGTCTTTGCCGGTGCCGGTTTCGCCCAGGATCATCACCGGGATGTCGCGCCCCGACACCCGGCGCAGCTTGTGGATGACCGACGCCACCTGGGGGTCGCCGGTGTCCAGGTACTGCAGCGACGACAGTTGCATCTTGCGCCCGGTCTGTTTCAGCAACGCGGGCACCGAGTTCGCAGACGCGCTGGGCGCCTGCTGCTCTTCGGCCTGCTGCGGGTTCGTCGCCATGGGCCGCCCGGCCGACCAGGGGTTGCTTGCCTTGACCTTCACCCGGCACCACACCGACACGCCGTTGTGCAGCACCAGCTGCTTGGGGTTGGGCATGGCGCCGCTGAACAGCTCGAACAGCGACGAGATCGGGATGCCGAACAGCGACGAGAAGGTGTGGGCCTTGAGCGCGGCGAAGGGCAAGCCGATCTGGAACTGCGCGCTGCGGTTGGCCGAGATGAAGCGCCCCTCGGGCGAGAACACCGCGATGCCCTCGACCAGCGTGCCCAGGAACTCGGAGCGGGTGTGGAAATGCACCCGGATCGCCTTCGGGAAGATGTCGGCGAACATGTGGTTCTCGATCATCTGCGCCGACATGCGCACCAGCGCCAGCGTGTGCTGGTGGAAGCTGCGGTGGTCGCCGGTGACGTCGAGCGCGCCGATCACCTGGCCGTAGGGGTCGAAGATCGGCGCGGCCGAACAGGTGAGGAACTTGTTGGCGTTCAGGTAGTGCTGGTTGCCGTGCACGGTGAGCGCTTCTTCTTCGGTCAGCGCGGTGCCGATGGCGTTGGTGCCCTTGTTCTGCTCCGACCAGTCCATGCCGGGCGTGAGCGCCACGCGCGAGGCCTTTTCGAGAAAGTCGGTGTCGCCCAGCGAGTGCAGCACCATGCCCTTGGCCGAGGTCAGCAGCACCATGCTGTGGGTGTTGACGA
>NZ_JADMKB010000044.1 GCF_018780075.1 Hydrogenophaga sp.
TCGCCCATCTCGCGGAAGATGGCCGGGTCGGTCTTCTCGTGGCGGAAGGCCTCGGTCACGCGGGGCAGCAGCTTTTCCTGGCAGTAGGCGCGGGCGGCGTCCTGCACCTGGCGCTCGTCGTCGGTCAGCTGGGCGCTCAGGTGGAACGGGTCTTCCCAGTTGAAGGTGTTTTTGCTGGTGGCCATGGGGTGTCTCCGGGGCGGGTTGGAAGAGGGGATGGTGCGCGATTGTCGGCGGCCCATGAATAGCTGTCTAATATTGATTGCCGATTGATCAATACAAACCCTGTATTCATGGAATTCCGTCACCTGCGCTGTTTCACCGTGCTCGCCGAGGAGCTGCACTTTGGCCGCGCCGCCCAGCGGCTGGCCATGACGCAGCCGCCGCTCTCGCTCAACATCCAGCAGCTCGAAGCCTCGGTGGGCGCGCGCCTGTTTGAACGCAACAGCCGCGGCGTGGCGCTCACGGCCGCCGGGCTGACCTTTCTGCCGCGCGCGCAGGCGCTCTTGGAACAGGCGGCCACGGCCGCCCGCGAGGCGCGCGACGTGGGGCAGGGCCTGGCGGGGCAGCTGCAGATCGGCTTTGCCGGCACGGTGCTCTACCGCGGCCTGCCGCAGGTGCTGCGCGACTTCGCCGCGGCGCACCCCAAGCTGCGGCTGGCGCTGCGCGAACTCAGCAGCAGCGAACAGCTGGTGGAGCTGGTGCACGACCGGCTGGACCTGGGCTTCGTGCACACCACGCGCGTGCCAGCGGGCTTCTCTCAGATTCTCGTGTCCAGCCAGCCGTTCATGGCCTGCCTGCCTTCAAGCCATCCGCTGGCGGGCGAGGCGGTGTTGTCGCTGCAGCAGTTGAAGGGCGAGGCCTTCGCCATCGTGATGCGCGCCGTCTCGCCCGACTACCACGACCGCATCCTCGCCGCCTGTGCGGACGCGGGGTTTGAACCGGCGCTGGCGTTTGAACTGCGGCACTGGCTGAGCGTGGTCTCTGTCATCGCTCAGGGCCTGGGCGTGGGCCTGGTGCCGGCCGCGCTGCAGCAGGCGGGCCTGCCCGGCGTGGCCTTCGTGCCACTGGCCCAGCCGCTCGCGCCCTACGACACGCACTGCCTCTGGCGCACCGGGCGCGATGAAGCGGCGCTGGGGGCGTTCCTGGCGGCGGTGCGTGAGGTGGCTGCGCGCTGAGAACCCACGGCTCCGGCGCGAAAGCCCTGGCCCAGGATGCGGCGGAACCGGCTCCGCCGGGCCGCACCGCATCGCCCCCTGGAGGGGGTCGCGCACAGCGCGGCGGGGGTGCTCACTTCAAGCCGGCACAGGCTCCTGCCACCGGAAATCGGCCACGTCTTTCGACGGCGGGGCGCCGAACGAGCGCCGGTACTCTCGGCTGAACTGGGACGGGCTTTCGTAGCCCACGCGAAACGCCGCGGTGGACGCTTCCATGCCTTCGGAGAGCATGAGGCGGCGCGCTTCGGTCAGGCGCAGCTGCTTCTGGTACTGCAGCGGGCTCATGGCCGTCAAGGTCTTGAAATGGTGGTGGAAGGTCGAAAGGCTCATGCCCGATTCGCGGGCGAGCGTCTCGACCCGCAGCGGCTCGGTGAAGCGGGCGTTCAGGCTGGCGATGGCGCGCGCGACCTGGTGGCTCTGGGTGTCCACCGTGGCGATCTGGCGCAGGCGCGCGCCGGCCTCGCCCGTGAGCAGGCGGTAGTGGATCTCGCGTTTGATCAGCGGCGCCAGCGCCGGGATGTGTTCGGGCTGGTCCAGCAGGGCGAGCAGGCGGTCGAAGGCTTCGAGCAGGGGCGCGGTGAGGGCGCCGGTGGTCATGGCGCGGCTGTCGCGGGCCACGGCGCCTGCGGGCGCCGCGGGCGACTCCAGCATCAGCGAGGCGATCTCGCGCCAGTCCAGGCGCAGGGCCACCCCGAGGTACGGCCGCTCGGCGCTGGCTTCGATCACCGCCGACCTCACCGGGATGTCCATCGAGGTGATCAGGTAACGGTCTTCGCCGTAACACAGGGTCTCGTCGCCCAGCTTGAGGCGTTTGCTGCCTTGCACGATCACGGCCACGCAGGGCTCGTAGATGCTGCAGGTGTTCAGGTAGGGCTGCTCGATGCGCATCAGCATCAGCCCCGGAATCTCCGGCGTCTGCTGCGGCGGGCCGTCGATCACCCGCTCCATCAAACGCCGGATGATGGAGGCGCGCGCGGCGGTGGCGGGTGGGTGAGAGGAAGGATCGGGCATGGTGGGGTGCTGGTGTCTGGGCTGCGGGCCATGGTATCGGCCCTTGCCCGTTTGTGCAGCGCGCTCGCAGGATTGGGCAAGCATGGCGCAGGTTCAGGCTAACGCCGGGCGGGTGCCCTGGCCGACACTGGCGCCCATCCCGGGGCTCTGGCCGCGGGAACCCCCGCATTCCCGCCACCCCGTTTCCAGGAACCCCCCATGACCACCTTGCAAGTCAACGGCCGCGCACAGCAGCTGGACGTCGATCCCTCCACGCCCGTGCTCTGGGCGCTGCGCGATTCGCTGGGCCTGACCGGCACCAAGTTCGGCTGCGGCGCGGCCCTGTGCGGCGCCTGCACCGTGCACCTCGATGGCCAGGCGATCCGCTCCTGCGTCACGCCGATCTCGGCCGCCGAAGGCAAGAAGATCACGACGGTGGAAGCCATCACCGGCGGCACCGACCGCGTCGGCAAGGCGGTGCACGCGGCCTGGGTGAAGCACGACGTGGCCCAGTGCGGCTACTGCCAGAGCGGCCAGATCATGAGCGCCACCGCGTTCCTGAAATCGCTGCCGCGCGGCAAGCAACCCAGTGCCGACGACATCGACGGTGCCATGGCCGGCAACGTCTGCCGCTGTGGCACCTACGCCCGCATCCGCGCCGCCGTGGCCGACGCCGCCCGCACCCTGGCCTGAAGGAGCACACCATGTTCAACGCCTCCACACACGAACTTCCGCGCGCCCTGCAACTGATGCTGGCGCGCGACCAGGACCCGGCGCCCGTGGCCGAACTGCCGCGCCGCGCCTTCCTCAAGCTCGGCGCCGCCAGCGGCTTTGCGCTGGGCGTGTTTCCGCTGCTGTCGCAGGCGCAGGGCGCTGCCGCCGCGCCCGTCGCGCTCAAGCCCACGCAGATGCCTGGCGCCTTCGTCGCCATCGCGGCCGATGGCACCGTGACCGTGACCGTCAACCGCCTCGAATTCGGCCAGGGCGTGCAGACCGCGCTGCCCATGATCCTGGCCGAGGAGCTGGACGCCGACTGGTCCAAGGTGCGCGGCCAGCTGGGCACCAACGACATGGCTTACGCCGACCCGCTGTTCGGCATGCACATCACCGGCGGTTCCAACTCCATCAAGAACAGCTTCGCGCAGTACCGCGAGCTGGGCGCCCGCGCCCGGGCCATGCTGGTGCAGGCCGCGGCCACGCGCTGGGGGGTGGACGCCGCCGGCCTGCGCACCGAGAACGGCGTGGTCATCGGCGCCGGTGGCCGGCGCGCCACTTACGGCGAACTGGCCGAGGCCGCGATGGCCCTGCCCGTGCCCGCCAGCGTCACGCTCAAGGACCCGAAGCAGTTCCGCCTGATCGGCAAGCCCACCACGCGGCTGGACGCCGCCGCCAAGAGCAGCGGCCGGCAGGACTTTGGCATCGACGTGCGCCGCCCCGGGCAGCTCACGGCTGTCATCGCGCGGCCGCCGGTGTTCGGTGCGAAGCTGAAGTCGGTGGACGACGCCGCGGCGCGCGCCGTCAAGGGTGTGAAGGCGGTGCTGCGCGTGCCGCTGGACCGTGGCGCCGAAGGCGTGGCGGTGATCGCCGACGGCTACTGGCCCGCCAAGACCGCGCGCGACGCGCTCAAACTGGAATGGGACACCGCCGCAGCCGAGAAGGTGGACAGCGCCCGCCAGCTGCTGCAGTACCGCGAGCTGGCCGGCCAGCCCGGTGCGAAACACTTCGACGCCGACATGGCGCCGCTGGAAGATCCGCAGAAGAGGGCCCCGAAAAAGATCGAAGCCGAGTTCGTCTTCCCCTACCTGGCGCACGCGCCCATGGAGCCGCTGAACTGCACGGTGGAACTGAGCGAACAGGGCGCCACGCTGTGGGTCGGCTCGCAGATGCCCGGCCTGGACGGCATGGCCGCCGCGCGCACGCTCGGCCTCAAGCCCGAGCAGGTGAAGGTGCTGGTGCAGTCCGCCGGCGGCGGGTTTGGCCGCCGTGCCATCCCCACCAGCGACTACGTGGTGGAGGCCTGCACCATCGCCAAGGCGGCCCAGGCCGCCGGCCTGCGCGCGCCGGTGCGCACGCTGTGGAGCCGCGAGGACGACATCAAGGGCGGCTACTACCGCCCCATGCACCTGCACCGCGCGCAGGTGGGGTTTGATGCACAAGGCAAGGTGCTGGCCTGGGACCACGTGATCGTCGGCCAGTCCATCCTCGCCGGTTCACCCTTCGAACCCATGATGGTCAAGAACGGCATCGACGCCACCGCGGTGGAAGGCATGCGCACGCCGTACCCGCTGCCCATGCGGCTGACGGTGCACCACCCCAAGGTCAACGTGCCGGTGCTGTGGTGGCGCAGCGTGGGCAGCACGCACACCGCCTTCGTCATGGAAACGCTGATCGACCAGATCACCCGCGAAACCAACCAGGACCCGGTGGCCTACCGCATGAAGCTCTTTGGCGCCGAGCACCCGCGTCACCGCGCGGCCCTGCAGCTGGCAGTCGACAAGAGCGGCTACGGCAAAAAGAAGCTGCCCGCTGGCCGCGCCTGGGGCGTGGCGGTGCACGAGTCCTTCGAGTCGGTGGTGGCCTACGTGGTTGAAGCCTCCGTCAAGGACGGCCAGCCCGTGCTGCACCAGGTCACGGCCGGTGTGCACTGCAACCTGGCGGTCAACCCGCGCACGGTGGAGGCGCAGGTGCAGGGCGCCGCGCTGATGGGCCTGGGCATGTGCCTGCCGGGCGCGGCCATCACCTTCAAGGACGGCGTGGTCGAGCAGCAGAACTTTGGCGACTACACCGTGGCCCGCATGACCGACATGCCGGCCATCGGCGTGCACATCGTGCCCAGCGCCGAGCCGCCCACCGGCATGGGCGAACCCGGCCTGCCGGCGCTGGCCCCGGCGTTCGCCAACGCCATCAGCCGCCTGACGGGCAAGCCGCTGCGCGAGCTGCCGTTCAAGCTGGCCTGAGGAGCCCCGCCATGGAAGACCTGGACACCCAAGTCCTGCGCGGTGCGCAGGCCTGGCACGCGGCGGGCCTGTCGGTGCTGCTGGTGACGGTGATGCGCACCTGGGGCTCGTCGCCGCGGCCGCCGGGCTCGCTCATGGCCATCAACGGCCGGGGCGAGACGGTGGGCTCGGTCTCGGGCGGTTGCATCGAGGACGACCTCATCCGCCGCGTGCGCGACGAAGGCCTGGACACGGTCTGCGCCCAGGGCCGGCCCGCCACGCTGCGCTACGGCATCTCGGCCGACCAGGCGCACCGCTTCGGCCTGCCCTGCGGCGGCACGGTGGAGCTGGTGCTGGAGCCGGTGGCCGACCACACGCGCCTGCCCGAACTGCTGCAGGCCAACCTGGAACGCCGCAGCACACAGCGCCGGCTGGACCTGCGCAGCGGCGCGGTGGAGCTGCAGCCGGGCCGGCGCGACGGCGTGCCGGAGCTGAGCGATGACGCGCTGGTGACCCACTTCGGGCCGCGCCACCGGCTGATCCTCATCGGCGCGGGCGACCTTTCGCGCTTCCTGAGCCAGATGGCGCTGAGCCTGAACTTCGAGGTCTTCGTCTGCGATCCGCGCGAAGAGCAGCGCGCCAGCTGGTCGCTGGACGGCGTGACCCTCAGCCACGAGATGCCGGACGACCTGGTGCTGCGCCTGCGGCCCGACGCGCGCACGGCGGTGGTGGCGCTCACGCACGACCCCAAGCTCGACGACCTGGCGCTGATCGACGCGCTGCAGTCCGAGGCCTTCTATGTCGGCGCCATCGGCTCGCGCCGCCACACCGCGCTGCGGCGCGACCGCCTGCGCGAACACTTCGGCCTGGGCGAGGCCGCGCTGGACGCACTGCACGGGCCGGCCGGCCTGTACATCGGCAGCAAGACGCCGGCCGAGATCGCGCTGTCCATCATGGCCGAGGTGGTGGCGGCGAAGAACGGCCTTCAGCGGGCCGCGCTGGTGCCGGTGGCGGAGGGCAAGGCGGCGCAGCCGGGCGGCGGCGCATCGCCGGTGGAGCTGCCCGCGAGTTGCGCGGTGTGAAGCAGGTGTGAGGGGGCGGGCGGCGGGTCGCGCCGCCGAAACCGACCCCGCCCGGCGTGGGTGCTTGCCATGGCCTGCATACTGCGGGCCAAGGAGTCCACCATGAACCCATCAACCATCGTGCTCGGGGGCGGCTGCTTCTGGTGCACCGAGAGCGTGTACAAGGAAGTGCGCGGCGTGACGGACGTCGAGTCCGGCTACAGCAACGGCCAGGCGCCCCAGCCCAGCTACGAAGACGTGTGCACCGGCGAGACCGGCTGCAACGAGGTGGTGAAGCTGACCTACGACCCGGCGGTCATCAGCACCCGCGAGATCCTCGAAATCTTCTTCGTGGTCCACGACCCGACCACGCTGAACCGGCAGGGCAACGACAGCGGCACCCAGTACCGCAGCGGCATCTACGTCACCAACGAAGAACAGCAGCAGACCGCGCAGGCGCTGATTCACGAGTTGACGGCCGAGAACGCGTTCGGCCGGCCCATCGTGACCGAGCTGCTGCCGCTGGCGAACTACTGGCCCGCCGAGGACTACCACCAGGACTTCTTCGAGCGCAACCCGCACCAGGGCTACTGCATGGCCGTGGCCGCACCCAAGGTGGCGAAGTTCAGGAAGACGTTCGCGCGCCTGGCGAAGTAGGGCCCCCACGCTCCGCCGCTGCGCGGGTCGCTGCCCCCCAAGGGGGCTGATCCGCCTTGGGGCGGCCCGGCGGCGGATCGTGTGGGTGCTCAGGTGCTCAGGCGGGCTCGCAACCTCGGCCAGAGGACGATCACGGCCAGGCCACCGAGCACCAGCGCCGCCGCGCCCAGCTTCCAGCCCGGCAGGCTTTCGCCCAGCGACAGCGCCGACGCCCCCATGCCGAAGACCGGCACCAGCAGCGCCAGCGGTGCCACGGTGGCGGCCGGGTGGCGGGCGAGCAGCCAGTTCCACACGCCGTAGCCAAAGAGGGTGTTGCCCAGCGCCTGCCAGAGCACGCTGGCCCAGACCAGCGGCGTGGCATGGACGACCGCGCTCTGCATCAGCGCAGGGCCCTCGACCAGCCATGAAATCGCCAGCAGCGGCGGCACCGCGAACACGCTGCTCCAGACCATGAAGTGCAGCATGTTCACCGGCCCGAGCGACTTCACCACCAGGTTGGCGCCGGCCCAGAAGAAGGCGGCCGACATCACCAGGCCCAGCCCCAGCCAGGTGACCACGGCGGCATCGAGGTGCAAGGCGATCACGCCCAGTCCGGCCAGGGCCAGCACCAGACCCACCACCTGAAAGCCGCGCACGCGCTCGCCCATGAGCGCGAGCGACAGGCCGATGGTGAAAAACACCTGGATCTGCACCACCAGCGACGCCAGCCCGGGCGAGATGTGGCCCTGCATGGCCAGGAACAGCAGGCCGAACTGGCCCACCCCCAGCAGCACCCCGAACGCGGCCATCTTGCGCCACGGCGCGGTGGGCCGCGGCACGAACAGCAGCCAGGGCAGGGCGGACAACGCGAACCGCAGCGTGGCAAAGAGAAAGGGCGGCAGGCCGTCCAGGCCCCAGCGGATGACCACGAAGTTGGTGCCCCAGACAAACACCACCGCGAGGGCGAGAAACAGGTGGGTGATCGGCAATCGGGGCTCCGGTGGGACAGGGCGTTCAGTGTACCGAGCGGCTGCCGATGGACCCGTGTCACCCGTTTCGGGCGGGTGTCCCGCATGCCCGGTCAGTCAAGAGGTTTCATCCGGCGGCGGCAAGTTGTAACCAAAGCATTCACTCTTGTTTTTATTGGGTTTTTTCCCCTCGCAATCGTTCAAGACGGGGCGTGATCTGCCGAAGTGAGGTGTGTACCGGGGCTTTATCCAACGATCTGCAATGAGCAGTGTCGGGCACCGGCGCAGAGGACCTGGGCATGAACAAGACTCACCGATCGATCTGGAACGCCAGCCTGGGTTGTTATGTGGCGGCGCCCGAATGCGCCTCGTCCCACCGCTCAGGCACGTCGTCCACGCGCGTGGCCCGTTGCCGTGAACCGCTGCGTTCGGGCATCCCGATGGTGCTCGAATCGCGCGTGCTGTTTGACGGTGCCATGGTGACCACCGCGATCGAACAGGACAGCGCCAGCGACGCGCCGGTGGTTGACGAGGCCGAGCCGGCAGCGGCCACAGAAGCCGCTGCCGAAGCGCCCGCCGCCACCGAACCGGCCGAGGTGCCGGAAGAGGCCGCGGCGAGCGAGGGCGAAGCCGAAGCGCCTGTGCCGCCGGCCACCGCCGGAGACGACGAGCCCGCCGCGGACACCGCCACCGAAGACACCGCGGCCGCAGACGCGGTGGCCGACGGCACCACCGCCGAAGAACCCGACACCCTTGCCAATCCTGAACCCGCCGAGGCACCCAGCGTGGAGGTGGTGTTTGTCGACGCGCGCGTGCCCGATGTGGCCTCCTTCGAAGCCCCCGGCCGCGAAGTGATCGTGCTGTCGATGGACCAGGACGGCATCGCCCAGATCGCCACCGCGCTCAACGGCCGCACCGGCATTGACGCCATCCACATCGTCAGCCACGGTGGCGACGGCTACCTGTCGCTGGGCAGCAGCCAGGTCACAGCCGACTCCATCCAGACCACGCAGTTGCAGTATTTGCAGGCCATCGGCCAATCGCTCAGCGCCGACGGCGACCTCCTGATCTACGCCTGCGACTACGCCTCGGGCGCGTCGGGCCTGGAGGCCATGAACCTGCTGGCCGACATCACCGGCGCCGATGTGGCGGCCTCTGTCGATGCCACGGGCGATGCCTCCTTGGGTGCCGACTGGTCGCTGGAGAGCACCGTGGGCACGGTAGAGGCGGCCGCACTGGCCCCCACTGGCTGGGTCCATGCGCTGGACTTCGCCTTCACGCCCGTGGGGTCCACCGGCGCCATCGGCCTGGCCGAAACCATCATGGGCGCGGGCATCACCGTGACCTCGGCCACCTACCAGGGCGGCTCCAACCAGTCGGGCACCTTCACGGCTGGTTCTGGCGTGACCTTCGGCAGCAACGTGCTGGGTTTCAGCTCGGGCGCCTTGTTGTCCACCTCCGAGAACGCCGTGGGCGTGGCCGGTCCGAACACCATCACGGGGTTTGGCGAAGATGCCGCTTCCGGGGTGGATGGCAACGCCGATCTGAATGCCATGTCCGGTGGTTTCAACACCTTTGATGCCGCGATCCTGGACATCACCTTCGTGCCAGACGTTCCGCCCGGTGCCCAGGTGGGTGACGTGGTGCGCATGACGATCGAGGTGGTGTTCGGCTCCGAGGAGTACCTGGAGTATGTGAACGGTGGCTTCAACGACGTGATGGCCATCATGGTCAACGGCGTCAACCAGTCGCTGGTGCCCAACGCCTCGGGCGGCGAGTCGGCCATCAGCATCGACAGCGTCAACAACCTGCAGAACCAGTCGCTGTTCGTGGACAACACGGGTGTCGAGGACTTGAACACAGGGACGACCACTGGCGCCCCCTACAACACCCAGATGGATGGCTTCACCATCACCATCCCGCTGGTGTTCGACGTGATCATCGGTCAGCAGAACACGCTGCGTCTGGCGATTGCCGACACCGGCGACGCCACCTACGACTCCTGGCTCTTCGTGCGTGCCGACTCCGCCCAGACCGCGATCGTGGCGGAAAACGACACCATCACCACCGCCACCAACCTGCCCGCCACGGTGGACCTGACGGCCAACGACTACAACCTGGCGGCAGCGCCCATCACGCTGACCCACATTCAGGGTCAGGCCGTGACCCAGGGGCAGGTCATCACCCTGGATTCGGGCGTTCAACTCACGGTTGGTGCGGGTGGCGAAGTCACCGTCACGGGCGATGGCAGCAGCGCCGTTCACGACACCTTCACCTACCAGATCTCCAACGGGCTGGGCGGTGTGGCGTCGGCCACGGTGGACGTGGACATCTTGGCACCCAACCTCAATCCGCCGGTGGCCCAGAACGACAGCGAGGCGGTGTCGGCCAACGGCACGCTGAGCGACAACGTGCTGCTCAACAACGGCAACGGCGCCGACAGCGACCCCAATGGCAACCCCATGACGGTGACGCAGGTCAACCTGACCTCGTTCGAACCGGGTGTGCCCGTGGCATTGTCTTCTGGCGCCCTGCTGACCATGAACAGCGACGGCAGTTATGTCTACAACCCCAACGGGCAATTTCAGTTCCTTGCCGCCGGGGACACCGCGGTCGATACCTTCAGCTACACCGTCAGCGACGGGCAGGGCGGCAACGACACCGCCACCGTCTCGGTGACCGTCACCGGCGTCAACGACGCGCCTGTTGGCGTGGACGACCACTACGAGACCTCGGAGGACACGGCCATCTTTCTGGGCCTGGTGACCCAGAATGACTGGGACATCGACGGCGAGGTCACGGGCTACGACTACTACCGCGGTGGCGCACTGGATCCCGCCGACTTCCCCATCCTGTCTTCCGGTCAGGTGCTGGCCAACTGGTCGTCCAATTCAGGTGACGGCGCCCCAGGCGGCACGGAGGCCCGCCAAGTCGACAGTGGGGTGGTGCAGGGTGTGTCGTCTCTCACCGCAGGCAGCGGCCTCACGATCACGGGCAACACCCTTCGCCAGGCGGTCGATGTGTCGGGCCTGACCTCCGCATCACTTTCCGAGGCCCGAAACAACAACGACTACATCGACGTGTCGTTCACAACCCTCAATTCGGTCATCGATATCTCCAGCATGGCTTTCGGGGTGCTCGACTCGAACGGTCTGGGCGGTGGCTACACCGTGACGATCGAGCTGCTGCCCGAAGGCGATTCCGCCCAGGCACTGACGCTGACGGCCAGCCACACATTGCCCGGCAGCCCCGCCCCCGGCGGCTACATCTGGGACCAGTTTGAAGCGGACAGCCACCTTCTGAGCCCCCAGACCAGCTACACGGTGCGCATCTACATCTATGGCAACCCCTCGGATGCCACCGCCGAGTTCAACGACCTTCACTTTTTCTACAACGATCGTGGCGAACAAGACGTGAACGATCTGGGGGCGGGCGACCAGGGCGGGTTCTTCGGTTTCGACGACTCGGGCGGCTTGATCTTCAACCCCAACGGTGATTTCGATGATCTCTCTGCGGGCGAGAGCCGCGACACCCGCTTCACCTACACGCTCAATGACTCGCAAGGCGCGAGTTCCACCGCCACCGTGACGGTGACGGTCAACGGCGCCAACGACAACCCGGTGGCCGTGGGCGACAGCTTCGTGGGCGACGAAGACAGTGTCATGTCCCTGGGCAACCTGCTGGGCAACGACAGCGATGTCGACAGCGATGGCCTCTACCTGGACATGAACAGCAGCGCCGGCAGCAACGGCGGCCTGTTCAGCCTGGACGACGGTGGCTCGGTGGTCTTCAACCCCAACGGCGATTTCAACGATCTGGCCGTGGGCGAGAGCCGCGACACCAGCTTCAACTACACGGTCCACGACGACCAGGGCGGCAGCGCCTCGACCACCGTCACGGTGACCGTCCATGGTCTCAACGACAACCCGACCGGCGTGAACGACCACTTCTTCGCCAGCGAAGACGGGCTCACGACCCTGGGCGGCTTGCTGGACAACGACAGCGACCTGGAGGGCGACGGCATCCTCCTGAACCTCGACAGCACGCCCGGCGGCAACGGCGGCCTGTTCAGCGTGGACGACGGTGGCGCGGTGGTCTTCAACCCCAACGGCGATTTCAACGATCTGGCCGTGGGCGAGAGCCGCGACACCAGCTTCAACTACACGGTGTATGACGAACACGGCGCGCAATCGTCCGCGACCGTGACGGTCACCGTCTTCGGCGCCAACGACAACCCGCTGGGTGTCGATGACGAGGCCCATGTGCTTGAGGACGGTGCCTCGCCACTGGGCAGCCTGCTGGGCAACGACAGCGACGCGGAAGGCGATGAGCTGTTCGTGGAGCTGCAAGACCCGCAGGGCAACAACGGCGGCGCGCTCAGCACGGGCGATGCCGGCGAGCTGAGCTTCAACCCCGGCAGCGACTTTGACGATCTGGCCGCCGGCGAGAGCCGCACCACCACCTTCACCTACGCCGTGCACGACAGCGAGGGCAGCAGTGCCGTGGCCACGGTGACCGTGACCGTGCACGGCGTCAACGACGCCCCATTGGCTGGCGACGATGCCTTCACCGTGCAGGCGGACACCGGCACCTTGCTCGGCAGCCTGCTGAACAACGACAGCGACGTGGAAAACGACGCCCTCCAGGTCGAGACCATCGACGGCGAGGCGGGCAGCAACGGCGGCATCTTCACCCTGAACGCGCTGGGGGAGTTGCACTTCAATCCCAACGGCGAGTTCGACGACCTGATCGTGGGCCAGAGCCGCGACACCACCATCACCTACACCCTGCTCGACGCGCTCGGTGGCAGCACCACGGGCACCGTGACGGTGACGGTCGAGGGGGTGAACCCGGAGCCGGTGGTTCCGGGCGACACCGGTTCCGGTGAAACCCCGGTGGACCGCAGCCACGAGATCGTGTTCGTGGACCCGCGGGTGTCCGATCCCGACGCCTTCCAGGCCGGCGGCCGCGAGGTGATCATGCTAACGCTGGACGACGACGGTCTGGCGCAGATCGCCGCGGCGCTGTACGGCCGCACGGACATCGAAGCCATCCACGTCATCAGCCACGGCGCCGAGGGAACCCTCATCCTGGGCAACGGCGTGGTCGACGCGGCGTCGATGCAGGGCGGGCAACTGCAGTCGCTGCAGGCCATCGGTCAATCGCTGACGCTCAACGGCGACATCCTGATCTATGCCTGCGACTTCGCCGCCGGCGAGATGGGGCTGGACACCATGCGCCTGCTGGCCGACATCACCGTGGCCGATGTGGCCGCGTCGCTGTACACGACCGGGCACGAAACCCTGGGGGCCGACTGGTCGCTGGAGGCCCAGGTCGGCACGGTGGAAGCCGACGAGGTGGTGCCCAACAACTGGGTGTACGCCCTGAACCAGGGCTCGCTGGAGAGCGACCCTGTGAACAGCCCGGTGGCCGACACCAGCGCCTCCGACGCGCCGGTGAATGCGGTGGTGGTGGCCCCGGAGGCGATGACCCCGGTGCTTGCGCCAGTGTCGCCGGTGGTGGTGAGCCACGCGACCGCCGCGGGCGGCGGCGCTGTGGCGCTCACCGGGACCCCGGCCCGTGGGGCCACCGCGACCGTGCAACTCGGCGAGCCGGTCGCCGACACGGTGGCGGTCGGCGTCGGGCCCGAGGGCCAGCCGCCGCTCCAGGGCGTCAGGATGTTCGATCTGGAGGCCGCCTTCCGGCTGTCGCTGACCAGCGCGACCCTGGCGGCGCCGGTGCCTGCCGATGCGCTGATCACCGCGGGTGTCGAAACGACCACCGACTGGACCCAGGACCACGTGGGCGGCGAAACGTCAGGTGCGCAGGCCGCGCACTGGAGCACCCCCATGGCGTCGACCGACGTGTTCGACCTGCTGTCCCTGGAGGCAGAGACACCGGACGAGGGCGACGACGAGGGTGACGACGAGGGCAGCGAGGTGGCCGTCCTGCCCCACGCCGCCATGGGCTTCAAGGCCCAGCTGGCCAAGTGGGCCCAGTGGCCCGCACAGCGGCCGATCACGCGGGCCGCGGCGCGCGGCTGACGGTGGGCCGCTCACCGGCGGAGGCTGAGACCGCTGCCGGACAGCGCCCTGTGGGCTCAGAGCCCCCGGACGGCCTGGGTGAGCGCGGTGGTGTTGAACCGCATCATGGCCAGGTAGCTGGGGGCCGGGCCTTTGGCGTCCGACAGGGCGTCTGAAAACAGCTCGCCCGCCGGTCGCACCCCCGTCTCACGGCCGATCTGCGCGATCAAGCGCGGGTCTGAAATGCTCTCCACAAACAGCGCCTTGATTTGTTCTTTCCTGATCTGGCGCACCAGTTGCGCCACGCCCTTGGCCGAGGCTTCGCTCTCGGTGCTCACGCCCTGCGGCGCGAGGAACGTCACCCCATAGGCCTTGGCGTAGTAGCCGAACGCGTCGTGCGAGGTGATGACCTTGCGTTGCGCCGCCGGGATGGCGGCCCACTGCGCGCGGATGTCGGCGTCCAGCGCCCTGAGCTCGGCGCTGAAGGTGGCGGCGTTGCGCTGGTAGGTGTCGCAGCCGGCCGCATCGGTCTCGCACAGCCCCCTGGCGATGTTGCCCACGTAGACCATCACGTTGGACACGCTCTGCCAGGCGTGCGGGTCGGCCGCTTCGTGGTGGTGTCCGCCCTTGGCCTGGTGGTCGTGCCCGCCTTCGGCGTGCAGGGGCTGGATGCCGCGGCTGGCGACCACATGGCGCCCCTTGTGGCCGGCGGTGCCCAGCAGGCGGCCCATCCAGCCCTCGAAGCCCAGGCCGTTGGAGAACACGATCTGCGCCTGGCCGACCCGTCTGGCCTGCGATGGCGTGGGCTGGAACACGTGGGCGTCGCTGCCGGGGCCCACCAGCACATCGACCGCGACGCGGTCCCCGCCGACCTGCTTCACCAGGTCGCCGAGGATGCTGAAGCTGGCCACGGCCTGGACGGGGGCCGTGGTCTGGGCCCGCAGCGCGGGGCTGAGGGCCAGGGTGGCCAGGCCGATGGCGGTGGCCAGGAAGTGGTGGCGCAATGAGGGGTTCATGAAAGCTCCTTGAGGTTCAGGCGTTGAGATGGGAAGCGGCGGGACGCTGGTGCCGCAGCGCGCCGTGCGGCGCGAGCCACATCGACAGCAGGTAGGCCGCGCCCAGGCCGAGCACGATCACCGGGCTGGTGGGCAGGTCGGCGTGGTACGAGAGCAGCAGGCCGCCGACGCTGGCGGCCAGGGCCAGCGCGGTGGCGAGCAGCAGCAGGGGGCCGAGGCGGCGCACCCAGAGGCGCGCGGTGGCGGCGGGCAGCACCATGATGCCCACGGCCATGAGCGTGCCCAGCGCGTGAAAGCCGGCCACGAGGTTGATGACCAGCAGGCCCAGAAACCCGTGGTGCGCGACCGGGCTCCAGCGGCTGACCTGGCGCAGGAAGCCCGGGTCCAGGCACTCGAGCACCAGCGGGCGGTGGAGCAGGGCGAGCGTGGCCAGCGTGACCGCGCTGATGCCGCCCAGCAGCCCCAGCGCCGCGTCGTCCAGCGCGAGCACGGTGCCGAACAGCACGTGCAGCAGGTCCACGCTGTTGCCGCGCACCGAGACGATGAGCACGCCCAGCGCCAGCGAGAGCAGGTAGAAGGCGGCGAGGCTGGTGTCTTCGCGCAGCACGGTGTTGCGCGTCACCAGCCCGGAGCCCACGGCCACCGCCAGACCGGCCACGATGCCGCCGATGGTCATGGCGGTGAGCGAGAGCCCGGCCACCAGGTAGCCGATGGCCGCGCCGGGCAGGATGGCGTGGGCCATGGCGTCGCCGGTCAGGCTCATGCGCCGCAGCATCAGGAACACGCCCACGGGCGCGGCGCTCAGCGAGAGCGCCACGGCGCCGAGCAGCGCGTGGCGCATGAAGCCGAACTCGACCAGGGGGCCGAGCAGCGGGTTGGCCAGCAGCCAGGCGGTGAGGGGGGCCGCGGCGATGTCGCTCACGCGAGCGCCTCCGCGACGGCGGTGGGGGCGTGCGGGTCCGGCGGGGCCGTGCACCGCGGCGCGTGCTCGTCAAACGGCTCCCGCATGCGCTGCGCGCGCGCCCAGTGGGCGTCGGTGAGCGCCTCGGCGGTGGGGCCGAACGCCACCAGCTCGCGTGCCAGCAGCAGGGTGAGCGGGAAGTGCGCGCGCACCTGCGCCAGGTCGTGCAGCACCACGATCACCGTCTTGCCCTGGTGCTGCCAGCGCTGCAGCAGGGCCAGCAGGTCGGTGCTGGTGCGGTGGTCCACGGCGGCAAAAGGCTCGTCGAGCAGCATCACCGGCGCGTCCTGCAGGATCAGCCGGGCAAACAGGGCGCGCTGCAGCTGGCCGCCCGAGAGCGTGTCCAGCCCGCGTGCTTCGAAGCCGGTGAGGCCGACCGTGGCCAGTGCGGCGTCGCAGCGGTGGCGGTGCTCGGCGGTGAACCAGCCGAGCGCGCCGACGCGGTGCCACAGGCCCATGGACACCATGCCGCGCACGTCGATGGGGAAGCTTGTGTCCAGCCCGCTGTGCTGCGGCAGCCAGGCGATGCGCTGCCCGGCCAGACCGCTCACCGCGCCGCTGAGGGGGCGCAGCGCGCCCGCCAGCGCCTGGATGAGCGTGGACTTGCCCGCGCCATTGGGGCCGACCAGCGCCACCAGCGACCCCGGCGGAATGCGCAGGCTCAGGTGGTGCACGGCGGGGTGGCGGTCGTGGCCGAGGGTGAGGTCGTGCAGCTCGATGCCCGGGGTTGTGGGGGTTGATTGGGATGGGGGCATGTCGATGGGCCGTTTACACTGTTGCAACTGAATTGCATTAGCTTGCAAGGATGGCGATGTTAACGCAACTTTGTTGCAATAATGGAGGCGCGCCCATGTCCACCCGTCCCACCAAAGAACCCATTGCCGTGCCGCCGGAGATCCAGACCCGTCTGGAAGCCGCGGGCCTGCGCCGCACCCTGGCGACGCGCGCGGTGCTCGGCCTGTTCCTCGCGAACCCGCAGGGCACGCTGAGCCACGCGCAGGCGCTGGTCTCCCTCACCGCGCGGGGGCTGGACATCAACCGCGTCACGCTCTACCGCCTGCTCGACCGCCTGGCCGCCTGCGGCGTGTTGCAGCGCCACGCCGACGACGGCGCGCGCACCTGGCGCTATGGCCTGGCCGACGCCAGCGAGGGGACGGTGCCGCGGTTCGAATGCGACGCCTGCCACCGCCAGTTCCGCCTCACCGAGGCCAGCGCGCCGACCCAGGCCGCGACGAACGACCTGTTCCGCACGCTGGCCGGGCTGGGCCACCAGGGCCTGCGCGTCGATGTGTCGATCCACGGCACCTGTGCCAGCTGCGTGCCGTCCGCAGAGACCGGCGGGAAGCCGTTGCCTTGATCGAGACGCGGGGTTTGGGCCACGCCTACCCGGGTGGTCCGTCGCTGCCGTTTGGCGATGTGGTGGTGCCGCAGGGTGGCACGTTGCTGCTGCGCGGCCCCTCGGGCAGTGGCAAGTCCACCTGGCTGGCACTGGCCGCCGGCCTGCTCACGCCACAGGCGGGCGAGATGCTCGTGGCGGGGCAGTCGGTGGCGGCGCTCAGGGCGGGCGAGCGCGACCGCTGGCGAGCTCGCTGCATCGGCTTCCTGCCGCAGAAGCTGTTCCTGAGCGAGGCGCTCAGCGTGGCCGAGAACCTCGCACTGGTGCACTTCGCCAGCGGCCTGCCCGCGGACCGTGCAGCGATTGCCCATGCCCTGGAGGCGCTGAACGTGGGCGCGCTCGCCGCGCGAAAGCCTTCACAACTGTCGGGCGGTCAGGCGCAGCGCGTGGCCCTGGCGCGGGCCTTGTTGCTGCGCCCACCGGTGCTGCTGGTGGACGAGCCCACGGCCAGCCTCGACGACGCGTCCTGCGCCGACGCGCTGGCCCTGTTGCGGCAGGGGGCGGCCCAGACCGGCGCCACGCTGGTGATCGCCACCCACGACGCGCGGGTGCTTCAGGCATTGCCGGAGACCCAGATGCTGGCCTTCCGGGCAAGCACGGCGGAGGCCACCGCATGAACGTGCTCGGCCTGTCCTGGCGCTACCTCTGGTCGCGGCCGCTGGCCACGGCGCTCAACCTGCTGCTGCTCACGCTGGGACTGGCCTCGATGGCCTTTGTGCTGATCGCCCGGGACCAGATCGACCGTGCTTTCGAGCGCGACCTGCAGGGCATCGACGCGGTGGTGGGCGCCAAGGGCAGCCCCATGCAGTTGATCCTCTCGGGCGTGTTCCACCTGGACGTGCCGCCGGGCAACATCGCGCTGGACGATCTGACGCAGCTGCGGTCGCACCCGCAGGTGGCGCAGGTGATTCCGCTCAGCCTGGGCGACAACCTGCAGGGCTTTCGCATCGTCGGCACCACCCACGATTACCCCGCTCACTATGGCGCTGCGCTGGCGCAGGGCGCGCTCTGGACCCAGCCGATGGAGGCGGTGCTGGGCGCTCAGGTCGCCCGCGCCACGGGGCTGGTTGTCGGACAGGATTTCGCGGGGGCCCACGGCCTGGGCCAAGGCGGCGCCGAGCACGGCGAGGCGCGCTACCGGGTGACCGGCGTGCTCGCACCCTGCGGCTGTGTGCTCGACCGGCTGGTGCTGACCGCGACCGAGTCGGTCTGGAAGCTGCACGACGACATGCACGCCACCGACGACATGGACGAAGAAGACCGCGCCGCCATCGCGGCCGACCGCGAGGTCACGATGGCGCTGATCCGCTACAACAGCCCGCTCGCGGCCATGGCTTTTCCGCGCTTCATCAACGACAACACCCCCATGCAGGCCGCGTCGCCCGCGCTCGAAATCACGCGCCTCTTGAGCATGGTCGGGGTGGGCACGCGCGTGCTGCAGGGGCTGGGCGCGGTGTTGCTCGGCGTGGCCGGCCTGTCGGTCTTCATCGCGCTGTGGGGCGCGGTGCGCGAGCGCCGCGCCGACCTCGCGATGCTGCGCATGCTGGGCGCGCCGCCGCTGAAGGTGGGGGCGCTGCTGCTGTGCGAGTCGCTCTGGCTGGCCGCGCTGGCCTGTGCACTGGGCCTGCTGGCCGCACACGGGCTCACGGCCCTGATGGGCTCGATGTTGGTGGCCGAGCAGTCGCTCGCCATCTCGGGCTGGCAATGGGTGTCCGCCGAAGGGTGGGTGCCGGTGCTGGCCTTTGTCGTGGCGGTGGTGGCGGCGCTGGTGCCCGCCGTCAGCGCCTACCGGGTCGATGTGACCCAGCTGTTGAACACGAGGTGATGCATGAAGAAAAGGTTTGTTTTGTTGGCGATGACCGCCGTCCTGGCCACGACCGCCATGGCCCAGCACTCCGGCCAGGAGATCAAGGAAGACGTCGCGCGCCACCGCGCCATGGCCGCCGCACACGAAGCCGCCGCCAAATGCATGGAGTCGGGCAAAGGTGAAAAGCTGTGTCTGGCGGAACTCCAGACCGCCTGCAAGGGTCTGGCGATCGGGAAATACTGCGGGATGAAACACGGGCATTGAGGGCCCCCCCGCGCCGCCTTCGGCGTCACCCCCTCAAGGGGGCAACGCGATGCGGCCCGGCAAAGCCGGTTCCGCCGCGTTTTGGCAGTGAACTTCCTCTCTTCTGATATGAATCATTTCTTTCGTGGCGCCTTGTTGCTGTTGGCTTGTTCTTCCGGGCTGGCTGGCGCTCAGCTGTCTTCGCCGCTGGGTACCGCTCCGGCCAGCAAGCCGTCATCGGAGTCGGGTTCGGGCGCAACGCCTCCTGTGCCGCATGTGGCGGGGCAGGGGCCGGGGGTGCACAGCCCGCTGTCGCCGTTTGCGCCGCTCGCCGCCCGTGCCGATGTGGTGGCCTGGTCGGTGCTGACCGACATCAAGACCCAGATCCAGAACCGGCGCATCGTGCCGGTGTACACGCCGGCCGTGGCGGCACTGAACCAGAAGACGCAGCGCCTTCAGGGCTTCATGGTGCCGCTCGGCCCGGGCGAGCAGCAGCGCCATTTCCTGCTGGCCTCGGTGCCGCCGACCTGCGCGTTCTGCACGCCCGGGGGGCCTGAAAGCATGGTCGAGGTGCGCACGCGCGAGCCGGTGAAATACAGCCTCAATGCGGTCGTGGTCGAGGGCAAGTTCCATGTGCTGCAAAACGATCCTTACGGTCTGTACTACCGGATCACCGAAGCTGTTGGCGTGAAGTGAGGCGCCACCGCTGCCGCGCGCAGGGTGGTGCCGGTCCGTCCTCCACAGAGGTCAAAGCGTCAGGCCCTCAAGGTACGATCCCAGGGTGAACTTCAGCACCCACCCCGTCGTCGTCTCCCTCACCCCGGTGTTCCTGCTCATCGCGCTCGGCTACCTGGCCGGGCGGCTGAACTGGATCCGCGATGTCGCCGTCAAGGACCTGTCCAACCTGGTCTTCCTGCTGCTGATCCCGGCGCTGCTGTTCCGCACCATGAGCGCGGTGCATGTGGAGACGCTGGACCTGCGCCCGCTGCTGGCGTATTTCCCGGCGGCCTTGCTGCTGTTGTTCGCCTCGATTGTCTGGCGCGGCTTCAACCGCAGCAGCGTGGTGATGGCTCTCGGTGGCGTGTTCTCCAACATGGTGATGATCGGCATCACGCTGGTGGAACTGGCCTATGGCAAGGACGCGCTGGTCACGCTGCTCACGCTCGTGTCCGTGCACGCGCTGATCCTGCTGACCGTGGGCTCGGTGGTGCTGGAACTGGTGGTGGCGCGCGAGGCGCGGGAGGGCGGTGAGCGCGCCCCGCACGTGCTGGACACCGCGTGGTCCGCGTTCAAGGGCGCGCTGATCCACCCCATTCCCCTGCCCATCATCAGTGGCCTGCTGTTCGCCCAGACCGGGCTGGCGCTGCCCACTGTGGTGGACAAGCCGCTGCAGCTGCTCGGCAGCGCCTTCGGACCGATCGCGCTGGTGCTGGTGGGCGTCACGCTGGCGCGCACGCCGCTGGGCGGGCACCTCAAGCCTGCCTTGTTGATCACCGTATCGAAGAACCTGGTGCTGCCCTTGCTGGTGGGTGCCTCGGCCTGGGCCTGGGGCATCACCGGCCTGCCGTTGACCGTGATGGTCGTGGCCGCCGCGTTGCCGATGGGCGCCAACGTGTTCCTGTTCGCGCAGCGCTACGAGGTGGACCAGGGGCTGACGACGGCCGCCATGGGGCTGTCCACGGCGCTGGCGCTGTTCACACTGACCCTCGTGATGCTGGTCATGAACCACTTGGGCTGACCGTCAGAGCGAGGTGCACCCAGCCCAGAACGCGGCGGAACCGGCTTTGCCGGGCCGCATCGCGTTGCCCCCTTGAGGGGGTGACGCACCGCAGGTGCGGCGCGGGGGTGGACCTCTACTGGCTGATCTTCTTGGCTTCTTCGATCTGGTATTCGAAGTAATGCTGGATGCCAAAGGCCAGGCTGCCCATGAAGGCGGTGGTGCCGACGAGCAGCGCCAGCACCAGGGCGCCGATGGTGAGCCAGTTCGTGCCGCCCGCGGCCGCTTCGCTGTCCAGGCCGGGATTGAACCAGCCATTCCACTTCGCACGGTCGCTCAGGGCGTAGACGATGGCCGCCAGGCAAGCCACAGCGATGCTCGCACCGAGGAACGGGATCAGCACCCAGGACAGCTGGTCGTCCTGTCCGTAGGTCTGCACCCGCTCCACACCCCACCATCCCAGCGCTGCCGCGATCGGGTGCAGCCAGCCGAGCCAGTCGCCCAGCCCGCGCAGGTAAAAACGGTGCAGGCCCATGCTGCCGCCCAGCAACGCAAGCCAGACGGTCAGGGTCTTGTTCCTGGGGCGGCTCATAAGAAAACCTCCGCTCTTCGAGCTGCGGTGCGAGCTTGCTTGGGGCGGCCCGGCGCTGCGCTCATGCGACGCGCCCGCTGTCTTCAGGCGGGGTGCTGTCGCCAGCCCCCAGGCTGCGTTGCATGAGCACAATGTCCAGCCAGCGGCCAAACTTCCAGCCGCAGGAGGGCACCACACCCACCTGTTCAAAGCCCAGCGCGCGGTGCACACCGATCGAGCCGGCGTTGGCGGAGTCGCCAATCACCGCCATCACCTTGCGCACACCGCTGCGCTCCAGTTGGGCCATCAGCTCCGCGAGCAGTGCCCTGCCCAAGCCTTTGCCGGCGGTCTCCGGCGCCAGGTAGATCGAATCCTCCACCGAAAAACGGTACGCCGGGCGCGGCTTGAACCAGTTGCCATAGGCAAAGCCCAGCACCTGCCCGCCTTCTTCGATCACCAGCCAGGGCAGGCCTTTGCCCAGCACGTCGCCGCGCCGCGCCGCCATGTCGGCCACGCTGGGCGGGGTGGTTTCGAAGGTGCCGGTGCCGTGCAGCACGTGGTGGCCGTAAATGTGGGTGATGGCGTCGAGGTCGTCTTCGCGGCTGGGGCGGATCAGGGGCATGTGAGGCAAGGGGATGAATTGAAAAGGTGGCGCTGCGGGGTGTGCCACACGGGCTATAATCGCGGGTTTTGTGGCGTTTCGCTGGCCGGGTGGTCAGTCGTGTGTCTCAGGCGCCGCAATGAATCGGGTTTATTCAGCCAAAAAAACCCACTGAAGCTCCGATCTTGGGGCTTCTCCACCCGAAGGATAAATCATGGTCGTCATTCGACTCTCCCGCGGCGGCTCCAAGTCGCGCCCGTTCTACAACATCGTGGTCGCTGACAAGCGCAACCGTCGCGATGGCCGTTTCATCGAACGCATCGGCTTCTACAACCCGCTGGCCCGCGGTGGTGAAGAGCCCCTGCGCATCGCCCAGGACCGCCTGACCTACTGGACCGGCGTGGGCGCCGAGCCGTCGGACACCGTGGTCCGCCTGGTCAAGCAAAACGCCGCCAAGGCCGTCGCCGCCTGATCGGCCTGGCCGGCCCCACAGGGCCGGCCGGTTTGTCCTCTTTCTGCATGTCCAACAGCCCATTTGCCGCCGCGTCCTTGCCGGACGATGCCATCGAACTGGGCCGGATTCAGGAGGCCTGGGGCATCAAAGGCTGGGTTCGCGTCCTGCCGCACAGCGCCGACACCTCGGCGCTGTTTGAAACTTCCGAATGGTTTCTCCAGCCGCCCGAAGCCCGCTTCGCTCGCGGCTTTTCGGCGTTTTCGGGTGTCGTTCGCATCGGTGTGGCCGAGATCAAGGCCCATTCCGATGGCATCGTGGCCCGCCTCGAAGGCCTGGACGACCGCACCGGCGCTGAAGCCCTGAAGGGGGTGCGCATCAACGTCCCGCGCAGCGCCTTCCCCGCCACCCCCGACGGTGAGTACTACTGGGTCGATCTGATCGGTCTGGACGTGGTCAACCGCGAGGGCCTGCACATGGGCGTCGTGCGCGACCTCATGCCCACCGGGCCGAACTCGGTGCTGGTGATGGAATACACCGACACCGTCGACGGTCAGGAGCAGACCGTCGAACGCATGATTCCTTTTGTCGGCGCCTACGTGGACGACGTGGACCTCAAGGCCCGCCGCATCACGGTCGACTGGCAGCCAGACTACTGACGGAGCGCGTCTTGCGCTTTGACGTCATCACGCTGTTTCCGGAGTTGTTCGAGCCGTTTTTCAAGAGCGGCATCACCCGGAGAGCTTTCGAATCCAGACAGGTGGACGTGCGGCTGTGGACCCCGCGCGATTTCGCCGAAGGCCACTACCGCCGGGTGGACGACCGGCCGTTTGGTGGTGGTCCTGGCATGGTGATGATGGCCGAGCCGATGTGGCAGTGCCTCCAGGCCATCCGCGCCGACCGAGAAGAGCCCGAAGACGCCCAAGCTCCGGTGGTGCTCTTTTCGCCCATCGGTCAGCGACTGGACCATGCCAGTGCCACACAGTGGTCCGCCAGCACTGGCGCGGTGTTGGTGTGTGGCCGCTACGAGGGCATCGACCAGCGCTTCATCGACACCTGTGTGGACCGGCAGATCAGCCTGGGTGATTTTGTGCTGTCGGGCGGCGAGATCGCTGCGCTGGCCTTGCTGGATTCGGTGGCCCGCCTGATGCCCGGTGTGCTCAGCGACGAGGGCAGCCATCAGCAGGACAGCTTCAACCCGGCGCTCGATGGCCTGCTCGACAGCCCGCACCACACCCGCCCCGAGGTCTGGCAGGGCCCACAGGGGCCGATGGCCGTGCCGGAGGTGCTGCTGGGCGGGCACCACGAACGCATCGCGCGCTACCGCCGCGAGCAGAGCCTGGCGCTGACCGAGCGCCAGCGTCCGGACCTGCTGGCACAGGCCCGGGAGGCTGGCAGGCTCACCAAAGCCGACGAGGCTTTTCTGCGCCAGTCAAAAAAGCTATAATCCAAGGCTTTTCGATCCTCTGACCGGCCGCCGTGACCGGGCCAGCCCGCAGCAAGCGCCGATCCGTCGGCCTCCGCTGGACAGGGCCCCTGCCGGATTCGTGGCCTTTAGTGCAGCGCGGGCATGATCGTGAAATCAGGAAACCATGAACCTCATCCAGACCCTTGAGCAAGAAGAAATTGCTCGCTTGAACAAAACCATCCCGGCGTTTGCCCCTGGCGACACCGTGATCGTCAGCGTGAACGTGATCGAAGGCACCCGCAAGCGCGTGCAGGCCTACGAAGGTGTGGTGGTGGCCCGCCGCAACCGTGGCCTGAACTCCAGCTTCATCGTGCGCAAGATCTCCAACGGCGAAGGTGTGGAGCGCACGTTCCCGCTGTACAGCCCGCTGATCTCCGCCATTGAAGTCAAGCGCCGTGGTGCCGTGCGCCGCGCCAAGCTGTACTACCTGCGCGAGCGCAGCGGCAAGTCGGCCCGCATCAAGGAAAAGCTGGGCGCGTAAGCGAACGGCCAACAGTGGGGCGCCTGATCGCTCCCGTTGCCTTGAAAGAAAGCCGCTCCCTGGAGCGGCTTTTTTGTGTCCGGTCGCTGCGCGTTGTGGCGTGCCCTATGCTTGGAAACCATGTCCGATCCTGTGCCTCAGCGTTTCCCCCCGTCGTTTGATCCGCGCCAGGTGCCGGTGTTGAACAACCTCGGTGATGAAGGGTTGCGTCCCCCCGAGCCACAACGCCTGACGGAGCCGGGATTGCGCGCGTTGTTTCACCGCCCGCCGGTCTGGACGCCGGAATTGGTCATGGAGCGGAAGTTTGCCGACCGTGCGCCAGCGCAGGCCGCCGTGTTGTTGCCACTGGTCATGCACGAACGCCCGACCTTGTTGTTGACCCAGCGCACGGCCCACCTCTCCACCCACTCCGGGCAGATCGCTTTTCCGGGTGGCAAGCTCGATGACACCGACGCCAGCGCGACCGCCGCGGCCCTGCGGGAGACGCAGGAGGAAATTGGCCTGTCGGCCGACTGGATCGAGGTTCTGGGGCATCTGCCCGAGTACGTGACCGGGACCTCGTTCACCGTCACACCGGTGGTGGCCCTGGTGCGGCCGGGCTTCGTGCTCCGGCCGAACCCGCACGAGGTGGACGACGTGTTTGAGGTGCCGCTGGACTTCCTCATGAACCCGGCCAATCACCACAAGCACGGTTTTGAGTGGGACGGTGTGATGCGGGAGTGGTACGCCATGCCTTACCGGGATGGCACCCGCGAACGCTTCATCTGGGGTGCCACCGCCGGCATGCTGCGCAACTTCTACCGCCTGCTGGTCGCCTGAGGCGCCACGCCCCGTCGCTATGATGGCGCCATGAGTTTTTTCGCCATCCTCATCGCTTTGCTGATCGAGCAGACCCGCCCGCTGGGGTTTGACAACCCGGTGCACGCCGGGCTGCGTGGCTGGGCCCGGATGGTCCGGCGCAACCTCGACACCGGACAGCCGGGACACGGCTGGCTGGCCTGGGCGCTGGCGGCGGGCGCGCCCGCGCTGGGCGCCGCGCTGGTGTATTGGGGCTTGTGGCAGTTCAGCAGCGTGTTGGCGTTCGTGTGGCTGGTGATCGTCCTGTACGTGACGTTGGGGTTCCGGCAGTTCAGCCACCACTTCACCGACATTCGCCAGGCGCTGGAGGAGGGCGACGATGCCCGGGCGCGCGAGAAGCTGGCGCAGTGGTTGCATGTGGACACAGGCAGCTTGCCTCGTACCGAGTTGCTGAGGCAGGTGATCGAACAGTCGGTGCTGGCCGCCCACCGCCATGTGTTCGGGGTGCTGGCGGCCTTCGTGGTGTTTTGGTTGCTGGGGTTGGGGCCTGCGGGTGCGGTGCTGTACCGCATGGCGGAGTACCTGTCTCGCAACTGGAAGGCCCGGTCCGACGGGTCACCCAGCGTGCCGCTCCAGAAGGCCAGTGCGCGAGGCTGGGAGTGGGTGGACCACCTGCCTGCTCGGGCCACCGCACTCGGTTTCGCGGTGGTCGGCAACTTTGAGGAGGCGGTGGCGAGCTGGCGCGGCGAGGCCGAGCTGTTTGCGCCGGGCAGCGACGGTGTCGTGCTCGCGGCCACCTCGGGCGCGCTCAACGTGCGACTGAGTTCACGCGAAGGGGTCGTTGAGGAAGCGGACGGTGTCGCTGCACGCCCCGAGCCGCAGCTGGCGCACCTCGCGAGCGCGGTGGGCCTGGTGTGGCGCAGCGTGGTGCTCTGGATGCTGTTGCTGGCGCTGCTGACGCTGGCGCGCCTGCTCGGCTGAGCCTGGGCTCAGTAGGCCCTGCGCGCCGAGAGTTCGGCAAACAGTTCCTGATAGATGCGGTATCGGTTGTCGGAGATGGAACCGCTGCCCTCGACGCCGGATCGCTCCGCAGCTTCCTGCACGTGTGTCAGGACCGAACAACCCGGCTCGTGCAGGTGCGTGCAGTTGTAGAAACGACAGTGGCCCAGCGTGGCACGCAGATCGGGCATCAGGTGCGCGAGCTGCATCGGCTCGATGTGGTTCAAACCAAATTCCTGAAAACCGGGCGAGTCGATCAGCGCCGTGCGCCGTGTGTCGTTCACCCAGTACCAGGTGGTGCTGGTGGTCGTGTGCTTGCCCGAATTGAGCGCGCGGGAGATTTCGCCTGTGAGGGCCTTGGCATGCGGCACCAACCGGTTCACCAGCGTGCTCTTGCCCACACCCGACGGGCCCAGCACCAGGGTGGTCTTGCCGGCCAGGCGCTCCTGGAGCGCATCCAGACCGGCTTCGGTGCTGGCGGCGGTGTCGCCCTTGAGGCGCAACGGCAGCACGTCGGTGCCCATGCGACGGTAAGGTTCCAGCCGCGCCCATGCGTGGTCGAACGCGGGCTGCAGATCGCTCTTGTTGAGCACGATCAAAACCGGAATGCCTTCGGCTTCGGCCGCGATCAGTGAACGCGCCAACTGGCGTTCGGAAAACTCCGGATCGGCCGCGACCAGCACCAGGATCTGGTCCAGGTTGGCGGCGAACGACTTGGTGCGCAGTTCGTCCTGGCGGTAAAACAGGTTGCGCCGTGTTTCCACGCGCTCGATGCTGCCTTCATCGCCGGTGGGCATCCAGCGCACCCGGTCGCCGACGACGGACTGGCTCTTCTTGCCGCGCGGGTGGCAGATGCGTCGTTGCCCGTCTGGGCTCTCCACGAGGCAATGGCGCCCGTAGGCCGCCACCACCAGCCCCTCATCAAGACCACCGGATGTCCCCGTGGTGTCCACGCCATGGGCGCCACGGGTCCGGGACTGACTCATGCCGCAGCGCCTTGCAGCCGAGCAATGCGCTCACTGGCGGGCGGATGCGAGTAATAAAAGCGCGCGTAGACCGGGTCGGGCGTGAGCGTGCTGGCGTTGTCCTTGTAGAGCTTGAGCAGCGCGCTGGCCAGGTCGTTGCCGTCGGTGTGGGCGGTGGCGTAGGCATCGGCCTCGAACTCGTGGCGGCGCGAGAGCTGAGCCATGAGGGGCGAGAGGAAATAGGTGAACAAAGGCACCACCATCAGAAACAACAGCAGCGCGAGGGCGTCGTTGGGGGTGTCCATCGAGGGCAGGACGCCCAGGCCGTTGTAGAACCAGGCCTGGCGCGACACCCAGCCGAGAAGGGCAAAGCCCAGAAGGCTCAGGCCGAACATCATCACGGTGCGCTGGAGGATGTGGCGGCGTTTGTAGTGACCCAGCTCGTGCGCGAGCACGGCATCGATCTCGGGCGGGCTCAGCTGCCGCAGCAAGGTGTCGAAAAACACCACGCGCTTGGCGGCACCAAAACCGGTGAAATACGCGTTGGCGTGGGCACTGCGTTTGCTGCCGTCCATCACGAACAGGCCCTTGGCGGCAAAACCACAACGCTTCATGAGCGCGTTCACCCGGTTCTTCAGCATCTCGTCCTGCAAGGGCTCGAACTTGTTGAACAGCGGGGCGATGACGGTGGGGTAGAACACCAGCAGCAGCAGGTTGAACGCCATCCACGCGCCCCAGGCCCAGAGCCACCAGGCGGGGCCCGCCGCCCCCATGAGCCAGAGCACCAGCGAGGCGATCGGCAAGCCGATGAGCGCACCCACCAGCCCGCCCTTGACCATGTCGGTCAGCCACAGACCCAGGCTCATCTTGTTGAAGCCGAACCGTTCCTCCAGCCGGAAGGTAGCCCACCAGCCCATCGGCAGCGTGAGCAGGGCACCGATCAGGGTGAAGCTGCCCAGCAGGGCGAGCTGCTGCCACATGCCGGACCCCATCCAGGCGAGCAGGGTCTGGTTGAGCCAGTGCAGGCCACCCAGCAGCGTCCAGCCCAGCAGCAAGCAGGCCTCCAGCGCCGCTTCCAGCATGCCGAAGCGGGCCTTGGCCACGGTGTAGTCCGCCGCCTTCCGGTGGGCGTCCGGGTCGATCGTGGTGGCGAACGGTTCGGGCACACGGTCCCGGTGGCGCACCACGTGACGAATCTGCCGGCTGGAGAGCACGGTGCGCACGACGAGGCCGAGCACGAGCGCGGCACAGAAGACCGCGGTGAAAGAAAAGGCGCTTGCATCCATGGGGAGGAGTCTATCGAAGTGTCGGCTGCGCCCACAAGGCAAGGTCTTGGCGATGAGGGGAGGCGAGTGCGGCCGGCGCATCGGTGAAAATCGGGCCATGAGTCTTCAACACACCCACCTGCCGACCGAGGCCACGCCCGCTGACCCATCCCTGCTGACCAAGAGCGACCAGAACCTGATCTGGCTCGACTGCGAGATGAGCGGCCTCGACCCCGAGAAAGAGCGACTGCTGGAAATAGCCGTGGTGATCACCGGCCCCCAACTGGAGCCCCGGGTGGAAGGGCCCGTGCTGGTCATTCACCAGAGTGACGCGGTGCTGAACGCCATGGACAACTGGAACAAGGGCACACACGGCAAGAGCGGTCTGATCGACAAGGTCAAGGCCAGCACCCTGACCGAGGCCGATGCGGCCACCGAGTTGCTGGCCTTCATCGCCAAGTACGTGCCGAAGAACGGCTCGCCGATGTGCGGCAACAGCATCGGGCAGGACCGGCGCTTTCTGGTGAAGTACATGCCCAAGCTGGAGGCTTATTTCCACTACCGCAACCTGGACGTGAGCACGCTCAAGGAGCTGGCCAAACGCTGGCGCCCGGAGGTGTACGACAGTTTCAAGAAGCACCAGAAGCACACGGCGCTGGCCGATGTGCACGAGTCCATCGACGAGCTGGTGCACTACCGCACCCACTTTTTGCGTTGAAACGCGGGCGACGGAGCCAGGTCCCTCGTCCGCTCGCACCATCTTGCTGCGCCATTTCGCGCCCATGGCCGTGTCAAAATCGTGACGTCCACGAGAAGCCCCAATGACAAAAAAGACCCGCTCCAGCTTTGTATCCCGTCACATGGACGCCCTGCAGTTGGGCGCCTCGGTTGTTTTTCTTTTGCTGGTGGGTCTTTACGCCTCCCTGACCGGGGCCAACGTGGCGGGCTTGTCGAGTTCGGCCATCTGGCTGTTGATCGTGGCGGCCGTGGTCGGTGGCTATATGGCGATGAACATCGGTGCCAACGATGTGGCCAACAACATGGGACCGGCGGTGGGTTCGGGGGCCATGACCATGGGGTGGGCCATTCTGGCGGCCGCGGTGTTCGAGGCCCTGGGTGCCATCATCGCCGGCGGTGATGTGGTCGGCACCATCAAGGGCGGCATCATCGACATTCAGCAGATCAACGATGCGGCGCAGTTTGCCTGGCTGATGTTCGCGGCCCTGCTGGCCGGCGCGCTCTGGTTGCACCTGGCCACCGCCATTGGCGCGCCGGTGTCCACCACCCACTCGATCATTGGCGCCGTCATGGGCGCCGGCATTGCTGCCGGTGGCTGGGATCTGGTGAACTGGGTCACCATCGGCAACATCGTCATCAGCTGGGTGGTCTCGCCCATCTCGGGGGGGCTGGTGGCCGCCGGCTTTCTGTATCTCATCAAGCGCAGCATCACCTACCGCAGCGACATGACCGAGGCTGCCACCCGTGTCGTTCCCTGGCTGATCGCGGCCATGGCGTGGGCCTTTGGCACCTACATGTTGCTCAAGGGGCTGGGGCAGCTGGTGAAGGTGTCATTCTGGGTGGCCATCGCGGCAGGCGCTGTGCTGGGGCTGATCGCCTGGATGCTGGTGCGTGGGCCGATTGCGCGCAAGGCGCTGCTGCTGCACAACAGCAAAGATGGCGTCAACCGCCTGTTCACCTGGCCGCTGGTGTGTTCGGCCGCGCTGTTGAGCTTTGCGCACGGTGCCAACGATGTGGCCAACGCAGTCGGGCCGCTGGCTGCGATCTATGAAGCGGTGAAAGAGGGGGCTGTGGCGAGCAAGGCCTCCACGCCGCTGTGGATCATGGTGTTGGGGGCCATTGGCCTGGCTGCCGGTCTGGCCCTGTATGGCGCCAAGCTGATCCGGACCGTAGGCAAAGAAATTACCGAGCTGGACAACATGAGGGCCTACGCCATCGCGATGTCGGCCACGCTGACGGTGATCGTGGCATCGCAGATGGGCATGCCGGTCTCGACCACCCACATCTCCATCGGTGCCGTGTTTGGCGTGGGCTTCTTGCGTGAGTTGCTCAAAGTCAACTACGCCAAGATGGAGGCGGTGGTGTTCGCCGGCCATCAAGGTGCGGATCGCGCGGAGGTCGAGGCCTATCTTCAGCGCTTCGAAGCCGCAGAGGTGAGCGAGAAGAAGCGCATGCTCTCAGAGATGAAGAAGCGGGCGAAGGCACGCGAACTGGCCGTGGGCACCGTGCTGGCCAAGAACGAGCAGAAGGCACTGAAAAAGGCCTACAAGAAAGAGATCGTGAAGCGCTCTGCGGTGCTGCGCATCGTGGCGGCCTGGATCGTCACCGTGCCGGCCACTGCGGCCCTGGCGGCCGTTCTGTACCAGGTCGTTGCGGCCCTTTTGTCGGTCTGAGGTGGCCGGATCAAAAATAATTCTAGGGTTTTCCCTGAAACCCTGCGATAATCGCAGGCTGCACAGAAAACTGTGCTGATTTGTGCATCTGCCTCACACACCAGGCCTCCCGGTATTTGCGCTGTGCTCCTGCAAGGAGCTTCAGCCCACCGCAGTTTCACTGCGGTGCAACGGATGAGGCCGATCGTTCCGGGTGTCTTCGTTTCTTGAAGGCCCCACGGCGCGTTGACCGTTTGATGGTTGATGTTTTGTAACCACGAACGGATCAAGCGCCAGGAGCGCACGCCCCACGTTGGGCGCAGCTTTTCCTGACCGTTTTGCTTCGATCAATTGCGCTGTAGCGCAAGGACGAACATGAGCGACTCTTTTGAAGCCCGCGGCGAATTCACGCCCGACACCCTGCCCGTTGACGCTGTCGCGGACGAATCCATCACCATCGTCGAGCCGTCGGCTCCCAACGGCTTCGCGCTGCTGGGTCTGGCGCCCGAGCTGGTGCAAGCCTGTGTGGACCTCGGCTACACCAGCCCGACCCAGGTGCAGAACAACGTGGTGCCCAAAGCCATGCTCGGCGAAGGCGAAAAGCGTTTTGCCGACCTGATGGTGTCCAGCCAGACCGGCAGCGGCAAGACCGCTGCCTTCCTGCTGCCCGTGCTGCACACCCTGCTGCAACAGCAGGCCCAGGCCGAAGCCAACGAAAAGGCCGAGTTCGAACAGAGCGTTGCCGACGCCCTGGCCCGCGGCGAAGTCGCTCCCAAGCGCGCCAAGCGCAAGGACCCGACCAACCCGCGCAACTTCAAGGCCGCCACCCCCGGCGCCCTGATCCTGTGCCCGACGCGCGAACTCGCCCAGCAGGTGGCCAACGACGCCATCGACCTGGTGCGCCATTGCCGCGGCCTGCGCATCGCCAACGTGGTGGGCGGCATGCCCTACCAGTTGCAGATCGCCAAACTGCAGAACGCCGACCTCGTGGTCGCCACGCCCGGCCGCCTGCTCGACCTGCAGCGCTCGCAGCAGCTCAAGCTCGACCAGGTGCAGTTCCTCGTGGTCGACGAAGCCGACCGCATGCTCGACCTCGGCTTTGCCGACGACCTGGCCGATGTCAACGACATGACCAGCCAGCGCCGCCAGACCATGATGTTCAGCGCCACGTTTGCGCCGCGCATCCAGCAGCTCGCCATGCGCGTGATGCACGACAGTGGCAAGCACGTGCAGAAGGTGCAGATCGACAGCCCGCAAGAGCAGCACGCCAACATCAAGCAGGTGCTGTTCTGGGCCGACAACGCCGACCACAAGCGCAAGCTGCTCGACCACTGGCTGCGCGACACCAGCATCAACCAGGCCATCGTGTTCGCCAGCACCCAGATCGAGTGCGACGGCCTCGCCAACGACCTGCAGCAAGAGGGCTTCTCGGCCGTCGCGCTGCACGGCGCGCTGAGCCAGGGCATCCGCAACCGCCGCCTGATGGCGCTGCGCGCCGGCCAGGTGCAGATCCTGGTGGCCACCGACGTCGCCGCCCGCGGCATCGACGTGCCCACCATCACCCACGTCTTCAACTTCGGCCTGCCGATGAAGGCCGAGGACTACACGCACCGCATCGGCCGCACCGGCCGTGCCGGCCGCGACGGCTTGGCCGTGACCTTTGCCGAGCTGCGCGACCGCCGCAAGATCGGTGACATCGAGGCCTACACGCGTCAGCGCATCGCGGTGGAGACCGTGCCCGGCCTGGAGCCGCGCCAACGCGCCCCGATGGCCGAGCCGTTCGGTCGTGGTGGCCCTGGCGGCCGTCCGCAAGGCCGTGGTGGCAACGACCGTTTTGCCGACCGCCGTGGCGCACCCGCTCCGCGCGGCCCGCGTTTTGAAGGCCGTGGCGATGCGCCGCGCTTTGAAGGTCGCGGTGATGCCCCTCGCTTCGAAGGCAACCGTTTCGACAACCGGGGCGACGCTCCGCGTGGCGACGGCCGCTTCGAAGGCCGTCCTGCACCCCGCAGCGAGGCGCGTTTTGACAGCCGCCCCGACAACCGCTTTGAGCGTGATACCCGTCCTGCTGGCGGTCCTGGCCGTGGTTTTGGTGATCGTCCGCAGGCACCGCGTCCTGGTGCCAAGCCGCAGGGTTTCTCCAGCTTTGGCCGCAGCGACAACGGTGGTGACCGTGGTGGCGACCGCTTCAGCGACCGTGGCAACTCCGAGCGTGCCGCCCTGCGCGGTGGCGAGTTCCCCCAGCGCCGCACCGAAGGCGGCCCGGCCCGTCCAGTCGCTCGCCGCCAGCCGCGCTGATTGAAAAGGGGCTTCGCAGAGGCACTTGGGTGCCTCCTGCGCCACCCGCAAAAAAGCCGCTCCTCGGAGCGGCTTTTTCATGTCTGCTGTTTCTCTCTTCTCTCGCTGGCATCAACCCGGCGAGCGGTGCGTCAGGGCTGTCTGAAGATCAGAGGGGCCAACTGTTCCACGTAGTGGACCATGGCACCGGTGGAGAGGTGACCGTAGTCGTAGGACAGCGGTTGAACCGCGTCGTCGGTCATGCGGGTGAGGCAGCCCTGCGCATTGCAGAAGAAGTCCATGCCGGAAATGAACTCGATGCCCATCTGCTGGGCGCGGGTACGCATCCGGGCGGTCGCTGCTCTGACTTCGGGGTCCAGGAACGCTTCGGGCAAACGCAACGGAGGGCGGGCCTGCACTGGGCCCTTTTTCCATTCTTCCAGCAGGATCTGCGGCAGGTGCTTTTTCCAGTACGGCACGGCGCCCAGCATGATGATGCGGGGCACGCCAGCCTTCTTGATCTCCTGCACCGTGGCTTCGAGGTTGCGAAGGTCGTAGCGCTTGTTGTGCCACCACGAATAGAGGATCACGACGTCGGGCCTGGCATCGCGGATCGCCTGGATCGTGTCGTCGTTGAGGCTCTTGCACAGCGGTCGCGGTTCGATGCCCAGGACCGACGGGCAGATCGCGGCAGTGCGCTCCCCCAGGCCGAACGTGTACTTGCCTGATTCCTGCAATGCTTTGAAACCTGGGTACAGCGAGCCTGCGTGGGAGTCGCCCCAGATGAACACCAGCGGACGCTTCTTTTCGATGCAGAAGGCCTTGTAGTTCGACGGCGGCAGCTTGTAGTCCAGCATGCAGTCCTTGTCGCGCCAGCCTTCAATGATGGCCGTGCGCCCGCCCTTGGACATCATGTTGCGCACGATGTCGGGGAAACGGTGGTCAAAGCCATCGTTGCGGTAGGTGGCGTATCCCGAAGCTGCCGCCAGGGTCATGGCGACGCACAGTGACGCCGTCATGGTCTTGCGGTTCAGGCGACCGAACCGGATCGGTTTTTCCACCAGCTGGTAGGTCAACCAGGCCAGGGCCACCGCGAGCAAGACCCAGCCCGTCTGGTGTTCCCAGCGGGGCAGGTCACCGGTTTCGATGTGGGCAAACGACAGCAGAGGCCAGTGCCAGAGGTAGAGCGGGTAGCTGATGAGCCCGATCCACACGAACGGCTTGCTGGCCAGCACGTGGCGGTTGAACCAGGCGTGTGGACCCGCCGCGATGAGGAACACCGATCCGAGGGTGGGCAGCAACGCCCACCAGCCCGGAAAGCGCCGCTCCGGGGTGATGGTGAGCAGCACCAGCAGCAGCAGACCGGCGCCGGTCCATGCCAGCAGGTTGCTGCGGTTTGGGGTGGACGCGGGCAACGGCGGCCGATCGGTCCAGAGCCCCCGTTTGAACACGGCACCCAGACCGACGCGGTGCACGTGCATGGCCGCCAGCATGGCGCCGACCAGCAGTTCCCAGAAACGCGATGCGGGGTTGTAGAACGCGGCCGTGATCTGCCCGCGCACGAGGTAGAGGTTGATCAGGAAAGAGACCAGCATCAACACGGCGATCCAGCGCATGGCGTTCAGGCGCCAGCGGTGGACCGCCCACAGCGTCAGGGGCCAGAACATGTAGAACTGCTCCTCGATCGCCAGCGACCAGAGATGCAGCAGGGGCTTGTTGGCCGACGCGGCGTCGAAGTAGCCCGCTTCGTTCCAGAACGCGAAGTTGGAGACAAACGCACTGCCCGCCAAGATGTGTTTGCCGACCTGCTTGTAGTCCACCGGGAGCAGCTGGAACCAGCCCATCACGATGACGGTGGTCAGCACCAGGAGCAGGGCGGGGAAGATGCGTTTGATGCGGCGCGCGTAGAAGTCGATGAAGCTGAAGCGCTGCTTCTGAAGGCCCGCCAGGATGATCGAGCTGATCAGGTAGCCGGAGATGACGAAGAAGATGTCGACGCCGACGAAGCCGCCCTGGATCTGCTCGGGAAACGCGTGGTGCAGCACCACCGACACCACCGCGATCGCGCGCAGGCCGTCGATGTCGGGGCGGTAGTGGGAGTGCGTGGAATCGGTGGACATGGGTGGACAGAGGGACGCCAGACAGCCCGATGGGGTGCGTCAGGCGATCGAAAGACCGGAACTGGGCACCCGGTGCCCCGTGGGTGTTCCGGCTCAGGCGTAGAGTTCGCGCGCGATGCGCAATGCCAGCGTGTCCGGCAAATCAACGTCATCGAACGTCAGTGTTTGTCCAGCACTGACCGGGCGCGTGATGACGGCGTCCTGGATCATGCCGATCGGCACGTGTCCGCGCACATCGCTGATGCGGGCCGCTTCGCCGCGCACCTGAAACCCACCAATCGCACGGTTGATGCGTGTTCCCACCGGCAGGTCGGTCTTGGCAATGCCGACGATGGACACCGTGGGCTGGCGGGAGTTGTTCAGCAGCACACCGCCGCCATGGAGCACACGGCGCACCGTCTTGATGATCTCGTACTGGCACAGGTGGAACGGGCGGACCAGCACGTAGTAAGGGCCGTCGCCCAGCTTGAGGTAGTTCAGCGCCTTCCACTCCGATTGGTCGTGGGTGCCGACCACGAACACACCGGCGTTGCCGGGGGACAGCACATAGTCGGAAATGGCCTGCCCAAGCCCGGTCGCCGTGCGGGCGAGCTCGATGGCCGCCTTGGTCACATCGGTCGCCTTGGGGCCTTCCATGCCCTGGCGGGTGATGGTGCCGCCAAAGCCGTTGGCAACCAGTGCCTGCTCGATCTGGATCTTGGTGCCGTCGGTGAAGGAAGTCGTTTGCTCGACACTGATGCCCTGCTTTCCCGCCCAGTAGGCCATCTCTTCGGGCTTCGGAAGGTGGTTCAGAAAGCCCTTCATGTTGCCGTAGACCAGTGGCTTGAAGCCCATCATCACGGCTTCTTCGCGCAAGGCGGCGATGGAGCCGGGCTGATCGCCCTCGGCTTCGGTGAGCAAGCCCTTGTCGGTGAACCAGGAGCCGGTCGTGACGTGAAACTCCGAATTCATGGTCACCACCGGCTTGCCGGCGCGCAGGGCGGCGTCGATCACGCTGGTGGCGTGCAGCACGTCGCCGCTGCATTCCACGATGAGGTCCGACTTGTCCAGCAGTTCCTGGACCGAGTGCGTGAGTTGTTCGGGGAATGGAAATCCGTCCGGTTGTCCCAGAGGGCGGCGCGTGAGCACCGCGCTCAGGGTGAGATCGGGTGCGTGGTTGTGCACCAGGCGGGCGAAACCGCTGGCGATGAAGCCGGTGCCCACCAGGCCAATGCGTTGCTTGTTCGAACTGTTCATGTCTGTCTGACCTTTGATCGGTAAGGAGGGGGAAGGGCCTGTGGCGATCGGCGAATGGCCTGGAGCGATCACGCCCCGCCAACAGGACCTGCGGGGATGGCTACACGCTGTAGCGCAGACGGCTGTCGGGGCCGGCGGCTTCCAGGCCCTGATCGGTGGGTGAATAGCCCGCCACCAGCTCGATCAGGAGCTCCTTGGTGCCTTCGACATCACGCCGGTCCAGCAGGGCTTCGAGTTGTTGCAGCTTGTCCTGCAGCACAGGCCAGGCGAGGAACTCCTCATGGGCCTTCATGATGCGGGGGTGCGAGGTGGGCCGCGGGTTGTTGCCGATGAGCAGCTCTTCGAACAGCTTCTCGCCGGGGCGCAAGCCGGTGATCTCGATTTCGATGTCACCGTCAGGGTTGTTCTCGCTGCGCACACACAGACCCGAGAGCTCGATCATGCGCGTGGCGAGGTCGAAGATCTTGACCGGGTCGCCCATGTCCAGCACAAACACGTCGCCGCCCTTGGCCATGGCGCCCGCCTGGATGACCAGTTGAGCGGCTTCCGGGATGGTCATGAAGTACCGGGTCATGTCCGGGTGGGTCACCGTGATGGGACCCCCGTCGCGGATCTGGCGTCGGAACTTGGGCACCACCGAACCCGAGGAGCCCAGCACATTGCCGAACCGCACCATGGAAAAACGGGTCTTGGGCGACGTGGCGGCGAGCGCCTGCAACGCCATTTCGGCCAGCCGCTTGCTTGCCCCCATGATGTTGGTCGGTCGCACGGCCTTGTCGGTGCTGATCAGCACGAAATCGGTCACGCCTTCTTCGGCGGCGATGCGGGCGGCGGTCAGGGTGCCGAGCGTGTTGTTCCGGATGCCTTCGATCGGGTTGTGTTCGACCAGTGGCACGTGCTTGTAGGCTGCGGCGTGATAGACCGTGTCTGGCCTCCAGTCGGACATGATGTCGCGCAGGCGCTGGGCGTCGCGCACCGAAGCGAGCACAGGGACCAGCAGCGTGCGGTCGTTGTCGGTTCTTTCGGCCAGTTCCTGGTGGATTTCGTACAGCGCGAATTCGCTTTGTTCCACCAGCACCAGCGTGGTGGGAGCCACCGCCAGGATCTGGCGACACAGCTCGCTGCCGATGGAGCCACCGGCGCCCGTCACCAGCACCACTTTGTCGGAGATGTTTTTGCCCAGCAGGATGTGGTTGGGGCTCACCGGCTCACGGCCCAGCAGATCGTCGATGTCCAGTTCGCGCAAATCGGAGGTGCTGACCATGCCCTGAGCGAGTTCGCTCACGGCCGGCAGGGTGCGCACCTGCACGTGGGCGCGCAGCATCTGCGCGATCATCTCGTTGCGGCGGTGCCGGCTCACCGAGGGAATGGCCAACAACACCGTGCTGACCTGCAGCGAATTCACCAGGCCCGGCAGATCGGCGGGGCTGTAGATCGACAGCCCGTTGAGCACGTGGCCGTGCAGGCGGTCGTCGTCGTCCAGAAAACCGACCACCCGCATCTCGTGGCTGTTGGCCATGGCGCCCGCCAGCTGCCGTCCCGCATTGCCCGCGCCGTAGATCAGCACGCGGGGCAGTGCCACCATCTTGAGCTGGTTGCGGTACAACCCGCCCAGCCAGAAGCGAGCCAGCATGCGCGATGCGCCCACCGTGAGCAACAACAGCATCGGCTGGATCAGGCCCACGGTGCGGGGCACGCCATCGACGCCAAAGGCCGTGAACACCGACGCGAAGAGCAGGGCGTACACGGCAATGGCCTTCATCACCGTCATCAAGGCGGACAGCCCCGAGTACCGGAAGATGGCGCGGTAAAAGCCGTTGACCACGAAGATGGGCAAGGCGACCGCCAGCGACACCACCACCGCCCACAGTGGTTGCCAGTAGCTGTCGCCCGCGAGCCTCACCCACTCACCGAGCCGCAGGTAGAACGCCAGCCAGACCGTCAACACGCACAGCGCGGCATCGACGGACACCACCACCACACGCTTGGCGGGCCTTGGCATGGCCAGGATGGGCAGGGCAAATCGGTTCAGCATGGGGTCTTTTTCGATTTCTGTCGGTGATTCAATGGTTGACACCATCGCGGCGCAGCACCCGCCACACCGTGAGGACAATGATCTTCAGGTCAAACCCAAAGGATTGGCGCCGGAGGTACTCGGCATCCAGGCGGACTTTGTCCGGGATCGGCAACTCGTCGCGTCCGTTGATCTGGGCCCAGCCCGTCAGGCCGGGCACCAGCCGTTCCACACCCGCCTCCGTGCGCAGCTGGATCAGGTCGTGCTGATTGAACAGCGCGGGGCGGGGGCCCACCAGACTCATGTCGCCCCTGAAGATGCTCCAGAGTTGCGGCAGTTCGTCCAGACTCGTCCGGCGCAAAAACGGCCCCACCGGCGTCAGGTATTGGTCGGGTTCCGACAGCAGGTGGGTGGCCACGGCGGGCGTGTCCAGTCGCATGCTTCGAAATTTGGGCATCTTGAAAATGCGGTTGTTCCGACCCACCCGATCACTCCAGTAAAGCGCTGGCCCGGGGGAGGTCCAGCGGACGAGCAGGGCAATCAGCCCGATGGGCAACAGCAGCAGCAAGCCGGCACAGACCACAAGAAGGAGATCGAAAGCGCGCTTCATCCCCTGAGATCCTGTACCGCGAGCTTCAGAGCCTGTTGCACCGTCCATGGGGGCGTCCAGCTCAAAACTTCCCGAGTATGCCCGATGTCGACCTGCAGCGACCCGGTCAGCCGCTCGATTTGAGGGGTCTGACCGGTCAGACGGCCGGCCAGACGCAGCCAAGAGACCGGCACCGGCAGCAGTCTCGCAGGACGTCCCATGGCCGTCGCCAACCCCCGGATCAGTTCGGGGGTGGACATGTCGTGGTCGTCGGACGCGAGAAGGGTTTGACCGGCCGCAGCAGGGTGGTCGATGCAGATCTGGAGCAAGTCGGTGAGATTGTCCAGGGCCAGCAGGGACCGCCGGTTGTGAATGCCCCCGAGCGGCAGCGGAAGGCCTCTGGCCACCCACTGCATCAGCCGCAGGAAATTGGCTTTGGCGCCGGGGCCGTAGACCAGCGGGGGGCGCACGACCACGATCTCCAGCCCCGTGGTCGCCGACACCGCCCACAGGGCCTGCTCGGCTTCCCATTTGGATTGCCCATACGCATCTTGAGGGGCGGGCGTGGACCTCGCGTGAAATGGGGCACCGGGAAGCGTCTGCTCGCCATGCACTTTCAGCGAGCTCACGAACACCAGGCGCCTGACGCCGGCGGCTGCCGCGGCCATGGCCAGTGCCCGCGTTCCATCGACGTTGACCCGGCGAAACGCGCCCAGTGGATCCGGGTGTTCATCGTGCACCACATGCACCCGCGCCGCGCAATGCACCACGCAGTCCACACCTCGCAGCGCGTGGGTCCAGTCGGTGTCCGGTCCGATGTCACCGATTGCGCGGGCGCCGGCCGGATGGGTCTGGTCGGCGGTGCGCACCAATGGCACCACGGTGCGCCCTTGCGTTCGCATGCTCGCGCACAGGGCCCGACCCACGAAGCCGCTGGCGCCGGTGACGGCGATGACTCCAGCCATTTACCGCTTCTGGTCCCGGTTTTCGAGGGTCAGCGAGCGGATTTCCTCCATCAGCTTGCGGTTGGCCGAGAGCAGATCGGCGACGAACGCGATCAGGATGGTGTGGAAGCCCATGATGAGCAGCGAACTGGCCAGGATCAGCGACTGCACATGACCGTCGTAGTCCTCGGTCAGCCATTTGTAGAGGAAGCGCAGGCCAATGAGAAAACCCAGCGCAAAGAGGGTCAACCCGATGGACGCAAAAAACCGGAACGGCCGGTAGATCACGAACACGCGGATGATGGTGATGATGCTGCGGCGGATGTACGAAGAGATGCTCTTGACCAGGCGCGAGGGTCGCAGGTCGCCATTGACCCGGATCGGCACCGAGGTGATGGCCATGTTTTTCTGTCCCGCCTGGATGATGGTCTCCAGGGTGTAGGTGTAGTCGCTGAACACGGCCAAACGGCGCGCGGCCGAGCGGCTCATCGCGCGAAAGCCGCTCGGGGCGTCGGGGATGTTGGTCTTGCTGGCCACCCGGACCACCCAGCTGCCGAGCTTCTGCAGCAGCTTCTTGACGGGGCTGAAGTGTTCAATGGCCTCGATGGGGCGGGCGCCCACCACGATGTCGGCCTTGCCGTCCAGAATGGGCCGGGTCAGCGCGGGGATGTCGTCGGCGTTGTACTGGTTGTCGGCGTCGGTGTTGACGATCACGTCTGCGCCATGCTCAAGGCAGGCCTGCAGACCGTTCATGAAGCCGCGTGCGAGACCCTGGTTGGTGGTGTGGCGAACCACGTGGTCCACGCCGTGCGCCAGGGCCACCTCGACCGTGTTGTCGGTGCAGCCGTCGTCGATGATCAGCCACTCCACCTGGTCGAATCCGGGCACCTGGCGTGGCAATGCGGCCAGGGCGATGCCCAGGGTGGCTGCTTCGTTGTAGCAGGGGATCTGGATGATGAGTTTCAAACTGGACTCCGTTGGATGGTGATCTTGTGTAGGGGGAGCTTCAGCAGCCGCGACTGTTGAGCACGTTCATGGGGCACACCCGTCGGCCATGAACTGGCCAAAACTGCCGTCCCGGAACTCCGCCATCAGCCGGATGTCGCAGGCGACCAGCGAGCTGGGGAGGCGGCGGGCGGTGAAAGCGAAGCCTGCGTTCATGGCCTGTGGGGTCCCCAGGGCCGCGGCGACGTCCTCGCGCTTCACCTGCACCGGCGTCGAGGCGATGAATTGATTCTTCGCGAGAATCCAGAGGCGAGGCACCTTGTCGCCGCGCTGTGCATCGAACACCCAGCCTTTGGCTCGCAACTCGCCGTTCGTGAGGGTCAGTGTTTCGAGGCGTCCGGTCACGGTTTCGCGCAAGGGCATCTGCAGCGGCTGGGTCTGGAGGTTGCTGCGGTCGGTGTAGGCGAGGTTCTGTGGCAGGTCCTGCAGCGCCTGTTGCTGCTTGAGCAGGACGACCGGCGACGAGACCCAGAAGACCCCGAGCGCACTGGCCGCAAACACGGTGGTCACCGTCTGCTTGAACCAGCCCGGTTGGCACAACACGAAGAACGGGAACCAGATCACCGGCAGCAGGTATGCGTAATAGCGGGGCTGCAAACCGGACAGCATGCCGTTACCCAGGTAGGCCCGGTAACCGAACACCAGGTGCAAGGTCAGGGTGGCCAGCGTGGCCAGTGCCAGCGCATCGAAAAAACGGATCGCCGTGCGGTCCGCGGTCAGCAACGGTGTGCTGAACCTCACCACCAGCCAGCCCACCAGGGGCAGGCAGACCATGGTGTAGAAAACCGGCAACCACCGCTCTTCGATGGGCGCCACGCTCAGGTGCGACAGGATGCCCGGCAAACGCCGCCACATGGTGTAGACGTATTCCTGGCTGTAGCCCAGAAAATCCAGCGGTGCCTTAGGTGGCACGAGCACGTAGAGATCAGAGGGTTTGGGGAAAAACGAGCCATGCGTCAGCCGGATGGCGACGTAGTACCCGCCCACAACGGCCGCGAACACCGCGCCATGGCGCCAGGTGCTCTGCAGCAGCATGACGGGGTGGAGACGGCGCAGGTTCAGCACCGCCAGGGCGCCGAAGAAGAACACCATGAAGGCCAGCCCGGTGGCTTTGGTCAGAAAGACGATCACCAGACCCACCAACAAGGCCGTGTACGACCCGGTGTGGCGCCCATGGCGAGCCGGGTTCATGGCACGCGCGAGACCGTAGAACCCCATGGCCATGCCCGTGTACAACAGGGTGTCGTTGGTGACACTGCCCGCGAGGTAGGCGAACATGGGAATGCCCGCGCAGGCAAACAGCGTGAGCGCGACCGCACCGGGCTGCATCTTGAATTCGCGCGCGGTCAGCACCGTGAAGACCAGGCCCAGGCCCACAAATCCCACACCGAACAGGCGGAACACCAGGTAGTTTGCTTTGGGGTTGAGGACAAACACCTTGCCCACCACACCCAGGGCGCTGTAGTACAGCGGCGGATGCGCCAGGTAGTTGGGGGACTGTCCGAAGCCCATGAGCTTGCCGGTCTTGAAATCGGGCAGGGCGGCGGGCGACTGGATGCTGTCCCGGATGTAAGACAGGTGCGGCACCTCGTCCGGCGGGTAGCTGTAAGGCGTGTTGTAGGCCATCACCACGCTCTGCAGGACGATGAACACGAGCATGAACAGCGCCAGCGGCATGTGGGCCCAGGTGCGGTAGCCCTGAGCACAGGCTGAAAGCAGGCGCTTGATCATGCTCGGTCGGTCCGGTGGTGGCGTGGGCACACGTCAGACGGGCTCGGCATGCCGGACGCGGGGTGGCCACGCGAGACCGAAGTCCTCGTGGTCCAGCGATAGGTAGGGGCTGTACGCTGGGTCACGGGCCATGAGTTCTGGCCAGCGCTTCCACATGTGGTCCACTTCCTTCTGGTAGCGGGCTTTCTTCTCCGGGGTGTCCTCGTAGCCACGGGTGGCCGATTCATGGTGAAACAGGAGGGCGTGGGGTGTAAAGAGATTGCGGAGCCCGAGTTCCAAGAGCTTCAGGCAAAGGTCCACATCGTTGCAGGCGACCTTGAGGTTGACGGCATCGAATCCGCCCACCTGATCAAAGTGGCTCTTCTGCACGGCCATGCAAGCGCCAGTGACAGCACTGAAGTTGCTGGCCAGAGTCGCCCTGCCAACATAGCCATGTGCATACAAGGAAAAGCCTTTGTGGGCGTGGCCTGCCCAGCCGCCGATCCCCAGGACAACACCCGCGTGCTGGATGGTGGTGTTGGGATACAGCAGCTTGGCTCCGACCGCGCCAATGCCTGGCCGGCAAGCTTGACTCACCAGCTCTTCCATCCAGTCGTGTGCGATGACCTCAATGTCGTTATTGAGGAAGCACAGCACATCCCCGGACGCCTGCGAAGCCCCGAGATTGTTGATGGCCGAATAACTGAAGGGTGAGTCGTCGCGGATGACACGGAAGTTGTCTGTCATGGCCAGCTCGGCAAAGTAAGCCATCGCTTCGGGATCGTCCGATCCGTTGTCCATCAGCAGGATCTCGTAGTTTTTGTAGGTGGACTTTTCCCGAATACTTTCCACGCACATCCGAACAAGCTCGGCCTTGTTGCGTGTCGGAATGATGATGCTGAGCTTCGGTGCCGGTTTGGGCAGGCGGTAACGCACCCGGTAACCATGGCCCACAAACTGAGCCCTCGCGTTGACCCCGGTGCGCTTGAAGTGGTCGTTGAGGGCTCGCTCGCCCGCCAGCATGGCGTAGGGCTTGATCGTGAGGTCGGCCGTGGCGGTGCTGCCGGCGTGGGCGCGCCAGTGGTAGAGGATGAAGGGCACGTGCACGATCTGGGCGGGCGTGACGTGCTCGATCACACGCAGCACCAGGTCGTAGTCCTGCGCTCCGGCATAGGCTTCCCGCAGGCCGCCCACCTGGTTCATCAGGTCGCGCCGGTAGAAGGCGAGGTGCGTGACGAGGTTGTGCGAATAGAACAGGTCAAGGTTCCAGTCGCATTTGAAGTAGGGGTCGTAGCGTTTGCCGTCGTCGCCGATCTTGTCTTCGTCCGAGTACAGCAGGCGGGCGTCCGGGTGCTGGGCGATGGCCTTGACCATGTACAGCAGGGCGTGCGCGGGCAGCACGTCGTCGTGGTCGAGGAAGCTGATCCAGTCGCCGGTGGCCAGTGCCAGCGCGCTGTTGGTCGCGGCGGAGATGTGGCCGTTCTTCTCGCGGAACACGAGCTTGATGCGGGGGTCGCTCGCTGCGAGCTTTTCCAGAAAGGGGCGCACCTCGGGATCGGGCGATGCGTCGTCGGCAATGCACAGCTCCCAGTTCGGGTACAGCTGGTTCTTGACCGACTGGACCGCCTGGTCGAGCCAGTCGAAGTTGGCGTTGTAGGTGGGCATGATGACCGACACCAGGGGTCCCTCACGCATGGCGTCCGCGTCCATTTTCAGTCGCTTGAGCGCGTCGCCGTCCAGCGTGTCGTAGCGCCGGACCCACTCCTTGTAGTCTCTGGGGTCGAGCGTCTTGGGGGCGTGATCCGCTGCATCTGCGGGCGCCGCCGCCCCCTCAGCTGCGTTTGCGTGCATGGCCTGCCTGATGGCCAGCGGCAAGCCCTTGCCTGCCGCTAGTGCTTCGCGAAACACGCGGACCGAGTACTTGACGTCTTGCGCCAGCACGCTGATTCGCCTGAGCGGCGCTGTCACGCGCCAGCTGGTGGACTGGTACAGGTTATGGATGTGGGCCGTATGCGCCTTGGCCGCTTCTTCGTGCGCCAGAACCCGTTGGGTCAGCGTCATCACCTGGTGCTGTGCCGACACAAGTTGCAGGTTTCGATCGGTGTAGTCCTGAAGCAAATCCACGAGCTGCTGTTCGCGGTCTTTGAGCTCTTCGGCCAGTTGCGCAAGTTCGTCTTCAGCGGGCAAAGCGCTGGGGGTGAAGAGGGCGGCGGTGTCGGTGCTTTGCATGTTGTGCGATCAGATCAGGTCGGCTGTGCGCAGCTCGCGCAGGCGGCTGCGGTACGCCGTTGCCACGGCTTCGATGGAGAAATGTGTCCGGATGTTTTGGCGCGCGGCCTTGGCCACCGCAATGGCTTCGTCCCGGTGCTCGAACACGCGGCGCAACTGCTGGCGAGCTTGCGCCACATCGGGGTCACACCAGTACTGGCCTTCGTGCAGGATGTAGTCGTTCGCTGTCAATGACACCAGGGGACCGTCGACGAGGAAGCTGGTCAGTGGCGTGCAGAAGTCCACGTTGCCGGAGAAGTTGGTGGTCACCGTGGGCAGGCCCAGCAGCATGGCCTCGGCAATGATGCGGCCGAAGCCCTCGGAGCGGTGCAGCGAGACATAGGCGTCGCACGAGGCCATGAGCTGGGTCAGCTCGACACGGCCCATCGTGCGGTCGATCACCACCACGCGGTCATCGCCGTTGAGCTCGGCCTCCAGTGCCTGCCAGGTGGCCGACGTGCGGTCCAGGCTGATGGCCTTGATCACCAGCCCGACGCCGCGCTCGGCACCAAAGGCTGCCTTGAACGCACGCACGGCCGCGATCGGGTTCTTGCGCGACAGCCAGGAGTTGCCGTCAAACATCACGAGGAAGTGGAAGCGGTTGGCCGGCAACCCGAACTGCGCACGGTTGGCGCCGGTCGGTGCGGGCACTTCCACCGCCAGGGGCATTTTGCGCACCGGCTTGTCGGTGCGCCCGGCAAAAACGTTGCGAACGAATTCGCTGAACACCCAGATTTCGTCCACAGAGCCAATGACGCCCATCAGGTGCTCGGGCCAGACGGGCAGCTCCCAGTGCCAGGCTCCAACGTTGTAGGTGCCCGAGTTCAGCAACTGACGCCCGCCCTCCATGCCCAGGCGGATGATTTCCATGGGGGGCAGGCAGTAGAGCGAAACCGGCCAGCGAGGCTGCTCGACGATCAGCGCTTCGAGCGAGTGGTCCAGCTTGTCGGGCCCTGGGATCGGCACGTCGATCACGGCGTGTGGAACGCCCGCGAGTTGCGCCGAACGCGCGGCCATGCGCACGTCTTCCGCGATGCCGATCACGCTGCGGGCGTAGCCGACGATGTTGATGCCAGGCGGCTCCGCAGACGGGTCGGTGAAGAGCTGGGACACACCAGCGTACTCGGTGTTGCCGTACTGTGCCCACCAGGCCAGCAACTGCTCGCAGCCCGCCTTCTGACGCAGGTCAAAGGCCTGCTGCAGGTCGCCGCGGGTGGACCACACCATGTAGACCGGGTAGGGCAGGGGCACGGCGCAACCACCGCCCGGCGCCTGCAGGGCGTTGAATGCGGCGGCCCTCTGGTGCAGCTGCCGGCGCAGGCCGGTGTGGTTCATCAGCGACCACGCCGGCACCGCGAATTCCGCGCAGCCGCTGCGGTGCCACCACAGCAGACCGTTGAACCAGTTCCTCTCGGACACTGGGGCGAACTGCGACGGGTCCAGGTCGCTGCGCCCTTCGACAATCAGCGAAAGTACATGGGACCAGGGCCATGGGCCGTCGCCGTGCGCATCGACGGCCAACAGCTCAGGCGCCAGCCGCCAGTCGACACGCAGGTGCTCCTTGTGACCGAAGTTGAACCACCAGCGCAGGAAACCGATGCGGCCTTCCGCACTGCCGATGTCGTGTGAGCTTTGCAGATCGGGGCGGTCGCCCCAGATCAGGCGCAGCGGCTGGGGCAGGTCCACGGTGAAAGCCTCATGGCCGATGACGGCTTCACGGCTGTGTTCCCGGAAACCGGGCATCAGGTCGAGTACGGTGGGCCAGTTGCCCCTCAGCGGGAAGGACAGACCGGTACCTTGTTCTTCCAGGAAGCGGGAAACGCTGTAGCTGGCGAGGAAAGCACGGTCGGCTTCACTCAGGCGCCACTCAATTTCAGGGTAGTCAAGATTCAATTGACCTTCCCACCGGGCATAAAGCCCGACACGGTCCTGAACGCGAAGGAGGTCAAAGTGCTTCAATTCCGGGCGAATCGCCACCACGACCTGGATGCCCGCCGGCACGCCCATGGGCCAGTCGGTCTGGCCAATGGGCGCCTGAGCAGACCAAGCGGTATGTGATGTCACCAGTGTTCCTGTCTTCGAGCGCCCGGCGGGGGCAGGTCAAGTCCGTGGACGAAGACCCCAGCCGGCGCTCCGGCAGCCCGTCCCGGGCAACCCGCAATTATAAGTTCGCGGTTTCCCGGCCTCCCGGGGCTGGTGAGCGTTACGCGGCAGCGGCGTCGAGCATGCTCTGAAGGGTGTCGCCCAGCGTGTACGGCGCGAGCTCCCCCACGCAGCCCAACAGCTTGTCCGGGCTGCCACACAGGCGGTGCACCTCGCTGGCCCGAACGAACGCGGGATTGACGGCGACCGCCATCTGATGCCCAGTCAGTCGTTCCAGCCGATCCATCACACCTTGCAAGCTGTGGGTTTGTCCCGAGCAGATGTTGTAGGTTTCGCCGGGTTGCCCTTTGTTCAACAGGGCCAGATAGGCTTCACAAACCATGCGCACATCGTTGAACTCCCGCTCCACGTGCAGGTTTCCCAGTTCGATTTGGGGCGCTCGGCGGGCGAAATGGTCCACCAGCTTGGGAATCAGGAAGCTGGGTGACTGACCCGGCCCGGTGTAGTTGAAGGGCCGGGCAATGACAACGGACAGGCGGTCGGCGTGGGTGAGCGCCATGTGCTCCATGGCCAGTTTGCTGGCGGCGTAATGGTTCACCGGTGCCGGCGCCTGCTCTTCGGAGATCGGCGAACGCTCGCAGTTGCCGTACACGTTGGCACTGCTCGCGATCAGCACCCTGGGCCGCCTGGCCGCGGCCGTCTCGGACACCAGGCACTGCAGCAGGTTGGTGGTGCCCACCGTGTTGACCGCGTAGAACGCGGCATTGTCGGCATGGCCGACAAACGCAATCCCCGCCAGGTGAAGCACGGCGTCCAGAGGGCCACAGGCCGACAGTGCCAACCTGATGGCGTTGACATCGGTGAGATTGGCCTCCAGGACCGAGACGCTGTGTCCGGCCGCCTGCGCCAACGAAATCAAATGGCGCCCGGTGAAGCCCGATGCACCTGTGACCAGCAGTCTCAAAATGAGCCCCCACCCTGGTTGCGACGCAGATCGGCCTCGACCATCATCTGGCAGAGTTGCTCTAGGGTCGTGGACGGTGCCCACCCCAGTTTGGCCTTGGCCTTGGCTGGGTTGCCGATCAACAGCTCCACCTCGGCCGGGCGGTAGAACTTGGGGTTGATGCGCATCACGGTCTTGCCCGAGGCGGTGTCGATGGCGGTTTCGTCCTCGGCCGCGCCCCGGAAATCGACCTCGATGCCGGCGCCCTTGAACGCCATGCGGACAAAATCCCGGACCGTTTCGGTGCGGTTGGTCGCGAGCACAAAAGTGTCGGGCTCATCGGCCTGCAGCATCAGCCACATCCCCTCCACGTACTCCTTGGCGAAACCCCAGTCCCGCTTTGCATCCAGGTTGCCCAGTTCCAGGCAGTCGAGCTGGCCCAGCTGGATCTTGGCCACGGCATCGGTGATCTTGCGGGTCACGAACTCGCGGCCACGCAGCGGGCTCTCGTGGTTGAAGAGGATGCCGCTGCTGCCAAAGATGTCGTAGCTCTCGCGGTAATTCACCGTCATCCAGTGCGCGTAGAGCTTAGCCACACCATACGGGCTACGGGGATAGAACGGGGTGTCTTCGACCTGCGGCACCGCCTGCACCTTGCCAAACATCTCGGAGGTGCTGGCCTGGTAGAAGCGGATCTTGCGGTTCACCAGACGGATCGCTTCGAGCAGGTTCAGGGCTCCAATGCCGGTGATCTGCGCTGTGGTGCTGGGCTGATCGAAGCTCACGCCAACAAAGCTCTGCGCGGCCAGGTTGTATATCTCGTCCGGCTGGACCTTCTGCACCAGCGCGATGCTCGAACCCAGGTCGGTCAGGTCGTACTCGACCAGGTGCAGGTTCGGGTGGTTCTGGATGCCCAACTCTTCAATGCGCCAGAAATTGACGGAGCTAGTGCGGCGGTAGGTGCCGTAGACGGTGTAACCCTTGCCCAGCAGCAGTTCTGCCAGATAGGCACCGTCTTGGCCTGTGATTCCGGTGATGATGGCAGTTTTCATATGGACAGCATAAAGATTGATGGATTAATGTGATTGAAGTTTAGACATCTTTTCTGCCAGGTCACGTTCGTAGATCCAAATCTGATAGCCGTTGGAAGGAATGATTTTTTTAGCCCGCCCAAATTGCCCCTCAATGAATGCCCTGAAGGCAGTTGCTTCTCCATCGGTCAATAAAAGAAATGATGGACCTGCTTCTTGTCTATACCAGTCATGGCTGATCATCACTGGATATGGACGAAACGTATTGGACGCTATTTCAATTGGGCGCACTTTGACGGCCTCTGATGTAAGGATTGTGACCGAGGATGCGTTCCAATACGTGGCATAACCTTTGCTGGTATTCAACTTTATAAGTTCACGTGCAACTCGAATCGTGTTGGTCTCTGTGATCGATGCTGCAGCCTGGACCTTATAGCGAATGTATGAAATCCAGCAAATGCAAGTCAATAAAAATGCAATGAGCAGTAAGTCAAGCCTACGTTTGTTAGAAAACCAATTTCCAATGCAAATGGAAGAAACAAGAAAAAGAATCGATACTGGTGTGGTGAAGTACCTAGTAGTCCATGGGTTCACAGCCAGCGGTACGAAAAACACGTAGAGAACTATTACAGGAATAAATGAGGCAATGAACGCAATGCCCATTGCCCGATAGAAATCAAATTGTGTGTCTTCCGTGCTGTCTTCTCCAATCCACCAGATGAAGGCGGCCACAGAAAACAATACAACCAAGCTCCCAGATATGGCGAGATATAAACCTGCCAAAGCTGTTCCACTAAAGGCAGCTGGATCAAGACCTAAATATTCCACCCAGCCATTTAAGAATATGGAAAAATTTGAATGAATTTGCTTGATGTTTGCTAGCTGCAGTGCGGAAGCATGATCTACGGTTTTTGAAAAACCAAACCTAAAAGAATTGTAATAGATTGCAGATGCGATCAACCAGCCGATCAATACGGCTCCAATTCGCCAAGCCGCAGGTGCAAGGGTGGGGGCGGTGAAAGGGATGCGCCAGTGGTATGCCGCCAAGAAAGCTAGAGCTGGCAAGGCATACATGAGCATGGATCGGCTAGGATTGCTGAGGCTAACTGCGGCAGAAATCAACACCGCAAGCAATATTTCTCTAGAGCGAGGACGTGTAAAGCGATTTTTGGCAAAAACAGCAATGGTCAAAAAAAATGCACACACCCACCAAAAGTACGTGGTTTGTAAGAGAACCATCTGGGTGTACTTAAAGGAAATGCCACTGGCGAATAGTGCCATTGGCAAAAAATAGGAATTATGGGAATGAGTTTTCAGCGTCCAGTGAACTGAAAAAAGAAAGACCCCCGTCAATATTACGCTGACGACAGCATGCAATTCAAAGCTATTGGGGAAGAAGTGTAGCAGAGGTGCAATGATGAGTGTTCCAGAGGGAAGCATTAAATCCCCATTGGCGGTAACCCAATTTTCTGGAAACAGTCTGCCATGCTGATATACTTCGCGAGCGAGCAAGTTAAGCACGGCATCATCGGAAGTGAAGTTCTGTCTCGACTGGAATGCCAGATACTTGAACAGGAGGGCGCACAAGAACAACAAGGATGCTGCACCAAAGGCATTTAGCGCTAATTCAGATCTTTTGCTGAAAAATGATTGAAATGTCATTGTGATGTATTTATTTGATCTGAAGAGCCAAATAATACTGCGCACCAAGCGGCAACCATCCGAGAAATTTCTCAAGCGGAGCAAGAAATCTAAGTGAGCCAGGGAAGAAGAGAGTGTATTTAGAAGAGCGACTCCCAAACCCAGCTTTCTTGGCCAGTTCTAAGAAGTTGGCTTGACCAATCATTGTGGCATCTTGGTCAAAAATGCAGCGTTTAAAGACAATGCGAGTTAGCGGGTTAATTGGGTTGTGCTCAAAGATTACAACAGTGCCGCCCGGATTCAAAGCTGTCTTAAGTCTGCCCAGCCATAGGAGCTGCTCACCTGGATTAATGTGATGAAATACATTGGATGTAAATATCAGATCAAACTTCTTGACGCGAGCCTCGTTCCAATCATTCGTGAACTTCGCCTGGGGAACGCTTGACCGCGCGATATTCAATGAATCTTCTGAAACGTCAAATCCAATGATTTCCGATTGTGGGAATTCTTTCGCTAGATGAAGTGAGCATTGTCCGATGCCGCATCCAAAATCTAACACCCGTGCAGGTGGGGTGTCGGCTATGCGTCTGGCTAGTTTGACTTTGTAAGTCGAAAAATACTCAATGGTTTTAAATCCAACGGGGATAGACCTCTCTAGGTCATCAGAGTAAGATCTGGCATGCTTGTCAAAATCCATGTTGCTAGTCCCCGCTCGACTTTGTAAATCCGGCAATTTCCCGAATGACGTACTGAGGCTTCTTGTTGGAGCTCAAGTAAAGGCGGCCAATATATTCTCCAATTAGTCCTAAAAATAGTATTTGCACGCCTGAAACGGCTAGGATGATGGCTACGATGGAGGTCCAGCCTGGTTGAACTGATGGGTTGGACAGTTTTTCCATGACCACATAAATCAATGTTAATAAACTCAGCAGGCCAAGTCCAACTCCCATCATGATGGCCAAGCGCAGTGGTGCGACCGAAAATCCCGTCGCCATTTTCAAGAGTAGCGAGATAGAGCGTTTGAAGTTATAGTTTCCTTCGCCGGCAAAACGTTCATGGTGAACTGCATCAATGACTGCAATTCGATTGGTACTGCGTAAAATTAATCCGTCAATGTAGGGATATGGTCCCTCGTATTGTACTATGGCATTAAGAATGTGCTTTCGAAATGCTTTGAACGAAGATAGGTACAGCTTTCTTGGCTTATCTACCAAATGGCTTGCTAGCAGGTTGTTGAAATTGCTTCCAGCTACCTTCCATCCTGGGTGTTGTCGTTTTTCAAAGCGAACGAAACAAACGTCAGCTTCCTTTAATGTATCAATCAACTTGCCGATGTACGTTGGGGAGTGCTGCAAATCGTCATCCATTAAAACGATATTATCGCCACTGGCCAATCGAAGTCCCGCCATAATCGCATTGTGCTGTCCAAAGTTTTTCGCCAAGTTTACTGCTTTAAGGTTGGCATGCAAGTTGGTCAGGGATTGCAGTACCTCCCAGCTGCCATCTGGACTCGCGTCATTGACCAAGATCAGCTCTGACTGATTTCTGAGACCAATTCTTTCAAGTTCGGTGTTCAATTGCTCCAACAGTTCTGGCAATATATCTTTGCTGTTATAGACGGGTATGACGATTGAGCACTTCATGATCTATTTTGCGATGTTATTGCTTGACACAGGTCATCACTATGCCTGTGTAAGGAATTCTTAAAGGGCTTTCTTCAATCAGTACCCGCGAAACTTTGAATTGATTCTCTGCTATTTTGAAGTAGGCGTCATCTGTTCGCACAGCTTGCCCCCTGTCTTTGCTTACAATGTATTTGGCTGCCAGTGATTGATTTTTTGTGTATACAGGATCTAGCGTCAAAAGCATTCCACCGGGAGTTAGCGCATCGTATGCAGTTTCAAACAGTTCTTGTGCAGTGGCGTCGTCTAAATGATGGAGTATGCCAATTGCCAATACGATTTCGAAACTACCATGTCTCGAGATGGAGTTCTTGTTTACGTCTTCGCAGATGAATTTGGCATCCCTGTTTGTGAAGCGCTTATTTGCGGAGTTGATGTAATCCTGATTTCGATCAAATCCAAAATATTGAACTTGAGGTGGAAGGTATGTCAGGATTTCTCCGGTGCCGCAACCGATGTCCAGTATCCGTGTGGCCTTCGAGCACAGCGGAATAATATGCTTCTCAATTACGCGTCTACGCCATTGATATGCGCCAACCGCATGTTGAAATGAATCATAGAATTTTGATAATGCAAGGAGATGACGAATGCCATTCCTTATTTCAGACTCATGACGATTAGTGTGCATGCGCTGTGCTTAGGTGCTTTTTTTAAAAATGTAATGCCGCATAAGAATATACATCACTACAACATATGTTGTTATCGATATGGTCTGTGCGATTGCATCGTGCATGCGGTCTTTTATGAGTAGCAGCACAAGGATATTTAGGCCGTATGCGAGTGCAAAAGAGAGTGCATACCGTTTGATTTGTATTTGGGTATTGTTGCGCTTCTTGAAAACAAAAAACTTTGCTAACGTAAAGCTGAACAGCATCCCAATTGAAAATCCGATTATATTGCTAATGACAGGGTTTGCATTCAATGCCGTCAATAGGGCGATGGTGCCAAGGCCAGTAGCGGCGTTGACCATGCCAGCACCAAAATAGCGGAGCAGATATCCCTTTTCGGAGCCGGTTTGGCTTGCTTCTATCATGGTTTTTTTGAATAGTATTTTCTTAGGGTGTCTTCGAGATAGCTATCTTTAAATGTCAGACCAATTTCCCTGTAAATTTCTTTGGTGTGATCCAGTGGGATATCGTAAAAACTACCGCCCTCAATATAATTGACGCGGGCGCTTTTACCTTTTATTTTTTCCAGCATTCTGACGATGTCCAGAATCTTTGTCGGGCATGGATTGCAAACGTTGGCGATAATGTTTTTATTTTTATGGTTCTTGATATAGTGGATGACCGTTCGGGTTGCATCTTCTACATCAATGATGTTGCGTTCTGCCTTGGACCAAATATTGATTGGAGAGCTGCTTTCAATGCTGTTGCTGAGGAAGTTTAGCAGCGTGGTGGTGTTTTTGCTATTGCCGGCGAGCTGTGGCAAGCGGAAAATATGGGAGTTTTTCCGCTGCAGAATCATAAGCTCAATTTTTTGCTTGTGTTTGATATATGCAGAGTGTTTTAGAGTGGGGTCGTAAACGCTGCAAGTGCTGAAGTAAGCGAACGACTCATTTAAGCTCAATCCCTCAAATGTATCTTTCAATAAATTCAGTTCCCGCGCAAATTCTGCTTCATCTGTGCATGATGAATTGGAGACGCCTGAGGCAAAAATACAGATGCCCTGCAATTTATTTATATGTTTCTCAAATGACGACGCGAGCAGTCCTGTCCCAATGATCATGCCGTCTTTCATTGTATGCTCCATTGATTCAAACTATTTTTTTCTTTGCCTGTTAATATAGTCTTTACGTCTTCCCAAAAGTAGTTCGCAAGGTGGACGCCGTTTTGGCTGGTGGTGCCGGTGATGATGTTTTTTTTTCATGCTATTGATCCCACCCCCTTCCCCAACTGATAGCGCCGGTCTTTAACTTAGGTGACTCTGTCGAAAATAACCTGTAGGAGTTGATTCGAGCTTTGGTTCCAGCTAAGCCAAGGCATGTTGTCTGACTTGGGTTGCTTATGTTCCTGATAAAGAGTTAACCAATTGCTAATGAATTGTGTCAATTGTTCTGAGGTGATTGCATTGAAATAAAACGCATGCTTGCCCGCGACCTCCCGAAACACAGGGATATCTCTTGCAATGATCGGCAGGTTGTGCTGGGCTGCTTCAATTAGAGGTAGGCCAAACCCTTCGCCGTAGGATCCAGCAATGAGGCAGGTGCTTGATACATAGACATGTTCCAAATATTCGTCGCTAATGCCCTCAAGCCAGATCAGACGTCTCTCTCGTTCGTTGTGACTGCGCAGCTTTTCCGCAAGTGGTTCGACCATCCATCCTTGTTTTCCGACGATCACAAGATTCACGTCGACGCCGCTTTGCCAAAGAAGCTCGAATGCACCAAGCGCTTGGGCGTGGCCCTTGCGTGGTTCCAGCGTTCCGACCATCAGGAAGCTGGGGCGCTGCTTGATGGTTGCAAGAACATGATCTGCATCTGAGGGCAGACCTCGACTCGGCGCAGAGCCGCTGAAGTCAGCGCCTAGCGGGTTCGAGGTCAGTTGGAATGAACGAAGGCGTTTCCATGTCTTGGCCCTCATCCAGTCCTGAAGCTCTAAGGCAACCGCTTTCGAGATGCAGATGGCGCCATCGCTTTCACCTACAACCTGCAACCAGTCGGATAAGACCTCTGCCGCGCCGGGTTGGAAGTGTTGGGACTGAAGAATGCAGAGCAGATCGTAAACATGGAATTTGACGGTTACGCCTTGGGCGCGCAGATGTTGGTAGAAGCTGGCCTGTGCCGCTTGCACTTGGGGCTGAAAATCCAACACAAAAAAGATATCGCCAGGCGAGAAGTCGATCACTTCGTCGGCTAACCCTGCACTTGGTATGCTGAGAAAGGTGGTTGTGTACTGCCTTGCATATCGATAAGGTTCTGAGGCTGTGGCATAGACCGGTTCCACTCGCCAGCCGGCCGGCGGGTTAAGCAACCAGTGCTTCAATATGCTGCGCACCACACGCTGGATGCCAGTTTTGGCGTCACGCTGCACAAGCTCTGAGATGTCAACCAGCAAGCTCTTCCCTGCTCGCGCGGGTGGAAACGTGGTTGCCATTGAGTACGCAAGTTGCTCTAGCTCGCATTCAGGCATAGGTGCAGTCGGAATAGCGCTGATCGCGGTTATCAGGTTTTTCAGCGTACCTTGGTTTTTGTAGAAGCCTTCGATAGCAACTTTATATTGCTGGGCACAGCGAATGGGGTCATGGTTCTCGAGAATGACGCTTCTTGCTTTTGTGCCGATCTGCTTACGCCTGCCTCGATCACGCCACAAGGTTTCCAAAGCATCAATGAGTGCTTGGTCGTCAAACTCATCAGGAAGTTTCCAAACAGCGTCATCGTCCAAATCTGCCATACTGCCGTTTGCGTTGACTATAGTAGCCAAGCCATAATTCATGCAGTCGAGTGCGGCAGCTGACGTTTCGCCTCGTGAAAACGATCGGAGTTGTACGCCAAGATCCGCTGCATTGAGGTATTTTTGAAATGTCTCTTTTTCAACCCAGCCGGTGATATCAACAGATGAGCCGTTCGGGTGTCGTTTGATCAAGGCAAGAAGTTCGGTTCCATAGTCATCAGCGTGGTTTTCGCCAACAAAGACGAGATGGCAGGTGGCTAACTTTGCAAGGGAGGAATCTAACCAGGCTTGCAATAAACGATGATTGAGCTTGCTTGGGCCAAGAATACCGAACGAACAGACAAGAAAGTCGTTGTCTGAAAAACCTAAGGCATTGCGCGCCGCAGAAGCCTTATTTGAACGTTCTTGAACACGCAGCAGCGGAATCACTGAGTACGCCTGTACATCGTGACCATACCAGCGCTGAGCCAATTGAATAGAATTTTCTGAATGAACGATCGTTCCAATGCCACTTTCGATGACATCTCGGCTGCAGGGATATTCCCAGATGACGTCCGTCTCATTGGTGGCGTGAGCACGGTCCAGTAGAGCGGCATACCCGTGTGACCGATACAGCTGCTCCGTAAAGCAACCTGGAGAGCGACCCGTGGCATCCATATGGTGGAGTATCCCGGACAGGTAAAAGTCATGAAGTACCACGACACCTGGGGCGGCGCTTAGCAGCCCAAACATATGCTGGTGAAATGCAGAGTTGCCGAAATGGTAGAGAACACGGTCGAAGCGTTTGCTGTTTTCCGCGAACCACTGCAACGACCGAATTGGGCAATTCGCCTTGATCCACGCGTCAGTGACGCTGTCCTGAGCAACCACCACTTCAATCTCGTAGTGTTGCGCCAATGCGGGTAGCAGCTCAGTGCTGTAGTCGGAAATGCCGGATCGTTCGGGAGGAAGGGGCGACACGTAGGCGAGCCGGAGCCGATTTGGCGGCGCAGCTTTGGACGCCCGCTGAGCAGTCCTGTCGATGACCAATCTTTCCATCGCATCAATTGCGCGTCGAGCGGTCATGTCCCACGAAAACTTGACTGACTGCATTTGTCCATGAGCAATCAACTGCGCACGAAACGCCGCGTCTGTGAGAGCGCGTTCTACCGCACGCGTGATTGCCTCATCAGAATGGGGGTCAAATAGTGCATCAGCCCACCCAACGACCTCGGGCAAACTGGATGTGTCTGCTGCGATCACAGGAGCGCCGCAACGCATTGCCTCCAGAGCAGGCAGACCGAAACCTTCGTGCCAAGATGGAAAAACGAACAGTGTACAAAGGTTGTAGAGGGCAAGAAGGTCATCTTCAGGGACGAATCCGGTGAGCACCATTTCATCTTTACCTAACCCCACTTGCGCAGCCAGTCGTTCCAATAGTTGCTTTCTTCCTGGCTGCATGGAGCAAACGATGGCCAACTGATGGGCGTTGCGCAGTACGGTTGGCAACTTCGAAAATGCGCGAATAAGACCTTCGATGTTCTTCCGATGATCGATGCCGCCGGTGTACATCAGAAAGGGGCGGTGCAAACCATACTGTTGCCGAAGTGTTTTTTCTGATTCAGCTGAAATTTCGATCCGCTGAAAGGTAGCATCGGCATCGGTAGAGATATTGACCGATCGATCATGCGGTAAACCGAGGTGGTCGATGCCTTCCCTTCGGGATGATTCCGAGATGGTCAGCCAGAGATCGGCACGGCGCAGATGCTCTATTTTTCCCAAATACCAAGCCTCGACTGCCGGATCTTCAAGATAGGGTTTGCGATGAATGTAGGGAATCAGATCAAAGAGTGTCACGGCCGTCGGGTGCGTCCGTGACAGTGCACCAACGCTGGATACGGCATCATCCCCAAGGCCTTCGAACAGGCTGCATATATGTACCACGTCCGGCCTGAGACTGGTGAGAAATGCCTCCCTCACCAATTCCGCCGAGTGCCGGCGCCAATCGTTGGTCGTGTTGATGCCGGCAACGGGTGCAACGGCATTCCAGACGCGGATATTTTCTTGCGGCAGTAGGTTGTTGAACGCAGCGCGGATAGGTTCTATGGTATCGGGGAAGAGACCATTTAACGCAATCAGGACCTCATGTTCACCCCGTTTGCGCACCATCGCCAAGGCCAGGGACAGCGAATAACGACCAATACCTCGCAGTCGATTTTCCGCTTGCACCGCCTGAAGGTCGATGACGATGCGCATCAGCCATTCTCCTTCCGGTGGTGCTCTATGGCGTCTTTGAGATTGATGTAGATCTGGCGGGTACGTGGCGATAAGTGATCTTCAGTCATTGCCATGAAATCAGAACGCGGCGGAGTTTGTGCATTTAAGTCCGGCGCAATATTGCTTTCTGGTTGACCCTGTAAGCGGAAATACAGTTCTCGCATACTGGGGTACAAACCCAACCGGCGTACTCCTTTCACTAGGCGCATGCGCAACTGGGGCCGTGCATTGATGGCGACTATTTGCCGCAGAAGAATCTTCTTCAACAGAGCGCGAAAACGCGAGCGACAGCCATATGTGGCCAGCAACTTTCTCTGCAAGCTGAGCCAACGCAGCGGCGCTGTGATCTGCCATGAGGTGCTGCTGAGCAAGGCATGTATCCGCTGTTCGGATGCCACTGCCAGGCTTTGATACTGCTGCAGCGTCGATTCAAAACCGGTGATAAGGTCACGTGTTTGCTGTGATGCATCCATGGCCTGTTGCGCGATGGATAAGGCGTTGTCGGCGGAGGCTGTGGCCTGTTGTGCAGGTGCCACGAAAGCCTTAAGCTCGGTTTGCACTGCGTTCAAGCCCGCTCTGATGTGTTGGCCGAGGTTCTTTTGTGTCTGTATTGCTTCTTCAATCACCTGCATCCAGACATCTTGCGGATTGTTTGGAGACGGGCGCGAGTCGCCATCGTCAACGCCTTTCAGCAGCGTCTGATGCATGAGATGGAAGGACCATTCGGTCAACGGACGGTGCCATAGGGCCGTGGCCCACGCCTGGTACCTTGCCGGCAGTCGCAGGGGGGTTATGGCGATGGTGCGCAGCGGATCCGGGTCATCGATTTCACCGGTGATGACTTCTCGGACGAAGATAAAGAATGCAAAAAATGGATTGGCAGGCCAGACGCAGTCCTGTGCAACAGGAGAGATCGAACCGTAGTCGATGAGATGCACAGCGCCATCTTCGGCGACAAGAATATTCCAGGTCCGCACATCGTTGTGAAACAAACCAACCGCTTCGAGCGAAGCGAGTTGATCGAGCACGAAGAGCAACAATGCATGGGTGTCGAGAGCAACATTTTCACGGAGCAAGTCAAGCAAAAGTCGACCTGGTAGCCGCTGCATCGCGACCCAGGCTTCTGTTTCGTTGTTGTCGCAAACAATGAGATTTGGGGCGGAAAATCCAATCGGTGGATTCCGCAAAAAAGTCATCTCGTTGGTGAAATGATCTCGATTGACGTCACCCAATATGTGATCAAATCGATACAATTTGACAACTTGATCTTCCCCAAAAAAATACCGCCGACTTGATTGATAGAGTCCATGAGCCAATGTGTGGGGATCCATTGTCCAGCTATGAAACCGGTAGGCTTGGCCACTCAGTATCCAGTACTTATCGCTCGCTACAAGTAGCGGTCGAACGATGTTTGCCAAGTGGGTGCTGTGCCGAGCCACTTCGTGGATAAAAGGAATGGAATCCAACAATGAGCGTGGGTCCTTTGGTTGCGCGGGGCCCCAGTAGAGAGGTTCTTCGCGCAAGGCCAGCTCCAGCACAAGCGCTCCACATTGAGCGGCAGCGCGACCCAGCAAAGCCTGGACGACCGCGACACCCTTTTCATGCACGATGTGATGGAAGACGCTTAACCCCAGCACGAGGTCGTATTGACCAGGCTCCAAGCGAGTGATGACATCTTCAATCCGGCCAGTTTCAAAGCTGACTTGTAGAGCCGCATTCTCCCTGGCGAGAGCACAGCAAACAGATATGTTTTTGTCAAGATAGTCGACCCCGTGAACGGTTGCACCGCGCTCGGCCAAGTTGAGGCTGAAATAGGCTTGAGCACAACCAAGGTCCAGCACCCTAAGCGGTCTGCCAAGCAAGCGCTGTATCGCATCGTGGATGCGTGCAATGTGTTCGAGCCGATCCTGGCTGGTGCGGGATACATGGCGAGACAGTTCTGGATGCCCATAAATGGGCTGATAGACCTCAGGTAGGTCTGCAACAAGGGAGTTAATCATGCGTAGTGCTTTGCTGTGGGATGTCCAACCTTTGAAACGAGGCGCGGAGATCCACAATGCCCCAGAACTGCAAAGTCCGACCCACATGGAGCAGGACTGAGTCATAGCGGCGGTCCAAGGGGGTCAGGTCGTGCAGTGGGTCGCCAGAAGAAATTCCGAACGATGCAAGGTAATGCCCTTCGTTGAGGTTGAGGGGCAGCGAAAATCGAAATACCTTGATTTCCCCGGCGCGAGCTGAAATGCGCTCTTTTCCATGTGATGACACAAAGGAGTTGGTGCCGTAGAGAAAAATGCCTTCCAATGTCTTGATTAGAAAACCTGGAACGACATTGTCGAAATTGGCATCGAATCGCACCTTGAAAACGAAGTCGGTATTGGCATTGGCCTCGATGCGGGAGGGGTATTTTTCACCATCTGCAACCACGAGGTAGTCGAGGATGACTGCTCCACCCTGACCCCAGCGATGTTCTTGTGGATGGTACCCAGAGCGGGTGTGAAACTCTTCAGCCGCACCATGAAAAAATTGCTGCTCTTCGGTGGCATTGGCTAGACTGGGTTCATCTTGAGTTTTCCTTCGCTTACCGAACAATTCGTCCATATAGCGGTTAGAAACTGCCCTCGATGAACCGTCCATGATCATCTGGCCATTTTTGAGCAAAATCGCCCGGGCACAATGTTTCACCACGTCTGCAGTGCTGTGAGTAACCAGAAGAAGCGTGGTGCCTCGTTCCTTGAACTCATTGATGCGCTGAAAGCACTTGGCCTGGAAATAGGCGTCACCGACCGAAAGTGCTTCGTCTACGATCAGGATGTCAGGGCGGATGGCGGTGGCCACGCTAAAAGCCAGGCGCACCTGCATGCCGCTGCTGTAAACGCGCACAGGCTCGTCAATGTAATCACCGATTTCGGCAAAGGCTTCGATTTCGGGAAGCAACCTTTGAATGTCTTCGACGGCATGGCCAAGTAGTTGCCCGGCCATCATGACGTTTTGACGCCCTGTGAAGTCAGGATGGAAGCCCATGCCGAGCTCCAGCATGGCAGCGACACGGCCCGTCATGTGCACACTGCCCGTGGTGGGCTGAGTGGTGCCCGTGATCATTTTGAGCAGGGTGCTTTTGCCAGCCCCATTCACGCCCATGATTCCCACGGTCTCGCCTGGTTGAATGTTGAAGCTGATGTCCTGCAAAATCCATTTCAGGGTGTGGCGCTGCGGATAAAACGGGACAAGCCATTCGGCCAAGCGTGCCCAGCGTGATGGGTATTGCTTGTAGGCCTTGCCCAGGTGAGAAACAGAGATGGTGCCCATGGTGTGTAACTGCCGATTCGTCTTCAGAGTTCATCCACCATTTCGCCAGATCGCAGGCGAAACAGACGCAGGCCAAAGATGCAGAGGAAGGCCGTCAGCGCCGCCACGGGCCAGAGGCTGGTCCAGTGTGGCCACTGACCATGCACGAGAACTCCCTGGCAGGCCACCATGACGCTGGCCATGGGATTGAACTTCATAAGGTACTGCACCTGTTCGGGCAGGATGGCCACCGGGTAGACGATGGGGGTGAACCAGAACCAAAACGAGAGGAAAATGCCGAAGAACTGCCCCACATCGCGGAAGAAGACGTTTAGCACGCCGAGGGTGATGCCGATGCCGATGGCGAACAGCACCAGCAGCAGCAGCAGCGGGATCAGCGCCAGAAAGGCCCAGCCCGGGAAGTTGCCGGACAGCAGCAGGAAGAGGGTGAAGAGGCCGAAGACGATGCCGAAGTTGAGCACCGCGTTGCTGACCACCGTGACCGGCAGGCACAGGCGGGGAAAGCTCAGTTTCTTCAGTAGGTTGGCATGTTCGAGGAACATGCCAGTGGCCCGCGTCGTGATTTCGGAAAATAGGCCCCAGATCAGGATGCCGGTGCACAGGTAGATGCTGAAGGCGTAGTCACCCTCGACTCCTGGAAGCCGTGTCTTCATGAGCTGGGAGAAGATGACCGTGTAGACGAAGATCATCGACAGGGGGTTGATGATGTTCCACGCCGCGCCCAGCAGGGAATTGCGGTATTTGGTCTGGAACTCGCGTTTGACGCTGCCGAGGATGAAGCCCCGGTAAGCCCACAGGGCCCGGATCATGTCCATCAGATTCGCCCGTAGGTGTCGGCGAGCCGAACGATGTCGTCTTCGCCCAGGTAGTCACCGCATTGCACCTCGATCATCACCAGTTCGTCGCGCCCCGTGTTGGTCAGGCGGTGTTTTTCCTGCAATGGAATGTGGCGGTATTCACCCGGGCGCGTGGGGTATTCGGCATCGCCGATCTGGACGATGCCCCGGCCACGCACGACCACCCAGTGTTCGGCGCGCTGGTGGTGGTATTGCAGGCTCAGGCTTTGCCCCGGCTTGATGGTGATGCGCTTGACCTTGTAACCGTCTTCTTCTTTCAGCGTCGAGTAGGTGCCCCAGGGCCGGTGCACTTCTGGCGGCAGCAGGGTACTCTGGTGCTGCGGACTGTTGACGTGGCGTTCTTTGAGCGCGTCGACGATCCGTTTGACGCTTTGTGCTTCCTGTTTGCTCGCGATCAGGAGTGCGTCGGGAGTGTCCACCACCACCAAGTCTTTGACGCCCAACGTTGCCACCACTTTGTGGCAATGGCTATCGATGTGGACGTGTGTGCCAGTGGTGTTCACGGCCACCCAGTCGGTGTTGTCGGCCGCGCCCAGCGTGTTGCCGCTGGCGTCGGGTGTGTGGGCCTGGGCGACGGCGGGCCAGGCGCCAACGTCGCTCCAGCCAAAGCGCGCGGGAACCAGCACCACATTGGTGGCGCGTTCCATGACCGCGTAGTCGATGCTGATGTCGGGCTGTTTGCCGAAAGCGTGTCCGTCGAAGCGTGTGACCAGCGGTGCCGCGGCCTGCTCGGCCAGGGGCAGGGGCTTGGTGGTGGACTGCAACATGGCCTGCTGGGCTGCGGCAAGGACATCGGGTGCGTGTAGCGCCAGAGCCGCCAGCAAGGTGCCTGCCGTGAAGCAGAACATGCCGCTGTTCCAGTAGAAACGACCTGTGGCGAGGTACTCCTGGGCCGTGAGTAAGTCGGGCTTTTCGACGAATTTGAGTACCGGTTGCACCTCCCGTCCAACCTTGGCGACTTCGATGTAGCCAAAACCGGTTTCCGGGCCGGTGGGATGAATGCCGAACACCACCAGCTGGCCATTCTGTGCTTGGCGGATTGCCTCCAAGGCGTTGGCCACGAAGGTTTCGGTGTCGGGAATCAGGTGGTCTGCCGGAAGCACAAGCATCACGGCGTCGTCACCCGCAGTGGATTGACAGCTGAGCGCTGCCAACGCGATGGCCGGTGCGGTGTTCCGGCCCTTGGGTTCCAGGAGGTAGTGCGCTTTTGGGGGGGCCACCATTTCGGCCAACAGACCCTGCGTCAGGAACAGGTGGTCCTGGTTGGTCACGATCAAGAGATCATCCGTCCCGCAGGCTTGGCCACGGGTAATCGCTTGCTCCAGCAGCGCGCTGCCCCCGAGCTTCATGAAGGGTTTGGGATGGGCCTGTCGAGAAACAGGCCACAAGCGTGTGCCGGCCCCGCCGGAAAGAACAACAGAAAACAGTTTCATGGAGCGTGTCAGGCGAAAACCTCGGCCTGCCTGAAGGCGGCGCCGGCCTGGTCTTTCGCAGAGAGAAGGGGGGGCGTGCCGGTGTGCCAGTCGATGTCCAGATCAGCGTCGTTCCAGACGATGCAGCGCTCGTGCGCCGGTGCGTAGTAGTCGGTGGTCTTGTAGAGGAACTCGGCGGTGTCGCTGAGCACCACGAAACCGTGGGCAAAGCCCGGCGGCACCCAGAGCTGGTGCTTGTTGTCGGCGCTCAGCAGCGCACCGACCCACTTGCCAAACGTCGGCGAGGAGCGGCGGATGTCCACGGCCACGTCGAACACCTCGCCCTGTGCCGCCCGGACCAGCTTGCCTTGTGCCTGCTGGACCTGGTAGTGCAGCCCGCGAAGCACACCTTTGCTCGATTTGGAGTGGTTGTCCTGCACAAACTCGACCGCATGGCCGACGGCCTCTTCGAACCGGGCCTGGTTGAAGCTTTCGTAGAAGAAGCCACGGTCGTCGCCGAACACCTTGGGTTCGAACAGGATGACTTCGGGGATGGCCAGGGGGGTTGCTTTCATGGCGTTCAGCGCAGGTCGTCTTTGATGATTTGTTGCAGGTACTGCCCGTAGCCGTTCTTGGCGAGGGGCTTGATCAGCCGCTGCACCTGCTCGATGTCGATCCAGCGGCTGCGGTAGGCGATCTCTTCGGGGCAGGCCACCTTGAGGCCCTGGCGTTTCTCCAGTGTGGCAATGAACTGGCCGGCTTCGAGCAGGCTGTCGTGGGTGCCGGTATCCAGCCAGGCGTAGCCTCGGCCCATGACTTCGACGTGCAGTTGATTGGCGTCGAGGTAGAGGCGGTTCAGGTCGGTGATCTCCAGCTCGCCGCGCGGCGAAGGCTTGAGGTTCTTGGCCATGTCCACGACCTGGTTGTCGTAGAAGTAGAGCCCGGTCACGGCGTAGTTGCTCTTGGGCTGGAGTGGCTTTTCTTCCAGGCTGAGCACCTTGCCACTGGGGTCAAACTCGGCCACGCCGTAGCGGTGCGGGTCGTTGACGTGGTACGCAAACACGGTGGCACCGTCGGGGCGAACCGTGGCGTTGCCGAGCAGGGCAGCGAAGTCGTGACCGTAGAAAATGTTGTCGCCCAGCACCAGCGAGGAAGGGCTGTTGCCGAGGAAGTCTTCACCAATGATGAAGGCCTGTGCCAGACCGTCAGGACTGGGTTGCACAGCGTATTGCAGGTTCAGGCCCCACTGGCTGCCGTCGCCCAGCAGTTCGGTGAAGCGCGGAGTGTCTTGCGGCGTGGAAATGATCAGGATGTCACGGATGCCCGCGAGCATCAGCGTGCTCAGCGGGTAGTAGATCATCGGCTTGTCGTACACCGGCATGAGCTGCTTGCTCACGGCCTGGGTGACAGGGTACAGACGGGTGCCCGAACCGCCGGCGAGGATGATGCCTTTTCTGTGCATGGCGTTCATAAGATCTGTTGCAGGATGTGGTCAAGGCCTTGCTGCCAGTGCGGCAGTTGCAGGCCGAAGGTGTCGCGGAAATGCGTGGTGTCCAGACAGGAGTTCAGCGGCCTGCGGGCCGTTGTGGGGTATTGGCCCGTTCCAATGGGGAGGATGTCGTTTGGTGTGAGACGAAGTGAGCGTCCTGTGCGCTGGGCGTAGCCGATCACGAAACGCGCGTAGTCGCACCAGTTGGTCTCACCGCCCGCTGTCACGTGATAGAGCCCAAACGGAAAGCTCGCCTCTCCAACGGTCTGCAGCCGACGCACCAGATGCGCCGACACGTCGGCAATCAGCGCGGCCGATGTGGGTGCGCCATGCTGGTCATTCACCACGTTGAGCTGCTCGCGTTCGGTCGCCAGCCGCAGCATGGTTTTGGCAAAGTTGCTCCCGTGCGCACCAACCACCCAACTGGTGCGCAGAATCAGGTGATGGGGCGTGGCCTGCGCCAGGGCGCGCTCGCCTTGGAGCTTGCTGCGACCATAGGCGCTCAAGGGAGCTGTCGCGTCATCCTCCGTGTACTTGCCCACCTTCTGACCGTCGAACACATAGTCGGTCGAAAAGTGAATCACCGCAGCGCCCAGCTTTTTCGCCTCTTCGCCCAATACCGCCGGCGCCAGGGCGTTGACCGCCATGGCCTGGGCTGGGTCGCTTTCGGCCCGGTCTACCGCCGTGTAGGCAGCGGGATTGACAATGAGCTGCGGCTTGACCCGACGAACCAGCGCGCGCAAGGCCTGCGCGTCGGCCAGATCACAGTCACCCGAATCCACCGCATGCACCTGCCCCAGAGGGGCCAGGGCGCGTTGCAACTCAAAACCGACCTGCCCGTTCTTGCCGGTCAGGAGGATGTTCATGCAGTCGCCCCGTACTGCTGGCCGATCCAGTGGCGGTAGTCGCCGCTCTGCACGTGGGCGACCCAGTCAGGGTGGTCCAGGTACCACTGCACCGTTTTGCGGATGCCGCTCTCGAAGGTTTCGGCCGGCTTCCAGCCGAGTTCACGGTGGATCTTGCTGGCGTCGATGGCGTAGCGGCGGTCGTGGCCCGGACGGTCTTTCACGTAGGTGATCTGGCTCGTGTAGGGCAGGCCATCCGCACGCGGGCGCATTTCACCGAGCAGGGCGCACACCGTCTTCACAATCTCGATGTTGGGCTTTTCGTTCCAGCCGCCGACGTTGTAGGTTTCACCGACCTGGCCGGCTTCCAGCACGCGACGGATCGCGCTGCAGTGGTCCTTGACGTAGAGCCAGTCACGCACCTGCATGCCGTCTCCATAGACCGGCAGCGCCTTGCCCGCCAGGGCGTTGACGATCATCAGCGGGATCAGCTTCTCGGGAAAATGGTAGGGCCCGTAGTTGTTCGAGCAATTGGTGGTGAGCACCGGCATGCCGTAGGTGTGGTGGTAGGCCCGCACCAGGTGGTCGCTGGCAGCCTTCGTGGCCGAGTAGGGGCTGTTGGGCGTGTAAGGCGTGGTTTCGGTGAACGGCGCGTCCTGGGGGCCCAAGGTGCCGTAGACCTCGTCGGTCGACACGTGCAAGAAACGGAATCCGTCCTTTTCGGCGCCTTCCAGCGAACCCCAGTGGGCGCGCACGGCTTCGAGCAGGTGGAAGGTCCCGACCACATTGGTCTGGATGAAATCCTCCGGGCCGTGGATCGATCGATCCACATGGCTCTCGGCCGCGAAATTCACCACCGCACGCGGGCGGTGCTCGGCCAGCAGGCGATCCAGGAGGCCACGGTCGCCAATGTCGCCCTGGACAAAAATGTGCTGGGGATTGCCCTGCAGGCTGGCGAGGTTTTCCGGGTTGCCGGCGTAGGTGAGCTTGTCCAGGTTCACCACCGCCTCCTCGGATTGCTCCACCCAGTCCAGCACAAAATTTGCGCCAATAAAGCCTGCGGCACCCGTGACCAGAATCATTTTCGCTCCTGCGTTGTGTCTTGCGTTTGCTGATTGAGCCGCCGCCCCCATTTCAGGTCGGCAAGCGGTGGGGGGTCAAATCTGTTGACCGGTGTTTGTGGAACGCGCTGCAGGCAGACGACCCAGGTGTTTGAGGAAGTAGCGTGCCATGCTGGCGGCATGCCAACTCATGTACCGTGGGTTGTGCCGGCTGGCCCGTTGGGCTTCGTGCACCACGGTGACCCCGGGATCGCACATCACTTTCCAGCCTGATTTCCACAGGCGGGCGCAGATGTCCACATCCTCGTAATAAAGATGGAATTTAGCATCAAAGCCTCCCACATCCCGAAAAGCCTCTGAGCGAAACAGCAGGAACATGCCCGCGACCCACTCCACCGGCTGGGGCGCGAGGGTCTTGCTGGGTTGCAGGTGGTAACGGCCGTCGTCCCCGCCGAGCAACTTGCGTCCCAGGTTCCAGGGGGTCGGGAAACGCCGGGCATTGTCTTCCGGGAGGCCCGCAGGACAAAGCACCAAAGGCGCCACCAGGCCCACGCGCGGGTCCTGCATGGCCGCCAGCAAGCCAGGGAACGGGTTGGACAACAGGCGGATGTCGGGATTCGCCACGCAGAAAAAGGACTGGTCGCAACCCTGAAAGGCCTGGTTGTGGTTGCCGGCGAAGCCCAGAGGCGACGGATTCTGCAAGTGTCGGACCGACAGGCTGTTCGGCAGCGCCAGACCGGTGTCGGGGACGTTCTCGGTCACCACCAGCTCGGTGACCTCGTGCGTCCGTTCCAGATCGCGCAGGAAGTGGTTGGCCAGCGACGCCTGGCCATGGCTCACCAGGGACAGACGCATGCTCACAGTCTCCTCAGCACGCGGTAGAGCAGGCGCTGCAGCGGCGGCACGGGCAGGTCAAGGTGCGATGCCAACCACAAGATGAACCGTTGGCGAGCCGTCAGCTCGGTTCGGAAGCGTTCCAGAAACGCCGCCGCCTGCCGCGCATTCAGGCGAAAGATGTCGCCATGCCGATCGTCAAACAGGCGGTGAATGATGCTCTTGAACACCACGGGTTGGTCCTGGGCCTTGGCGCCAATGGCGTTGCTGGCGTGCTGGCGGTAGTCGATCAGCGGGGTGTCCAGGTAGGTGCGGCAGCCCAGGGAGCTGGCGACGAGCGACAACCACCAGTCGTGCATGATGGCGTCGGGAGGCACCGGCAAGCCCTTTTCCAGCAGGGCGCGGTTCATCAGGCTGGTGCAGCCGGTGAGCGTGTTGCTCAGCAGCTGCGCGGCAAAGCCGCTGCGCTGGGTCTGCAGGCCCTGGTAGCGCGCCATGGACGGCGCAATCTCGCGACCGTCTTCGGCGATCACGCGCAGATCGCTGTGGACCAGCGCCGGTTGGCCAGGGTGTGCCTGTTCCAGGCGCCGGATCTCGGCCACGGCGGTGGCGAGCTTGTCGCTGTGCCACAGATCGTCCTGGTCTGACAGGGCCACGTAGCAGGGCTGGCCTGTCCACGGGGTGGGTGCCTCAAACGCCAGCGCTGCGTGCATCAGCCGCGAAAAATTGCCGCTCGCCCCGAGGTTTCCCTGTGCGTCCTCGATCAGGTGCACTTGGTCCGGCCAACGTTGCTGGTGTGCACGCAGCAGATCGATCGATGCGTCGGTGGAGCCGTCGTCGCGGCACATCAGGAACACCTGCACACCGGTCTGGTTCATCACGGACTCGATCTGCTGGGCGAGAAACCGGGCCCCGTTGTAAACCGGCAGCAAGACCAGCACGACGCAGGCGTGGGAGGGCGTCGGGGTGGCGACAGGGTTGTTCATCATGTTTTTTGGGGCGTGATCGGCCGGCTCAGATGCGGTTCATCGCCAGTCCGAGCCACAGCGAGGCGCGCCCCGACAGTGTCTGACGCCACAGCCCACTGCGTCGGCCCGCCTGTATCCGGCCGAGGGCGCCCGGTTGCCGGCGCATCGCCTGGAAGTTGCGCAGCAGGCGCAGCGCTTCGGGCTTCAGCGCGGGTGCCAGGTCGTTCATGGCGGCTTCGGTCTGGTCGCCCCAGGTTCGGTACTGGCCTCGAAACAGCTTGCCGATGCGCTGAACCTTGTCCCAGGAGCGCCCTTGCGATCCGATCAGGTTGTCGGCGTGTTGCCGGTACAGCAGGCAGGGTTCTGGATCGAAGCTCATCAACCCGCCGCACCCCGTCACGGCCTGGTAGGCGCACCAGTCGTGTAAGACCGCATGCCCGGGTTGGATGAGCCGCAGCAGCCGCAGCAGCGCAGCGTTGAACACCATGGTGTTTCCGCTGGCCACGTTCTGAAGCAAGGCATTGCCAAAACCGAGTCGGCGCAACGGTTGTCGGCTGATGCCCGTCGGCTGGAGGTGTTCATTCACCAGTCGGGTGCGCGCCGCGTACAGCGCGGCCTGGCCGTGCGCCGGTTGGAGCGTGTGCAGGGTGGCCACCGCGCGGGTCAGCTTGTCGGCCATCCAGACGTCGTCCTGGTCGCTGAAGGCGAACAGGTCGTCATCGCTTTCTGGCTGCACCGTATTCAGCAGGTGAAAGAAGTTGGCGGTGGAGTGGCGCCTGGGACCCTGGATCACCCTGATCGAATGCTCAGGGTGCTGTGCGGCGAAGGCCTCGCACAGGGCCACGGTGTCGTCTTTGGACCCGTCGTCGCTGATGGTCAGACTCCAGTTCGGGTGCGTCTGGTTGGCGATGGACGCCAGTTGTTCGCTGATGTAGCGCGCGCCCTGGTAGCTGGCCAGCAGCACATGGACCCGGGGCGTGGGTCCCGCTGGCGTCGGCGCTCGCTGGGTCATTCGGCGGCGCGGCGCAGGCCCAGCACTTCGTTCAGGATGGCCGTGAAACGTTGACCGAAGGTGGCGGTGGCGCACTGCTGTTGAAAGACCAAGTGGCCATTGGCGGCGATCTTGTGGCGCAGGGCCTCGTCGTTCTTCAAACGCAGGATGGCGTCGGCCAGCGCTTGCGGGTCGGCCGGATTCACCAGCAGCACGCTCTCTTCGTGCTGGAGCAGTTCCTGCACCGGCGCGTTGCGGCTGGTGATCAGCGGTTTGCCCACGCCGATGGCCTCGACCACCTTGTTGGTCAACACCAGCTGGGCGCGGGCGTTGTCGCCAAAGATGCCCAGGCACACATCGGCGCGGGCCATCAGCTCGGCCAGTTTCGCGTAGGGCACGGGCGAGAGGAAGTTGACGTGGGGCAGACCGAGCTCGCGCGCCAGCTGCATGTCTTCGTCGTAGGTGAGCCCTTTGCCGACGATCTGGAACGTCACCCCGTGCGGCTCCAGCAATTTGGCGGCCCTGAGGATGTGGCGCACACCGTGGAAGGGGATGTACTCACCGTGGAAGTGCACGAGGAATTCGCCGTCGGCGGGACGCGTCGGGCCGGGTTTGATGACGCTGTCGTCCACCGCCAGAAAGAGACGCCGGAACTTGCTGGTTTCGGTGTGGATCGTGCGGCCGAAGTGTGCAATCACATGGTGGCTGTCGAGGATGGACAGCTTGGACACCTTGTACGACAGCCAGTCGCTCAGGCCGTAGCCGCGTGCCTTAAGCGAACCCGGTGCGGCTTTTTCACGGTCGAACACCATGGTGTCGTAAGTCGTGATGTACATGTCGAACAGGATGGGCTTCCAGGTCAGCAGGCGCACCAGCGGTGCCAGCAACTGACCATAAAAACCGACCACCACCGCGTCGCAGCGGGGCGCGTTCAGCAAGGTCTTTAGCAGCAGGCCGGGGTAGTGCTTGAAGGCCTTGTCGGGCGGCAGGCATTCCACCACGTCAAAGCCGTTTTGGCGCAAGGCGTTGAGCACGATGCGGGTGCGCGAATAGGCGGCCTCCCGTCCAGCGACGTACAGAATCTTCATGAATCGCTGCGGTCAATAACGGACATGGGCCTTCAGCATCAGGCTGGACGTGTTCTTGACGTCCTGGAGCTGGGTGCCGTAGGTGGCGGTGAACTGCAGGTTCTTGGCCACGCTCAAGGCGGCCTGCAGCCCCAGCTGGGTGCGTTCGATCTTGGCCAGCGGGAAGATTTCGCGCTGAACCACGCCGGGCGAGCCGGATTCCTGCATGGACACTGTCACCGTGTCCCGAGACAGGCTGGACACGTGGTGCAGGCTGCCGCCGAACTGCAGTTGTTTGCGGCCACCCAGCGCAATGGGATCGGCCTGCACATCTACGCCCACACCACTCAACCACTCGTTGACCCGGTTGGAGCTGAACATCACGTCGGTGGTGTACAGCGTGGAGGTCAGGGATGGGTCCAGGGTGTGTGACTGGCTGGTCAGCGACATCCATGGGGTCACGTTGAACATGCCGCTGCGCATCGGGTAGCGCAGCTTGTTCTCGAACGACCAGGTGTTGCCTTTGCTGTTGTTGTTCAGCGTGCGCTGCACCATGTCGTCCTGGGCGTTGCCGCTGAAATTCAGGTCGAGGTGGGACAGCTGGCTGCTCAGCAGCCACCCAGACACCGGTTTGTTCCAGTACAGCGAGACGGCGTCGGAGGTGAACTGTTTGGAATTGCGCAGTGCGGTGGTGGACAGGTACCTGGCCTGGTCCTGCTGGAACACGGCGACGCCGACCCGGCTGCTGTTGGCGTTGTGGTCGGAGCCGACATTCATGTCCAGGGCCAGGCCGCTGGGGGCTGATGCATTCCCTTGCTGGGTGTTGGCGAAGGGCTGGAACACCTTGCTGTTGCGGGGGGTGAAGCTGAAGGGTTGCGGGCCTTGCATGCCCAGAGGTACCAGACGGAAGCCAGGCTTGAGCGCCTTCTGCTCAGCCATGCCCAGCACCAGCGTGCCGTTGTCGATGTCCTGGTTGATGCGCCCCGCGGCGTCGGCACCGGCACTGACGCTGTTGGCCCAGTCCCAGCCCCGGGTGAGGTAGTGTTGGTAGACGCGGGTGATGATGTCCTGGCCCCGGTTGCCAAAGTGCGTGGCATCGTTGAACAGCGCATCGATGGCCGAACGCGATGGATCGGCCGTCGACACATTGGTGAAGCCGTACTTCGCCGGGTCGGTGAAGATGCGCTGGAACACGGTGTACATGTCCACGGCGATCACGTTGGGCGTGGCATTCGCGACCGAGGCGATGTAGTTGTTCCAGCCGATCACCTGCTTGGATGCCAGTGACGAGACGCCTGGGGCGCGACCCCAGTCATGGAGCTGCGTCACGAACAGGCGGCGGTTGTCGTTGGCCGCGCCGGCGGCGATCAGGCGGTTGACACCGTCCGAGTAGCCCTTCTTGGCGTTGGTCAGGTTGTTGTCCGGGCTGCCGTTGCGGCCCATGTCGTTGTGACCCAGGTAGACCACCGTCAGGTCACCGTCGGCGATGCCCGTGCCCCGGCTTTCCCAGTTGCTGATCTGTCGATCAAAGGCCCGGGCCTCGCCGTAGCTGGCGCGGGCGCCGCCGATGGCGTAGATGTCGGACTTGGTGACCGTGCCGCGTGCCTGCATCTGGGTGGCCCAGTTGATGGTGCCCGCCGAGCTGGTGAAGTTGGGGTCGGAGTAGCTGTCGCCGAACACCCGCATGGTGTTGACCTTGACTTCACCCAGCGCGCTGCCACCACTGCTGCTGTAGGGGTTGGCCACGCTGGGGGCCGAGCCTCCGGAGCTGGCGCAACCGGCGATCAGCGCGCTGACAGCCAGGCCGATCAATGAGAGTGACGGGGTGGGTTTCATGGCGTTCCTCGGCTCGGAAGATGGATGGGTTGATCAGTCGCTGCCGAACAGGTCGCGCGTGTAGACCTTGTCCTGCACATCGGCCAGGGTGGGCGTCAGGCGGTTGGTGATGATGACGTCGGACTCATTCTTGAACGCGTCCAGGTCGTTCACCACCGGCGAGTGGAAAAATTCCGCCTCATGAAGGGCCGGTTCGTAAATGATGACCCGCACACCCTTGGCCTTGATCCGCTTCATGATCCCCTGGATGCTGGACGAGCGGAAATTGTCCGAGCCCGCCTTCATGATCAGGCGGTACACCCCCACGGTTTTCGGGTTCTTGCGCAGGATGCTCTCGGCGATGAAGTCCTTGCGCGTGGTGTTGGACTGCACGATGGCCTGGATCAGGTTTTGCGGCACTTCCCGGTAGTTGGCCAGCATCTGCTTGGTGTCTTTGGGCAGGCAGTAGCCGCCGTACCCGAACGAGGGGTTGTTGTAGTGCGAGCCAATGCGTGGGTCCAGGCCCACGCCCTGGATGATCTGGCGCGAGTCGAGGTTGTGCGCCGCCGCGTAGGTGTCCAGCTCGTTGAAGTAGGCCACCCGCATCGCCAGGTAGGTGTTGGAAAACAGCTTGACCGCTTCGGCTTCGGTGGAGTCCACGAACAGCACGTCGATGTCCTGCTTGCGTGCGCCTTCTTTCAGCAAACCGGCAAACACCTCGGCGCGTTCGGAGCGTTCGCCCACGATGATGCGCGAAGGGTACAGGTTGTCGTGCAAGGCCTTGCCCTCGCGCAGGAACTCGGGCGAAAACAACAGGTTCTGGCAGCCTGTCTGCGCCTTGATCTTGGCGGTGTAGCCCACCGGCACGGTGGACTTGATCACCATCACCGCGTCCGGGTTGATGCGCATGACGTCGTGGATCACCGCCTCCACCGAACGGGTGTTGAAGTAGTTGGTTTCGGCGTCGTAGTCGGTGGGCGTGGCGATGATGACGAAGCTCGCGCCTTCGTAGGCGTCGTGCTTGTCCAACGTGGCCCTCAGGTTCAAGGGCTGGTTCGCCAGGAATTCCTCGATGTCGGTGTCGCCGATGGGGCTCTTGCGTGCGTTGATGAGCGCCACTTTTTCAGGGACGATGTCCAGCGCCACCACCTCGTGGTGCTGGGACAACAGCACAGCGTTGGACAGACCGACGTAGCCGGTGCCTGCAACCGCAATTTTCATGAAAAGCCTTCGATGGATGGAACTCGCGGGCGTCTGCGCGGGCGGGTTCAGATGTGGGTTCGCTGTCGGCCCTGGCGCGAGCACCCGGTGTGTTCCACGAACCGTGAGCGTCGGGTGCAGCGCTACCAAAAACCCGCCAATTTTGCCACAAGGCCCCCCGCCGGCCATTGCTCGCCGATCAGTTGAGGACCCCCAGCGCGAAAGGCAGGCTGACCATGCCGAGCAGGGTGGACAGGGTGACCAGGCCCGCGACATAGGGCCCGTTGTAGCCCATGCGGGCGGCCAGCACGTAGCAGCTGGAGGCGGTGGGCACGGCGGAAAACATGAGCAACACCGTGGTTTGCGTCGGGTCCAGGTGGAACAGGCGGGCCATTCCCAAGGCCATGAGCGGCATGCCCAGGTGCTTCGCCCCCAGCACCAGCACCCCCAGGGTCTTGGCCTGGGCCAGGGTGCCGAGCTGCATGCCAGCACCCGCCGCCATGAGCCCCAGCGCCAGCGAGGCCTGTCCGATGCGGTTGACCGTGGGCTCCAGCCAGACAGGTATTGAAAACCCCAGCAGGTTGGCGATCAGGCCGCTGGCGGTGCCGATGATCAGCGGGTTGCGCAGCAGCTCGCGGGCGAAACCCTTGTTGGCGTGGCGGGCCATGGGCCAGACCGCACCCACGTTGAACAGCGGCACGCACACGCCGATCAGCACCGCGATCATCAGCAGGCC